>CAYTQT010000024.1:0-2558 GCA_964439915.1 uncultured Wenzhouxiangella sp. | reverse complement strand
GCCTCGAGGTCCTCGCCAAGCTCCACGCTCAGGTCATCATCGTCTAGATCGAGGATCTCATCGTCGATCTCCAGGATTTCATCGTCTTCCTGGTCGGCGGACACGGCGTCTGCCTCGATCGGAAGTTCCTCGGGCTCGTCCTGATCAGGCTGATCATCGGCGTCGATCAGGTCGAGCTCGTCGGGCGCTGTGTCGATCGGAGCCTCGTCCTGATCCTCCGGCGCCTGAGCATCCAGGTCGGTGTCTCCGTCGTCTGCTGACTCCAGGTATCCGAGCGCGGTCAGGTGCTGACGGGCCGAGTTGAGGTAGCGCTGGCCGCGCTCGTCCTGCAGGGTCAGGCTCTCGAGATAGAACTCGGTGGTCGTGAGTGTTTCAGCCAGCGCTTCCAGCGCCACGCCATCGCGTTGTTCACGATCCGGCGAAAGATGATCGACGGCAACCCTGGAGGCTGCGTCGAGCATCTGTGCTGCCTCTGCCAGATTGGCCATCTGCAGGGCACCGGCGATGCGGCCGAGAATGGTGACGGCTTCATCGATTGCCCCGTCATCGGCCTTGTTCCTGTTGATCGCGTCGAGTAGATGCTTGGCGTGGGCAAGGTCCTCGAGCGCTTCCTTGACCAACTGCTTGACTACACGCCGCTTTTCCGATGGCGGCAGCAGCGTGGCATCGGCCTCGTTGATGTCATCTTCCTGGCCGATATCGGCGGCCAGCCCGAAACTTTCTTCCAGCTGTGATTCCACGACCAGAAGCTCACGCGCCACCAGCAGCAGAGCGGGGTCGTCGGGGGTGCCGGCCAGATCAGACAGCTTGCTGGCCTGGCCCTGAACGCGTGATGCCAAGTGGTCGAGGCCCAGCATTGCGAGGCTTTCACCGACCGACTCCAGCAGCGCAGTCTGCTGATTCAGTATCTCCGGGTCGCTGTCCTGCTCGAGCTGTGCGCCCAGGGCTTCCTTGATCTTGGCCAGATCTTCCCGGGCGGCCTTGGTGACGGCGGCGAACAAGGCCCGGTTGCGTCCGGCGAGAAAGACCTTGGCTCGTGCGAGCTGATCGGGGACATGATCGGCCAGCTGAAAGGCCTCAAAGACCTCCGCTGCCAGAGGTGTATCGGCCTGTGACAGGGCGATCTGGAACAGCAGGCTCCGGCACAGATCGTCGGCTTTTTCTTCCAGCGCGTTATCGTCAGACTGATCGGCAAAGGCTTTCAGGGTGACATCGGTACGAGCGAACAGTCGGGTGATATTCGGGCCACCCGCGACGTGCTGTTCGCTGAGTGCCTCGCACAGGGCGGCGGCCGCCCAACCGACCCGACGCAGGGCTGCAGGTGCATGGCCCGAGTCGCGGATCTTGAGCGCCACCTCGGCCAGAGTGTTGATCGCCTCGGCATCCTGATGGTTGACGAGAAAACCGCGCAGGGCATGTTGATAGTCACGCCGCAGCTCGGCCGGCTCGGCCTCGTTTCTTGTTTCCGGCAGCGTGGCCTGGTCGACATCCGGGCGAAAGAAGGTGGCTTCATCCAGCGCCGGTTGGTTGGCAGAAGTGCGCAGGTCATTGATGGTCGGGAGGACCACAACGGGCGAATCGGTCCGGGCACTTTCCAGGTAGTCCAGATAATCGGGCAGGATGGCCGTGGCTTCCAGAACCCGGGCGATGGTTTCTCCCTCGTCCCTGGCGTCCCCGCTCTTCAGCGCTTCCAGCGCCATGCCCATGGCTTCGGCAATCAGTTGGCCACTGTTGAACTCCATGACAGCCAGGGATCCGGCCACCTTTTCGCAGGCCGTGATGGCTTCATCCAGGTCGTGCTCCTGGCGCTCCTGCTCCTCGTCACCAAAGCGCTCGATCCCTTGCCGAACATCCTCGAACAATTCATCGAGCAGCGGACGAGTCCACTGCAGCGATTGGTTACTGATGTGGGTGCTGCTCATGTCAACAGCCCGGCGCGCTGGTCGTTATGAAAGCCACGCATGCGTCACTGACCTCTCTGTCGGAATTCTTGAACCCGTGTTTCGGATGATGCGAATCCACCGTGTCTCAGTTGTTGTCTTCCGGGAGGGTGAAGTCAGATACCGAATCACGAAGATCACGGACGAGTTCAGCCAGGTTGGCCACCGATTTGGCAGTTTCGCCGGTACCCTCGGTCGTCTGAACCGAAATGTCGCGAATGCTGTTCATCAGCTGTGCGATCTTGGTTGCGTTCTGCGACTCGTCCTGGGCCTGACGAGAGATGTTCTGAATCAGCCCGGCGAGATCGTTGGATACGGTTTCGATCGACTCGAGCGCCTCACCGGCATCCTCGGCCAGTCGGGCACCGGAGACCACCTGCGTGGTGGTCTGTTCCATGGAGTTCACGGCTTCGGCGGTGTCGGCCTGAATGGTCTGGACCAGCGCTTCGATTCGCCGCGTCGCGTTGGTGGCGCGTTCGGCCAGTCGCTGGACTTCGTCGGCGACGACCGCGAAACCACGACCGGCGCCGCCGGCGGAGGCGGCCTGAATCGCCGCGTTCAGGGCGAGCACGTTGGTCTGCTCGGAAATGCCGTTGATCAGTTCGACGATGTCGCCGA
>CAYTQT010000023.1:3391-40557 GCA_964439915.1 uncultured Wenzhouxiangella sp. | reverse complement strand
GCACCGAAGGTACGGTGGTCAGCGTGTCCGACGGCATCTGCCGTCTGCACGGTCTGGCCGACGTCATGCAGGGCGAGATGATCGAATTCCCGGGCGAGACCTACGGCCTGGCGCTCAACCTCGAGCGTGATTCCGTGGGCGCCGTTGTCATGGGTGATTATCAGCACATCAAGGAAGGCGATACGGTGCGCTGTACCGGCCGCATCCTCGAAGTGCCGGTGGGTGAGGGTCTGCTGGGTCGCGTCGTCGATGCACTCGGCAATCCGATCGACGGCAATGGTCCGATCGAGGCCGCCCGCAACGAGCCGATCGAAAAGATCGCCCCCGGCGTCATTACCCGCCAGAGTGTTGATCAGCCGGTTCAGACCGGCCTGAAGTCGATCGATGCCATGGTGCCGATCGGTCGCGGCCAGCGTGAACTGATCATCGGCGATCGCCAGACCGGCAAGACCGCGGTGGCGATCGATGCGATCATCAACCAGAAGGGCAAGGGCATCAAGTGCATTTACGTCGCCGTCGGTCAGAAGGCCTCGTCGGTCGCCAATGTCGTTGCCAAGCTCGAGCAGCACGGCGCCATGGCGCACACCATCGTGGTGGCTGCCAACGCGGCAGAGTCTGCTGCCCTGCAGTACATCGCACCCTACGCCGGCTGCTCGATGGGAGAGTACTTCCGGGATCGAGGCGAGGATGCGCTGATCGTCTATGACGATCTGTCCAAGCAGGCCGTCGCCTATCGCCAGGTCTCCCTGCTGCTGCGTCGTCCCCCTGGTCGAGAAGCCTATCCGGGTGATGTCTTCTATCTCCACTCGCGTCTGCTCGAGCGCGCTGCGCGCGTCAATGCCGACTTTGTCGAAGAGAAGACGAACGGTGAGGTCAAGGGCAAGACCGGATCTCTGACCGCGCTGCCGATCATTGAAACCCAGGCCGGTGACGTATCGGCGTTCGTCCCGACCAATGTGATCTCGATCACCGATGGTCAGATCTTCCTCGAAACCGATCTGTTCAATGCGGGGATCCGCCCGGCGATCAACGCCGGTCTGTCGGTCTCGCGCGTCGGTGGTGCGGCCCAGACCAAGATCATCAAGAAGCTGGGTGGTGGCGTTCGACTGGCCCTGGCCCAGTATCGTGAGCTGGCGGCCTTCTCCCAGTTCGCCTCCGACCTTGACGAGGCAACCCGCAAGCAGCTCGAGCGCGGTCAGCGCGTGACCGAACTGATGAAGCAGCCGCAGTACTCTCCGCTGTCGATTGCTGAAATGGCGGTCAGCCTGTTTGCCGGTAACGAAGGCTATCTTGACGATCTTCCCCTGAACAAGGTCGTCGATTTCGAGCGCGCCCTGCATGATTTCATGAACAACAGCCACGTTGAACTGCTTGACGACATCAACCAGAACGGCGACTGGAACGATGAACTGGCGGCCAAGCTGAAAGCGGCTCTGGATGACTTCAAGGCGACCGGCAGCTGGTAGCTTGAATGACACCCGAACACCAGATCATGGTTGAAATACGGATTCAAGAGCAAAGCGAGTAAGGCATGAGTGGATCAAAGGAAATCGTTGGCAAGATCAAGAGTGTCCAGAACACGCGCAAGGTCACGCGCGCGCTCGAGATGGTCTCGGCCAGCAAGATCCGCAAGGCGCAGGATCTGATGCAGGCCTCGCGCCCCTACGCTCGGATGATGAAGCAGGTCATCGGTCACCTGGCGCACGCCAACCCCGAATATCGCCACCCCTTCACGATCGAACGTGAGCAGGTCAAGCGGGTCGGCTACGTGATCGTGGCGACCGACCGGGGGCTCTGCGGGGGCCTGAACAACAACATGTTCCGCAAGCTGCTGGGTGAGTTCAAGCAGTGGCAGGATGAGGGCGTGGAAGTCACCACGGTCATTATCGGCAAGAAGGCGGGTCAGTTCTTCCGCCGTCTGAAGGTCGATATCTCGGCGGCTGCCCAGGACCTGGGAGAGAAGCCGCGGCTGGAGGACCTGATCGGTTCGATCAAGGTGGTACTCGATGACTACCGCCAGGAACGACTGGATCGGCTCTACGTCTGCTACAACCATTTCGTTAATACTATGGTGCAGAAGTCGACTTTTGATCAGCTGCTTCCCTTGCCGCCGACCAAAGACGAGCCGATGCTCGAGCTCTGGGATTATCTCTACGAGCCGGATGCCGAAAGCCTGCTCGACGATGTCCTGACCCGGTATGTCGAATCGCTGGTCTACCAGGCGACGCTGGAGAATCTGGCCAGCGAGCACGCGGCTCGGATGGTCGCGATGAAGAGTGCATCCGACAACGCATCGAACCTGATCGATGACCTGAAACTGGTCTACAACAAGGCGCGACAGGCAGCGATCACCCAGGAGATTTCAGAGATCGTCGGCGGGGCTGCAGCGGTCTGACGATCAGAACAACCGCGAGGAGCGCCCGGTCTGGCAGTATCGGCCGGCACTTGTCGCTAAGAGAATCAACGAATCGATACACCTGGCTCTTGAAGACGAAGATCGCTCGAGGCCGAACCAAAACTGAGGAATAGCGCAATGAGTTCCGGAAATATCGTTCAAATCATCGGTGCCGTCGTCGACGTGGAGTTTCCGCGAGGTGAGGTCCCTCTCGTCTACAACGCCCTGACTGTCGATGACACCGACATCACGCTGGAAGTCCAGCAGCAGCTTGGTGACGGCGTCGTCCGGACCATTGCACTGGGTTCAACCGACGGACTCAAGCGCGACCGCAAGGTGACCGATACCGGTGCAGCCATCCAGGTTCCGGTCGGTCAGAAGACCCTGGGCCGGGTCATGGATGTCCTTGGAAGGCCGATCGACGATGCCGGCGACGTCGGCTCGGAAACGCACTGGTCGATCCACCGTCAGCCGCCGGCCTTCGAAGACCAGGCGGCCAGCAACGAGCTGCTCGAAACCGGTATCAAGGTCATTGATCTGATCTGCCCGTTTGCCAAGGGCGGCAAGGTCGGTCTGTTCGGGGGTGCCGGTGTCGGCAAGACCGTGAACATGATGGAGCTGATCCGCAATATCGCCATCGAGCACTCCGGTTACTCGGTCTTTGCCGGTGTCGGTGAGCGAACCCGTGAGGGCAACGATTTCTATCACGAAATGAAGGATTCCAACGTCCTCGACAAGGTCGCTCTGGTCTATGGTCAGATGAACGAGCCGCCGGGTAACCGTCTGCGCGTCGCCCTGACCGGTCTTACCATGGCGGAGTACTTCCGCGACGAAGGCCGCGATGTACTTATGTTCATCGACAACATCTATCGCTACACCCTGGCCGGAACCGAAGTCTCGGCACTGCTCGGTCGTATGCCATCGGCGGTGGGTTATCAGCCGACCCTGGCAGAGGAAATGGGTGTGCTGCAGGAGCGCATCACCTCGACCAAGACCGGATCGATCACGTCCATCCAGGCCGTCTACGTGCCGGCCGATGACCTGACCGACCCCTCGCCGGCAACGACCTTCGCTCACCTTGACGCGACCGTCGTCCTGTCGCGCGGCATCGCCGAGCTCGGCATCTACCCGGCCGTCGACCCGCTCGACTCCACGTCCCGCCAGCTCGATCCACTGGTCGTCGGTCAGGAACACTACGATGTGGCGCGCAAGGTCCAGGGCACGCTGCAGCGCTACAAGGAACTCAAGGACATCATCGCGATCCTCGGGATGGACGAGCTCAGCGAAGAAGACAAGCAGACCGTGGCACGTGCTCGTAAAGTGGAGCGGTTCTTCTCCCAGCCGTTCTTCGTTGCCGAAGTCTTTACCGGTTCACCCGGTGTCTATGTCAGCCTCAAGGAAACCATCCGAGGCTTCAAGGGCATCGTGGATGGCGATTACGATCACCTGCCGGAGCAGGCCTTCTATATGGTCGGCACCATCGACCAGGCGGTTGAGAAGGGTGAGAAAATGCTCGAGAAACAAGCCGCTTGACGACGTGCTGCGCGGCTTCTGGCTGCGTTTTCACGGCGGGTCGAGTGCTCCGTACTGCTGTACGCTGCGCGCTCGACCCTTGTTCAAGCCTTGCCAGAGACCACGCATCACGCCGCCAACGCCTGATTCGTCGTCCAGGGTTTTAAGGAGTTAGAGAAGATGGCATCGACTATTCATTGCGACATCGTCAGCGCCGAAGCTGAAATCTTTTCCGGCGAGGCCGCGATGGTCGTGGTCAGTGGCGAGGAGGGCGAGCTGGGTATTGCTCCGCGTCACGCTCCCCTGCTGACGCGTATTCGACCTGGCCAGGTTCGCGTCAAGCTGCCCAACGGCGAAGAAGAGTTCTATTACGTCTCCGGCGGCCTGCTCGAGGTCCAACCTCATGTCGTCACGGTGCTCTCCGATACTGCTGCTCGTGCCAGCGATCTGGATGAAGCCGCCGCGCTCAAGGCCAAGGAAGAGGCCGAGCGAGCCATCAAGGACCGGACGGCAGGTATGGAGGTCGCGCAGGCCCAGGCCCAGCTGGCCCAGGCCGTTGCCCAGCTTGCTGCTCTTGAAAGGCTGCGCAAGAACCTGTCGCGCTGATCGACTTCGAGCTTCTTCCTTTTACCGCCGACAGCGCTGTCGGGCTTCAGTCGGAGCGCTGAGCGCAGAATCTCCATGCCTGCTCCTGCAGACCAATGCCGGTGTCTGTCCAGAAACCGCTTGACCGAGCCCGCCTGAACTGAACAAGCACCTGATCAGAAACAGCTCAAACCCGGCCCCGGAGGGACCAGGCGAGTGATCGTCGTGTTGCCCTCTCCGTAGGCCGGATCGTTCGCTGCCCAACTGACCCGGCCCGTCTCACAGTCGAAGAACTCGATCGTCAACTCACCCCAGGGAATGACCTCTACCTCCTCTGCCACGAATCCAGGGCCAAACCCTGAGCCGCGCGTCCGACTGACTTCGACGGTCATCGGAGTCTGGCGGCCGGGGGACAGGTTTTCGGCCGAGCCTACCAGATAGAGAGGCTGGCCGCCCTGATCATAGGTATAGAAATACACCACCAGACCCAATGTATCGGCACCTTCGCGCTGGAAGAGGTCGAACACAAAACCCTCGCCGCCGCGCTCCGGGTTGAACCAGCTGCCGGTGATGGACCCTCCCAGACCGGGCCATGCTGCCACTCGTGATGGCAAGTCAAGCCAGTTCATCCAGCGCTGTCCGGCCGGCCGAAGCACTCCGTCCTCATCGTAGATTCCGGTGTCGCGCCAGATCGCGAGCGTCTCGTCACCTCCCAACTGTTCCCAGATGGCATCGTAGTCACGCAGGACGAAATTCACGACGAACCGAAACGCCATGGACTGGGCGGAATCGAACAGCAAGCGCATGTACTGGTCCTGTTTGGCCGGGGTGCCTTCGAAGGTCACCGGCCCGTCGGGAAAGGTGATCGTGAAGGGTTCGGCCGGGTAGCCGGTCTCGGCAACTGCCATGGGTTTGTCGCTCAGTGCACGAAGGCGATGGAAAAGATCATCGGGGATCGTGTCCGTGACGAAACTGGATATGAACGGATACAGTGACAGAGCAAAGAAGTCGCTGTAGAGCAGGATCTCGTCCAGGCCCTGAATCTGCGCCTGATGATCGACATCGCTCGCCCCTTCGAGCAGATCGATCCCGATCACCGATACCATGATGGGGAGCCGCGGAAACTCCGTTTTAAGGACCGTGTAAACGTATCGGTGAAGGCTGAGGTAGGCAGACCATTTTCCCGGTGCGTTTTTCAGCAGTCCATTGACTTCGATCCCGATGACCAGGTAGTCGGGTTCGAAGTATTCGATAACGTTGCGCGCGTAGTTGAGATAGGCAATTTTGACGTCCGGGTGGTCGAAGGCATGATCCGACCAGGGCTCAGGGAGAGGCACGACACCCTCCGGGCTGAAATAGGGTGCCATCCGAGAGCGTGAGATATCGATCGGCGTGATCGACACGAGCGTCGTGCGGTCGGCAGAAAGGGCCTTGCGGTAACTCCACTCACTGGCCAGCTCCCCGCTGACCGGCTCGGCCTCGCGGGCCTCGACCCAGGGAACCCCCTCGTCCAAATGATGCGCGATCAGATCAGCATCCAGACGCAGTCGATCTCGGGTGTAGTCGAGGGCTTCCTCCGTCGTATCGTGGGGAAACGGCGTAAAACCCATCCAGAAGCTGCGTGCCTCCGGCAGGGCGGATGCGCCGTTACATGCCAGGAGCCAAAGAAGGCAAAAGCAAAGGCGCCCCACTGATCCATAGAGCCGCAACGAGCTCCGCACCGGTGACTTTCCGTATCTTGCTTGCATCCAGCCGCAAAAACCGTTGCCGTCCTTGCCGAGATACCTTGTGTAAATGGTCATTACAGGCTCCATTGAATCTGGCTGTTGATCACTGGCTTAAGACACCTGAGTGTCCTCGAATGTCGCCCCCTTGGTTGTTTGAGAGACCTTGGTTTAGCCATGTAGGCACCACACGCTGTCAATCCTGGACTCCGCTCCAGCAGCGGGCCGAGCATTGGCTGGCCGTGCCGGAGCTCGTCGAGAGATTTGCGTTCTGACCTTCAAATGCGGCCAGAAAGCAGGCTTCTAGGGCCATTCCGATCAGCACCCGGCCTGACTATCCTACGTCGATGGTGACCTCCGGAGCAATTCGACACCGGGTCAATGGAACCAATTCAACGATCTGCTATTCTGAGAAGATAAGGAGGAACTCACAATGAAAAAGCTTGGGGTAGCAATAGTCCTGGTTTTTATGGTGATCATGATCGTCGGTTGTGGAGGCGAGGAAACCCTGCCGAACAATGATCGATTACTGTCTGCCTTTGCCGATGGAACAACGGGGGTCTGGGTCAGCGGGCACGGCACTGTTGTGCGGCCCTTGGGATCATCAACCAACAATCAGCGTTTTCTCATTCGGGTCAATGGTGAACTCTCATTGGTTGTTCGTCATCAGGTCGGAGACCGGGGTCCGGTTCCCGCTGACAGCGACGACATTATCGCCTTTCAGGGACGCTATGAGTTTCACGGCGGCGGGGGAGAGCTGATTCTTACCCATGCCGATGCCAGCAACCCCGGCGGGGGGGGCTGGATCGAATTCAACGGTGTTCGCTATCAGTAAATCGGGGAGATGCCGAAGAACAGGCATCTGACTCCCCGCTACATGGAATGTTCAGGTCCGCGCTCGCTCCTGCGCGGGCAGATGATCAGCTGCCGTCCCGATCAGGATACGGCATCGCTTCAGCGCCCTGGATCTCCCCGACCTGGGCGGTCTCATGGATGTAGAGGTCGACGTCCTGTTCGAAGACAAGGGGTCCTGCAACCTCGACGTTTGGGCCGATGAAGATCTCGGGCCGACGACGGCTGTCTCGGGCTTCCTTGATCGTGATCTGACCATCGATCCGGGTGCCTTCGCGCAGGTCGATCGTTCCGTTTCGAGTCTCCAGGCTGGCCGCACGGGTGCCGGTCAGACGAATGCTGCCGTTCGTGGTGCGAATAGCTTCGGCTACGCTAGTGCCGGTATTGAGCGTCACCGTGCCATTGACTGTCGCCACTTCACCGCCGATCTGAACCGACAGTCCGCCGTTGACGCTTCCGTTGACCGATCCGACATCCCCCTCCACGGTCACCTCGTCGCCCAAGGCGATACTTCCATTGACCGTTTCAAGCGAGCGTGTCGAAGAACCATCGCCGATACGGATCGAGCCATTGACGTTACCGACCTCATTGACCGTTGAATTGCTGCCGATTCTGATCGACCCGTTGACGTTTCCGACATCGCCCTTGACGATCGCCTCATCACCGATTTCGACCGCACCATTGATTGTGCTGGCATCCCCCTCGTGACTTGCGCCATCGGCGATCTCGACTGAAGAATTGATGTTGCAGCCGGTCAGGGCGACCAGGCACGCGGCAATCATCAGGGCCGGTATGAATTTGAATCTGTTCATTTCATGCTCCTGAAAAGGGTTCCCATATTTGTGAGTTTCGCTGATTAGGTGCGCTCTGACCAGTGTCGCTAGTCATGGTCCCTCAGTGGCTCGGCGGCAAGGCCGGTGAAATCGAATAATTGTCGATCGCACAATTGGGAGGGGCTGACTCGGGACAATGCCCGGAAGATATTCATTGTTCGCCCCGGCTGCGCCCGCTCCCAGTCGTGTAGCATCTGCTTGATGTTCTGGCGTTGAAGATTGGGCTGGCTGCCGCAGAGATTGCAGGGAATGATCGGATAGGCCCGATCGTCGGCAAAGCGCTGCAGATCCCGTTCAAGGCAGTAACTCAAAGGTCTGATGACGATGTGGCGACCACAATCGCTCTTGAGCTTGGGCGGCATGGCGCTCAGGTTGGCGCCAAAGAACAGATTGAGAAAAAAGGTTTCGACGATATCGTTCAGATGATGTCCGAGTGCGATCTTGGTCATGCCGTGCTGCGCTGCGAACTCATAGAGCGTCCCGCGGCGGAGGCGTGAGCACAGGCCACAGGTGGTTCGCCCTTCCGGAATGAGCCGCTGGACCACGGAGTAGGTGTCTTTTTCGATGACATGCCACTCGATACCGAGACGATCGAGGTAGTCCGGCAACACGAACGCCGGAAAGCCGGGCTGTTTCTGATCGAGATTGACAGCGACCAGCTTGAATTCCACTGGCGCCGTTCTCTGCAGGCTGATCAACAGATCCAGCATTGCATAGGAATCCTTGCCTCCCGACAGGCAGACCATGATGCGATCCCCAGCCTGGATCATGTCGTAGTCGATGACCGCCTTGCCGACCTGTCGACGCAGGCGTTTGTGCAGCTTGTCGCTGTGATACTTCTTCTTCCGCGGGTCCGTTGTGGTCGCGGTGACCGTTCGGATGGGGATCAGGCTGGCCTCGGACATGGCGTCGCTCTTTTGCTGGATCTGTTGTAATGTCGCATGCAGGATATTGCCATTGTAATCTTGACCATGGACGAGAATGAAATCCGGGACCGCATCAGGCAGCTGCAGGAGGAGCACAGGGACCTGGATGATGCGATCTTCCAGATGGCAGGCAATCCGGCCACGGACCAGCTCAAACTGCGACGGCTCAAGAAACGCAAACTGAAACTGAAGGATCAGATGGCCTGGTTCGAGTCACGCCTGATCCCGGATCTGGATGCCTGAGGCAGGTGGAAATCAATCGTCCTCGATCTCCAGGGCCTCTGGCGCGATCTGAATGATGGTATGACGGATTTCCTTGCTCAGGATGAGCTTGGCGTCGCGCGCCAGCTGTTCGATCACCCGCGAATAGGTCAGACGGCCCTCGGCATCCTTCCCGAGCAGGCCGGCCTCCGACAATGAGTCGATGAATTGCTTGAACAGTGTCCGATCTGAGAACTCAGGGGCTTCGAACTCATGCAGCAGAGAGATTCTCTGAGCACACAGAATGCAGAGCTTCTCAAGCTGTGGCCGGGTCAGCCTTCCGGAACCGTTCTTGGCCAGCACCGACACGGTAATGAAATAGCGCTCGAAGGTCTGCATCAGCGATGTGCCGAGCAGCCGCAGATAGTAGGCCTGGTCACTGCCGCCTGATGCCCGCTGCAGAGACTCGCCGCTGGGCTTGAGCAGGTCCAGCTTGATCAGGGCCTCGAGGCAGGACTCGATGACCGGCTCCAGCTCCTCGCTATCCCATGGCAGAAACAGCTCCCGCTTGATGTACGGGTAGACGGTCCGCGTCAGATTGTTGATTCGTTTCCTGCGAACACTTCGGAAGTTGAGGAAACACGAGGCAATCCAGGCCGTCATCGCCAGCAGATGCGCCATGTTGTTGCGGAAGTAGGTCAGCAGAACCGCGTTTTTTGCATCGGTGCGGATAATGCTGCCGAGTCGATGCTCATGGCGCTCGATGACGCCAAGCTCCAGGCCGTACTCGATGATCTGTCCGGGCGTGAGTTCGGTGACCTGAACCCGGTCACTGGAGGCGGTTGCCTGAACGATTTCGATGAGCAGCTCGATGACCCGTTCCAGATCGTCTTCATCAAGCGCGTGCTTGCGACTGGCGAGCAGTGCGGTTGCCAGCAGGTTGATCGGATTGACATGCGCGGCCTGATTGATATTGACCATGATCCGGTCGGCCAGATCATTGACCATGCCCGGCAACCAGGCCGGCTTGCTGTCGGCCTTCAGCAGGTCCTCCCGCCAGTTTGCATGATGGTGACTGAGCAATTCATCAAGCCGCACGGGTTCGCCGAAGCTGACCACGACCTCGCCGTAGTTCTTGCGCAGGATGTTGATCAGATTCCTGAAATCAGAGAGGGATTCAGGTTTCTTCTGATGACCCGATAACTCATGAATGTAGGAATTACCCTCTGCAAGGCGCTCGTAGCCGATGTAGACCGGCTGGAACAGCACGGGTCTATTGCGTTCATGCAGAAAGGCCCGGACCGTGATCGAAAGCATACCGGCGCGGGGTGGCAGAAGGCGGCCGGTGCGCGACCGGGTGCCTTCGATGAAATATTCCAGTGCGACACCGCGCGAAAGAATCATCGACACATACTGATTGAAGACCGCCGCGTAGAGAGGCTGCGAGCGGAAGGACCGGCGCAGGAAAAAGGCACCTCCCCGGCGCAGAAGCGGCCCGACCAACGGCATGTTCAGATTCAGGCCGGCCGCGATATGCGGTGGCACGAAGCCCCTGTGATAAAGAATCCATGACAGCAGCAGGTAGTCGATATGGCTGCGGTGGCAGGGAACATAGACGACTTCATGGCCATCGGCGGCATCACGGAATCGACTGAAGTGATTGACCCGCACACCCCGATAGATTCGATTCCAGAACCAGTTCAGCATCATATCGGCGATGCGGATGAAGGTATAGGAATAATCGGCAGCGATCTCCCGGGCGTAGTCGCGAGCCTGCTCCTCGGCCTGGTCGAGGGCGACCGAGTCGCGCCTGGCCTTGGCAGCAACCGCATGCTGGACGCTGTCGCTCTTGACGACCTTTTCGACCAGGGTGCGCCGATGGGAACGATCCGGTCCGATCGCCGAGGTCCGGATTCGTTTGAATTGAACGCGAAGAATGCGGCTGGCCCGCCTCAGGGCCTGCTCGCCATGCTCGGTTTCGTTCAGCAGTGCTGCCATATCGATCGGCTTGCCCAGCTGGACCATCGTTGCGCGTCCGTTGACGATCGTGCTGAACAGGCGTCGGAGCCGACTGCCAATGTCCCAGTTCTCCGAAAAAAGCACCTTGAACAGGCTGTCCTCGTTGTGCGGAGCCCGACCGATCAGAACGATGACGGGGACGATCTGGCAATCGGGCCGACCGCTGGCAGCGCTCTGCTGGATCAGCCGACGAAGCATCGCCGAATGGCGGCGTTTCTCGGGCCGGCGAATGAACAGGCCGCGATAACGTCGATTGGCTCCGAATGACCTCGGCAGATCGATGCCCTGCACTCTGAGCGGCTGGAAAGGACCGGGCCATTCCAGGTCCTTGCAGACCTGGTCCACGATCAGCAGGGAACTCAACGCATAGGTATCGAGGACATAGAAGACCGGGCGTTCCGGGTCGATGCCCAGGTCGTCCAGATTCTCCGGCAGGATATTGCTGCGAACCCACCAGTGAAGCACACGCCGCAGCAGCCCGAGCCAAAGAAGCTGGGCGCGCCGAATCAGGGATATTGAAGAGGCCGAAGACACGTCGGTAGCGGGGTCGGGTCGAAGAGAAGACCGCAAGTTTAGCATTGAGCCCCTGACCGACCAGTGTTCGTCGATGAACGTCTCGCCCGTTCGTTCGTCGATTGACCCAGCAATGTTGCCGCGGGCCATCGCCGAAAGGATTGGTCGAAAGAATCGATCAGACCGGACAGGGCTTCCGGCTGAGGCAAGAAAAAACCGGGCCCGACGATACCGCCGTTGGCCCGGTTGAAGTGTTCACCTTTTCAGGTGTCATGCTTGGTTGTTGTAGAGCTCGAAGGATACATCCGCGTGTCATCCTCGGGGCTTAGGTTACCGCGAACGGGTAAACTTATCAAGTATTCTTCGAAGTCGCTATAAGCTGCTGAAATAAATAGATATATCTTCTTGAATCTTTTCGGCCGACGCGCGCGGATGTTCGGCATCACGGATCGGTCTGCCAACGACGATGTAGTCGGCGCCAGCATTGAACGCCTGCGCCGCTGACAGGGTTCGTTTCTGCTCATCGCGTGTCCCCTCCCGATTATCGACCGGTCGGATGCCGGGACAGACCACGGTCAGCGCATGAGCAACCGACTGCCGCAGGGCAGCCGCTTCGAGACCGGAAGAGATCACCCCTGTACAGCCCAGTTCGAGCGCCCGCCGTGCCCTTGAAAGCACCAGCGCCTCGATATCGCAATCGAAGCCGAGATCATCGAGATCACCGCGATCCAGGCTGGTCAGGGCCGTGACCGCGAGAATGCCGATATCACCGCGCGCTGCCACGGCGGCTTCCAGCATGCTGTCATTGCCGTGGACGGTCAGAAAATCGACCTCGTGTCGAGCCAGCTGGGCGACGGCCCGGCCTACGGTAGGTGGAATATCGAACAGTTTCAGATCGGCAAAGATCCGCTTGCCGGCCTCCTTCAGTTCCGCCGCCAGCTCGAAGTAGGCACCGCTCAGAAACAGCTCCAATCCCAGCTTGTAGAACTGAACGCTGGGACCGAGCTCCTTGATCAGCCCGCGAGCTTGTTCGGCATCGGGCACATCCAGAGCGAAGATGAGACGTTGTTCATTCGGTATCGATTTGGGCTGGAACTGCGTGTTCATGCAAGAACTCCTGAATTCTCGCGCCGATCGCTTCTGGGTGGCGCATGTGCAGATGATGACCGCCCGAGCAGGCGAACTGCTGTCGCCGGCGCAGGGCCGCCAGGCGCCTCTCGAGGACCCTTGAGGCGATCAACCCGCTGGGTGGGTCGGAATAGACGTTCAGCACCGGGCATCGGATACTGGCGATGATGTCCAGGACCTGACTTTCAGTGTAGCGCTGGGTCGATGGCCAGGTCAGGCGAATGTCGTGACCCCAGATGAGGCCGTCGCCGACCGGGGTCAGGCCGCGCTCGGCTAGAAGGGCCGCCGATGGCACATCCAGATCACTGTGACGGGCCCGCGCGGCGACTGCGGCGTGCCGATCCGGATGCTGTCGTCGCGCGCGTTCGTGGCTGCCACGGATGGCCTTCTGCCAGCCGTTCGCGGATTGGTCGGACGGGGCGGAAATGGGGCCGAGCCCTTCGATATTCACCATCGAGATCACTCGGTTGGGGCAGGCGGCAGCGATCAGGGTACCGATCGCACCGCCCATCGAATGGCCGAGCAGATGGAAGCGCTCCCAGCCCAATCGATCGGCCGCTTTCAGAACATCGAACAGGTTGTCATCGAAATGATAGCGAACCCCTGCTGGCCGGTGTGCCGAACGGCCGTGTCCGGGTAGATCGAGGGCAACCAGATCGATGGCGCCGAGGAAAGGGGCCAGCGGCGCGAAGCTCTGGGCGTTGTCGAGCCATCCGTGCAGGGCCAGCACCGGTGTATCGCCCTGCTCGAGTCGCAGCCCGGCCAGGCCGAGGCTGCGCCAGAAAAATGGCGTCATGCCACCGGCTCCAGCGTCGCGTAACCCAGCACAAGCCACTTGGAACCCGCGCTTTCGAAATTGATCTGAACACGCGCATTGGCGCCCTGGCCTTCGATCGTCACAACGGTGCCGAGACCGAACCGAGGGTGGCGGACCTGTGTCCCCAGGGCCAGGCCGCCGGCATCCTGCGGGGGTCTGGATGAGGCCTGGGCCGGTGCTACCCGTGTTCCGCCGGGTCGCAGCTCCTCGACCAGATCGCGCGGAATTTCGGCCAGAAAACGCGACGGCCGCGAGAAATTGGTCTGCCCATGGATCATTCGCGACTCGGCGTGGGTCAGATAAAGCTGGCGCATGGCACGGGTCATGCCGACATAGGCCAGGCGGCGTTCTTCGGCCAGCCGGCCCGGTTCCTCGACCGACTTCTGGTGCGGAAACAGACCCTCTTCCATGCCGGCCATGAAGACCAGAGGAAACTCCAGGCCTTTGGCCGAGTGAAGCGTCATCAGCTGAACGCAATCCTGCCAGCGCTCACCCTGGTGCTCGCCGGCCTCGAGCGCTGCCTGGGAAAGAAACGAAGCGGTCAGGCTCAGGCCGGCCTGCTCGTCCTCGAAGGGCTGGGCGTAGCTCTCGGCTGCCCGAACGAGTTCGGCCAGGTTCTCTTCGCGTGCCTCCGCCCGGTCGGCCGGTTCGCGTGACTGGTACCAGGCGACCAGTTCTGCCCGCTGGATCGCCGCCTGCATGCTCTCACCCAGAGACGCATCGGCAAATTGATTGGTCAGATCGCCGATCAGCGCCAGGAACGATGCGACGGCATTGCCCGCGCGTGCGGTGAAACCCCCGCGGTCGCAGAGCCCGCGAGCGGCCTCGAAGAGGGAATGATTCTGCTGTCGGGCCTGGTCTCGCATCAGCGCCACCGTGCGCTCGCCGATGCCGCGCGCGGGCAGGTTGATGACACGCTCGAAGGCCGGGTCATCGTGCGGGTTGTGGATCAGCCGCAGGTAGGCCATGGCATCCTTCACTTCTGCCCGCTCGAAGAAGCGCAATCCCCCGTAGACCCGATAGGGGATGTCCTCGCGCAGCAGCGCCTGTTCGAACAGACGCGATTGAGCGTTGGAGCGATACAGGATGGCGGATTCCGACGCCCGCCCTCCCTGCTCGATCCAGTCCTGGATGCGGGCAATGACGAACTCGGCCTCCTCTTCGGCGTTGAAGGCCGAAAATATCTTGAGCTGATCGCCCTTCTCTCCCTCGGTCCAGAGGTTCTTGCCCATGCGCTCGCTGTTGTGATCGATCACCCGGTTGGCCGCTTCGAGAATGGTCGAGGTGGAGCGGTAATTCTGCTCGAGGCGGACCAGCTGAGGAGAGAAATCCCGATCGAAGTGGGAGACGTTCTCGACCTTCGCGCCACGCCAGCCATAGATCGACTGATCATCATCGCCGACCACGAAGAGCTGATTGCGGTTGCCGGCCAGCAGGCGAATCAGTGCGTACTGCAGGGTGTTGGTGTCCTGGAATTCATCGATCAGGATATGCCCGAAACGTTCCTGATAATGGGCGCGTCGGGCGTCATTGTCGCGCAGGAACTCCAGGGTACGCAGCAGCAACTCGGCGAAATCGATCAGGCCGGAGCGCTCGCAATAGTCCTGGTAGAGCCGGTAGATCGCGACCTGCTGGGCCTGGAAGGCGTGATCGAAGCATTCGATGCTGTCAGGCCGTCGCCCTTCTTCCTTGTGATGGTTGATGAAGCTCTGCATCTGACGGGCTGGAAACTCTCCCTCGTCGATTTCTGCATCGCGAATGACGCGGCGGATGAGCCGATACTGATCGTCGGAGTCCAGAATCTGGAAGGTGTCGGGCAGTCCAACCTCCTGGGCATGCATGCGAAGCAGACGATGACAGATGCCGTGGAATGTGCCGATCCACAGACCATCGGGTCGCAACTTCAGCAACTCGCCGACCCGGTTTCGCATCTCGCCCGCGGCCTTGTTGGTAAAGGTCACGGCCAGCAGGCCCATGGGCGAGACGTGATGAACCTGGATCAGCCAGGCGATCCGGTGGACCAGAACGCGGGTTTTTCCCGACCCTGCGCCGGCCAGCACCAGAATGTGCTCATCACCCGCCGTGACCGCCTCACGCTGGGCATCGTTGAGCTGGTCGAGTAAGTGGGATACATCCATAAACGGTCAGCAGGTCGGTGCATTAGGGGAGGACACGGTCGGGCCTGGCAGCCGCCTGAGCGGCCTCATGGCGTGTCCGCACCCGTTTCAGCAATGGCCCGATGGCCGATATCGTCGCGAAAGAAACTGCCCTCGAAATGAACCGTCTTCAGTCCCTCGAGGGCACGCAGTCGGGCGGACGCCACGGTCTCGCCCAGTGACGTCATGCAGAGCACCCGTCCACCGCTGGTCACGACCCTTCCCTGATCGTCCAGCCGGGTGCCGGCATGAAAGACCTTGGTTGGCCCCGCGGCTTCCCGATCCAGGCCGGTGATCGGATGGCCCCTGTCGTAGCTTTCCGGGTAGCCGCCGGCCGCCAGCACGATTCCCACGGCGAAGCGGTCATCCCAGTCGAGGGTCAGTTCGGGCAGATCACCTTTCAGGGTCCTGAGCAGGGTGTCGACCAGATCGGAGCGCAGGCGCATCAGGACAGGCTGGGTTTCCGGATCGCCGAAGCGTACATTGAATTCCAGCACGCTGGGGCCTGAGTCGGTCAGCATGACGCCGGCATAGAGGAAACCGGTGAATTCGTGGCCGTCGGCGGCCATGCCGGCCAGCGTCGGGCGAATGATCCGGTCCATGATCAGGGCGTGGGTCGCCTCGGTGACAACGGGCGCCGGCGAGTAGGCGCCCATCCCGCCGGTGTTGGGCCCGGCATCGCCGACATCGCGACGCTTGTGGTCCTGGCTGGTGGCCAGCGGCAGAACCTCCTGGCCGCGAGCGATGACGATGAAGCTGGCTTCCTCGCCCGTCAGAAACTCCTCCACTACGACGCGATGGCCCGCCTCACCGAAGGACTGGCCGGACAGCATGTCCTCGAGGACGGCGCGCGCCGAATCGGCGTTGTCGACAATCACCACGCCCTTACCGGCGGCCAGTCCATCGGCCTTGAGGACCAGTGGAAAACCGATGTCCTCGACCAGGGCCAGACCGGCCTCAAGACTGTCGGCTACACCATAGCGGGCTGTGGGAATGCCGTGCCGAGCCATGAAATCCTTGGCAAAGGCCTTCGACGACTCGAGCCGGGCAGCAGCGGCCGTCGGGCCGAAACAGGCCAGTCCGGCGGCATTGAAGCGGTCGACCAGTCCGGCGGCCAGCGGTGCCTCGGGGCCGACGATCGTCAGATCGATCGACTCCTGCCGAGCCAGTTGCAGCAGGCCGTCGATGTCCTCGGCGGCGATTTCGACATTGCGGCACTTGTATTCTGTGGCCGTCCCCGCATTGCCTGGCGCCACCAGGACCTCTCTGACCTGGACGGATTGGGCGGCCTTCCAGGCCAGGGCGTGCTCACGACCACCACCGCCGATGACGAGGACTTTCATGGGGCATTACTCGGATTTTCAGGGACTGGTCTATTGTAGCGCGGCTTCGCCATGGTCCGGGCTGCGCTCCCGGCCACGCATCAGGCACTCAGTGCCTGAAGTGACGCTGGCCGGTCAGGACCATCGCGATGTCGTGCGCGTCACAGGCCTCGATGACCTCCTGGTCGCGCATCGAGCCACCAGGCTGGATCACGCAACGCACGCCCTGTTCTGCGGCGGCCTCGATGCTATCGGCGAACGGGAAGAAGGCATCCGATGCCATGGCAGCGCCGGCAAGTGACAGACCGGCATCCCCGGCTTTCAGGGCACCGATCCGCGCCGAATCCACGCGGCTCATCTGACCGGCCCCGATACCCAGCGTCGCCCCATCCCGGACATAGACGATGGCATTGGAGCGGACCATGCGAACCACTGCCCAGGCCAGCTCCAGATCCGCCATCTCGGCCGGGGACGGCGCCCGCTGCGTGACGGTTTCAAGCACAAGTTCCCCCCGCGCCAGATCCGGTTCCTGGACCAGCCAGCCGCCGTCGATCGCCTTGATCTCGAAATCATGCCGCACGGCCTGTCCCGGCAGCAGGACGCGAAGATTCTGCTTGCCGGCCATGACCGTTCTTGCATCGTCTTCGATGTCCGGGGCGATCACGACCTCCAGAAAGCGCGCTGTCAGTGCTTCGGCCAGTCCGAGATCGATGGGTCGATTGACGGCGACAATGCCGCCGAATGATGAGACCGGATCGCAGGCCAGCGCCCGGTCCCAAGCCTGCTGAAGACGGTCGGCCGTGGCCACTCCGCAGGGGTTGGTGTGTTTGACGATCACGCAGGCAGGACGATCGGGATTCAACAGCTGCAGTCCGGACCAGGCCGCATCGGCGTCGAGCAGATTGTTGTAGGACAGGGCCTTGCCCTGGATCGGCTCGGTGCTAGCCAGGCCGTTGCTGCCCTTGTTTCTCTGACGATACACCGCTGCGGCCTGATGCGGATTTTCGCCATAGCGAAGGCTGTGTGTGCGATCCAGCGCCAGGTGAATCATGGCCGGTGGGCGATGATCGTCGAGCTGGCCGGCCAGATACTGGCTGATCTGTCCGTCATAGTCGGCGGTGTGGGCAAACCCCTTCAGAGCGAGTCTGCGCCGCATCTGAAGCGAAGGCCGGTCGGGCAGACACGCCACGAACTCGGGATAGTCGGCCGGATCGACCAGCAGGCTGACATGCGCGTGGTTCTTGGCCGCTGCCCGCAGCATCGCCGGCCCGCCGATGTCGATCTGCTCGATCGCGTCCTCGAGGCTGCAGTCCGGGCGGGCGATGGTCGCGGCGAAAGGGTAGAGGTTGACGACGACCAGATCGATCCCCTCGATGCCGTGCTCGTGCATCACGGCTTCGTCCTGCCCGCGGCGGGCCAGTATGCCGCCATGGATCCTGGGTTGCAGCGTCTTGACCCGTCCCCCCATGATCTCTGGAAATCCGGTAAAGGAACTGACATCTGTGACTTCAACGCCCGCCTCACGCAAGGTGCGCGCCGTGCCGCCGGTTGACAGGATTCGCCAGCCCGCTTCGATCAGGGCCTGGCCGAGATCGCAGACACCGGTCTTGTCGGAGACGCTGATCAGTGCCGTCGGTGGGTGGGTCGCTGTCATGGCGTCGTCGACTGGAGACCGTATCGCTGGATTCTGGTCCGCAGGGTTGCGCGCGTGATGCCGAGAATCTGGGCGGCCCGGGACTGATTTCCGCCCACATGCGCAAGAACGGTCTGAATGAGCGGGCGTTCGACTTCCCTGATGATCAGCTCGTGCAGATTGTCCGGCGGGGTCGAGCCCATGTCTTCCAGATATTGTTCTACCGCCTGCTGGACATGCTGATTCAGACAGGTGGTTTTGCTGGAGGGCTGCGCTTTCAAGGAGGATCCGGATTCAGATTGGTCGAACCGCCGCGCCCAAAACGAACCGACGGGCGGGAAAAGATAGCACAGCCTTCCTAGAAAAACCGGAAGTCGAAGCCGGCTGGCAGCGTGGTTCCAACCACGAACTCGAAGATCACCGGCACGAGCACCTCGGTCGGCATGCCCAGTTCGGCGTTTTCAGGATTGACCAGATACTCCTCGGGCTGAAGGCGTCGAACGCCCAGGATCTGCTGGCTTCCGTCGTACAGGCGCACTTCCAGAACGGGCCAGGACAGTCGATCATCGGAGCGGTTTCTCAAAGTGGCGCTGACAATGACGGCGTCGTCCAGTGAGGGATGACGATGCATATCGCGGGAGGTGATCTGAATGGCCTCGAGCGGATTGGACGATGCTCGTGGACCAGCGCTGGTGTCCAGCCAGCGATTCAGGCCCGAAGCGGAGCTGCCGAGCAGCACAGCCAGCTGGGACATCAGCACCAGGATCAGAGCGATACTGGCCACACCCCAGACCGACGAGGGCGGTCGCGAGTCCGCATCGAGCGCCGGCAGATTCAGGGTCGGACCCGAATCGGCGCTCTCGGCCGTCGGCAGAAACGGTTCCAGGTCTGCGGCTGAATCGTCGTCGATGTTGACGCCGGGCAGCTCGGGTTGCTCGATGGCTCGATGATCCAGCATCGGTGGCATGCCCACGCCGCTCAAGGGGGATTCGTCGGCCCTGGGGTGGGCGTCGAACAGCGAGCTGAGGGAATTGAAGGTATTGCCGCAATGGCCGCAGCGAACCACCCCTGCCGCCTCTGCCAGGCGTTGTGCGTCCAGTTCGTACACCGACTGGCAGCTTGTGCAGCGGGTGTATACGGTCATCGATCAGCCGGTCGAATCGCCGCTCAACTGGCGGTAGCGCTCGAGTTCCGTCATGAAGCGCTCGCGGATCTCGAGCTCCTGCTGAGCCATGCCGGCCAGATTGCCGCGAAGACTGGCAATCTCGGCTCGGGCTTCTTCGATATTCTGGGTCAGTTCCGCAGGAACGCTGCCACCGTCCCGAACGATCTGGGCTGCGCGCCGGACCAGCGATTCGAAGCGTTCCGAGGCCAGGTCGAGCGATGCCTGAATCGTGGCGCGCTGAGTGTCCAGGCTGGCGACCTGGCGCTCCATCTCATCGAGCAGATCCTGCTCGGAACGGTAGGCATTGAGAAGCATTCGGTCGCGGGTTTCCTGCCGCTGCGCTTCAGCTTCGAGTTCGGCCTGTCGCCGCTGCTCGCGGCGAAGGGCCTCGCGCTCCTGCGGGGTGAGCGCCCGCTCGATACGTTCGATCACGTTGCCGTTCGGGCCGATTCGCTCCCAGCCATAGTTCCGATATTCAGGCGGTACCATGTTGCCATGGTGAACTTCACCGTTTTCATCGACCCAGCGATACACGTCCTGAGCACAGACCAGGCCGGGCAGGAGGATCATCAGGCAAAAGAGAAGGCGTGGATTCGACATATCGGAGACCCGGGTCGTTCAGACTCCAAACTCGTGACGGTAGTTCAGCATAGCAGACCTGTCCGCGCCTGCAATCTCGTGATCGTGAAGCCAGCCGACCAGGTCGTTCAGCGTGGCCACCGAGATCACCTCGAGTCCGGAGTCACGGACTTCCTGGACGGCCGAGCGATCATCGAGTCCACGTTCCTGGCGGTCAAGGGCGATCGCAACGCCGGCGGTTCGAGCGCCAAGTGCTTCGATCAACTCGCGCGACTCCCTGATCGAGGTGCCGGCCGAAATGACGTCATCGACAATCAGGACGCGCCCTTCGATCTTCGCCCCGACGATGCTGCCGCCCTCGCCATGATCCTTGGCCTCCTTGCGGTTGAAGGCAAACGGCAGGTTTCGGTCGAAATCGGTCTGCAGGCGCATGGCGATGGCGGCTACCAGCGGGATTCCCTTGTAGGCTGGTCCGAAGAGCAGGTCGAATTCGATCTCACTGGCCATGATGGCCTCGGCATAGCAGCCTGCCAGACTACCGAGCCCGGCGCCATCGCAGAACTGTCCTGCGTTGAAGAAATACGGGCTGATGCGGCCGGACTTCAGTTCAAAGCGGCCGAAGCGCAAGGCCTCGTATTCAAGCGCAAGCTCGAGAAAACGATCTGTCCAGGCATTTCTCATAGCAGCATTGTATCGGTCTCGAGGTGGCGCGCCTACGATCATCCAGTCTTCGATTCACCTGCAGGGTCCAGGTTCCCTGGAATGACCGTCACTATCGTTACTATGATCGTGTACCGATGACCGGTACACCAGACAGTACACTAGGCGCTGGTTCCTTCCCTGGCATCACGGCATGCGCATCATCACTCTCAACGCCAATGGCATTCGAGCCGCCGCGCGCAAGGGCTTCTTCGATTGGTTGAAGAAGCAGGATGCAGATATGGTCTGTATCCAGGAGACCAAGGCGCAGCATTGGCAGTTGACCGATCGTGAGTTCTTTCCGGTCGGCTATCACTGCTACTACCATGATGCGGAGAAGAAGGGTTATTCAGGCGTTGCGCTGTATTCGAGGCATCAACCGGTGCGCGTGGTCTACGGGCTCGGCTGGGACGAATTCGATCGTGAGGGACGCTGGCTGCAGGCTGACTTCGAGCACTTGAGCGTCGTTTCGCTGTATCTGCCCTCCGGAACATCGAAGGATGAGCGGCAGCAGTTCAAGTACCGCTGCATGGAGCGTCTGCATCCGCATCTCGAGGAGTTGTCCGGCCATGACCGCGACTATGTCATCTGCGGCGACTGGAATATCGCGCACAAGGAAATCGACCTGAAGAACTGGAAGGCCAACCAGAAGAACTCGGGGTTCCTCCCCGAGGAGCGGGCCTGGCTCGATGAGGTCTTCGGCCCGGTCGGCATGGTCGACGCCTTCCGGCGAATCGACCCCGAACCCGACCGCTATACCTGGTGGTCGCAGCGTGGGCGAGCCCGCGAAAACAATGTCGGCTGGCGGATCGACTACCAGGTCGCCACGGCCGGCCTGGCGGGCCGGGCCCGCTCGGCTGAAATCTACACTGAAGAGAATTTCTCCGACCACGCGCCCCTGATCATCGATTACGACGATGCCTGAGACCGTCCGCGGGCCGGGGCTGAAGGCGCTGATTCTGGCCTGGCGGGATCGCCGCCTCGGGACGATCTTCGTCCTCGGCATGGCATCGGGCTTTCCCTGGGTTCTGATCGGATCGGCCATGTCGGCCTGGCTGGAGGAGCTGGGGATCAGCCGGAGCGCGATCGGCTTGCTCGGCGGCGTCGGGATTGCCTACGCCCTGAATTTTCTCTGGGCCCCCTTTCTCGATCGCTACCGACCCTGGCTGTTCGGTCGTCTTGGCCTGCGCCGAAGCTGGATCGTTCTGACCCAGTGTCTGCTGCTCGTCTTCACCCTGGTGGTGAGCATGATCGAGCCGGGCGCCAATCTTCAGTTGACCGGACTGGTCCTGCTCTCGATCGCTGTGGCCTCGGCCACGCAGGATGTGGCGATCGATGCCTATCGGGTCGAGTTGATCGAGCGCTCGGACCAGGCGCGGATCTCCTACGGCGCCGCCATGGCAACCTCGGGCTGGTGGACCGGCTACGGGCTGCTGGGCGCTCTGCCGTTCTGGCTGGTCGATGGCCTCGACGGCGGCTGGACCACGGTCTATCGGGGCCTGGCACTGGTCTGGCTGTTGTTCATCGCTTTCGTGCTGGCCTTCGCGCCCATGCCTGGTCGACCCGCAGAGTTCAACGGACCCTCATCCGAGCCCGTGCTGCGTCGGCTCGTCCAGACCGTGGTGCGTCCACTCAAGGATTTCGTGGTCCGCAACGGCCCGGCCCTGGCCGTCTCGCTGCTCGCCTTCGTGCTGCTGTTCAAGGTTGGTGAGGCGTTTCTCGGCCGGATGTCGATTGTCTTCTACAAGGAAATCGGCTTCAGCAACTCGGACATCGGAACCTACTCCAAGCTGCTCAACTGGTGGGTGACGGTCCTGTTTTCCATTCTGGGCAGTCTGGTCAACGCCCGCTTCGGCATCCTCAGGGGGCTGCTGGTGGGCGGCCTGGCGATGGCATCGACCAACCTGATGTTTGCCTGGATGGCCGTGGTCGGCCCGGAGACCTGGCTGTTTGCGCTGACCGTGATCGTCGACGGATTTACCGCCGCGCTCGGCACGGTGGCGTTCATGGCCTTCATCACGCTGTTGACCAGCCATTCCTTCAGCGCGACGCAGTACGCCCTGCTGGCCTCGATCGGTAATCTGGGTCGCACCACGCTGGCATCCTCCTCGGGCTGGCTGGTCGATCAGCTTGGTGGGAACTGGGCGTTGTTCTTCATCCTCACTGCTGTCGCCGTGCTTCCCAGCATGCTGTTACTGTGGTGGCTGGCCCCGACTCTGCGAGAACGTTACCCCGACGCTTTCGGCCGGGTTCTGCGCCGGGAGAAGGGTCCCGCCTGAGCAATTTGTCACTGCCGGATCAGTGCGGCATGATGGCCGCTGACGTGGACTTTTCCTTCATTCACAGACTGCCCAGGACACCTGATGAAACTAGATGCACCTTTCATTCGCCTGCCCTATCGATTCGATGCCGATGCGGTCGGAGCCGAAGTCGACGCCCTGCCTGAAGCGCTCTGGCAGCCCCACCCCAGAGCCTGGGAGGGCCATGAGGCTGTCGCTCTGATCAGTGCCGACGGCGAGAGTGATCTGGCGCGTTTCGAGGGCGAGATGCAAGAAACCGAAGCGCTGGACCAGCTGCCTTCGATCCGGAACCTTCTGGCCGCACTCGACACTGTAGTGGGGCGGACAATGCTGGTTCGCGCCGCCGCCGGCAAAGAGGCACCTCGGCTGGTCGACGCCGGCTCTTACTGGCATCGTCGCGTTCGAGTCGTTCTGCCGATCCAGTCCGATACCAGCGTGACATGGACAGTGGGTCAGGACTCGCCGCTGTCCATACCGGCGGGACAGGCCTGGATGGTCGATGGCTGGCAGGGCTACCAGCACGCCAATCCATCGGACCAGGCGCTGGTCTATCTGATCGTCGACACGGTGGGTTCGGCGGCGTTCTGGTCGACGGTCAACAGCGCCGATCGCCCGCTGGAGCCCGAGCGCGAGTCCTCGATGAACCCGCGCCAGGTCCGGCTCGGCTCCCAGCCCCGGCCGCTCGAGACCGAAGTCATTCACACCCCCAGAGTCATGACGCCGTGGGAGATGGAGAGCCTGGTCAACGGGGTCATGCAGGACCTGCGGTCCGTCGTTCCCGCGGACGCTCCGCATCTGCCCAAACTGGAGTCAGCACTGAGTCAGTTCATGCGACAGTGGCAGGGCGTTCACGCCCGGCACGGCGAGAACGAGGCCGGTGATGTGGCCTACAAGCAGGCCCTGGAGCAGCTGGTCGCGCAGGCGGCGATGTTTGCCGGTGTCTGGAAGCTGCCCAGCGGATTGGACGCGGCCGAGCTGCTGTATCAGACCGTGGTCCTCGGTGCGTTGAAGGACTCCGAGGGCAAGCCGGTGGTGATCCTGCCGCCTGGCGCCAGAGAGCGGCAGGAGCAGGTGGCCAGGCAGCGCGAGATGCAGGCCAGGCAGGCCCGATCCCGGGTTCCGGCCCATTCCAGCAACGACGGCGAGCAGACTGCAGCGCCATCGGCTGTGGAAGGACAACCGCAGCGCGCGCCTGCCGACATGCAGGCGACCGGCCCCGAGCAGGCCGCGACCGCGCAGCCGCCTCGCTCGCCCCAGACCCCTGCCCAGCCCGGGCAAGAGAACGCACAGGACCCGGCGAATTCTCCGCTCAGAAGCGTCCACACCAAGAGCCTGCCCGAGCTTCTGCGCCAGGCCGCCGCGTCCGTTCTGGTGTCGACCTATCAGGCCGGCAAGCTGGTCATCCTGCGCGAGGACCAGGGCAAGCTCAACACGCATTTCCGCATCTACAATCGGCCGATGGGCATGGCCTGCGATCGCTCACGCCTGGCGCTGGGCACAGCGATGACCGTCGAGCACTACCGCAACATGCCGGAGGTGGCAGCCAAGCTCAACCCGCCGGGCAGGCATGATTCGGCCTTCATGCCGCGGCGCGGCCATGTCACCGGCAACATCGATATCCATGAAATGGCCTTTGTCGGGAATGAGCTCTGGTTCGTCAATACGCGATTTTCCTGTCTGTGCACCCTTGATGAAGAGCACAGCTTCGTGCCGCGCTGGCGGCCCTGGTTCGTATCCGGCTATGCCGCAGAGGACCGCTGCCACCTCAACGGACTCGAGGTGGTCGACGGCAAGCCGAAGTACGTCACCGCGCTCGGTACGTCCGACACCGCCGGTGGCTGGCGCGAAAACAAGGCCGGTGGTGGTGTGCTTATCGACGTGGAAAACAATGACTTCATCTGTCGCGGCCTGTCCATGCCGCACTCACCGCGCTGGTATCAGGACAAGCTATGGGTGCTGGAGTCGGGCAACGGGTCTCTGGCCACAGTCGATCTCGACAGTGGCCAGCTGGAGACCGTGGCCGAATTGCCGGGTTTCACCCGCGGGCTGGATTTCATCGGTCCCTACGCTTTCGTCGGGCTTTCGCAGGTCCGCGAGTCGGCCGTGTTTTCCGGGATTTCGCTGACCGAACGGGTCAGTGAGCGTAACTGTGGCGTATGGGTCGTCGATATCCGTTCCGGTCAGACCGTTGCCTTTCTCAAGTTCGAAGATGCCGTGCAGGAGGTTTTCGCCGTGTCCGTACTCCAGGGCATCCGCTTCCCGGACGTGCTCGCTGCGGGTGATCCTGCGGTGGGCATGAGCTACGCGTTGCCCGATGAAGCGCTCAAGGAAGTGGTCCAGCCGCAGCCGGCGGGCGCACCGGCCGCAGGTAACGGCGCCAGCCCGCCTGACGCGGCCAACGGCGGGCGTTCCTACGGCTCGACCTGAAGCCGTCGTCGAGGAGCCGAGAGGTTTCCTAACGGCTGCCGCTGCGCATCAGGAGCTGCGGGTTCTGCTCCGCCAGCGTAGCCAGCTGCTCGTCACTGAGCTGATCGAGCATCGATCGCCACCACTGAAGCTCCAGCTCCTGAAGGGCTTGCTGGGTTCTGGAGCGTTGCTCGATAAGGTCGAGGATGTTCGAACGCTCGCCTTCGCGGACCGCGACAATGAGATTCTGCTGCTGCTCCCCGAGCTGTTGGCGCATGGTCTGACGTTGCGCTTCCAGTTGCAGCTGTGCCTGCGTGAGCGCTTCGGACTGTGCTTCGTCCAGACCGATCGATGCCTGAAGATCCTCATCGTTCCACCATCGATCGCGTTCCAGCATCCGCTCTCGCATGCGCTCGCGCGGTGGGGTGTCGTCGGTGCCACGCTCGGCCATCATTTCAGCCCGACGTTCGCGCATACGTTCGCGCACGGCCGCACGGTCGGCGTCCCCATCCTCACTGTCAGCGCGGCGCTCGGCGCGGCGCTCGCGCATCGCCTCGATCAGGGCCTCTCGCTGCTCGGGGTCGCGCATGGCTTCGCGCAGCGCTGCGGGGTCCTCAGTGAGGCGCTGCAGGGTCCCGTCATCCCCTGTGCTGGCGCTGACGGCGGGTGTTGACTGGGCAGTCGGAGTCCCCGCGGTTTCGCTGCTGTTCGGTGCAGTAGCAGTGGAATCGGGCTCAGGTTCCTGACCGCAAGCAGCAAGCAGCACAGCGACCAGGAGAATCAGCGGGTAGTATTTAAGCATGGGTCTACCTTGTGTTTACGCAGAACAAAGGGAACATCAGTTTCGACAATCCCGACCACGGTTGATTCAGGGTTGTTCGAAACGGTCGTCAAAAATGTCGTCGATAAAAAATTCGAAAGCGCCCATATCGGCGCGTCCGTTGAACACTCGAGGATAGGGTTGGCCACGCTGATCGTTCGACACCGTCGTGGCCGGGTCGCCACTATCCAGTGCGGGTGAGCCGGGTCCGATGGCGCGGGTCAGGGTCGCTCCGCCGTTGGCGGCCAGGATCCCGAGCTGGGGGTCCAGGCCGATCAGGTTGCCGGTTCCTGCCCCGACGCCAGCGCCGGGAGACTCGATCAGGGAGTAGTCGATGGTCAACACTCCAGGTGAATCGATGGACAGATCGAGCATTCCGCCCGGGCTGGTGTTGTCGGCAAAGATGCTGTTGTCGACGTCGCCATCGCCACTCAGGAGCGCGCCGCCCGGGTTTTCGGACAATGAGCCCCGGCCGAGCCTCGAATCCCGGGGGACCGGAGCGCCGGTCGATGTATTGTGGCTGACCGTCAGGAAGTCGAGCGAGACGCCCCTGGCATAGAGTCCACCAATCTCCTCGGCGGTGTTGCCGGTAATCGTTGAGTTGATGATTCCGCTGTCAGACAGCGGCGCACCCCGTATCAGCACCCCCCCGGCCCCCTGGGCACTGTTGTCGGATATCGTGCTGTACTTCACGCGGTCGCTGGAAGACTGGAGATCAAGGCCACCTGCGACTATTGCGAGATTTCCCGAAACCGTCGATTGGGCAATGATGGTGTAGTTATCCGCACCCCGAGCCCATACGCCGCCGCCTTGGGTGCTTTCGTTGTTCTGAACCAGGCTGCTGGCAAGTATCAGGCTGCTCTCGTAGGCCAAGGCACCCCCGCCATAGAATTCAGCCCGATTGTTGCTGATGGTCGAATACTTGATCAGAGCAGCAGCCCCGTAGGCCGAGGCGATGCCGCCTGCGTTCAATGCCTCGTTTCCGTCGATCAGGGAGTCAACCACTTCGAGCGTGCCGCCCGCATAGGAGCCTCCACGAAGCTGGGGCTGGTCGAGGGGCGTGACTGGCGGGTCCTGCGCGCCGGCCAGCAGACCACCCCCGAGATTGGCTGTATTGTCGGAAATGATCGAGCTGTCCAGACGGAGAAGTCCGCCGTTATCGGCAAAGCCGCCACCGCCCAGCTCGCTGTAATTGACGCTGAGATTGATGTCGAAGGCTTCGATATAGGCGTCATTCAGCGCCGCCAGTCCGCCGCCGCGGGGTTCCGGGCCGGGCATGCCACCCTGGAGCCAGTGGCCGGCAGACAGCGGTGTGGACGGTGCGGCGGCCTCGTTGTAGCGCACGCCGGAGCTGTAGATTGCGACACCGCTGTCGTATTTCGCGGTCAACCCGCCGCCGCTGCCCGTCGTGCTGTTGAAGGCGATATAAGCCTCCTCCAGCAACAGCTGCCCGGGACCGTTCAGGCTGAAACTTGGCCCACCGAAGGGGGCGTCCCCTGCGCTCGGCTCTGGCAGGGGCATGGAAGGCGCGTAGCCCACCCCGACCAGGGCGCCGCCGCCTGAATAGACGGCGTTGTTGTTGTAGATTTCGGTGGTTGTGACCAAAGCATAGGACAACGAGCCGACCGCCAGCCCACCGCCTCCGTAGGCTGTGTTGCCGGTGACGAAGCTGGCGCTCATATCGAGCACGGAATTTTCGCCCAGGCTGATCGCGCCGCCGATCAGCGCATCATTGCCTTCGAAGTTCGAAGAAGCAATGCTCGCGGATGAATTGACCAGGGCGAGACCGCCACCATAGAGATCGGCGGCGTTGTCCTGGAACGTCGAGTCGGTGATGGTGAGCTGACTGTTCACCGCCAGCACGCCAGCGCCGAAGGCGTTGCTCGAACCGCGCAGGATCATGCCGCCGGCGACAGTATTGCCCGAGAGCGTGCATTGATCGAGCGTGAGCTCGGACGAGTTGAGCGAGATCGCCCCTCCATATGAAGCAGAGCCGGAGGCGTTGTTGGCGATTTCGCAGTTGCTCAGGCTGACCGTGCTCGATACTGCGACCAGAGCGGCACCGCCGAACAGGTCGTTGATGGTGCCATTCTCGAGTCGGAGCCCGCTGATCTCGGCCATTGCTGCCGGATTGACGGCGATCAGGCGATCGCTTCCGTCACCGCTGATCGTGAGCTGGCCCGGTCCGGGTCCGGTGATACTCAGGGTGCTGTCGATCGAAAGAGCGCCGCCGGTCAGTGTGACGGTCCCGGTCAGGCCCGGCTGAAAAACGATGTCATCGCTGCCGCTACCCGCGCTGCAGCCGGCCGTGGCAAAGTCGCCATTGGCGGACAGCAGCGCATCGCGTAGGGTGCACTGACCCGGCACACTGCCATCGTTCAGGGTGGTGACCGTGATGGTGGCGGCCTGAAGGCTCGTGGCGCCGAGCGCCAGTCCGATCGCCGCGCTCAGCGGTGCGACGGTGGGAGTGACGTGCTGCTGCACCTGATACTTGAATCGAGACATGCCCTGACCCTCGGTATGGCCCCCTCTCAAGACCCGCTTTTTTACCACATCTGCAGGGACCCCTGCATGTGTTACTAGCGAGATCATTGATCTTGTTAGTAATACGGCGTCCAATGTCACTTCATGCCAGACGCCGGGCAGGAAGATAGACCGCTCCGGCAAGTACCGGATGGCTGGCTCCGGTCACGGACTGCGTATCGATGGGTTTCTCTTCAAGGCGCTGCTTCGCCAGCCAGGCAAACAGAGTCGCTTCGACCTGGTCGGCCGGAAGCCCATGCGCATCGGTCGGCTCGAGGGGGCAGTCGGGGAGTCGTCTTTCGATCCGCTTGACCAGGTCGAGGTTCTGAACCCCGCCACCGCACAGCAGCACGCGGTCGGGCCGCATGTCCTTGACCGCATTGGCCAGGGTGGTGGCACTGAATTCGGCCAGGCTGGCCTGGATATCCTGCGGTCGCTCGTTTGCCCAGGCCGGGAGGCGCTCGTCCAGCCAGCGGGACGAGAAATGCTCGATCCCGGTACTCTTTGGCGCGGCGAGGGTGAAATAAGGCTCGTCGAGCAGTTCCGCGAGCCAGCGGGGATCTGCCTGGCCGCCCCCGGCCCACTGGCCTGCTGCATCAAAGCGTCCGGCGTGAAAGCGCCGGTACCAGAGATCGAGAAAGCAATTGGCCGGACCGGTGTCGAAACCGATCAGGGCCTGGCCGGGGGCAAGGCGCGTCAGGTTGGCGATACCGCCCAGATTGACCACCACCCGGCATTCGTCGGGACAGGCCAGCAGGGCCGAATGGATCAGCGGTGCCAGCGGTGCCCCTTGTCCGCCAGCCGCGACATCAGCACGCCGAAAATCCGCGACCGTGATGATGCTGGTGCGCTCGGCAAGTCGTGCGGGATCGCCGATCTGGAGGGTGTGAGGAGAGGGTCCGTCCACCCGATGCAGTACCGTCTGACCGTGGGACCCGATGGCCGCAATCCGGTTTCGCGGAAGCCCCGCCCGCTCGATGGCGGCCAGCGCGGCGTCGGCCAGGGCGCCGCCCATCAGCGCGTCCAGACGGCCCAGATCGGCCAGCGGGAAGCGATCCGGGTCCTGCCTGAGCCGATCCAGCAGCTGCCTTACTTCGGGGTCGAATTCAGAGGTTGTCGATGCAAGCAAGCGGACCGGTCGGGCATTCAGGTCGACCACCACCGCATCGATGCCATCCATGCTGGTCCCCGAGATCAGACCGACATGGATGTCGGACATCAGCAGGATGGGTCGCGGCAGTTGTCGGCCGCGGTCTGTGCAATCTGGATCGAGGGATCGGCGCTCAGGGCCTGCAGCTGCGCCAGTAGACCCGCGCTATAGTCGCGAAACCGGTCCATATGCTCGGCTGGTAGCGGATTGGCCGGCGGCAGGTCGACGGTGCGGGGATTGCGGTGAACGCCGTTGAGGAGGAACTCGTAGTGGAGATGAGGTCCGGTGACGCGCCCGGTAGCCCCGACCCGGCCGATGGTCTGGCCCTGGCGTACGCGATCGCCCCGACTGACCTGCCGCCGCGACAGGTGCAGGTAGCGGGTGACGATGTTGTTGCCGTGCTGGATGAAAACGTAGTGCCCGTTGAGGCTGTTGTAGGCCGATTCGATAATCCGGCCATCGCCGGCAGCCCAGACCGGCGTGCCGACCGGTGCGCCGTAATCGGTGCCGTTATGGGGGCGGATGCGCCGGGTGACCGGATGGAAACGTCGAGGATTGAAATTGGAGGTGACGTAGCTGAAATTGAGCGGTGCGCGCAGGAAGGCCTTGCGCATCGGGCGGCCATCGGGGGCGAAGTAGTCCGGACCGTCGCCAGCGTCGAAGCGAATCGCTTCGAAGGCATCACCCTGATTGACGAAGCGCGCGGCCAGAATGTCACCGTCGCGGAGGAACTCCCCGTCGCGCCAGATCTGTTCGTAGACCACCGCGAACTGGTCCCCGGCGCGGATATCGAGGGCGAAGTCGATGTCCCAGCCGAAGATTGCCGCCAGGCGCATCGTCATATTGTCCGTCAGGCCGGCGTCCTTGGCGGCATTGAACAATGAGCTGGTGATCTCTCCGCTGGCCTCGATCACCTGATGGTCGAGCTCGCGTGATTCGATCCGACTGACCAGGCCACCCTCGTCACGCTCGACGAACAGCCAGTTCTGCTCGTCCAGTTCGGCGCGCAGGGCGCGAAGTTCACCCTCGGCATCCAGATCGAAGGCGAACTGATCGCCTGGGCGGATGCGTGCCAGGCCGGCGGTGGTGTCGTTCAGGTTGACAATACTGTGGAGCAGGCCGGGGCCGAGCGACATCTCCCTGAAGATGCGATCCAGGGACTGCCCTGGTTCGACCTCGACCAGCTGCCACTCGCGGCCCACCTGCATGGCCTTGGTCTCACCCGGTTGATATTCAGGCGCGGGGGGTTCTTCGGCTGTCGGCACCGGGGCCGGCAGGGCGACGGCGCTGGCGTGGACGGTTTCCACGCTCGGCTGCTCCGGGTCATCCGAATTGCCGATCACCAGTGCCACCACGATCAGCGCTACCCCGGCTGCGGTCCAGGCCGGTCGCGCCGCAAGACCTTGCGCCACGATCAAAAGGCTCGATCTCGAAGTCTGCAGAAGACCCTGCATTCGCGCCTGAACGGCCTGACCGCGAGCGCGTCTGCGCGGTCGAGCCATCGGTTTTCTCTTCATGGAACGAGGATTCGCCAGTAAAAACTCGGTAACATTAACGATTGACGGCGCCTGAAGTCAATTGTTAACACCTTGTTATCAAGGGACTGTCGGTCGACCGCGAATCGCCGCGCCGCCTGCGCCCATCGGCCTTGCCGCGCCCCGAAGCATTCCACTGAGACCAACACCAGAGACTCGTGAGCGAAATCAATGAGCTGATCCGCGGCGCTGCGGAAGTCATCCAGATCGATGAGTTGACCGATCGCCTCAACGCCGGGCAGCCCCTGCGCGTCAAGGTCGGGTTCGACCCGACCGCGCCGGATCTGCATCTCGGGCATACGGTCATCATCAATGCCATGCGGCGTTTCCAGGACGCCGGACATACCGCGATCTTTCTGATCGGCGACTTCACCGCCATGATCGGCGACCCCACCGGCAAGAACGTGACCCGCAAACCGCTGACCGAAGACGAAATCAGGAACAATGCCCGGACCTATGCCGATCAGGTCTTTCGAATTCTCGATCGCGAGCGCACCGAGGTGCGATTCAATTCGGAATGGTTCGGGGAGATGACTTCCAGCGACATGATTCGCCTGGCCTCCCAGCACACCGTGGCCCGGATGCTCGAGCGCGATGATTTTGAAAAACGCTATCGTTCCGGTCAGCCGATTTCCATCCATGAGTTTCTCTACCCTCTGGTCCAGGGTCAGGATTCGGTCGCGCTGGAAGCGGACATCGAAATGGGCGGGACCGATCAGAAATTTAATCTGCTGGTCGGGCGGCAGCTCCAGTCCCATGCCGGCCAGACCCCGCAGATCATCATCACCTGGCCTCTGCTGGAGGGGACCGACGGAGTTCAGAAGATGTCGAAGTCACTGGACAACTACATCGGTATCACAGAGTCAGCCGATGACATGTTCGGCAAGTTGATGAGTATTTCTGACAACCTGATGTGGCGCTATTTCGAGCTGCTGAGTTTCCGTTCGACACCTGCCATCGAGCGTCTCCGATCCGATGTCGACCAGGGCCGCAACCCACGCGACGTCAAATTCGAGCTGGGGATCGAAATCGTCGACCGGTTTCACGGCGCCGGCACGGGCGAGCAGGCCCGCGAGACTTTTATCGCGCGATTCCGCCAGGGCGATATGCCGGAAGACATCGAGGAAAAGCGCCTGGCCGCTGGCGATGAGGGCCTGGGTATTGCCGCTGCGCTGACTGCCTGTGGTCTGACCGCGTCGAATTCCGAAGCTTTCCGAATGATCCAGCAGGGTGCGGTCAGGATCGACGGCGAGCGCGTCAGCGACCGCAGCCTCGTGCTCGAGTCGGGTTTCGACGGTGTACTTCAGGTCGGCAAACGACGATTCGCCCGACTGACACTGAGCGACTGACCCGTCGCTGCGCCTGCTATTTGGGGCCGAGCAGGAACCACAGGATCAGGCCAAGCACCGGCAGGAAAAGGAGAATGAGGATCCAGAGCAGTTTCTGGACACCGCCGGCGCGACTTTGCGCGACCTTGATGATCGCCCAGATCACGATGATCAACCAGATCAGTCCGAGAATTCCGCCCACTTCGATACCCATGTTTCAAGCTCCTGGTGAATGTTAATGCACAATCGGTCGTCCAAGGCAATCCGCCTGAACCTTGCAAATTGTTCCATCGAGTCTAACGCAAGTGCTTGGCCCGTCCGACTTGTCTTGACACAGCGCTTGTGGCAGATTGCAACGATGAATGCCGTGCGGACCCCAACCCTGCTCCTGCGCCCGAGCGAGTCGCGACGTCGACGCGACGCGGTCCTGGTAGCCGGGTTCCGGTTCGGGAATCGCTGATCGCTGAGCGCTCAAGGAATGATTCCGGAGTTCGAGACCCAGCCTTCGAGCTGGGTTTTTTGTTGAAGCCCCTTCTGTACCGATGGATCGACACCGGGCAGACAGGCTAAGAGCCATGAAACGGAAGACAAGATGCGACATTTTCTGAGCACCCAGGACTGGTCCCGTTCGGATTTGCAGTCCCTGCTGGATGCCGCGGATCGACTGCGTGCCGAGCCGATCAATGAGTCCCTGCGCGGCAAGAGCCTGGCGCTGCTGTTTCTCAATCCCTCGCTCAGGACCCGCAGCTCGTTCGAGATCGGTGCATTCCAGCTCGGCGCACATGCCGTCGTGCTCGAGCCCGGCAAGGCCGCCTGGGGCATCGAGTTCGAGCCCGGCGTGGTCATGGACGGCGCGGCTGAAGAGCACATCGCCGAGGTTGCCGGCGTGCTGTCGCGCTACTGTGACGCCATCGCCCTGCGTGCCTTTCCCCTGTTCAGGAATTGGGCCGACGACCGTGAGGATGCCGTGATCAAATCACTGGCGGCGCATTCGTCCGTGCCGGTGATCAATATGGAAACCATCGTGCATCCCTGTCAGGAACTGGCCCTGATGCGCACCATTCAGGATCATCTCGGCGCACCGGATGGCAGGAAATTCGTGCTCACCTGGACCTGGCATCCGCGCCCTCTGAACACGGCGGTCGCCAATTCGGCGCTGCTGATCGCCAGCAAGTTCGGCATGGACATCACGCTGCTGATTCCCGACGAGGCCTATCTCCTCGACGAGCAGTTCATGACCGCAGCGCGTCGGCAGGCCGACGCCTCCGGCGGTGCCCTGCAGGTCAGTCAGAATATCGAGGCCGCCTACGCTGATGCTGATTTCGTTTACGCCAAGAGCTGGGGTGCCCTGCCCCTGTACGGTCGGCCCGATGAAGAGGCGGTGCTGCGCCAGCCGTTTCGACACTTCATGGTCGATGGTGCCAAGATGGCGCTGACCCGCAACGCGCGTTTCAGCCACTGCCTGCCGCTACGGCGCAACGTCAAGGCCAGCGATGAGGTCATGGATGCCGACTACTGCGTGGCCATCGACGAGGCAGAAAATCGTCTGCATGTGCAAAAGGCGCTGATGACCCGACTGATCGCCGGCGCTGATGACTGATCACCCCTATCCGACACACATAAAGAGACCGACAACACCATGTCCAAGCAACCCCTGGTCGTCCTCGCGTTTTCCGGTGGGCTGGATACCAGCTATTGCGTCCTGGCCCTCAAGCAACAGGGATTTGCCGTCCATACCGCTTTCGTGGATACGGGTGGCATTCCGGCCGATCAGAAAGCGTGGATCGCCGAGCGCGCCCGGGCGCTGGGTGCCGAGCAGCATCACGAACTGGACGCCTCCCAGCCGCTCTGGGATCAGTTCGTCGTTCCCCTGCTCTGGTCCGGCGCTCGGACCCTGGAGCAGTACCCGATGCTCTGTTCCGATCGTTACGTGATCGTCGAGCAGTGCCTCGAACTGGCCGATACGCTGGGGACGCAGCATTTCGCCCACGGCTGCACCGGGATGGGCAATGATCAGCTGCGCTTCGACCAGTCCGTTCGTTCCCTCGGTGATTACCGGATCCATGCGCCGATCCGCGAGCTGCAGCGCGAGACGCGCAATGTCCGTGAGCATGAGTTGAAGCTGATGGCCGATGCCGGCATCGAGGTGCCGAGTTCCTCGAGCCGATATTCGATCAACGAGAATCTGCTTGGCGTGACCCTGTCTGGCCAGGAAATCGACGAGTTCGGTGTGCCGGGTGATGACACCCATGTCTGGTGCCGGCCGCGCTCGGAATGGCCCCTGGAAAAGCTCGAACTGACCCTGGGCTTCGACGCCGGGCAGGCGGTCAGCCTGAACGGCGAGCGGATGCAGGGGCCGGCGATTCTTGCCGAGCTGAATCGACTGCTCGGTGCCTATGGTGTCGGCCGACATATCTACACCGGTGACGTATCGATCGGCCTCAAGGGGCGGATCGTATTCGAGTGCCCCGGCGTGGACGGGCTGATGATCGCCCAGCGCGCCCTGCGTGAGGCGGTCAATACCCGTCTCCAGAACCAGTTCCATCAGACCGTGGCCCAGCGCTGGGCCGAGCTGGTCTACACCGGTTTCTTCTTCGAGCCGCACAAATACGATCTCGAGGCCTATCTGGCCCAGGCCAATCGCTACGTCACCGGGGTGGTTCGCCTGTCCACCGAAGGCGGCGCGGTTCATGCCGTCTCGGTCGGCTCGCGCTATCTGCTCAGGGATCCGGGCGCGGTCTACGCCCAGTCCGCCAGCTGGACGCCGGAAGAGGCCGAGGGCTTCGTCAAGCTGATCGGGCAGAGCTCGACCCTGGCCGCCCGGATCCATCGTGCCGATACGGATTCGGGCCACGGGCCGGCGGACTGACGGATGATCGAGCATATCCTCGAGCACCTGCGGCCGCTGGTCGTCTGCGACAGCCAGAACCCGCCGCGGCAGATCGATCCGGGCGCATCGATGTTCCAGTATGCCGCCGATGTCCTGCAGCAGGCCGGGTGTGCCGTCGAGTTCGAGGACTTCGGCGACGGGCACGTCAACCTGCTGGCGGTGCGCGGCGAGCCAGGCATTCTGTTCAACTGTCACCTCGACACCGTGCCGATCGGCGAGGGCTGGACCCGGCCTCCGCTCGAGGTGACGGTCGAGGGCGATCGCGCATTCGGCCGCGGCGTGTGCGACATCAAGGGCGCGGCGGCGGCCCTGCTCAGCGTTGCCGAGCAGAGCAATTCACCCATCGCGATCCTGTTCTCCAGCGACGAAGAGGGCGCGGGCAGCTGTTGCATTCGGCGGTTTCTGGAGTCGTCAAAGCACCGGGATTTCGACCAGGTGGTGGTCTGCGAACCGACCGGCTGTCAGGCGATCCTGGCCCATCGAGGATTTCTGTCGGTCAAGGGGCATTTTTCCGGAGTCATGGGTCATTCATCCGAGTTTCGCGCTCTGCAGGACAATGCCAATCACCGCATGGCGCGCTGGACCACTGCGGCCCTAGAGCATTGCGAGCGCGAAGCCAGCGAGGGACGGCCGACCTGCTTCAACCTCGGCCTGGTCTCGGGCGGCACTAAATCGAACGTGATTGCCGGGGATGCGAGGATTCATTATTCCGCGCGTCTCGGACCCGGGCAGTCGAACGATGCGCTGTTCGGGGCGCTGAAGGATCTGGCCGGTGCCGGCGACTGGGCACGCTGGGATATTCCCTTTGCCGGTCCGCCCCTGCCGGCGGCCGGACAGGATGACCTTGCCGCACGGGAATTCTGCCGGGCACTCGGTCTGGAGGTGGGGGATCCGGTGGGCTTCTGGACCGAGGCTTCGTTGTTCTCGGACGCCGGCCTGCCTGCGCTGGTCCTCGGGCCGGGTGACATCGCGCAGGCCCACGCGGTCGATGAGTGGGTCACGCTGGATCAGCTTGAACGCGCGGCCCGGCTGTATCGGAGCATCGTCGAACATGGCTGAGGTCCGGCAAACGGTCATCGAACTGCTCGGCCAGCTGGGTTCCAGCCGGGAAGCCCGACAGTACCTCAAGCAGTTCTCCCGGATCGAGGAGACGCG
>CAYTQT010000023.1:0-3291 GCA_964439915.1 uncultured Wenzhouxiangella sp. | reverse complement strand
AGCCGACTCCTCGAGCAGAGCTTCGGCCGCGAGCTTCGCGAGGGCTGGTGGGAGGAGCGCGACGTGCACGGGTTGCTCTGGGCTGAAAGCGGCCGCGCCGCGGCGCTGATCGTCCATGGCGTCAATGGCCTGCCTTATCTCGACAAGTTCGTGGTTACCCCGGAGGCCCAGGGCGAGGGCCTGGGCGCGGCACTCTGGCAGGCCCTGACCCAGAAATTCCCCAGGCTTTATTGGCGCGCCCGGGCTGGCAATCCGATTGCCACCTGGTATTTTCAACAAGCCGGTAACACCTGCCGGCGAGGCGAATGGATCATCTACAGCATCGGCATCGATGACTTTGCCGAATTGGGTCAGGTGGTCGAGGATGCCTGCCGGCGCGAGTCAGGATGGACATGAAGCCGAACAATCCGACCCCTGGCTTCAGCTGGCCATGGCGCGGCCGGATCTCACTGAATGCTGACGGAGAAGGGCGATGCATCGACTGGCGCTGATTGGTGGCCGCGGCTACACCGGCTCGGAGTTGCTCGCACTGCTAGTTCGGCATCCAGGGATCGAGCTGGCCCTGGCCTCCAGTGGAAGCCAGGCTGGTACCCCGATCATCGAGCATGTTCCGGACTGGCTGGACCCGGCGCAGCGCTTCACCGCGCTGGAGCCCTCGCAGGTCGCCGGCGTCGATGCCGATGTCTGGGTGCTCGCCTTGCCCAACGGCAAGAGCCAGCCCTGGGTCGAGGCGATCGGTCAGCTGGGCTCGCGCCAGATCATCCTTGATCTCGGCGCCGACTGGCGATTCGATACGGGCTGGGTCTACGGGCTGACCGAATGGAATCGTGACGCGCTGGCCGGCGCAACCCGGATTGCCAATCCGGGCTGCTACGCGACCGGCGCCCAGTTCGCGCTGCTGCCGTTTCGCGATCAACTGGTGCGGCCGCCGGTGATCTTTGGTGTCTCCGGTTATAGCGGGGCCGGGCGGACGCCCTCCCCGCGCAATGATCCCGAGCGCCTGCGCGACAATCTGATCCCTTACGCCCTGACCGGCCACGTTCACGAGCATGAGGTCTCGACGCGCCTCGGCCGCCCGGTGCGCTTTCACCCACACGTAGCCCCTTTCTTCCGTGGGATTTCGCTGACCCTGGCGCTCGATCTGGCTGAACCTACCGAGGCCGATGTGCTCTACGAACACTGTCTGGCGGCGTATCGCGACGAGCCGCTGATTCAGGTGTCGCGCGAGATACCGGAAGTCCGACAGGTCACCCGGACCGCCGGCCTGATGATCGGAGGGTTTTCGGTCGATGCCCGCAACCCGCACCGCGCCAGCCTGGTCGTGGTGCTCGACAATCTGTTGAAAGGAGCCGCCAGCCAGGCGCTGCAGAACCTGAATCTTGCGCTCGGCCTCGAGGAGCGACTCGGGCTGCCTGAAAAGACACTGAAGGAAATTCACCACCGGGAGCCGTCGTGACGGATTACATTTGGAAAAAGGACAGCAGTGAACAGGTCGATGCGCGGGTCATGCGCTTCCTGGCCGGTCAGGATGTGGTTCTGGACCGAGAGCTGTTTGGCTTCGATATTCAGGCCAGCCAGGCGCACGCCGCCGGCCTGGCTCGGATCGGCCTGCTCGAGACCGATCAGGCAGAGGCGATGCGCGCAAGCCTGGGTCGTCTCGGTGCGGCTTTCGAGCAGGGCGAGTTCATCCTGGACGAGCGCTTCGAGGACGGGCATTCGGCGATCGAGCACTGGTTGGTCGAGGATCTGGGCGAGATCGGCGGGCGCATTCACGCCGGTCGCTCCCGCAACGATCAGATCGCCGTCGCCCTTCGCCTGTACATGAAGGATCGCCTCGAGGCACTGGCGGGAATCTGTCTTGATATCGCCGGGGTCTGTCTGAAGCGCGGTGATGGCGAGCGCGACATCCCCATGCCCGGACACACTCACTTGCAGCAGGCCATGCCGTCTTCGCTCGGGCTGTGGTGGGCCGGGCATGCCGAAGCATTCCTGGACGACGCGGCGCTGGCCTGCTCGACGCAGGGCTGGCTCGACGCCTGCCCGCTCGGCACCGCTTCCGGCTTCGGTGTCAATATGCCCCTCGATCGCGCCGGTGTGGCGGAGGAGCTGGGCTTCGATCGGCTGCTGATCAATCCCCAGTACGCCCAGAACAGCCGGGGGAAGACCGAGCTTCGCGCCCTCGATGCCCTGTCGGCGGCCACATCCGATCTGCGCAGACTGGCCTGGGACCTGAGTCTCTTCTCCAGTCAGGAATTCGGTTTTGTCCAGGTCGATGCGGCGTTCTGTACCGGCTCGTCGATCATGCCCAACAAGCTCAATCCGGATACGGTCGAGCTGCTGCGATCCCTGCACGGCGCAATCGTCGGCGCGCGGGTCGAGCTGGAATCGGTGCTCAGCCTGCCTTCCGGCTATCAGCGAGACCTTCAGGACACCAAACCACCGTTGCTGCGGGCCATGCAGCGTGGCCTGCAGGGTCTGGCGATCGCGCCGGCACTTCTCGATACGCTGCGGTGGAACACGCTCCGAATGAACGAAGCCGTTTCCCCTGCGCTGCACGCCACGGATCGCGCCAATGAACTGGTCGCCGACGGTCTGGCCTTCCGCGAGGCCTATCGTCAAGCCGCATCGGAGCTGGATCAGCTCGGGCAGCGGAGCCCCGAGGGCAGCCTGAAAGCCCGGATCTCGCCGGGAGGTTGCTCGAATCTGATGCTCGAGCAGCTTTCCGATCGTCGCCGACAGCTGCTGCTGCGAGTTTCTGAAAACAGCAATTGAAACAGCGCTTCCGATAAATAGCTCGTATTTTCATAGAGTTACCCCATCGGCTGGAACCAGGATGCTCAGCACTTTGAAAAAAATCGGCGATAGGTGTTGACGCTCGAAATCAGAGGCCTATAATGCGCAGCTCGCTTGCTTGAGCGGCTTCGGCCAGATCATCCAGGTGGGTCCCGAAAAACGAAGTTTTTGCAAATTGTTGTTGACGGGAGAAAAGGACAGGCTATAATGGCCGGCCTGGTGAGCGAAACGCCCCAGGCACGCAAATCAGCCGATTTGCACAGTTCATTAATAATACAAGCAGATAATTTGTGTGGGCGCCCTCGATTGGTTTGTAGCCAATTAAGAGCGACCTGCCCTGATAAAGCAATTCAGCAATTCAGGAGTAGGATCCGCTCGTTAGTTCGAAAGCTTTGCTTTTAAACTGAAGAGTTTGATCCTGGCTCAGATTGAACGCTGGCGGCATGCTTAACACATGCAAGTCGAACGGTAACAGGAACTAGCTTGCTAGTTTGCTGA
>CAYTQT010000022.1:0-43982 GCA_964439915.1 uncultured Wenzhouxiangella sp. | reverse complement strand
GGTAGTAGAACGCGCCGATCACCGAGGTGACCACGGCCAGCACGGCCAGCCAGACGAAGCCGGCCGACAGGGTGGCGGCGATGACCTGCCACTTGGCAAAGAAGCCCAGGAAGACCGGCACACCGGCCAGCGAGAACATGATCATCAGCATCAGCAAGGCGTGCCAGGGATTGCGCTTGGCCAGTCCCTTGTAGTCATCGAGCTGATCGGCCTCGCGCTTGCTCGTGGAAACCAGGATGACCACACCGAAGGCGCCGGCCGACATGATGGCGTAGGAAATTGCATAGAACATGGCAGCCGAATAGCCTTCCGGGGTGCCGGAAATCACGCCCATCAGCATGAAGCCCATATGCGAGATCGTCGAATAGGCCAGCATCCGCTTGATGTTGGTCTGGGCGATCGCGACGACGTTGCCGATGACCAGCGACAGCGCGGCCAGGATGGCCAGCATGAGCTTCCAGTCGTCGTGCAGGCCGATCAGGCCGTTGTCGAGCAGACGGATCGCGAGGGCCAGATAAGCCAGCTTGGGCAGCGAGGAGATCAGGGTGGTGATGGCCAGCGGCGCACCGTGGTAGACGTCCGGCACCCACATGTGGAACGGCACCGCGCCGATCTTGAAGGCGATGCCGATGACGATGAACACCAGGCCGAAGGTCAGGATCATCGAATCCCCTGCCCCGCCAGCCATGCTCTGGCTGATCGTGGCCAGATCCAGGGAGCCGGTGGCGCCGTAGATCAGGCTCATTCCGTAGAGCAGCATGCCCGAGGCCAGCGAACCGAGCACGAAGTACTTCATCGCCGCTTCCGAACCGAACTTCGAATCGCGATCGAGCGCGACAAGAGCATAGGTCGACAGCGCCAGCAGCTCCAGGCCCAGGTAGACCGTGATCATGTTGGAGGCCGAGATCATCACCATCACGCCGAGCAGGGCGAACAGGCTCAGGGTATAGAACTCGCCCTTGAATAGCCCGGCCTGACGCAACGAATGCTTGGCATAGACGAACACGCTGCCCAGGATGACGTAGCTGAAGACCTTCAGGACATCGCCGAAACGATCGCGGATGAAGGTATCGGAAAAAGCGTACGCCACCTCGCCTGCCGGCATCATCACGCGCAGCGTCAGGATGGCGGCAAAGACCAGCGTCAGCAGGGCCAGTAGATGGGTCAGCCCGCGCCGCTCGTCCGAAATGAACAGGTCTGCCAGCAGCACGACACAGGCCATCGACAGCACGAAGATCTCGGGAAGCGCCAGTTGTAGTTCAGCAATCGTCATGATTCAGATCCAATAAACAACTCAGCCGATCTTCGACTGAACGATGTGTTCGACGAGATTCTGGATCGACGCTTCCATCATCTCGATCAGCGGATAGGGCCAGACACCAACGCCCAGCACGAAGATCGCCAGGGAGACCATCATGATCCATTCGCGCGTCCCCATATCCTTGAGGGCGGCCACACCGTCATTGACGACTTCTCCGTAGAACACGCGCTTGACCAGCCACAGGCTGTAGGCCGCGCCCAGCAGCAGCGTGGTCGCCGCAATGAAGGCAAACCAGAAATTCGCGTGGAAGGCCGCCAGGATGACCATGAACTCACCGACGAATCCGGACGTGCCGGGCAGGCCCGAGTTGGCCATGAAGAACAGCACGGCGAACATCGCGAACCAGGGCATGGTGTTGGCCACGCCACCGTAGGACGAGATCTCGCGGCTGTGCATCCGGTCATAGAGCACACCGACGGCCAGAAACATCGCGCCGGAAATGAATCCATGGGAGATCATCTGGACCATGGCGCCGCTGATGCCAAGACCCGCGCCGGTCAGCTCGCCGGTATTGCGCAGAATGGCAAAGGTCAGGAACAACCCCAGGGTGACGAAACCCATGTGCGAGATTGAGCTGTAGGCGATCAGCTTCTTCATGTCGGACTGGGCCAGCGCGACGAAGCCGATATAGGTGATCGCGACCAGCGACAGACCGATCACCAGCCAGTCGAGCTCGGCCGAGGCATCCGGCACGATCGGCAGCGAGAAGCGAACCAGACCGTAGCCGCCGATCTTCAGCATCACGGCCGCCAGCACGACGGAGCCCCCGGTCGGGGCCTCGACGTGGGCGTCGGGCAGCCAGGTATGCACCGGCCACATCGGCACCTTGACGGCAAAGGCGATCAGGAAGGCCAGGAAGATCCAGATCTGGGCCTCCATAGGAATCGGCAGCTGGTGAAGATCGGCGATGGCGAAACTGCCACCCTGCAGATACATCCAGATCAGTGCGATCAGCATGAACACCGAGCCGAAGAAGGTGAACAGGAAGAACTTGATCGTTGCGTAAATGCGATTGGGACCGCCCCAGATGCCGATGATCAGGAACATCGGCACCAGCATGGCTTCGAAAAACACGTAGAAGAGCAAGGCATCCAGCGCGCCGAACATGCCGACCATCAGGCCCTGCAGCATCAGAAAGGAGGCCAGATACTGGTGCGGGCGATCAGAAATGGTCCAGCCGCCGATCACGACCAGCACGCCGATCAGGGTGGTCAGCAGGATCAGCGGTAGCGAAAGCCCGTCCACGCCCAGGTGATAGTGGATGTTGAAGGCCTGGATCCAGACCGTCTTCTCCTCGAACTGCATGGCTGCGGTGGTGACATCGAAGCCTGCGTAAAGGGCGACCGAAAGCAACAGGCAGACCACCGTGGTCAGCAGCGCGAAGGGACGAACCAGATCCGCAAAGCGCTCACCGAAGGCGATCAGCAGGCCACCGGCAATGACCGGAATCCAGACCAGCAGGCTCAACAGGGGCCAATCAAACATGAATCAAATCCCCTTATCGAAGCAGCGCAAAGGACGCGAGCAGGGCCACCAGGCCGATGATCATCGCGAACGCGTAGTGAAACAGGAACCCCGACTGGGTCCGGCGCAGCAGGCCGGAGGCAAACCCGATCACCCGGGCCGAGCCGTTGACGATCAGGCCGTCGATCAGGAAACGGTCACCGCCCCGGGACAGGCCCGAGGCCAGCTTCAGGCCACCGCCGGCGAAGACCTTCTGATAGAGCTCATCGAAGCCGTACTTCCTGTCCAGAACGAACCAGACCAGGTGTGCACGCTGCTTGATGGTCGCTGCCAGGCCTGGATTGAACAGATAGATGTAGGTCGCCACAGCAACCCCGGCCATGGCCAGGCCGAAGACCGGCGTCACGAATCCGTGCAGACCAAAGGCGAAGGCACCATGGAATTTTTCACCCAGCTGAGCCACGACGTCATGCGCTTCGCGCACGTAGATGGCATCCGACAGCGCACCGCCGAACAGCAGCGGCTCGACGGTGAAATAACCTATGAATACCGACGGGATAGCCAGCAGGATGAGCGGAATGGTGACCACCCAGGATGATTCATGCGCGTGGCTGGCGGTCTCGGCATCCATCCGGGTTGGTCCGTGGAAGACCAGATAGAGCATGCGGAAGGAGTACAGCGCGGTGATGAACACGCCGGCATAAACCGCGAAGACGGCAAAGCCGACGCCAGGCCGGTCGGCGAGCTTGACCGCCTCGATGATCATGTCCTTGGAGTAGAAGCCTGAAAAGAACGGGAAACCTATCAGGGCCAGGGTGCCCAGCCAGGCGGTGGCAGCGGTGATCGGCATGTACTTGCGCAAGCCACCCATTTCACCCATGTTCTGCTTGTGGTGCAGCGCGATGATGACCGAACCGGCACCCAGGAACAGCAAGGCCTTGAAGAAGGCATGGGTCATCAGGTGGAAGATCGCGACAGAGTATGCAGATGCGCCGAGGGCGACGGTCATATAGCCGAGCTGCGAGAGCGTTGAATAGGCCACGACGCGCTTGATGTCGTTCTGGACGATGCCGACCAGACCCATGAACAGCGCCGTGATCGCACCGAGCGTCAGGATGAAACTCAGCGCAGTCACCGACATTTCGAACATCGGCGACAGGCGAGCGACCATGAAGATACCTGCCGTCACCATGGTGGCAGCGTGGATCAGGGCCGAAATCGGGGTCGGGCCCTCCATTGAATCCGGTAGCCAGACATGCAGGGGCACCTGCGCCGACTTGCCCATGGCACCGATGAACAGACAGATGCAGATCACCGTCATGACCTGCCACTCGGTCTGGCCGAACAGGTTGATGGTCATGCCCTCGACGGCAGGGGCCGCGGCAAAGGCCTCGGCATAGTCGAGCGTACCCATGTAGAACACCACGCCGGCAATGCCGAGAAGAAAGCCGAAGTCACCCACACGGTTGACCAGGAAGGCCTTGAGATTGGCCTTGACCGCCGAATCCTTCTTGAAATAGAAGCCGATCAGCAGGTAGGACACCACGCCGACCGCCTCCCAGCCGAAAAACAGCTGCATGAAGTTGTTGGCCATCACCAGCATCAGCATTGCGAAGGTGAACAGATTGATGTAGGCGAAGAAGCGCTGATAGCCCGGGTCATCGTGCATGTAGCCGATGGTGTAGACATGAACCATGAACGAGACGAAGGTGACGACCACCATCATCAGCGCGGTCAGGCTGTCGACCAGAAAGCCGATCTCGAAGACCAGCCCATCGGTCACCGCCCAGGTGTAGACCGAATAGTTGAGTACCGGCAGATCGTTGAAGAAGACCTCCCAGGCCACATAGGTCGACAGCAGGAAAGAACCGGCCACGGCCAGGATCGTGACCCAGTGCGCGCCGGCCCTACCGACCTGATGGCGGAGCAGTCCGGCAATCAGGCAGCCGATGAGCGGCAGCAGCGGAATCAGCAGGAGGATGGTTTCGATCGTCATAACATTCGACACGTCAATTAACCCTTCAGATCCGCGAGCTCTTCGACGCTGATGGTGCGGCGATTACGGAACAGCACGACCAGGATGGCCAGGCCGATGGCGGCTTCGGCCGCAGCCACGGTCAGGATGAAGAACACGAAGACCTGACCGTCGATATGGTCGAGAAAATGCGAAAAGGCCACGAAGTTCATATTGACTGCCAGCAGCATCAACTCGATGCACATCAACAGGATCAATACGTTCTTGCGGTTGAGGAAGATCCCGGCCACGCTGATGCAGAAAAGCAAAGCGCCCAGGCTGAGGAAATGGGCCAGTGTCAGCATCTCAGGCCTCCTCCCCTTCGGAATTCATTTTCACCAGACGCACGCGCTCGGAACGCTTGATGCGCACCTGCTGGCTCGGATCCTGGTATTTGGTTTCCGGTCGACGACGGTGGGTCAGCGCGATCGCGGCGATGATCGCCACCAGCAGAATGACCGCAGCAATCTCGAAGGCATAGAGATAGGAGGTGTAGAGCACTTCACCGACCGCTGCGGTATGACTGTAGCCCTGTGGCTTGGCCATCGGCAGTACCTGGGTCTCCATGCCGCGCGTCCAGATCACCATGAACAGCTGCGCCGCCATGCCCAGGGCGACCAGCAGGCCGACCGGCAGATAGCGGGTAAAGCCCTCCTTGACCGGATTGACATTGATATCCAGCATCATCACGACGAACAGGAACAGCACCATGACCGCTCCGACGTAGACCAGCACCAGCACGATGGCCAGAAACTCCGCCTGCATCAGCATCCAGATGCAGGCCGCAGAAAAGAACGACAGCACCAGGAACAGCACGGCATAGATCGGATTGCCAACCGTGACAACGCTGAGCGCCGATCCGATCAGTACCCCACCGAACAGGTAGAAGGCTATTTCAACAATGGGCATGCCTGACTCTCTAATCCTTTTTCTGGGATCCGGACCCGAACCAGCCTGCGGTCATGAAGCAATCGCTTCGACCCGCCAGCTCCCGAACTTCTCCCAACTAAACCAACTAAACCAATTAAACCAACTAAACCAACCTTATCGATACGCCGCGTCCTGCTGCCGGGCCGCAGCGATGCGCTCCTCGTATCGATCGCCAATGGCCAGCAGCTGCTGCTTGTCGACGATGTTCTCTCCACGATTCTCGAAGTGGTACTCACTGATATCGGTCTCGACGATCGAATCGACCGGGCAGGATTCTTCGCAGAAGCCGCAGTAGATGCACTTGAACAGATCGATGTCGTAGCGCGTCGTGCGACGCGTGCCATCGTCGCGCTGATGCGAATCGATGGTAATCGCCAGGGCCGGGCAGACCGCCTCGCACAGCTTGCAGGCAATGCAGCGCTCCTCACCGTTGGGATAGCGTCTGAGCGCATGCAGGCCGCGGAAGCGCGCCGACTTCGGGCTCTTTTCTTCCGGATAGTTCAGCGTCTCCTTCGGAGCGCGCCAGTAGCGGAAAGTGAGATTGAGCCCCTGCAGCAGCTCGAGCAGCATCAGGGATTTCAGATAACGACTTACAGCCTGCATGACATCAACCTCCGTACCAGCCCATCACGCGGAACAGCCCGGCCACCATGATCCAGACGATGGTGATCGGGATGAAGACCTTCCAGCCCAGACGCATGATCTGGTCATAGCGATAGCGGGGGAAGGTCGCGCGGAACCAGAGATAACAAAAACAGAAAAAGACCGTCTTGAGCAGGAACCAGTGCACGCCACCCTCACCCAGAAGGGTATCGCCCAGCACCGGTATGCCCTGAAAGGGGCTGAGCCAGCCGCCCATGAACAGGATCGCGCACAGCGCGGAAATCAGAATCATGTTGGCGTATTCGGCGAGAAAGAAGACCGCAAACGCCGAGCCGGAATACTCGGTGTGGAAACCGGCCACGATTTCCGATTCCCCTTCGGCCACATCGAACGGCGCGCGGTTGGTCTCGGCCACACCCGAAATGAAATAGATCACGAACAACGGGAACAGCGGGAGCCAGAACCAGCTCAACACACTGCCGCTCTGCTGTTCCACGATGCCGGTCATATTGAGCGTACCGGACAGGACAATCACACCGACCAGAGCAAAACCCATGGCGATTTCATAGCTGACGGTCTGGGCCGCGGAGCGCAGGCCCCCGAGCAGGGCATACTTCGAATTGGAGGCCCAGCCGCCGATCAGGATGCCGTAGACCCCCATCGAGGTCATCGCCAGCACGAACAGCAGACCGGCATCGATATCGGCCAGCACCAGCCAGTCGTCGAAGGGCACGACCGCCCAGGCCGCCAGCGCCGGGGCCAGCGCCAGGATCGGTGCCAACAGAAACAGAAACCGGCTGGCATTGGTCGGGATGATGATTTCCTTGAACAGCATCTTGGCCACATCGGCAAAGGGCTGGAGAAGTCCCAGCGGCCCGATCTGATTCGGGCCTCGCCGAGACTGCATATGCCCGATCACCTTGCGCTCGAAATAGGTGAAATAGGCCACGCTGACGGTCACCGGAATGACAATGGCCAGGATCTTGACCACAGTCCAGAGCAGGGTGATCAGCTGATCGATCATTCTGAAGTCTCCAGCGACACCGGACCCATGCTCGGCCCGAGGGAACTGAACTCCGCAACGGCAGACGGCAGCCAGACGGTACTGGGCGCAATCCGATCATCGATGCACCATTCGACATCCAGGCTTTGATCGCCTTGGCGAACCTTGATACCCGAGGCCGTGTCCAGACCGAGACGCTCGGCAGTAGCTGGATGGACGCGAAGTTTGCGGTCCCGGGCGTGATCGCTGGCCTGAAGCGAGGGTGAGCGACGCACCAGGGAGTCCGTGGCGTAGATGCCGACATCGCCCTGGCGCCACAGCACCGACTCGGTCGCAGCGTCCGGCGCGCCGGCCAGGGCCGGGCCGGACCTGACCGCGTCGCCGGCATCGATTGCCGCCCGAACCGGGGCCAGATCGACGAAATCGAATTGACCAAGTCCGAGAGTCTCACCCAGGCGACGCAGGATCTTCCAGCCGGCGCGGGCCTGGCCGGGCGGCTTGACTGCAGCCTCGAACGTCTGAGTGACGCCATCGAGATTGAGGTAGCTTCCGTTGGACTCCGGCACCGGCGCCAGCGGCAGGAGCACATCAGCCAGTTCAGCCAGCTCATCGGTGACAAAGGCCGTTGCCGCCACCACCGATCGGGCTGCCGCAAGCGCTGAGCGCGCCCGCACGGGGTCGGCCAGATCCAGGCCTGGCTCGACATCCCAGAGCAGATAGCCCTGGCGGGGCTGCTCGAACATCGTGCGGGCATTCAAACCATCGCGGCCCGGGACGGCACCTGCCGCCCAGGCGCCCTGGCTGTTGGCCGCACCCGGCAGCACGCACAGCGCGCAGTCGAGGGTATCGGCCAGCAGGCCGGCCAGCTCGCGCAACCAGGCGCCATCGACGTGTGCAAGCGCCACATCACCGAGCACGATCGCGGCCTGATCGGCCTCAGCCAGCGTCTGACAGAGATCACGCGCGGACTCATCGACATCGCGCGCTGCAAGGTATTCACCCAGCTCGCCCTCGGGCAGCGGCTTTCCGGTCTGCTCGAATGCCGCATGAAGGACGCGCGCCAGCGTATCGACCATGGCCTGGGGCGGCACGATCAGACGCTCGGTCAGATCGAAATGGAAGTCATAGGCGACAGGGTTCAGGTCCATAACCTTCGCGCCCTGCAGGCGCCAGGCGGTGCGGACGCGGTGTCCCAGGATCGGCTGGTCATGGCGGATGTTGCTGCCGATCAGAAAGATCGCGTCGCGGGTGGCCAAATCCCGACCGGGGATGTCCATCCGGGCCCGTCCGGCCTGCGGATGGCGGAAATCGTTCAGGCGCGTGCGATGATCGACATGCTCGCTGCCCAGCCCGCGGATCATGGCCTGGACCAGATAATGCTCTTCGGTGGTCGCACGCGGCGAGATCAACGCGGCCAGTTCGGCAGCACCGTGGGTCTCGACCGTACCCTTCAGCGCCCGGCCAGCGGCCTTGAACGCGTCATCCCAGCTGGCCTCCTGCCAGCTCCCGTTGACCTTGATACGCGGTTCGGCCAGACGCTCGTCGGACTGCAGGCCGAAATGGCTGTAACGGTCGCGGTCGGACAGCCAGCACTCGTTGATCGCCTCGTTATCGCGCGGAACCGAGCGCATGATCTGCTTGCCGCGCACGTGATAGAACAGGTTCGAGCCGACGCAGTCATGGCCGGCCACAGCGGGACGGGCGCGCATTTCCCAGGGCCGCGCCGAGAACCGGAACGGCTTGTTAGTCAGGGCGCCAACGGGACACAGATCGATGATGTTGCCCGACAGTTCGGAGTTGATATTGCGCTCGACAAAGGTCGAAATCTCGGTCTTCTCGCCGCGTCCGATGCCGCCCAGCTCGGCGGTACCGGCGATCTCCTCGAGAAAGCGCACACAGCGCGTGCAGTGGATGCAGCGCGTCATGTCGGTGGCCACCAGGGGCCCCAGGTTCTTGTCCTTGACCACGCGCTTGCGCTCGGTGAAGCGCGAGACTGACCGGCCGTAGCCCATGGCCAGATCCTGCAGCTCGCATTCGCCGCCCTGATCGCAGATCGGACAGTCCAGCGGATGGTTGATCAGCAGGAATTCCATCACGCCGCGCTGGGCGTCGACTGCCCGGCGTGACTCGGTGAACACCTTCATCCCCTCGGCCACGGGTGTAGCGCAGGCCGGCAGCGGCTTGGGCGCCTTCTCGACATCGACCAGACACATCCGGCAGTTGGCCGCGATCGAGAGTTTCGAGTGGTAGCAAAAACGCGGGATATCGATGCCGATTCGATCGGCAGCCTCGATGATCATCGAACCCTTGCGGGCCTGGACCTCGCGTCCGTCGATCTCCAGCGTTACCTGATCGGTTTGCGGTTTCTCTACAGTCGCCATATCAGCTCATCAAATGCTTGGGTTCACCCGTCGATGCGGGTTCGATGTCACGCCGCAGCGCCCAGTTTCTCGGACACGATCGAGCGGCCGTGCTCGACGAAATACTCGAACTCGTGGCGGAAGTGGCGCAGGAAACCCTGCACCGGCCAGGCCGCCGCCTCACCAAAGGCACAGATCGTGTGCCCCTCGATCTGACCGGCGGCTGATTCGAGCAGATCGATATCTTCCATCCGGCCCTTGCCGGCCTCGATGCGCTGGAGCACGCGATACATCCAGCCCGTACCCTCGCGGCAGGGCGTGCACTGGCCGCAGGACTCGGCGTAGTAGAACCGGGCGATGCGCCGGCAGGCCGCGACCATGCAGGTCGTCTCGTCCATCACGATCACCGCACCCGAGCCAAGGCCCGAACCGGCCTTCTGCAGGGCGTCATAGTCCATGGTGATGTCCATCATCACCCCGGCCGGCAGGACCGGCATGGAGGATCCGCCAGGAATCACTGCCTTGAGCTCCTGGCCGTTGCGCATGCCGCCGGCCATCTCCAGGAGCTCGGCAAACGGGGTACCGAGCGGAATTTCGAAATTACCCGGCCTGGCCACGTGTCCCGAGACCGAAAACACCTTCGGTCCGCCGTTGTTCGGTTTGCCCAGCTCGAGGAACCAGTCGGCGCCATTGCGCATGATCGCCGGCACCGAGGCCAGGGTTTCGGTGTTGTTGATTGTGGTCGGCTTGCCGTAGATGCCGAAGTTGGCCGGAAACGGCGGCTTGAAGCGCGGCTGGCCCTTCTTGCCTTCCAGCGACTCCATCAGCGCGGTTTCCTCACCGCAGATGTAGGCCCCGGCACCGAGCACGTTGTAGATGTTGATATCAATCCCCGAGCCCATCACGTCCTTGCCCAGGAAGCCGGCCTCACAGGCCTCTTTCAGGGCCTGCTCGATACGCTCGAAGGGCTCGTGGTGGAATTCTCCGCGCAGATAGTTGTAGGCCACGGTCGCGCCCATGCTGTAGGCACCGATCGCCATGCCCTCGAGGACGGCATGCGGGTTGAAGCGCAGGATATCGCGGTCGTGGCAGGTGCCCGGCTCGGACTCATCCGAGTTGCACAGCAGGTATTTCTGCCCAGGTGCCGAACGCGGCATGAACGACCACTTCAGGCCAGTTGGAAAGCCGGCACCGCCGCGACCACGCAGGGAGGATTTCTTGACCGTCTCGATGATCTCTTCGCGCGGCGTCTTCTCACGCACGATCCTTTCCCAGGCCTGCCAGCCACCGTGCCTGCGATAGGCGTCCAGCGACCAGCACTGGTCTTCATCGAGATGGGTAAATACGACGTTGTGTTCAGCCATGATCAGTCCTCTGCTGTACTCCCGTCACTCCAGTGAGTCCAGGATTTCGTCGATCTTTTCCGGGGTCAGATTCTCGTGGTAGTGACCATCCACGATCATCATCGGCGCGCCGGTGCAGGCCGCCACGCACTCCTCTTCGATCTTCAGGAAGATCCGCCCGTCTTCGGTACTCTGCCCCATCCTGATGCCGAGCTTTTCCTCGACATGCCTGACCACATCGTCGGCGCCGCAGAGCATGCAGGAGATATTGGTACAGATCGAGATCGAATGCCGCCCGACCTTCTCGGTCTCCAGCATCGAGTAGAAGCTGGCGACCTCATAGACCCAGACCGGGGGCACGTCGAGATAGTCGGCCACGGCGTCCATCAACTCCGGCTTCAGCCAGCCCTGGTTCTGCACCTGGGCGGCATACAGCGCCTGAATTATGGCAGAGCGCCGGCCTTCCAGGCCCGGTGGAAACTTGGTCAGCCAGTGATCGATGGTGGCACGCGTCTGCTCGCTGAGGAGCTCGGACTTGCCTTCAACGATGTCATCGGTGGCCTGAATACTCATCGGTCGATTTCTCCGAATACGATGTCCTGGGTGGCGATCAGCGCAGGGATATCGGCCAGCATATGGCCCTTGGCCATTTCATGCATGGACGACAGATGGGCGAAACCGGGGGCGCGCAGGTGCGCACGGAAGGGCTTGTTGGCGCCGTCCGAGACCAGATAGCAGCCGAACTCGCCCTTGGGGGCCTCGACGGCCGCATAGGTCTCGCCCTCGGGCACGCAGTAGCCCTCGGTAAACAGTTTGAAGTGATGGATCAGCGCTTCCATGTCGTCTTTCATCTCCGCTCGCGTCGGCGGGATGACCTTGAAATTTCGCAGCATCACCGGGCCTTCGTTTTCGCGCAGCCAGGCGATGCACTGCTGGACGATGCGCGCGGACTGTCGCATCTCTTCGATCCGAACCAGGTAGCGGTCATAGCAGTCGCCGTTGACGCCGATCGGGATATCGAAATCCATCTCGGAATACTTGGCGTAGGGCTGCTTCTTGCGCAGGTCCCAGGCCACGCCCGAGCCTCTGAGCATCGGGCCGCTGAAGCCCATCTGCAGAGCGCGCTCGGGGGAGACCACGCCGATACCGATTGTGCGCTGCTTCCAGATTCTGTTGTCGGTCAGCAGGGTTTCGTAGTCATCGACGCGATGAAAGAAATCCTCCATGAAGGCTTCGAGGAAATCGAGGAGCGAGCCGCCGCGCCAGCGATTGAGTCGCTCGAGGTCCTTGGCCTTGCGCCAGCGCGTCTCGCCCACCTTCGGCATCGTCTCGGGCAGGTCGCGGTAGACCCCGCCGGGACGATAGTAGGTGGCGTGCATGCGCGCACCCGATACCGCCTCGTAGCAGTCCATCAGATTCTCGCGCTCGCGAAACGCGTAGAGAAACACCGTCATTGCGCCCAGATCCAGCCCGCCGGTTCCGGTCCACAAGAGATGGTTCAGGATGCGGGTGATCTCGTCGAACATCGTGCGGATGTACTGGGCCCGCTCCGGGGCTTCGATACCGAGCAGCTGCTCGATCGCGCGCACATAGGCGTGCTCATTGCACATCATCGAGACATAATCGAGTCGATCCATGTAGCCGATCGACTGGTTGTAGGGCTTGGACTCGGCAAGCTTTTCAGTGGCCCGATGCAGCAGACCGATATGCGGATCGGCGCGCTCGACGGTCTCGCCGTTGAGCTCGAGGATCAGGCGCAGCACGCCGTGAGCGGCTGGATGCTGCGGGCCGAAGTTCATCGTGTAGTTGCGGATTTCACTCATGATGCCTCCCGCCCTTCGAGCTTTTCATCAACGTAGCGGCTGTCGCGACGCACCACTCGCGGCACGAGGACACGCGGCTCGATTTCGACCGGCTCGTAGACCACCCGACCCTTCTCCTCGTCATAGCGCACCGAGACATTGCCGATCAGCGGGAAATCCTTTCTGAAGGGATGCCCGATAAAGCCGTAGTCGGTGAGGATGCGGCGCAGGTCCGGATGTCCTTCAAAGACGATACCGAACAGATCGAAGGCTTCTCGTTCGTACCAGTTCACCGAATTCCAGACCTCGATCAACGAGGGCACGACCGGCAGTTCATCATCCGGCGCGAAGCAGCGCAGGCGCAGGCGACGGTTGTGCTGCTGGGAGAGCAGATGGACGACCACGGCGAAGCGGTTCTCGAACTCTTCGGCTTCGGGCCGCTCCTCCCAGGAGAACCGACCCGGACCGAGCGCGTCGACGCCGCGGGAAAATCCGGAACCGGTCGCCTCCGCGGTTTCCCATTCATCGTCACCGAAGCCGAGAAAGTCGACCGCGGTGAGATCCATCAGCTGCTCGAAGGCCAGTTCGGGCTCGTCGCGCAGTTGATAGGCCACGTCGAGCCAGTAGTCGACCCTGACCACCGCCGTCAGCTGGCCGCGATGCTCCTGGATCCCGGTCAGCTTATCGCCGAGGATGTCCTTGAGCGACTGGACGAGCTTCTGATTGGGGGCGCTGAACTGATTCATGTACGGGCAATCGTGTTGGTGCGGCGGATCTTCTTTTGCAGCTGCAGAATGCCGTAGACCAGCGCTTCGGCCGTCGGCGGGCAGCCGGGCACGTAGACGTCGACCGGCACGATTCGATCGCAGCCGCGCGTGACCGCATAGGAATAGTGGTAATAGCCGCCGCCGTTGGCGCAGGACCCCATGGAAATCACCCATTTCGGATCCGGCATCTGGTCATAGACCTTGCGCAGGGCCGGGGCCATCTTGTTGCACAGAGTGCCGGCAACGATCATCACATCGGACTGGCGCGGACTGGGCCGGAAAATGACTCCGAACTTGTCCATGTCGTAGCGGGAAGCGCCGGCATGCATCATCTCGACCGCACAGCAGGCCAGGCCGAAGGTCATCGGCCACATCGAGCCGGTCCGGGCCCAGTTGATCAGGGCGTCAGCGCTGGTCGTGACAAACCCTTTTTCAAGCAGTGGGTTGTCACCTTCGGGCCGTAGGATGTCATCGACCTCGCCCTCGGGCACCGGATTGTGCATCAAATTGCTTATTCCCATTCCAACGCACCTTTCTTCCATTCGTAAATGAAGCCGATCACCAGAATGAGCAGAAAAACGCCCATCGCCAGCAGACCGGTCATGCCGATATCATCCAGCACCACCGCCCAGGGAAACAGGAAGGCGATCTCGAGATCGAAGATGATGAACAGGATCGCGACCAGGTAGAAACGGACGTCGAACTTCATGCGCGAGTCCTCGAAGGCCTCGAATCCGCACTCGTAGGGCGACAGCTTCTCGCTGCTCGGGTTGCGAGGCCCGAGAATGCCGCCGACCAGCAGCAGGACCACGCCCATGCCGGCAGCAACACCGAGGAAGATCAGGATCGGAAAATATTCAGCCAGCATGCTCTCGTCTACTCTCCTCGCCGGGCGCTGGTCGCAAAAAGATGGCAGCCCGAGGCGAAATCGCAAATCGTGTGGGCTGCTGCAAACCTCTTAATCAAGTCAGGAGTCGACCAACTCCGGAAAACAAATGGTGCCGAAGGCCGGACTCGAACCGGCACGGCTTTCGCCACTGCCCCCTCAAGACAGCGTGTCTACCAATTCCACCACTTCGGCAATAATAAAAGTTTCGTGCAAAACCAATGTGATACCGCGGATCAGAGCTCCGGCGGCGGCTCGGCAGCATCCGATGATGCGTCCCCATCGGTGTCTGCGGCCTGCCCCGCTTCGGCCGATTCCGCAGGTGCCGAGTCGGCGCTCGCGGCATCACCCTCGCCTTCGATCGGCAGGGTCAGGAACTCGTCGTCAGCTGCCGAACTGTCGGAAGCTTCGGCGCTGGCGGGTTGCTCGAGGCCGGCTGCCACACCCAGATCATCCACCGGCGTGCCGGCGCCGACCGAGCGCGCGAGGATCACCGCCATGGACAGGCTGATGGCAAAAAAGGCGATGCCCATCCAGGTGGTTGTGCGGGTCAGGAAGCTGGCCGAGCCACGGGAACCGAACACCGTACCCGAGGCACCGGCACCAAAGGCCGCACCCATGGTTGCGCCGGGACCACGCTGAACGAGCACGATGGCAATCAGTGCCGCCGCGAGAATCACGTGAAAAACAATCAGAGTTGTATAGAGCATTTAATTAAAACCAGCAAATTCTGTCCCTCAGGCCGCCCGATAGATGGCCATGAAGGATTCGGCAGTCAGTGACGCGCCGCCAATCAGGCCGCCGTCGATGTCTTCCCGTGCAAACAGATCCGGAGCGTTGTCGCCTTTGACGCTGCCCCCGTAGAGGATCCGAAGCCGGCCGGCTATTGTAGCATCCTCTTGGGCAATCTGCGCTCTGATGAATGCATGAACTGCCTGCGCCTGATCGGGTGACGCCGTCTGGCCCGTCCCGATGGCCCAGACCGGTTCATAGGCCACGAGCGCCCTGGAAAATGCCGCAATCCCGGCCCTTTCGACCACAGCTTTCACCTGGCGTCCGACCACCGACTCGGTCTGACCGGCCTCACGCTGCTCGAGTGTTTCACCGACACACAGGATCGGCTGCAGCCCTGCAGCTTGCGCCGCGACGAACTTGGCCGCCACCTCACCGTCGCCTTCAGCGTGCAGGCTGCGGCGTTCGGAATGCCCCACGAGCGCGAACTGGCAGCCGACATCACTGAGCATCGGTCCGGCCACCTCACCGGTGAACGCGCCACTCTCATGCGCACTCAGATCCTGCGCCCCCAGCCACAGCGGTGTGGCCTCGATCAGGGACGAGACCAGCGGAATGTAGGGAAACGGAGGAATCAGCAGCAGTTCGGCCCCGCGTTCGGGATCCAGCCGCGCGAGAATTCCGGAGATCAGCTCGCGGACCATCGGCTTCGAGCCGTTCATCTTCCAGTTGCCCGCAATCAGTGGGGTTCGCATATCGACATGATCCTGTGGAGTTCATCAAGCGCGCCAAGGATACGAGCCACCCGAAGCGGGCGCAAGCAAACCGGCACAAGAATATCGTCCGGTGATTTTCACCTCAGCGTCGCGTCCACGGCAGTAGATTCGGCAGCGTTTTCAACGTCAGGCCTTCTGGAGCAGGAACTTATGGATACAATCGAATCCCGATCTCGCTGGTACATTCTTCTCGTTGCCGGGCTGATGGTGCTGGCCGGGGCGGCCGACGGGGCCCGGGCTCAGGACGGTGCTGCAGGCGACGGCGCCGAGCACTATCTGATCGACACCCGGGGTGCGCATGCCTTCGTTCAGTTCAGGATTCCACACCTCGGCTTTTCCTGGTTGTACGGTCGTTTCAACGAGTTCGAGGGCGAATTCACCTTCGACCCCGAGCACCCGGCCAATTCCAGCGTCGAAGTCAGCATCCAGACTGGCAGCGTCGACTCCAACCACGAGCGCCGGGACAATCACCTGCGCAACGAGGACTTCCTGCACGTCGAAGCCTTTCCTCAAGCCCACTTCCGGTCGACGGCATTCGTGCCGCGGGACGACGGGCGCTACACCCTGGTCGGCGACCTGACCCTGCTCGGCCAGACGCGCGAGATCGAGATCGATGTCGAACATTTCGGCGCCGGCGAGGACCCCTGGGGAGGCTATCGTCGCGGATTTTCGGGTCGCACCGAGCTGACCCTGGCCGACTTCGGCATCGACTATGACCTGGGAGCAGATTCGCGCGTGGTCGAAATGATCCTCGACATCGAGGGCATCCGACAGGACTGATCAGCGCCCACGGGTGGGGGCAGGCACGAGTTTGCTATCATTCCGGCAGCCTTGCTTGTTTTGAGCACGGCCATCGCTTGTCCGCTGGCCCATCACCGCGAGTCCGATCTTGTCCACATCCTCCACTCCTGCGCCGCAGACGGCGAAACGCAACTGGTTCACCCGCTTTCTCGACGCAGTCGAATGGCTGGGCAACCTCCTGCCCCATCCGGTCACCCTGTTCGCACTCCTGGCCTTTGCCATGGTGCTGGTCTCGGGATTGTTCGGCTGGCTCGGCGTCGCTGTCGAGGATCCCCGGCCCGGCGTTGCAGACGGCACGATGATCGAAGCAGTCAGCCTGATGAACGCCGAGGGCGTGCGGATGATCTTCGGCAATCTGGTCTCGAACTTCGTCAACTTCGCCCCTCTGGGTGTGGTGCTGGTCGCCATGCTCGGCGTTGGCGTGGCCGAGCGATCGGGCCTGCTCTCTGCCATGGTTCGCGGCATCGTGATGAACGCGCCGAAGCACCTGGTGACGGTGGCCGTGGTCTTTGCCGGCGTGATTTCGAACACCGCCTCGGAGATGGGCTATGTCGTACTGGTGCCCCTGGCCGGCGCGATCTTCCTTGCCCTGGGACGCCACCCTCTCGCCGGTATGGCCGCAGCATTCGCGGGAGTATCGGGCGGCTACTCGGCCAATCTTCTTTTGGGCACGATCGATCCTCTGCTGGCCGGAATCACCCAGGAGGCCGCGCGTCTGATCGACCCTGAATACGAGGTCTTCGCCACCGCCAACTGGTACTTCATGATCGTGAGCACCTTCATGATCACCGTGGTCGGCTCGCTGGTGACGATCTTCATCGTCGAGCCCAAGCTGGGTCAGTACGACGATTCCCGCGCCGATCCGGCCGTGGTCGACGACAACAAGATGGAACCGCTGACGCGCAAGGAAAAGCGCGGCCTGGTCTCTGCCCTGATCGGCCTGCTGGCCGTGATTGGCCTGATCGCGCTGATGGTGCTGCCGGAAAACGGCGTCCTGCGTGACCCTGCTGCCGTTGGCGAGGGCTTTCTGGCCTCTTCCGGACCGTTTTTCCGTTCCATCGTGGCCTGGATCTTCATCTTCTTCCTGGTCACCGGCTTCGCCTACGGCCGCGTTGCCGGCACCATGCGCAACGACCGCGACGTCATCGACGGCATGGCCTCGGCCATCGCCACCTTGGGGCTTTATGTCGTGCTGGTCTTCTTCGCCGCCCAGTTCGTGGCGTTTTTCGGCTGGACCAACCTTGGCCTGATCACGGCAGTGACCGGTGCGGATTTCCTCCAGTCGGTGGGCCTGACCGGGCCGATCGTCTTCGTGCTGTTCATCATGATGTGCGGCCTGGTCAACCTGAGCCTGGGCTCGGCCTCGGCCCAGTGGGCGGTCACCGCCCCGATCTTCGTGCCCATGCTGATGATCATCGGCTACTCGCCCGAGGTCATCCAGGGCGCTTACCGGATCGGGGATTCCACGACCAATATCATCACGCCGATGATGAGCTACTTCGGCCTGATCCTGGCCTGGGCCACCCGCTACGACAAGAAGTTCGGCATCGGCACCCTGATCGCCACCATGCTGCCCTACTCGATCTTCTATTTCATCTTCTGGACCGCACTGTTCTTCCTCTGGGTGTTTGGCCTTGGCATGCCCGTTGGCCCCGGTTCGCCGACCTTCTACGAACTGCCTGCGGCGGGCTGATCATGCCCGAGCCGACCGAGATCCGGCTGGAAAAATCCCGTCGGGTGCTGATCGTCGAATACGATGATGGCCAGTGTTTCGAGCTGCCCTGCGAATATCTGCGCACCCACTCTCCATCGGCCGAAGTCCGCGGCCACGGCCTGTCCGAGCCGAAGCTGATGACCGGCAAGGACCAGGTCAACATCACGGAGATCGAACCGATCGGCAGCTACGCTGTGAATCTGGTCTTCGACGACGGCCATCGAACCGGAATCTATTCATGGTCCTTCCTTTATGATCTCGGTCTGAACATGGATCGCAATCTGGCACGCTACGCCGAGCGCCTGGGCAAGGAAGACAGTCCCGGCGAAGCACCAGACCAGACTTGAATCCACGAAGGACACGACGCGGGGCAAACTGTTTTACATGCCCTTGGTGTTCTTCGTGGTGAGCATGCACGGCTTCAGGCATATCAGGACATTTCGACAGGCAACCCAACATGACGGATTTTGGATACAAGGACGTCGCACCGGAAGAAAAGACCCGGCTGGTCGGCAAGGTCTTTACCTCGGTGGCGTCGAAATACGATCTGATGAACGATCTGATGTCGATGGGCATCCACCGCCTTTGGAAGCGGCAGTTCGTGACCGGATGTGCGATCCGCCACGGCCAGCGCCTGCTCGACCTGGCCGGCGGCACCGGGGATATCGCCAGGCTGGCGCGCACCGCCGGCGCCGAAGTGACCGTGGCCGACATCAACCACGCGATGCTGAAGGTCGGGCGATCACGGATGGACGAAGCCGGCCTGGTGCAGGGCTTCGACTGGCTGCAGGTCAACGCCGAGGCCCTGCCCTTTTCCGATCGCCAGTTCGACCACGCCACCATCGCCTTCGGCCTGCGCAACGTGACCTGGCGCGAAAAGGCCCTGGCTGAAATGCACCGGGTGCTGAAACCCGGCGGGCGAGTGCACATTCTCGAGTTCTCGAAGGTCGGCCTGCCTGCCCTGGCCCGACTCTATGACGGCTGGTCGTTCCAGGTCATGCCGCGGCTGGGCGCTCGGATCGCCGGAGATGCCGACAGCTATCGTTATCTGGCCGAGTCGATCCGGCGCTTTCCCGATCAGGAGACGCTTGCCGACATGCTGCGCGAGGCCGGCTTCGAACGGGTGTCTTTCGAAAACCTCTCGGCCGGGATCTGCGCTATCCATCGCGGTGCCCGGATCTGATGAGCCGCTATCTGACGCCGCTGCCCAGCCTGCTGGCCGGAACGATCGAGGGTGCCTTCGCGCGAGCGCTCGCGCTTGATGATCAGGCACCCGAGCGCCTCGGCGCACTCGAGGGCAAATGCGTACAGCTTGCCCTGGAAGGCGTCGGTATCGATCTGTTCTTCCTCGGCACGGGGTCGGGCCTGTCGGTTACTGCCGAAACCGACGAGGTCCCGGACACGGTGATCCGAGGCACGCCATCGGCCCTGCTGGCGCTGGCCGTGCCCGACTGGGGCGCCTCGGGCAGCGGCGTTCGAATCGAAGGCGATGCCGGCACCGCCCAGTCCCTGGAGAAGCTGTTCCGGCGCCTGGATCCGGACTGGGAACGGCTGATGACCGATCGCTTCGGTGAAGTCATCGGCCACCAGCTCTGGCGAATCGCCCAGGACGCTCTGAAGATCGGCCGTCGCAGCGCCGACCTGGCCAGCGATCAGATCGGCCACTTTCTGCGCGAGGAAAGCGGATTGCTGGTGACCGAGGCCGAGGTCGGGCAGTTCACGATCGAGGTCGACGAACTGCGCGAGGCCGTGGACCGTCTGGAATCACGCCTGCGACGCGAGGGCCGGGGATGATCCGACACAGCTTCCGCATGGTCGGTATCGCGTTGACTCTGGCACGCTATCGGCTGGATGAGGGCCTCGAAGGCGCGCCGATTCGAGTGCTGGCCGGTCTGGCCCGACTCATTCCCTGGGGCCGGCGCCCGCCGCCGGATGCCGATCTGAACCGGCGCCTGCGCCTGGCCCTGCAGGAGCTGGGGCCGATCTATGTCAAGTTCGGCCAGATCCTGTCGACCCGGCGCGATCTGCTGCCGCCGAAACTCGCCGACGAACTGGCCAAGCTGCAGGACGACGTAGAGCCCTTCGATGTCGACGATGCCCGTGCGATCGTCGAGGAACAGCTTGAAGCGCCGATCGATGAGCTGTTCGCGAAGTTCGAGAACACGCCGCTGGCTTCGGCCTCAATCGCCCAGGTCCACGGTGCCGAACTCAAGGACGGTCGTTCCGTGGTCGTGAAAATCGTCCGCCCGGGCATCGAGCATCGAATCAGCCGCGATGTCACCCTGATCAGCAGCCTGGGTCGCCTGGTCCGTCGCTATCACCCCGAGGGCGAACGCATCCGGCCCGACGAAGTGGTCGGTGAATTTGCCAGAGTCATCGAGGGCGAGCTCGACATGCAGGCCGAAGCGGCCAATGCCACCTCGATCCGGCGCAACTTCGAAGGCTCCAGCGACCTCTACATTCCGCAGATCTACTGGGAGTTCAGCGCCAGCCGGGTCCTGGTCATGGAACGTGTCAGCGGCATCCCGGTTCGCAACACCGATCAACTCCGGGCGATGGGCGTCGACATGGAAAAGCTGGCCCGTCGCGGCATCCGCGTGTTCTACACCCAGGTCTTCCGCGACAACCTGTTCCATGCCGACATGCACCCCGGCAACATCCTCGTCGACGCCAGCGATCCGGACGATCCGACTTTCATTTCGCTGGATTTCGGCATCGTCGCCAGCCTGCCGCCGGCGGATCTGTACTACATCGGCGAGAATTTCCTGGCGATCTTCAACCGCGAGTATCGTCGCGTGGCCGAGCTGCACGTCGAGGCGGGCTGGGTCCCGGCCGACACCCGCATCGATCAGCTCGAGGCAGCGGCCAGGACGGTCTGCGAGCCGGCGTTTACGCGCCCCCTCGAGGATGTGTCGTTTGCCGAACTGGTGATCAACCTGTTTTCCGTCGCGCGCAAGTTCAAGTTGACCCTGCAGCCGCAGCTGATCATGCTGCAGAAGACCCTGCTCAATATCGAAGGAATGGGACGGGATCTCTACCCGAAGATCAATATCTGGGACGTGGCCAAGCCGGAGCTGGAGTCGATCTATCGCGAACGCTACGGCCTGCCCAGGACCGCTGAGCGCATCGGCCGCCAACTGCCCGGCATGCTGGCGCGCAGCCCGGAACTGCCGACCCTGATCTATGAATACCTGAAGCTTGCCAGCACCGGATCGATCCGCACCCGCATCGATTCCGGCGACCTGGAACAGCTCTCGGTCCAGCTCGGCCAGCACAACCGCCGCCTGCCGGGTGCCATCCTGGCCTCGGGCCTGATCGTCGCCGGTGCAGTGCTGGCCGGCTATCAGGTCGGACCGCTATGGAACGACTTATCGATTCCGGCCGGCTCAGCTGCCCTGGCCGGCCTGCTGATCGGCTGGCGAACGCTACGCTGACGGGTTGCTCCCAGTTCGGTGCCAGGCGGGGGAATCAGCCCTGCCTAGTGGGCCATGCGGTTAATTAGGTAACGTTCAGAGCCACCGCACAAGCGCCATGGGCAGGGCAGGCGTAGCCGCATGGCGATTTTCGCGGAGCGAAAGAAGCCTGGCGAGCGTAGCCGTCACCCGTGTTCCGCTCGCTTGAATTGGCGACGGCCAGTCCTGCACTCGCGCGCCTTGCCCACGGCGCTTGTGCGACGGCTGAAAGTTACAGGATTAACGGCGGGGTACACTAGCGGTCTGCAGCCAGTAGCGGTCCAGGTCGATCGATGATGCGGCAGGGACGGCGACGTGGCCGGTGATGTCGCTCGGCCAGTCCGATGACAGCAACTGCCAGTCCTGCGGCCAGTCGGCTGGAATCCGTTGGATCTCCACCGGGTCACAGCCCATGGCGATTTGCCCGATGGAGCCGGCGATGCCGCAGCCGACCGCCTTGATCAAGGCCTCGCGAGCGGTCCACTGGCGCAGAAAGCAGGATGAGCGTTCGGGCTCTTCGAGGTCGACAATGCGCTCGACATCCGGTCCGGAGAAGAATCGGCGGGCGAGATCGGCGGCTCTTGGCAGCTCGCGCTGTTGCTCGATATCGACACCGATATCCATATCCCGGGTCAGCGCGATGGCCAGCCAGCGACCCGAATGAGAGAGATTGAACTGCAGTCGCGACCGGGCCAGGTCACCATCCAGTTCGGGCTTGTCGTGCTGATTGCGCTTGATCCGGACCGACTTGCCGGGCACGCGCAGGTAGCTGCCGAGCAGCAGTCGGAGCACGAAGCGCTGCTGGATACGACGCTTGACGACACGTTCTCGGCGAGTCAGGCCGCTTGGCCCGGCATCCAGCGGCAGGTCGTCGAGGTCGGTCAGCCACAGATCCACGCGGCCGGGGCGCGGCAGGGCGCGGCGCTTCAGCGGCAGCGAAACCACGGTCCACTGACTCATCCGGGCGCTTCCTTCTGATCGAAATCCTGGGTGACCGCCACTCCGAAGGCCCCGAGTTCGCGGGCCCGATCGAGATCGGCCACAGCCACGCCAAGGGCGACCACCGGCACCGGCGAGACCGCAACGCGGGTGGCAAAGCCCGGCCAATCGATCGCAGAACCCTGCCTGACGGGAGCCAGACAGGCGAAATCCGCTGCCAGCCGCGCGGCATGCTGAAGGCCATCATCGTCACGGCAAGTGACCGCGAGGATCAGCTCGGCATCGACCGGACGATCGCTGTACTGATCAAGGGCGCCGCTGTCCAGGTGAACACCATCGGCGCCAAGGCGTCGCGCCAGGTCCGGCCGACCGTCGATCAACCAGCGCGCGCCGGCCTGTCGGGCCAGTGCCGCACAGCGCTCGACCACGGGTTCGAGATGCTCGTCCTGCAGACCTGCGCAAGGCAGGCAGAGCAGCCTGAAGCCGGCATCCAGTCGGGCCTGCCAGTCAGCGATCAGGGAATCGAGCAGGAAATCGATCGGAGTCGCCGGCGTCGGCATGGGAATCATCGCCAGGCGGGGGTCGAGCTGCAGCAACTGCAGGATCGGGCGATCGGCCGCCGGCATCGACAGCTCGCGCGCGGCAGCCGGATCGAACCAGTCGATGCGCTGGCCCTCACGCCCCACCGCAGAGCCGCTGAAGTCATCAACGGTCCGGATCAGCAGCCGAACGGATTTCTCGGGGTAGTGATGGGTCAGGCTCAGCAGCGGTCGGGAATCGGCCACCTCGATGCCGAGCTCCTCATCCAGCTCCCGAGCCAGCGCGGCATGGGCAGATTCACCCGATTCGCGCTTGCCGCCGGGAAATTCCCACAGACCCGCCAGATGCTTGCCCTCCGGGCGCTGGGAGAGCAACAGCCGTCCCTTTGAGTCCCGAATCACCGCTGCCGCGACTTCGATGATCGGCCGCTGCGACGACGGCTCACCGGGCATCAGCGCGCTCGCATCGCACGATCTGCGGCTGCTCCGACTGGAACGCGCTCCCCACAGAACTATTCAGAGGTTCCCTGGATCAAGTCAGCTTGCCGTGGCACTGCTTGTATTTCTTGCCCGATCCGCAGGGGCAAGGTTCGTTGCGCCCGACCTTGCGGCCATCACGCACGAATGTCTCCGGCGTGGCCTGCCCCTGGGGTTGGGGCTGGCCGGCCGGTGCGCGCTGGGGCTGGGCTGCGGTGGCGGCGTCGGCATGGGTGAACTCCATCGGTGCTTGACGGCGCTGGGCGTCGACCGCATTGACGTCGGACTCATCCCTGATCTGGACGCGCGCAAGGACCTTCATCACCTCGTGCTTCATGGAGTCGAGCATCTGGGTGAACATTTCGAAACCTTCGCGCTTGTATTCCTGCTGCGGTTTCTTCTGCGCGAAGCTGCGCAACTGAATGCCGCGACGCAGGTAATCCATGCTGGCAAGATGCTCTTTCCACTGCTTGTCGAGCACGCTGAGCATGACCGCCTTCTCGAACTGGCGCATGACGTTCGAGCCGGTCATCTCTTCCTTGGCCTTGTAGTGCACCTCGACCGCATCGATCACGCGCTGGTGCAGGGTCTCTTCGGCAAGCTCGTCGTCTTCCTCCAGCCATTGGCGAATCGGTACTTCGACCCCGAAATCGCCTTCGAGCGCTTTTTCCAGACCCTCGGCGTCCCACATGTCATCGATCGAACCAGGCGGAATGAAGCTGGCGAACAGACCGTCGAAGACCTCGGCCCGGATCGACTCGATGGTCTCGCTGATGTCGTCTTCTTCCATCAGCTCGTCGCGCTGGGTATAGATCACCCGGCGCTGGTCGTTGGCGACATCGTCATATTCGAGCAGGTTCTTGCGCGCGTCGAAGTTATGCGCCTCGACCTTGCGCTGGGCGTTCTCGATCGCGCGCGACACCCAGGGGTGTTCGATCGCCTCACCTTCGTCCATGCCCAGCTTCTGCATCATCGACCCCATACGGTCAGAGGCAAAGATGCGCATCAGGTTGTCTTCCAGCGACAGATAGAAACGGCTCGAACCGGGGTCACCCTGACGACCGGAGCGGCCACGCAGCTGGTTGTCGATCCGGCGGGATTCATGCCGCTCGGTGCCGATGATGTGCAGGCCACCGGAGTCCAGCACCTGCTGGTGACGTTTCTTCCAGGCTTCCCTGGCCTTGCCGATGTCGGCCTCGGAGGCGTTTTCTCCCATCGCCCCCAGTTCGGCCTCGAGGCTGCCGCCGAGCACGATGTCGGTGCCGCGGCCGGCCATATTGGTCGCGATGGTCACCGCACCGGGCTGACCGGCCTGAGCGACGATATGCGCTTCGCGCTCATGCTGCTTGGCATTGAGCACCTCATGCTTGATCCTGGCCTTGTCGAGCTTGCCGGCGAGCAGCTCGGAGGTTTCGATCGAGGTGGTACCGACCAGAACCGGCTGGCCCTCTTTCACCCGTTCACGGATGTCCTCGATGATCGCGTTGAATTTCTCCTCGGCGGTCAGGAAGACCAGATCGGCGCGGTCGGCGCGGACCATCGGGCGATGGGTCGGAATCACCACGACCTCCAGACCGTAGATGCTCTGGAATTCATAGGCTTCCGTGTCGGCCGTACCGGTCATGCCGGAAAGCTTGTCGTACTGCCGGAAGTAATTCTGGAAAGTGATCGAGGCCAGGGTCTGGTTCTCGCGCTGGATCGGTACACCCTCCTTGGCTTCGACCGCCTGGTGGAGGCCTTCCGACCAGCGCCGCCCCGGCATGGTGCGGCCGGTGAATTCATCGACAATCACCACTTCGCCGTCATTGACGATGTAGTCCACGTCCCGGGCAAACAGGTGGTGCGCTCTGAGCGATGCGTTCAGGGTGTGCATCAAGGCCAGATTGGCCGCGTCGTAGAGACTGTCATCGGCCTTCAGCAGGCCGGCCTTCTCCAGCAGGTCTTCGACCTTCGACATGCCGTCCTCGGTCAGATAGACCTGCTTGACCTTCTCGTCAACGCTGAAATCACCCGGGCCGTCCTCTTCTTCCTGGCGCACCAGGTGCGGAACGATCTGATTGATCTTGACATAGATTTCCGGGCCTTCGTCGGCCGGTCCCGAGATGATCAGGGGTGTACGCGCTTCATCGATCAGGATCGAGTCGACCTCATCGACAATGGCAAAGAAGCGACCGCGCTGAACGCGTTGCTCCAGCTTGAAGGCCATGTTGTCGCGAAGATAGTCGAAGCCGAATTCATTGTTGGTGCCGTAGGTGACATCGGCGGCATAGGCGGCCCGCTTGGCCGGCGAGGTCATGCCGGGCACTGACACGCCGACGGTCAATCCGAGCGCGTCGTAGAGCGGTGTCATCCACTGGGCGTCGCGTCGCGCCAGATAATCGTTGACGGTCACCACATGGACACCCTGATCGGCAATCGTGTTCAGATAGACCGCAAGCGTGGCCATCAGGGTCTTGCCCTCGCCGGTCTTCATCTCGGCGATCTTGCCCTGATGCAGCACCATTCCACCGATCAACTGCACGTCGAAGTGGCGCAATCCGAGCGTTCGAACCGACGCCTCGCGAGCTGCGGCGAAGGCCTCGGGCAGGAGCTCATCAAGGCTGGTGCCGTCCTTGTAGCGCTGGCGGAATTCCTCCGTCCGGGCCTTCAGGGCGTCGTCTGACAGCTCCTTGTAGTCGGCCTCGAGGTCGTTGATCGCCTCGACCTGTTTTTCCAGTCGCTTGACCAAGCGGTCATTGCGGCTGCCAACCATTTTCGTAATCAGGGACTTGAACATGCAGAATCCGGACGTTTGAAGACACGCGTAAGTTCAGAACTTGGGGACGATCGGGTGCGCCCGCAAGCCGTAACAGAGCATTGTAACGAGGATTCCGGCTTGATGAGGCCCTAATTGTCGCCGACCCGCTCTCGAAAGACAGTATTCTTGGGGGGTAATCTCAGTCGATCCTACCGATGACCATGCAGCGACCTGAATCGAGCGCGCGAGAGATCGCCGGCAAGGACCGGCAGCTCAGCACGCTGATGCGCGCGGCCCTGGCCTTCGAGGCTCTGGATCAGCGGATCCAGGCCGTACTCAGCGAATCCTCTCGAGGACGAGTAAGGGTGGCCTGCGTCGACAAGGGCCAGCTCGTTCTGGCGGCAGAATCCCCGGCCTGGGCGACCCGGGCAAGGCTGGAAGCCGATACCTGTCTGCAGACTGCCCGCGGGGTCTGGCCACAGGACATCTCATCGGTCAAGGTCATCGTGCAGCATCGGCCCGGGGAATAGGCCATTGTCCTTTGGGGGGATTCAGGAGCTCGTCAGATCGCCTGAGCCGGCTGGACGTAGGAGATGGGCGCGCGATCGTTGTCTTCGTAGGTCACTTCTTCCCAGGCATCGGCGTCTGCCAGCAGCGCCCTGAGGAGCTGATTGTTCAGCTCATGGCCTGACTTGTAGCCGGTGAACGTGCCGATCGGATTGCGCCCGACCAGATACAGGTCACCGATCGCGTCGAGCACCTTGTGCTTTACGAACTCGTCTTCGTAGCGCAGACCGTTCTGATTGAGCACGCGGTAATCGTCGAGAACAACCGCATTGTCCAGACTGCCGCCGAGCACCAGGTTGCGCTCGCGCAGGTACTCGATATCGCGCATGAACCCGAAAGTGCGAGCGCGTGCAACTTCCTTCAGGTAGGACGTCGTGGAGAAGTCCAGGTCGCACTGGCACGAGCCGTTGCGAATGACCGGATGGTCGAAATCGATGGTGAAGTTGACGCGGAAGCCATCGAAGGGCTCGAAGCGCACCCACTTGTCGTCGTCTCTGATCTCGATCGTCTTGCGAACACGCAGGAAACGCTTCGCGGCCTTCTGCTCGGCGATGCCGGCAGACTGAATCAGAAACACGAAGGGACCGGCGCTTCCGTCCATGATCGGCACTTCGGGCGCGGTCAGATCGACATAGACATTGTCGATACCCAGTCCGGCCAGCGCCGACATGAGATGTTCGATCGTCGCGACGCGCACGCCGTCCTGGATCAGGGTCGTGGATAACGCGGTGTCCCCGACCTTGTGCGGCTCGGCCTTGATCTCGACAATCGGCTCGAGATCGACCCGGCGGAATATGATGCCGGAGTTGACCGGCGCCGGGCGGAGCGTCATCACGACCTTTTCGCCGGTGTGCATTCCGACACCCGTCGCCCGGATCACATTTTTGAGGGTGCGCTGCTTAATCACGGTTTATGACCTGTCGATGACAATGCGCGCGTAGATTAGCACAGTCGTCGTGGCAAAAAAGCATTTTTTTGTTGTTTTGGCAACAACTGTTGTTTTAGAGCAACAGCTCTAGAATGCGATTCTCCCAGGCCTTCCGACCCGAGTCCGCAGCAGCCCGATGGCGGCGATGGCGAGTACGCCGCCACCGGGTGCGCATTCTTCTTTCCGACCCTCGGAGCGGCAACAAGTGCCCGCCCCGATCAGGAATCCGGCCCAAACTCATCAGACGATGACGGCTCCCCCGATCACGCCGTCAGCATTCAGTCTGCCTGATTGCGCAGAAAAGCGGGGATATCCAGGTAGTCCAGCTCCTTCTGTTCGCCGAACAACTTGTCACTGTCATGCCGAGCGTCGTGACGCGTGTCGCGACCCTCGTCACGACCACCGCCTTGAGACCCGGAGCGCTCACTGCTGCCCTGACGGTTTTCGGTTGCCCGGAATGCAGGCCGGTTATCGGTACCGGTGCGGACCACCTTCATCGGCGGCTCCATCGCCTTGGCTCGTTGCTCGCCCAGACCGGTCGCGACGACCGTGACGCGAATATCGTCGGTCATGTCCGGATCGATCACCGTTCCGATCACGACCGTGGCATCTTCGCTCGCCAGATCGGCGATGGTGGTGCCGACCTCCTCGAACTCCTTCATCGTCATGTTCATGCCGGCCGTGACGTTGACCAGAATGCCGCAGGCGCCGTTGAGATTGACGTCCTCGAGCAACGGCGAACCAATCGCCGACTGGGCCGCCAGCAGGGCACGATCTTCGCCGGAAGCGGTCCCGGATCCCATCATGGCCATTCCCATTTCGCTCATGACCGTGCGCACGTCGGCGAAATCGACGTTGATCAGACCCGGTCGGGTGATCAGTTCGGCGATCCCCTGGACCGCGCCCGAGAGCACCTGATTGGCCGACTTGAAGGCGTTCAGCAAGGAAATTTCGGCGCCGAGCACGCTCAGCAGCTTGGCGTTGGGGATGGTGATCAACGAGTCGACGTGATGACCGAGCTCATCGATCCCCTGCTGGGCCACGCCCAGTCGCCGCTGGCCCTCGAAAGGAAACGGCTTGGTCACCACGGCTACCGTCAGTATGCCCATGTCCTTGGCGATCTGGGCCACGACAGGGGCTGCACCCGTACCGGTGCCACCGCCCATTCCGGCGGTAATGAAGACCATATCCGAGCCGCTCAGCATTTCGCTGATGCGCTCGCGATCCTCCAGTGCGGCCTGACGGCCGACCTCCGGATTCGCGCCGGCGCCCAGGCCCTTGGTCACACCGGACCCGATCTGCAGCGTGGATTTACCGGCAAAAGCGCGCAAGGCCTGCGCATCGGTGTTGACACAGATGAACTCGACGCCTTCGATAGACGATTCGACCATCTGGTTGACGGCGTTGCCGCCGCCTCCGCCAATCCCGACGACCTTGATGGTCGCACCGGGCGTGTAGTTTTCGATCAATTCAAAAGGCATGTTGTATCTCCTTAACAAGCTCGCCATTTCAACAACAACCATCGGCTCGAAAGCCATTCATGCGCGACGCCTTCTTGACGGACGCCTTGATCGTTCATCTCGAACGGCACATGACTGGACGAAACCGAATCTCTCAAATCGGCGGGATGACGCATGTCCTGCTCCCACCGCATACTCAAAAATCTCCCTGGAACCAGTGTTTGATCCGTTCCCAGAGGCTCTCCTTGCTCCGACCCAGCGGACTGTGACGGACCCCGTCTGCACGCGCCCCGTAGATCAGCAGGCCCACGCCGGTGGCGTAGATCTGGTTACTCACCACTTCCGACAGGCCGGTCACGCCCTGGGGACTGCCCAGGCGGACCGGCATGTGCAGGATTTCCTCGGCCAGCTCGACCACGCCCTCCATCTTGGCGCCGCCGCCGGTCAGGACCAGGCCGGCCGGAATCATCGACTCGAAGCCCGACTGACGCAGCTGTTTGTGGACGTGGTTGAACAGTTCCCGATAACGCGCCTCGACGACCTGCGCCAGGGTCTGGCGCTCGAGTCGGCGCGGGTCGCGGTTGCCGACGCTGGGCACCTGGATGGTCTCGTCGCTCGAGACCATCTGTTCCAGTGCACAGGCGTACTTGATCTTGATTTCCTCGGCATGGACGGTCGGCGTACGCAGGGCCACCGCAATGTCATTGGTGACCAGATCACCGGCAATCGGAATGCAGGTGGTATAGCGGATCGCGCCTTCGGTGAAGACCGCCACATCGGTCGTGCCGGCACCGATGTCGACCAGAGCGATGCCGAGATCGCGCTCGTCGTCGCTGAGCACCGCATGGCTGGAGGCCAGCTGCTGCAGGATCAGATCGTCGACCTGCAGGCCGCAGCGGGCCACGCATTTGGTGACGTTCTGCACGGCGCTGACCGCCGCGGTGACCAGGTGCACGCGGGCCTCGAGTCGAACCCCGGACATGCCCACCGGCTGACGGATGCCGTCGGTCGTATCGATGACGTATTCCTGCGGCAGCACATGAAGGATGCGCTGATCGGCCGGCACGGCCACGGCCCGGGCCGATTCCAGCACGCGCTCGACATCGCCATCGACGACCTCCTTGTCGCGAATGGCCACGGCACCGTGAGAATTGAGCGATCGGATGTGGCTGCCGGCGATCCCGGCAAACACCGAGTGGATCTCGCAGTCAGCCATCAGTTCGGCCTCTTCGATGGCGCGCTGTATCGACTGCTCGGTGGACTCGATATCGACCACCACCCCGCGCTTGAGCCCGCGCGAGGCGTGTGAACCCAGACCGATCACCTCGACCTGCCCGTCGGCCTGAATCTCGCCGACAATGGCCACGATCTTGCTGGTCCCGATGTCCAGGCCGACCACGAGTGATTTGTCCGTGCGTTTAGCCATTGATCTGCGGCTCCTGACTTGCGTTCAGCCGACGCGCGGCACCTGATCCGTCCTCGACCAGCCAGCGCACTGCCAGACCATTGGTGTAGCGCAGGTCGACCCGGTCGGCACGGCGCTGGTCCTCGGCCAGGACGTCGTGAATTCCGATGTATCGTTCCAGTCGCTCGCGGACCTGCTCGCGTCCCAGCAGGATCTCCAGACCCGAGCCGAGGACCACCGCCCAGGCGCCGCGATCGTCGACGCGGACCGCCTGGATGTCCTGGCCGATGCGACCCAGCTCACGGCGCATCCACAGCCATTCCTCGAGCACGTCCTGGCGGCGGCTGTCCGGGCCACTGAGGCGCGCCAGGCCCTGCATGCTCTCGCTGCCGTCAACGGTAAAAACATGTCCACGATCACTGAACAGGCCGGTCTGGTTCCAGCGCGCGACCGGCTGATGCTCGACGATCCGGATGCGCAGCGCGTCGGGCCAGTGCCGACTGACCTCGACATCGGCCACCCAGGGCAGGGCCTCGACGGCCTCGCGCACCCGCTCCAGATCGACCGAGAAAAATCCATTGCCGGCAGGGCCGGCCGCCGCGCCCCGGATCTGGCTGGAGGATGTTCGATGCAGCTCACCCTCGACATCCAGCCAGGCGATCGGCCACTGGCCTGCTCCGAGCAGGCCGGAGCGCAACCAGAGCGCGGCCAGCAGCAGGCCGCCGGCCAGGATCAGCGTTGCCAATGTGGCCGGTCCGATCAGTCGGTCCGGCTGGTCGTCAATATTCGCCATACCAGTTCCTCGAAATCGATTCCGGCAGCACGCGCTGCCTTGGGTACCAGCGATGACTCGGTCATCCCCGGCGTCGTATTCACTTCAAGCAGCCAGGGCTGCCCTGTTTCACCCGGTCCATCGAGCATCAGATCCACCCGGCCCCAGCCCTCGGCCCCGCTGACTCGAAACGCTTCCAGACAGAGCGCGGCCAGCTCGCGCTCGCGCGCCTCCGGCAGTCCGCAGGGGCAGCGATAGGTGGTGTCGCCCGACTCGTACTTGGCGGCGTAGTCATAGAAGTCCCGGCTGGTCTCCAGCCGGATCAGCGGCAGGACCTGGCCGTCAAGGATGGAAGCGGTGTATTCCGGCCCCTCGATACAGGCCTCGACCAGGACGGTATCGTCGAACTCCAGGGCCAGGTTGATGGCATCGGGCAGCGCTTCGGCCCGGTCTACCCGGCTCATGCCGATGCTCGAACCCTCATGGGCCGGCTTGACGAACAGCGGGAGCCCGAGGTCGTCGACGATCGAGCCTGCCGAATGGGCATCCCGGGCAACACGCCAGCGCGGCGTCGGCAGGCCGCAGGCCGACCAGACGCGCTTGGTCTGGAGCTTGTCCATGGTCAGCGCCGAGCCCAGCACGCCAGAGCCGGTCACCGGCACGCCATAGATCCTGAGTGCGCCCTGAAGCGCCCCGTCTTCGCCGCCGCGCCCGTGCAGCAGATTGAAGACGCGGTCGTAGTGGCCCGATGCGATCTGCTCGAGCAGTCGACGCGGGCCGTCGACCACGCTGTGCTGGACACCAAGGGCATCGAGCGCCCGGGCCACGGCCTGTCCGCCGCGCAGGGAGATCTCGCGCTCTGCGCTGTCGCCGCCTATCACCAGCGCGACATGACCCATCGACCGTGCATCCATCGGGCTCATGCCACCGCCTCCCTGGCTGACTCGCGCAGTCGTCGCGCAAGCTGTCCAACATCGCCGGCGCCCATGACCAGGAGCAGATCACCGTCCTGGCACAGTTGTTCGAGGCAGTCCGGTACCTGATCGATCGTGGCCACGCGCATCAGATCAAGCTCGCGACGGGCCTGGACCTCGCGCGCCAGCGCGTCGCTGTCGATCCCGGCAATCGGGGACTCGCCGGCCGGGTAGAGATCGAGCAGCAGCACCGCATCGGCCTCGGCGATGACGCGGGCGAAAGCGTCGAACTGATCGCGCGTGCGGGTGTAGCGGTGCGGCTGGAAGACCAGCACCAGACGCCGCTCCGGCCAACCGGCACGGGCCGCACGAAGCACCGCATCGAGTTCGGTGGGGTGATGACCATAATCCTCGAAGGCAAGCACCTGGCCCCCGGCCAGGTCCAGCTCGCCGATCCGGGCAAAACGCCGGCCGATGCCGCGAAAGGCGGCCAGGCCCTTGACGATGCCCTCGGCCTCGATGCCCAGCTCCCAGGCCACGGCCGCGGCACCCAGGGCATTGAGCACATTGTGGCGCCCGGGCTGCATCAGGCTGACCGGCACACCCTGCCCGGCCTCGGGCAGCCAGAGCCTGAAGCTCATCTTCGGCCCGTCCTGGGCCAGATCGGTGGCGCGCACATCGGCCTGGGGATCGAAGCCGTAGGTCACGACATTGCGGTCGACCGACGGAATCAGCTCGGCCACGTGCGGATCATCGAGGCACAGCACCGCCACGCCGAAGAACGGCAGGTGGCCGAGGAATTCAAGAAAAGCGCGCTGGAGACGATCGAAATTGCCGTTGTAGGCATCGAGATGGTCACGGTCGATATTGGTGATCAGGGAAATGACCGGCTGCAGCTTGAGGAAGGATCCGTCGCTCTCGTCAGCCTCGGCGACCAGATAGCGTCCTTCGCCCAGGCGGGCGCTGGAGCCGAAGGCATTGACCTGCCCGCCGACGATAAAGGTCGGATCAAAGCCGGCCTCGGCCAGGATGCCGGCGATCAGGGAGGTGGTCGTGGTCTTGCCGTGGGTCCCGGCGATGGCGATGCCGTGGCGGAAGCGCATCAACTCACCGAGCATCTCGGCCCGGGCCACCACCGGAATGCGCCGCGCGCGTGCCGCCTGGATTTCCGGATTGGACTCGGGCACGGCACCCGAGACCACGACCACGTCGGCACCCGCCTGATGGTCGGCGGCATGGCCGATCGCGATGCTGGCACCGCGCTGGCGCAGGCGTTCACAGGTCTCGGAGTCGTTGAGATCCGAGCCGGATATCTCGAAGCCGAGGTTGAGCATGACTTCGGCGATGCCGCACATCCCCGCGCCACCGATGCCGACAAAGTGTATACGGCGTACCCGATGCATCAGATTCGGTGCCGGACGATCCAGCTTGCTCATGTCGCCGCCTCCCGACAGGCCCGGGCGACCGCGGCCGTGGCATCGGGACGCGCCAGGCCGCGCGCGTGCTCGGCCATCTCGGCCAGGGTCAGTCGATTGAGGCCCGACAGGCGCTCGGCCAGGGCCTCGGGCGTGAGGGCCTCCTGACTGATCAGCCAGGCCGCCGTTGCATCGGAGAGATAGCGGGCGTTGGCGGTCTGATGATCGTCAACGGCCGCCGGGAATGGCACCAGCACCGAGGCCACGCCGGCAGCGGCCAGCTCGGCCACGGTCAGCGCGCCAGCCCGACAGATCGCCAGATCGGTCGCGGCCCAGGCGCCCGCCATGTCATCGATGAACTCGACCACCTCGCCCTCGACGCCGGCCGCCTGGTAGGCCTGGCGGGTCGCCTCGAGCTGACGCCCGGCCTGATGAATGACCCGGGGCCGCTTCGAGTACGGCAGCAGTGCCAGCGCCTGCGGAATCTTGCTGGCGAACGCCAGGGCGCCCTGGCTGCCCCCGACGACCAGAATCCGCAGCGGACCCTGGCGCTCGAGGTAGCGCTGTCTTGGGTGGGCCAGAGTCGCGATATCCTCGCGCACCGGATTGCCGCAGTGCTCGGCCCCCTTCAGTACGTCGGGAAAGCCGCTCAGGACGCGGTGCGCAAAGGGCCGCAGCCAGCGGTTGGTCAGACCGGCGATCGCATTCTGTTCGTGCAGCACCAGTGGAATTCGCATCCAGCGCGCAATCAGACCGCCGGGACCGGCCACATAGCCACCCATGCTGAGCACGCAGTCCGGCCGCTGGCGCTTGAAGATCGCGCGCGCCTGACGCATCGCGCGCAGCACCCGCAGCGGGGCCACCAGCCATCCGAACAGACCGCGGCCGCGCAGACCCTGGATGTCGATCCGATCGAGCTCGATACCGGCCGCGGGCACGATCCGGTTTTCCAGACCGTGCGGTGTGCCCAGCCAGGACACCCGCAGGCCGTCCTGGATCAGCGCGCGGGCCACGGCCAGACCGGGGAAAATATGCCCGCCGGTTCCGGCGGCCATGATCATCACGTGGCGCGGCATGGTCGGGGCACGGGTCATACCGACCACCCCGAGCGGCGCCGCGGCCGCTCCAGCTCGACGCGTTTCAGCTCCCAGTCGACGCGCAGGACCACGGCGATGGCCAGGATCGTCATGATCAGACTCGATCCGCCGGACGAGACCAGCGGCAGGGTCAGCCCCTTGGTCGGGAGCACGCCGAGGTTGACGCCGACGCTGACCAGGGCCTGCAGGCCCAGCCACAGCGCGATGCCCCAGACCAGATAGGCCGAGAAGGCGCGTTCCATGGTCAGGGCCTTGAGCCCGATCCGGAACATCTGGCCGATCAGCGCCATGAACAGACCGAGCACGAGCACGATCCCGATCAGGCCCAGTTCTTCGGCCAGCACGGCAAAGATGAAGTCGGTATGGGCTTCAGGCAGGTAGTAGAGCTTCTGCACGCTCGCCCCCAGGCCCACTCCGCTGACCTGGCCTCGGCCGACCGCGATCAGGGCCTGGATCAACTGGAAGCCACCGTTGAGCGGATCCGCCCAGGGGTCGACGAAGCTCATGATGCGGCGCAGGCGGTACGGTTCCATGGCGGCGAAGCCGAACAGCGGCAGCCCGGCGGCACCGAGCACGAACAGGTGCTTCCAGGCAGCACCCGCCAGCCAGATCATGCCGCCGGCGATGGCCACCAGCACCACCGCCGAGCCCATGTCCGGCTGCATCAGCAGAATCACCGCCATCACTCCGACCGCGAGCAGGGGTTTGATGGTGTCGACGAAGCGCCCGCGATTGAGTTCCGGCCGACGCGACAGATAGCCGGCAACGTGGATGATCAGCAGCAGCTTGACCGCCTCGACGGCCTGGAATCGGAAAAAGCCCAGATCGACCCAGCGCGTCGAGCCGTTGACCTCGTGGCCGAGGCCCGGTACGAAGGGCAGCAGCAGGATCACGATCGCCAGCGGCAGGCAGGCCCGGGCCAGCTTGTCCATCTGCGGCGTACCGATGAAGCGCAGGCTGACCGCCGCCATCAGCGCGACCCCGATGAACATGAAATGGCGCTGGACGAAATACCATTGCGAAACCGAAAAGTTTTCGGCCACCGCCATCGAGGTGGAGGCGACCATGATCACCCCGATCGACAGCAGCAGCGTGGCCGAGACCACGATGACCGGGTCCAGCGCCACGGTCCGGGGCACATCGCCCCAGCGTGAGGCCTGACGGGGTTTGGCGGCGGCACGCATCGTCATGATCAGCGCACCTTCATCGTGGCCAGGCTGGCCAGCACCAGCATTACGGCAATGATCCAGAAGCGGACGATGACCTTGGGTTCCGGCCATCCCTTGAGTTCGAAGTGATGATGAATCGGTGCCATCCGGAACAGCCGCTTGCCGGTCAGCTTGTAGGAGGCGACCTGCAGGATCACCGACAGGGTCTCGATGACGAAGATCCCGGCCATCAGCACGAACACCAGCTCCTGACGCACCGCTACCGCGATCAACCCCAGCGCCGCGCCGACGCTCAGTGCGCCGATATCGCCCATGAAGACCTGCGCGGGATAGGTGTTGAACCAGAGAAACCCCAGGCCCGCGCCGGCCAGGGCCGCACAGAAGATAGCCAGCTCGCCGACGCCGGGGATATAGGGCAGCGCCAGGTAGTCGGCAAAGATCACGTTGCCGGTGGCGTAGGCGAAGATCCCCAGGCCCGCGGCCACGAATACCGCCGGCATGATCGCCAGGCCGTCCAGACCGTCGGTGAGATTGACCGCATTGGAGGAGCCGACGACGACGAAGTAGGTCAGCACGACAAAGCCCAGCCCCAGGGGAATCGCAACGTCCTTGAAGAACGGTACATACAGGGTTGTGGCCTCGGGCACATCGGCGCTGAAATACAGAAAGCACCCGACGCTCAGGGCGGCCAGGGACTGCAGCAGATATTTCCAGCCGGCCGACAGACCGGCGCTGTCGCGATATTTCAGCTTGCGATAGTCGTCGAGAAATCCGATCACGCCGAAGGCAACGGTGACGAACAGCACCGTCCAGACGTAGCGGTTGTGGATGTCCGACCAGAGCACGGTACTCAGGACCAGAGCGATCAGGATCATCGCCCCGCCCATGGTCGGCGTTCCGGCCTTGATCTGGTGTGATTCCGGACCGAGTTGGCGAATCGGCTGCCCGTACTGACGGGCCTGCATGTGACGGATGAAATAGGGTCCGATCAGCAGCGACACGGCCATGGCAGTCATCGCCGCCATGATGGTGCGGAAGGTGATGTAGCCGAACAGCGCCACATCCAGACCCAGGGTGTCCTGAAGCAACCAGACCAGCATCAGCGCGCCTCCCCGATCAGGTCCTGAACGATGGTTTCCATCGCGCTGGACCGCGAACCCTTGACCAGGCAGATCACGCCTTCGTGTACCTGCGCGCCAAGATCGGCAGCCAGCTCGGCGTGTGATCCGTAGTGCCGGGCACCCTGACCGAAGGCCAGCACCGCCGCCTGGCTGTCGCGGCCGACGGCGAACAGGCGCTTGACCCCGAGATCGGCCGCTGACTGGCCGATTTCGGCGTGCAGCTTTTCGCTTTCATTGCCCAGTTCGGCCATGTCGCCAAGAACCAGCCAGGCCTCGAGGCCACTCTCGCTGATCACTTTCAGGCCGGCGTAGAGCGAGGCCGGGTTGGCGTTGTAGGTATCGTCGATCAGCGTCCAGCCAGCCTCGGTCGGATGCGCTTCGAGACGGCCCGGCAGACTGCGCACCGCAGCCAGGCCGGCGGTAATATCCTCGACCGGAATCTCGAGGGCGATCGCCGCGGCGGTCGCGGCCAGGGCATTCATTCGATTGTGCGCACCCGGCAGCGCCAGGCGGGTCTCGATCAGACCGAGCGGGGTCTCCATCACCAGCATCGGACCGGCCCCATCCCGATCGCGCACATCGGCCTGGCTCGAGCGGCCGAAGCCAAGTCGCCCGCAGTGGCGAGTCAGACCCAGCCAGTAGTCGGCAAAGTCGTCATCCCGATTGATCACCGCGATACCCTGGCTCGGCAGGCGCTCGAACAGCTCGCCCTTGGTACGAGCCACGCCCTCGACACTGCCCAGACGCTCCAGATGGGCAGGGCCTGCATTGGTGACAACGCCGACTTCCGGTGAGGCCAGCTGGGCCAGGTAGCGGATGTCACCTGACTGCCCGCAGCCCATCTCGATGGCGGCGAAGCGATGCTCGGATTCGAGCCGCCCCAGGGTCAGCGGCACGCCGAGCTCGTTGTTGTAGTTGCCGACCGTGGCCAGGGTCGGTCCGACCCGCGACAGGATCGAGGCGATCATTTCCTTGACCGTGGTCTTGCCGTTGCTGCCGGTGATCCCGACCAGGCGGACTGCCAGCTGCGCGCGCCAGTGCTGAGCGATCCGACCCAGGGCGACGGCCACATCCTCGACCACGATCTGTGGCACATCGAGAGGCAGGCCGCGAGCGACCAGTGCCGCTGCCGCGCCCTTTTCAGCCGCCTGCCCGACAAAATCATGTCCGTCGACGTGCTCGCCGACCAGGGCCACGAACAGCTCTCCCGACCGCGCCTGGCGTGAATCCAGGCAGAAGCCAGACAGCCGGACATCCGCTCCGATGGCCTGGCCCTGAGCCGCGGCTGCGGCTGTCTGCAGCGAAAGATCCATCAGCCCCCTCCCCGCAGCCACTGCTGTACCGTGTCCAGATCCGAAAACGGATGGCTGGTCGTACCGATGATCTGCTCGGTCTCGTGGCCCTTGCCGGCAATCAGCACGACATCGCCGCTGTCTGCCTGTTCCAGGGCGAGTTCGATGGCTCTGGCACGATCGAATTCGATCACGGCGCGTTCGGGTTTGCGCATCCCGCCCTGGATCGCACGCACGATACTGCGCGGGTCCTCATGGCGGGGATTGTCGTTGGTCAGCACCACCCGATCGGCCAGTGACTCGGCGATCCGGCCCATGATCGCTCGCTTGGTCGTGTCGCGGTCGCCGCCGCAGCCGAATACGCACCAAAGACGCTCGGGATTCAGCGCCTGCAGACTCTTCAAAGCGCTATCCAGCGCATCCGGGGTATGAGCGTAGTCGATGACGGCCAGCGCACCGTTCGGTGTCTCCAGACCCTGCATTCGTCCGGGGACCGGCTGCAGTGCTGCCAGGGTCTGATTGATGTCCTGCTGCGAGCGGCCCCGCGCCGAAAGCTCGGCAGCAATGATGAGCAGATTGTAGAGATTGACCTGGCCGAGCAGCGGCGCGCGAACATCATGGACCCGGTCACGCGAGCGCCAGTGCAGGCGGGCCTGCAGGCCGTCGCGGCTCGCTTCGATCAGCTCACCGCGCAGATCGGCGCCCAGATCGCCACGAGTGGCCACGGTGATCCGCCCACTCTCCTCTCCCAGTTCAGCGGCCAGCACCTGACCGAATGCGTCGTCCAGATTGAGGATCTGGCGATCGCTGTCGTAATCGCGGAACAGGCGAGCCTTGGCGCGGGCGTAGGCCTCGCGATCGGCGTGGTAGTCGAGATGGTCGTGGCCCAGGGTGGTGAAGATCACGCTGGTAAAACGCAGCCCTGCCAGGCGGCGCTGGTCGAGCGCATGCGAGGAGGCCTCGAGCACCACGCATCGAACGCCATCGGCTGCCAGGGCGTGGAGCTCGGCATAGACGCTGAAGATGTCAGGCGTGGTGTGGCTGCCGGCCGAGTGTTCACCCGGGCGTCCGATGCCGAGGGTGCCGATCATCGCGCCACCGAGCGCCTGTGCCAGCAACCAGGCCACCGAGGTCTTGCCGTTGGTGCCGGTCACCGCAACCAGATCCAGGGTCTCGGCAGGGTCACCCCAGCGTCGCTGGGCCAGAATCGGGAGGGCCTCGGGCAGATCGGCGCAGGCCACCAGCGGCAGGTCGGTCTCGACCGAATCGGGATACATCCCGTCATGGATGATCGCCACCGCGCCACGCGCCTGCGCCTGATCGGCGAATTCCAGGCCGTGGCGCTGCTGGCCCCGAAGGGCCACGAACACATCGCCCTCATTGACCAGGCGAGCATCCACGACCAGGCCGTGAACCTGGCAGTCGGGAACCGCGTCACTGACCTGAAGGTCGGTCAGCAGCGCGCTCAGACTGACGGCGGGCAGGCGTTGAGTCATTCCGCCACCTCGGTCTGAACCAGCAGGGCGTCCATGCGGTCAGGTGGCACATTGAACAGTCGCAGCCCGGCGTCCATCACGCGGGCAAATACCGGGGCCGCGACCTGGCCTCCGTAGTAGGACTCGCCGCCCGGGTCATTGATGACCACGGTCGCGGCCAGGCGCGGACGCGAGGCCGGGGCAAAGCCGGTAAAGCTGGCGACGTAGCGATCGTTATAGCCGCCGGCACCGGCCTTGCGCGAGGTGCCGGTCTTGCCGGCGACGCGGTAGCCGGGAATCGCAGCCCGCGTGCCGGTGCCGCCGGCCTCGATCACGGTTTCCATCATCGCGGCCAGGTCATGGGCCAGCACCGGGTCGACCACAGATAGCGGCGGATTGTCGGTACCGAGGATAAAGCTCGGCTGGCGCAGGCGGCCGCCATCGGCAATCGCGGCTGTGGCACGGGTGAGCTGCAGCGGTGTGACCGACAGCCCGTAGCCATAGGCCAGCGTGGCCTGCTCGAGTTTGCGCCAGCGATCGTAGTCGCGCAGCACACCTGCTGACTCGCCGGGGAAGCCGGTGCCGGTGACCTCACCGAATCCGAAGCGCGAATAAACGCCCCAGAGATGTCGGGCATCCATGCTCAGAACGAGATCGACAATGCCGACGTTGGATGATTTGGTCAGCAGGCCGGTCACGGTCATCTCGCCGTAATCGCGCACATCGCGAATCGTATGGCCCGCCACTTCCATGGTGCCGGGGCTGGTGTCGACGATCATGTCCGGGGTGGCGATCCCGGCTTCTAGCACCGCGGCCATCGCGAAGGGCTTGATCACCGACCCGGGTTCGAGAACGTCGGTGACCGCCCGGTTGCGCAGGCCATCGGAGGCGCCGCGCTCCGATGAGTTCGGGTTGTAGGAGGGGTAGTTGACCATCGCCAGGACTTCGCCGGTCGTCACATCCATGATCACGATCGAGCCGGAGCGCGCGTCGAACTCGAGCACCGCCGTCTTGAGCTCGCGGAAGGCCAGGTACTGCAGGCGGCGGTCCAGGGTCAGCTGAAGATCGCGACCCGGCTGCATTTCGTTGACCAGCTCGACTTCCTGCACGGTGCGACCGAACAGATCCTTGATGACCCGCTTGGCGCCAGGCTCGCCCTGCAGCCAGCTGTTGTAGGCCAGCTCGAGCCCTTCCTGACCGAAATCATCGATATTCGTGAACCCCAGCACCTGGGCGGTCACCTCGCCGGTCGGGTAGAAGCGGCGGTATTCACGCTCGAGATGGACGCCGGGGATATCGAGTGCGACGACGCGATCGACCAGATCAGGATGGACCCGGCGCTTCAGCCAGACGAATTCCCGGCTGGCGCGCTGGGTCAGGCGGCGTTCCAGCTCGTCGGCCGGAATGTCCAGCAGGCCGGCCAGCATCGGGATTTGCGCCGTTTCCTGCAGCAGGGTCCGAGGATGGGCCCAGATCGAGTCGACCGGCGTGGAGACCGCCAGCGGCTCGCCGTGACGATCGAGAATATTGCCGCGCACGGTCGGAATTTCGACCTGGCGCAGGAACCGGGCCTCGCCCTCGCTCTGCAGGAACTCCGACTCCATCACCTGCAGATTGACCGCGCGCGCAAACAGCACGACGCAGGCCAGCAGCATGATCCCGGCGGTCAGCCAGACCCGCAGGATGCTTTGCGCATAGGGCTTGGGCTGGCTCATCGACGGCCCTCCGTCGTGAAATCAGCCAGCGCATCGACCCAGGGTTCTTCGATCAGGATACCGACCCGCTCGGGCCGATCCATGCCCAGCTGTGTCCTGGCCTGACGCTCGATCCGGCCGGCCTCGGCCAGCCAGGCCTGCTCGAGCTGCAACCGGCTCCACTCGACGCGGGCCGCATCACGCTCGGCCTGCGCTTCCTGAAGCCGGGCGAACAGCTCGCGAGACTCGTGACGCTGGGCAACCACGCCAATCGCGCTGGCCAGCAGGCCCAGTACCAGGATCAGGAACAGCAGCCAGCGGATCATGCCGACACCTCGGCCAGCTTCTCGATGACCCGCAGCCGGGAGCTGCGGGCGCGCGGATTGGCCGCGATCTCGTCCGGGTCGGGCCGGATCACCGAACCGATCGTGCGGGCGCGCGGAGTGAAGTCCGGCGCGACCGGCATGCGCCGACTCGCCGGGGGTGCCTTGGACAGCGCCCGGAAAGCCTGCTTGACGCGTCGATCCTCGAGAGAGTGGAAACTGATCACGGCCAGACGCCCGCCGGGCGCGAGCAGGTCAACCGCCTGGTCGAGGGCCGAGTCCAGCGCGCCGAGCTCGTCATTGACGTGAATACGGATGGCCTGAAACGTGCGCGTAGCAGGGTGGCGATCGGCCGGAGCAGGTCCGGTCGACCGGGCAACGATGGAGGCAAGTTGGGCGGTGCGCACAATCGGCTCATCCGCTCGGGCCATGACGATACTCCGTGCGATTCGACGCGCTTTTCGATCTTCTCCATATTCAAAAATCACCCGGGCGATCTCGGCTTCCTCGGCCCGCGCCAGCCATTCGGCTGCCGACTCGCCCCGGTCAGGGTTCATACGCATGTCCAGCGGCCCGTCGTCGCGGAAACTGAATCCGCGCTCCGGGGTGTCGAGCTGGGGCGACGACACACCCACATCCATCAGCATCGCGTTGATCCGGCCTGCGACACCCATCTCATTGGCCATGCGATCCAGTTCGGCGAAATTGCCGCGCCAGATCGACACGCGTTGGTCTTCACCCAAGGTTGATCGCGCATGCGCAATCGCCTCCGGGTCCTGGTCCATCACGATCAGCCGCCCGCCAGGACCAATGCATTCGAGCAGCGCCCGACTGTGGCCGCCGCGACCGTAGGTGGCATCGACCACGCAGTGATCCGGCGCGATCATCAAAGTCTCCAGCGCCGGTCCGAGAAGCACCGGCACGTGTTGAGTTCCGCTGTGCATCTCCGCCTACAGGACCAGTTCGGCCATTTCGGTGGAGGCTTGCTCCTGGATCTGTTTTTCTTCTTCGATGCGACGTTCCTGAAGGACCGATTCGTTCCAGAGCTCGAAGCGCTGGCCCATGCCCATCATGACGACGCGTTTTTCCAGTCCAGCCACCTGACGCAGGGTCAGCGGCAGCAGTACTCGTCCATTTCCGTCCGGTTCCAGCATCGTGGCCGACCCGACCAGGCGGCGCTGGAGACTCCGATGCGAGGGGTTGAAAGTCGACAGACCCATCACCTGTTCGCGGACCCGCTCCCATTCGGGCTCGGGGTAGATCCACAGGCAGCCGGAATCAAATGCGGAGTAGGTCAGAACCAGCTTTCCCTGGCAGGCGGCATCCAGATCGTCGCGATAGCGCGTGGGAATTCCCATGCGACCCTTCGCGTCCAGATTGATTGCCGTCTCGCCGAAGAACACTCCTGACTACTCCATCCCAAGAAAAAACCACTTTTTCCCACAAAATACCACTTCGTGCCACGATAGGCGCTAGGGGGCGAAGTGTCAAGGGATTTGGGGCGCGGGGCGGGGCGCCGCGCCGAGGCGGGGCGAAGGGGGAAGGGCTAAGGGCGCGGGGCGGAGGGCAAGGCCCGGTTTACGGTTTACGGTTTACGGTTTACGGTTTACGGTTTACGGTTTACGGTTTACGGGTTCCGGGTTCCGGGTTCCGGGTTCCGGGTTCCGGGTTCCGGGTTCCGGGTTCCGGG
>CAYTQT010000021.1:0-48553 GCA_964439915.1 uncultured Wenzhouxiangella sp. | reverse complement strand
GCCAGACCGGCACCGAGACGCTTGCACAACAGGCGGAAGGGCTTGTCGGTCACGCCGGCCATCGGCGCCAGGCCGAGATTCGGGGTGACGTGGTGTGGGCCGATCTGCATGATCAGCTCGCCACGGAGCCATACCAGTTGGCCATGATCGAGTAGAGCTCGTCCAGGCCCTGGCCGCTGGTCGCCGAGAAGGTCTGGACGCCGACGTCTTCATGGACCATCCGTCGTACCTTGAGCAGCTGTTCTTTCTGCTTGCCGCGGCCGAGCTTGTCGGCCTTGGTCAGGACCAGGTGCAGGCCGAGCCCGCGTTGGCCGGCCCATTCGATCAGCTCGATGTCCTGCGGTTTCATCGGATGACGGATGTCCATCACCACGACCAGGCCGATCAGCGCTTCGCGCTGGTCGAGATATGCCTGGATCAGACCATGCCAGTGTTTCTTGAGGTCGCCGCCGACCTTGGCATAGCCATAGCCGGGCAGATCGACCAGGTGGCGGGCCTCATCCAGCCGAAAGAAAACGAGTTGCCGTGTCCGACCAGGTGTGCGGCTGGTCCGCGCCAGGGCATTCTGACGGCACATGCGATTGATCAAGCTGGACTTGCCGGCATTCGAGCGGCCGGCGATGGCCACCTCGATACCGTCGTCTGGAGGCAATTGTGACAGGGTGTGGACACTGTCCAGGTACACTGCGCGATGCAGCGTCGAGTTGATTCCACTCACGGGTTGGCACACTGGGCGAATTGCAGCGATAATATCAGGTTCATTTTGAATTCGTAGCATGGAGTTAAAAGCGATCATGGCTCGACTGATGTTGATATTTCTGGCCGTACTTCCCCTGGCAGCAATGGCTGCTGGTGATCCCGAGGCCGGACAGGCCAAATCTGCAGTCTGTGCTGCCTGCCACGGTGCCGACGGCAACAGCGCTGTTTCTATCTGGCCGAAGATAGCCGGGCAACACGCTGAGTACATTGCGCGCCAGACCCGCATGGTTCGTGACCAGCAAAGAAACGTGCCGCAGATGTACCCGATGGTGATGAATCTGACCGACCAGGATATCGACGATCTGGCCGCCTACTATGCGGCCCAGACCCTTCAGCCTGGCGTGGCCGATGAGGCGCTGGTCGAACTGGGCCGATCGATTTACCAGGCGGGGAACGAGGAGTCCGGGGTGCCCGCTTGTGCGGCCTGCCACGGGCCGGCTGGAAACGGCATTCTCGGAGCTCAGTATCCCGTGGTGCGCGCGCAGCACGCAGATTACACTGCAGATCGTCTGAATCGCTACCGGAACGGAGAAGTCAACGGCGGAAATGACCCGTACAGCCGAATCATGGCAGGGGTTGCGGCCAATCTTACCGATGAGGAAATCACGGCAGTGAGTTCTTACATCGAAGGCCTGCATCGCGCCGAAGAGGAATGATGCCGGACTGAACTGTCCGGCATCTGATCGGTCTGTAGATCACAATCACGGATAAAACGGAATTCAACATGGTTCGTATTCTTTCCCTTGCAGTTTTGCTGACCCTGGCGGGCGCCAACGTTCAGGCGCAGACTTTTGTCGAGGGCACGCACTATCAGCGTATCGATGGTCCCGCCGCACCGGCCGAGGATCGAGTCGAAGTCATCGAAGCCTTTGCTTATCCCTGCGGTGCTTGCCGCAATTTCCTTCCGCACATTACCAATTGGGAGGAAAGCAGGCCGGATTATGTCGATTTCCAGCGGCGTCCGGTGCCCCTTCAGCAGGGCTGGGAAGTCTTTGTCCTGGGCTATTACACGGCACAGGTCATGGGCCTGGATATGCACGAGGTGCATCCCGCGATCTTCCGGGCGGTCCACGATGAGCGCCGGCGGATCCGCAATCTCGAGGATCTGGCGGAAATCGCTACCGAAAACAGCGACAACAGCGCCGAATCCTTCGTCAACACGGCCGGCTCGTTCGCGGTCGATTCGCACATGCGAAAGAACCGCTCCGACCTGGTCAAGTTCGGCGTGCGGTCGACGCCGACGGTCATCGTTCAGGGCAAGTGGCGGGTCAGTCCCGGTGCCTTCGACTCCTTCGATCAGATGCTTGCTGCCGTCGATTACCTGGTCGAGATCGAAGCTGAAGCGTTGGGTCTGGGGAAGCCGGCCGATGACGCCGATGCATCATCCGAGGCTGCTGCCGAAGACGCCGCAGCCGACTCCTGATAAAGATCAATGTCTGCCGGCCCTCAGCGGCTCAGGCTGCTGAGCTACAACATTCAGGCCGGGACCACCACCGGTAGATATCGGGAGTATCTGACCAAGAGTTGGCGTCAGGTGCTGCCGAATAATCAGCGCATCGCCAACCTCGATGCGATTGCCGATCTGGTTGCCGACTACGACATCGTGGCCCTGCAGGAGGTCGATGTCGGCAGCCTTCGCTCCGGTTTTCTCAATCAGGCCAAGTATCTGGCGACACACGCCGCCTTCCCCCACTGGCATCATCAGGGCAACCGGAAGGTGGGAGTGCTGGCGCATGCCGGTAACGGCCTGCTGAGCAGGATCGAGCCGGTAGAAATCGAAGAGCACAGGCTCCCCGGTGCCATCCCGGGGAGGGGTGCCATGGTGGCCCGATTCGGCGATGGCAGCGTTGCGCTCTGGCTGGTCGTGCTGCATCTGGCACTGGGCAGGCGGGCACGCTCGCAGCAGCTGGACTACGTGGCAGGGCTGGTCCGGGACTACCCCAATGTGGTCGTGATGGGTGATCTCAATACCGGCCCGCGGTCGCGCGAAATGATGGAATTCTGCGAGCGTGCAGGCCTGATCGCCCCGTCGTCGGCCATCCCGACTTTTCCATCCTGGGACCCAAGGCGAGCGATTGACCATATCCTGGTCTCACCGCATATGGACATTACCGACATGGAAGCCCTGGCGGTGGAATTTTCCGACCATCGGCCTCTGTCGATGACCCTCACCCTGAACGCTCGATGAGCGCTTTCACAAGCCCATACGCAGCGCGATCAAGATCAGGAAAGCGCCGAAGATCCGGCTGAGCTGGCGGGCTGGCAGGCGGTGGCCAAGGGCCACGCCGACAGGCGCGCTCGCGGCACCGGCCAGACCGATCACCACGGCCGCCGGCCAGAGGATGTGGCCGATCAGACCCTGAACCTGCTCGCCGTCGACCTCGACGATGGCGAAAGCGATGGTTCCGCCCAGGCCGATCAGCCAGCCGCAGGTCGAAGCCATTGCCACGGCATTGATCATCGGATAGCCATTCCAGCGCAGGTAGGGCACGTTGAAGCTGCCGCCTCCGATGCCGATCATGGCTGATACCGCACCGATGACAGGCCCGAATGCCCACCAGGCCCGTGGGGAGGGGGCGCGAGTCCGGGCCGGGTCTTCGATGGCCAGCAGCATCCGCAGGCCGATCAGGGCAACGATCACGGCAAAGACGAGCGCGAGACGTTCTCCGCCCAGCCAGACGGCCAGCAGTGCCCCGGCTGCCGCACCGATGGCCACGCTCGGGGCAAGACGAACGATCACCTCTCGGGCGATCACGCGGCGTTTGGCATGGAACACGACGGCGCTGGCCGAGGTCAGCAACATCGAGGCCAGTGAGGTGGCAACCGATATACTGATCGCCGTATCGACCGCGATCCCCTGATCGAGCAGAAACCAGCTCATCGCCGGGACAATCACCAGACCACCACCGATGCCCAGCAAACCGGCCAGCAGGCCAGCCAGGCAGCCGAGCATCAAGAGCATCAGAATCAGAGAGAACACTTGTCGAGAACCATGCCCGCGCGCATCATGAACAGTCACGTTGGAGTATCGCAGTTTTGACCGAGCCATCCCGACCGATGTCCAGCACCATCACTTGGCCTAGAGCAGTGCGCGGAAGCTGCCGCGCGCTTGGCTTTGCAGTCTGTGCCTGGGTCGCGATAGGCACCTGCTCTCTTGGGGCGATGGATCGGGATGCCCAGCGTGAACGCTTCCGCGAGGGATGGGCCGCAGCTTCGATCGGAGATCAATCGGCAACGCTGGACGCCATCGGGGATCTCGATGGTTATCCGCTTCAGCCCTATCTTCAGTTCGAGCTGCTCAGGCAGCGCCTGGACCGTGTCCCGGCGAGCGTCATGGAGCGATTTCTTGCCCGCTACCGTGACTGGTCATTCGCTGACCGGCTCGAGCGCGGCTGGCTGCGTCAGCTGGCACGCAGCAGGCAGTACGAGATCCTGCGCCGGCATGCCGGTGACAGTCAGGATCCGATCGTTCTGTGCCATCTTGCGCGGGCTGATCTGGACGCCGGGCGAACCGCCGACCTGCTGTCACGGGTCAGCACTCTGTGGACCGTCGGCAATTCACAGCCCGACGACTGCGACTCGCTGTTCGAATGGTGGCGCGATGAGGGTCATCTCACCGCGGATCGGGCCTGGGAGCGCTTCCATCTGGCACTGGATGCGGGCAACACCGGGATGGCCAGCTATCTGCGGCGCTATCTCGATCCTGATCGCCGTCGCTGGGCCGATCGCTGGTTGGGAATGCGGCAACAGCCCTGGGACACCCTGAATCAGGCCCGTCAATGGTCGGACGCCCCGCAGGCGCGAGAGATGATTGCCGAGACGCTTCAGCGCCTGGCCAGCAGCGACTGGGAGCGGAGCAGGGACCAATGGCAGGCGCTCGCGAGCCGCTTCGGCTGGACCGAATCTCAGCGTGCCGATATCGATGCAAGACTGGCCCTTTTCCAGGCCGTTGACATGGACATCAACGCCCTGGCTGCGATCGACGCCGTGCCCGATTCGCATCGCAGCCAGCAGCTGCTGGAGTGGCGCGCGCGCGTCGGTCTGGCCCACTCAAGGTGGGAAGCCGTGCTGGCGTCCATCGACGCCATGTCCCTGCGCGACCAGGCACGCAGTCGCTGGCGTTACTGGCGCGGTCGGGCACTGGCGGCGCTGCAGCGCCCCGACGCCTTGCTGGCCTATGCCAGTCTCTCGGCCGAGGCGTCCTACTACGGCTTTCTTGCCGCCAAGGCCCTGGGCCAGGATCTTCGTGTCTGCAATGAGGATCTGACCGCCGATCCAGCCGTGCAGGCTCGCCTCCTCCGCGATGCCAGATTCGAACGAGCCCTTGAGCTGGAGCAGGTCGGCCTGTCCTGGCACGCGCGCTGGACCTGGGCCCGGGTCGCCCGTCAGCTGACCCGTGATCAGCTGCACCAGGCCGCCCTGCTGGCTGCCGAGCAGGACTGGCATGATCGGGTGATTTCTGCTCTTGGTGATGCCGGAACGCTGTCGGCCTACCGCCTGCGATTCCCCTTGCTCGAGGAGAATCGCGTACTCAGTGAAGCGACCAGCCGGGGCGTCGACCCGGCCCTGGTCTATGGCCTGATGCGGGCCGAGTCGGCGATGCAGGCCGATGCGCTGTCCTCGGCCGGTGCCCGGGGGCTGCTGCAGCTGATGCCGGGGACGGCCCGCATGGTGGCGCGACGCCACGCCCTGCCTTATGCAGGGCAGGGTGATCTGATGCGTCCGATGGTCAATATCCCGCTGGGCGTGGCCCACCTGGCCGAGCTGCAGGATCAGTTCGACGGTGAGTGGATTCATGTGGCGGCAGCCTACAACGCCGGATCCGGCGCGGTCCGTCGCTGGCTGGACAGCCGCCCCCTGACCGATCACGATATCTGGCTGGAAACCCTGCCGTTCTATGAAACGCGCGACTACGTGCCCCGGGTGCTGGCCTTCGCGACCCTGTACGAATGGCGTATGGGCCGATCACCGGAAGTTCTGGCCAACCACGTACGCCCGGCCCCGGCTGCCTCACCCCCTGTCTTCAGCTGCACGCCGTGAGACGTACAATGGGAGGTGAGAAAGATCGATCGACTGATGTCCAGGCTCCGGAGTCGAACAGATGCTGAAACTCTTCATTGTGGGTGGTTCGGGTTTTGTCGGCGGCCATCTGGCCCGTCGCCTGTCAGATGCCGGCCATGAGATCACCATCGCCACGCGATATGCGCCTGGCGCGAAGCGCCTGGCGCTGATTCGCGGCGTTCGACTGGCGCAGGTCAACCCCTATGACCTCGATGATCTGACCCGGGCTATGGAGGATCATGATGTAGCGATCAATCTGGTCGGCATCCTCAATGAGCGGGGGTTCGGCGGCAAGGGATTTCGTCGAGCCCACGTCGAGCTGGTCGAGAAGCTCATCATCTGCTGCGAGGCGGCTCGCATCGATCGACTGATCCACATGAGTGCACTCAATGCCGGCCGCGGCGCAAGCTACTATCTCAAGACCCGGGGTGAGGCGGAAGAGCTCGTCATGTCCGCCTTCCGTACTGGCCAGTTGAAGACCACCATCTTTCGGCCGTCGACCATCTTTGGCCCGGACGACAGCTTTCTCAATCGTTTTGCAGATCTGCTCAAGATCTCTCCCATCCTGCCCCTGGCCCGTCCCGGAGCGAAATTCGCGCCGGTTTTCGTCGGCGACGTCGTCGAGGCTTTTGCGCGGGCGCTCGATAGCGACGAAAGCCACGGGCAGAACTATGAACTATGCGGCTCCGAGGTCTGGACACTGAAGGCGCTGGTCGAATGGGTTCGTGACCAGCTCGGGCTCAAGCGACTGGTCATCGGATTGCCCGACGCGCTTGGCTGGGCCCAGGGGCGGGCCTTCGATTTCGTGCCGGGCAAGCCCTTTTCCAGCGACAACTACAAGTCGCTCAAGATCGACAGCGTCTGCTCGGATGATGGTCTGAAGGCGCTGGGGATCGAGCCCTGGGGGCTGTCGGAGAAAGCGCCAAGCTGGCTCGGCCGGGACGGTCGCCAGGCGCGTTATCAACGATACCGGCAAGCAGCGCGCCGTGACGCCGACTGAGACCAGCGCTGATGCGGACGCGCTGACGGTCTATCAGGTCGGCGGATCGGTTCGCGATCAGTTGCTGGGCTTTCCCTCCCCGGATCGCGATTTCGTCGTTGTCGGGGCCAGTCCGGAGGCCATGATCGAGCGCGGCTTCAGGCCCGTCGGGCGGGATTTTCCGGTCTTTCTGCATCCCGAGACCCATGAGGAATACGCGCTGGCCCGAACCGAGCGCAAGTCGGGTCACGGCTATCGCGGATTTGTCTTCCACGCGGGTCCGGACGTGACCCTGGAAGAGGATCTGCTGCGTCGCGATCTGACCGTCAATGCCATGGCGCTCGATCCGGACGGCCACCTGATCGACCCGTTCGGCGGCCGCCTCGACCTTGTCAGGCGCCGGCTGCGACACGTTTCCCAGGCGTTCGTCGAGGATCCCTTGCGCGTGCTTCGCCTGGCTCGATTTGCCACGCGTTTTCCGGAATTCAGCGTCGCCCCCGCCACCCTCGATCTGTGTCGAGACATGGTCGATGCCGGTGAGCTGGACCACCTGGTTCCCGAGCGTGTCTGGCAGGAAACCCGGAAGGCGCTGATGTATCCGGAGCCCTCGCGTTTTTTCGACCTGTTGCGCGAGGTCGGTGCGCTGGGAGTTCTCTTTCCAGAGGTCGATGCCCTGTTCGGTGTGCCCCAGACTGCTCGCCATCATCCCGAGATCGACAGCGGTCGACACACGATGATGGTGATCGACCGGGCCGCCGAACTGGAGGCACCGCTTCCCGTGCGCTACGCCTGCCTTGTCCATGATCTCGGCAAGGCGCTGACGCCACCTGACCAATGGCCTGCCCACCGCAGCCACGAGAAACGGGGGCTGGTGCCGATCAGGGACCTCAGCGCGCGGCTTTCTGTCTCCAGGGACTGCCGCGATCTGGCGCTGCGCGTCGGGGAGTTCCACCTCCATGCCCATCGCGCGCTGGAGCTCAAGGCCTCGACGGTTCTGGATCTGCTGACCCGACTGGATGCATTTCGCAGGCCGGAAACGCTCGAGCTTTTTCTGCTGGCATGCCAGGCCGATCTTCAGGGCCGCCTTGGTCGAGAACGTGATCCCTATCCCGAGGCCGACTACCTGCGGGCCTGTTTCACGGCTGCCGTGGAGGTGGCGGCGCAGCCGTTTCTGGATCGGGGCCTTGAGGGTGCCGCGATCGCTGCGGCGATCAAGCGCGAACGTCGGCGACGCATCGATCAGGTCAGAAAATCGATCCGGCTCGGAAATCCCTGAGGGTTGAGCGACGGCCTCGACATTAAGCGGGGTCCGACGTCAATGGATCGCGGGTCGGGTCATTCGAGAACGATCTGCGGCCTTTCGAACGCGCCCTGATAGTCGACGGCAGGCGCTGGCCGGCCGAGCAGAAAGCCCTGTACCACATCGACGCGGCACTGGATCATGTGGCCGAGCTGCTGGCGGGTTTCCACACCTTCGGCCAGCACCGTCATGCCGAGCGAATGGATCAGGTCGACAATGGCTCGCGTCAGACTACGTTCCTGGGGGTCGCGGTCTAGGTTGGTCAGGAAACTGCGGTCGAGCTTGACGTAATCGACCTGCAGCCGCCGCAGATGCGCCAGTGAGCTGTAGCCGGTCCCGAAATCGTCCAGACAGACCTTGCATCCCAGTTCGCGCAGGTCCGAGATGGTGTTGAGACCGGTCTCGAAATCACCCATGGCCGTGGATTCGGTGATCTCGATATGCAGCTTGCCGGGCTCCACATCGAAGTTGTCGAAGAGGTTCGACAGCTTGTCGGCAAGGCCTGGCTGCTGGAACCGCGGCGCTGAAAGATTGACCGATGCAGTGATTGGTGGCAGTGAGAAATCGCTCTGCCAGTCCCTGATCTGCCCCAGTGCGCCTTCCAGGATCTGATCCTCGAGTTCATCGAGGACGCCCAGACGCTCGGCCTCCTGCAGGAACGAGCCTGGCGTCAGGATTCCGCGTTCGGGATGGTTCCAGCGCAACAGCGTCTCGAAGCCGGTGATCCGGCGCTCTCGCAGGCTGACCAGTGGCTGGAAGTAGAGGCAGAACTGGCGGTCCTTGACCCCTGCTCGCAGTTCGCGCTCGAGCTGCAGCAGGTCGTGCGGCTGGTTCGGGTTCTGGTTTGCACGGTGCAGGAGCAGGGTCTCCCCTGCCTCGGCCGCGCGCATCTGGGCCTGCTGCGCCATATTGATCAGAGCCACGGCATCGATTTCATCCTCGGGCGCAAAGCACAGTCCGCCGATCAGGCTCAGATAGATCTGCCTGCCGCCTTCGCTCAGCGGAGTCGCGCCTTCATCGAGGATCCGCTGCGCTCTCGAAATGAGCTTCTGCCGATGGCCGGCATGCGGGATGATCATCAGAAAGTCGCGGTCACCGACGCGCCCCAGAGTGGCGCCTTTGGGCGCCAGCCGCCGAATATCCCCGGCCAGTCGACGGATCAGGGCATCGGTCTTGTTCCAGCCCAGTGCTTGAGAGACCAGGTTAAAGCGATGGATTCCGATCGACAGTACGGCGACCCGGCGCCGTTTGGCTGCCGCCGACCGAATTTCGTGGAACAGGATGTCCTGGAGCTGGCGGCGGTTCGGCAGACCGGTGGCCGCGTCGTGCCCTCTCAGATGCACCAGCCGCTCTTCGGCCGACTGGACCTTCTCCAGCGCGGATGCCGCGCGCCGGCGCTCGATTTCCAGCAGCCAGATGATGATGCTGTAGCCGATCAGGATGAGCAGCAGGAAGCCGATCAGGCCAAGATAGGGCACGTAGTCGGGGAATGATCTGAAATAGTTGATCCAGATGCTTTGTCCACCCAGAAACAGCAGATAGACGCCGTAACCGGCAAAGGCCATTGGCGTCAGCCGGGAGCTGAGCATCCGCCGATCCCTGAGGGCCCGCCACAGCATGCTGGCGGTGATGATGAAGGCCAGGCCGGTGACCAAGTGGACCACCGTGAAGCGCAGGATCAGACGAAGCCAGGCCGCATCGGTGTCGAAGGGCTGAATCAGCGTCGTGCCAATGCCGATGCCGATGCCGATGGCAACGAACAGCAGATGGCGACCAGAGCCGATACTTCTTTCGTTGACGGCTTCCCAGGCCCCGATCATCAACCAGACCACGTGGAGGTAAGCGGCTGCCTGGGAGAAGGCCGAAAGCGCGAGACGCTGCGAGGGGCGAACCTCTTCGATCGGCATCAGCGTCATCAAGCCGGCCACGGCACCGAAGTAACAGGCCATCGCGAAGCAGCTCAGCGCCCAGTGGCGCAGGAAGGCATGCTTGAACTCATTCAGGAAAGCGAGCAACAGTAGGGCCATGATCAGACCGAAAGCAGCCTGGCCCGCCTGCAGGGCGATGATCAATTCAAGCTGCTGCACGAGCTGTGCGTCCCATCGATCCGTCTCAATGCCTGTGCCGGTCCTTTCGCGAACGGCGCAAAAGTCTCCCTCACGCCCCCTTTGGCCTGGTCTGGTGGCCCTACAGTAGCGGAAATCGATGCGTCGTGCACCATGATGAATCGGTGGGCACTTTCAGGCCGGCCAATGGTCCTATCTTCACATTTGTCATTGACACGCAGTCGATGGCAACAGGTTAAAGTCGCGTCTTTGATATTTGCCGTTGGTCTGGAGTGCTCTATGCAGCTGACAAAAGCAGGATTGAACAATCCGGTCGCCGTCGCGGTCGGCTGCATTCTTCTCGTGATTTTCGGATTGCTGAGTCTGGTCAGGCTGCCGATCCAGATGACCCCGGACATCGAACGACCGTCCATCACCATTTCCACCAGCTGGCGTGCGGCGGCCCCTGAGGAAATAGAGTCCGAAATCATCGAGCCTCAGGAAGACCAGCTGCGCGATGTTCCCGGTCTGCAGCGGATGACCGCCACGGCCAGCCCCGGTCGCGGCAGTATCAGTCTGGAGTTCGATGTCAACGCCGATCTGAATCGATCCCTGATCGAAGTCATCAATCGCCTCAATCAGGTCGCGCGATATCCCGTCGATGTGACCGAGCCGACGGTCAGAGTCGGTTCGGACCAGTTCGGCGACACGATCGCCTGGTTTGCCATCCGGACCCTGCCCGAGAACACGCGCCAGATCATCGAATATCAGGATTTCATCGAAGAGGTGGTCCGCGAGCGACTGGAACGCATTCCCGGGGTGTCGTCTGCCAGCCCCCGCGGCGGGCGTCCCTTCGAGGTTCGAATCACCTTCGATCCCTACCGGGCGGCAGCGATCGGTGTCGATCTGACCCGAATCGGCAATCGGCTCGGGCAGAATGCCGATGTGTCGGGCGGTTTTCAGGAGGTCGGGCGTCGTCAGTACACGCTGCGCTTTGCGGGTCAGTACCAGATCAGCGATCTCGAGAATCTGGTTCTCGAGTGGCGTGAGGGGCGACCGGTCTATCTGAGTGATGTGGCGACGGTCGATCGGGTCATGCGTGATTCAAGCGGCGTCATGACCCAGAACGCCGGTCCGTCGATCGCCATGAACGTGATCGCAGAACCGGGCGTCAACACGCTTCAGGTCATGTCCGATCTTCAGGCCGAGATCGAATCCCTGCGCGAAAGTCATCTCGAACCGGCCGGTCTGGAAATTCTCCAGGCTTCCGACGACACCATCTATATCCGCGAGTCGATCTGGATGGTGGTCACGAACCTGGTTCTTGGAATGGCGCTGGCCATCGCGGTTCTCTGGTTCTTCTTCCGTCGCCTTCGGGCGACGTTGATGGTCGCACTCGCCATTCCGCTCTGTCTGTGTTTTGCCTTTCTTGTGCTGGACGGCACCGGCCGAACCCTCAACGTCATTTCCCTGGCCGGCCTGGCCTTTGCCACCGGCATGGTGCTGGATGCTGCCATCGTGGTCCTGGAAAATATCGTCAGGCAGCGCGAGCAGGGGCGTGACCCCATGGAGGCGGCCGACCGCGGCTCCGGTCAGGTCTGGGGAGCGCTCCTGGCCTCGACCGTCACTACCGTGGCGATTTTCCTTCCGGTCATCTTTCTGCAGGACGAGGCCGGCCAGCTCTTTGCCGATCTGGCGGTGGTGATTTCTGCCGCTATCGTCTGTTCCCTGGTCGTCGCCACGATCGTGATTCCGGCCGCCAGCTACCGCCTGCTGGGCGACGAGGTGATCGAGGACAGTCATCGTAGCTGGTGGCGCTGGACCACCGACAAGGTCATGGCGATCACCGATACGCCGATGCAGCGCTGGAGCTGGATCGCCGGTCTCACCGCAGTTCCGATTATGATCGGCTGGCTGCTGCTGCCGCCGGCCGACTATCTGCCTGAAGGCAAACAGAACTTTCTCTTCGGCTTTATCCAGACCCCGTCCGGCATGGGGCCGGATACCGCCGAGGAAGAGTTGGTCAACGTCGTCAACGATCGTCTTCGGCCCTACATCGAGGGCGAGAAGGAGCCCAGGATCGACAATACCTTCCTCGGCTTCTTCGGCACCGGCGCGTTCTTCGGCATGCGCGCGGCCGACGAGGAAGACATGGACGAGTTGCTCGATATCGTCAATAACGAGATCCTGGCCGGTTTCCCTGACACCTTCGGCCGGGCCAATCGCTCACCGATCTTCGGCGGTCGAGGTTCGCGCCAGATTTCGGTCGATCTGCAGGCGGGCGACTTCGAGGACCTGCTGGCGGCCGGCCAGATCGGCTTTTTCCAGATCACCCAGGCCCTGCCGGGCAGCACGGTTCGGCCCCAGCCCGGCCTGGAACTGGCCGAGCCCGAGCTTCGCCTCGTGCCGGACGATCGTCGGATTGCCGAACTGGGCTGGACGCGCAACGATGTTGCCACCCTGATCCGGGCGCTGGGCAACGGCGCTTTTCTCGGTGACTACTTTGATGGCGATCGCCGTCTCGACGTGATTCTGCGCGGCGAGGACTGGCTGACACCCGAAGAGTTGATGGCCATGCCCCTGGCCACCCCCTCGGGCCGCATCGCAACGCTGGGAGAGTTGACTCGACTGGAGCGGACCGCAGGACCCAACCAGATTCGTCGCGTCGACCGTCGACGGACCCTGACCCTGCTGGTCACACCGCCGCCCGACATGCCGATGGAGGTCGCGCTCGAGACCCTTCGGGCAGAAGTCGAGCCAGCCATGCGCGCCGCGCTTCCGCCGGACGGCGTGGTCACCTACACGGGAACGGCCGAGGCGCTGGATGAAACGCTTGGCAATCTGCTCGGGAGCTTTATCCTGGCCATCGTTATTCTTTATCTGCTGATCTCGGCCCTGTTCCGTTCTTTCCGTGATTCTCTCCTTGTGCTGCTGACCATTCCGATGGCCACGGTGGGCGGAATTCTCGGTCTGCGCCTGGTCGGGCTGATCACCGGTCAGGCCATGGACATGCTCACCATGATCGGTTTCGTGATTCTTCTGGGCCTGGTGGTCAACAACGCCATTCTGCTGGTTTACCGGGCGCGAGACGGCGAGCGCGAGGGCCTGAGTCGCCGCGATGCGGTCGAATCGGCGGTGCGTCTGAGATTGCGGCCGATCCTGATGAGTACCTTTACCAGCCTGTTCGGAATGTTGCCTCTTCTGCTGTTGCCGGGCTCAGGCACCGAGCTCTACAAGGGGCTGGCGGCAGTCATCGTGGGTGGCCTGGCGATCAGCACCCTGTTCACTCTGGTTCTGCTGCCCAGCTTGCTGCGCATGAACGAAGAAAAGGCATCGTCGCGCGTCGACGCGGCGGTGCCCGCATGAGGATGAAGAGAATGAAGAAGTCCAACACGACCTACCCGGTCTCTGATCGATCGGTTTTGCGGGCCATGGCCTGCCTGCTGTGCTGCGGCCTGTTCGTGACCACGGCGCATGCCCAGTGGGGCGGTACATCGCCGGTACAGGTCGACGAGGCCCGGATGACGTCGATGGCGCCGACCATGCAGGTCGCCGGCACCGTGGTTTCGCGCCAGGACGCACTGCTGTCAGCTGAAGTGGAAGGCCGCCTGGTCAGCGTGGCCGATGTCGGCACGCGCGTCGAAGCCGGTGATGTGATCGCCGAAATCGAGGACGTGACACTGACGCTGCGCGCGGAGGAACTCGCGGCAGAGGTCACCCGGGCCGAGGCACGCTTGCGCTTTCTGGAAGGCGAGCTGGTTCGTCTGGAGCGCCTGGCCGAGACCAATCTCGCCGCGGTCAGTCAGATCGACCAGACACGATCGGAGCGTGATGTGGCCGCCAGCGACCTGGTCGTCGGCAATTCGCGTCTGAGTCAGGCCCGTGACCAGCTGTCACGGACCCGTATTACCGCTCCGTTCCCGGGGGTGATCGTCGAGAGGCGCGCCCAGGCCGGCGAGCGGGTTGCCGTCGGCAACCCGGTGGTTCGCCTGGTCAATCCGGACAATCTTGAAGTGGTCGCACGTGCGCCACTGAACTATTACCGCTATGTCCGGACCGGCGATGAGCTGGCAGTCAACACCGGGCTCGATCAACCGATGATTGCGCCGGTCAGAACTGTAGTCAGCGTCGGTGGGGAGAATCAGCATGTCTTCGAGCTTCGGCTGGATGTGCTCGAGCCGCTGCCGGTCGGCCAGACCGTCCGCGTCACCGTGCCGACCGCCGATGTGCGCCAGGTGCTGGCCGTTCCACGCGATGCGCTGGTCCTCAGAGGAGACGGTATCGCGATCTTTATCGTCGATCAGGACAACACGGCCCGGCGGATTCGTGTGACCACCGGTATCGGTGAGGGCGACTGGATCGAAGTGCAGGGGCCGGTTCAGGAGGGTGATCGGATTGTGATCCGCGGTAACGAGCGTCTGCGCCCGGGCCAGGAGGTCAGCGTGCAGATGGCCGACGATTCCAAGGAGTCTGCCTGATTCCGCAGCACTCCGGAAAGGCGCGCCGGGCAGCCTGGCGCACGGGTCTCGCGGTATAATTGATGCGATTCCTGCCTCAGGCCGATCCGCCCGATTTCTGTTTATGACCTACTGTGTTGCCATTCGTCTGGAAGAGGGGCTGGTGCTGGCTTCAGACTCGCGGACCAGCGCCGGTGTCGATGACCTGAGCATCTACTCCAAGATGCACCATTTCCGGACCCGAGACGATCGTTTCATTACCCTGCTGTCGGCGGGAAACCTGGCGACGACCCAGGCCGTCACAACTCGAATCGAGCGGGAAATCCAGGAGACGGACAAGGGTTCAGGCCTCAACAGCTTCGACCATCTCGATGAGATCGCGCGCTATGTCGGCGAGGTGAGCAGTGGTATCCAGACCGATTTTTCCGGTCAGGTCGAGCAGACCAGTCAGATGATGCAGGCCTCGTTCATCCTGGCCGGCCAGATCAGGGACCGGGACCACGAGGCCTTTCTGATCTACCCGCAGGGCAACTACATCGCCGCCTCACCCGAGAAGCCTTTCCTGCAGATCGGTGAAACGAAATACGGCAAGCCCATTCTCGATCGGATCATCGAGCCGAGCATCAGCCTGGAGAGAGCCGGCCGTTGCGCCCTGGTGTCCATGGATGCCTCGATGCAGTCCAATCTGACGATCGGACCTCCGATCGAGCTGCTGCTGTTCAAGCGTGGTCAGCTTCAATCGTTCAAGCGCACTCGATTCGAGGCTGATGACTCCTATCTGCTGAGTCTGCGACGGGCCTGGTCGGAGGGGCTGAACCGACTGTTTCTCGAGCTGCCGCGCTTCGAGTGGGAATCCGAGCGAGACCACTGACCAGGTCAGGGGCTGAAACCGCTGTTTCCGATCACCTCGTCAACCAGGCGAAGCTTGTCGATGATGGTCGGCGTCAGGACAAAGGGGTAGGCGTCGTTCTGATCCATCGATCGCATGATCAGGTTGATCTTGAGGGCGAGATCGACCCAGTGACCCACTTTGTCGTCGACATCGCCGGCCAGTGCGTCGTCTGCAGCCATTCCGATCGCTGCCGCCATTTCCAGTGAATCGGTGATTTGGAGCCAGTGGGCCCAGCATTCGGCCCAGTCTTCCCAGGGATGCGCACTGGCGTAGGCACTGACGTGGGTCTGCTGCCAGTTCGCTTGAGGGCCCTCGTTGTAATAGCGCTGCAGCGCGTCATTGTAATCAGCCCGTTCGTCGCCGAAACACTCACGAATTCGATCGAGCATCGGGCTGTTGGCGACCAGCCGGTCCCAGTAATAGTGGCCGCTTTCATGGCGGAAATGCCCGAGCAGGGTGCGTTGCTGTTCATTGAGTTCCAGCCGGCGCCGCTCGCGCTCCACATCGTCGGCCTCTGCGATATTGATGGTAATCAGTCCGTTGGCGTGGCCGGTCATGACCTGACCGCCGCCTCCATTCGGCGCCACGAACTCAAGGCTGTCGGGCTGGTCTTCGAGAAACGCGAACGCCAATCCGCCCTGCGGGTCGACGGATTTCGGAATCACCGGCAGCCTGAGCCGCCGCAGATCATAGACCAGCTGACGCTTGCGCTGCTCGACCCGAATCCAGAGGGATCGACTGCCGGGCTGCTGCAGATTGGGCACGACCTCGTTCAGTCGACAGGCCATGCAGTAGGGGTCCGGCTCGTCATAGGGCACCATCCAGTTGCAGGCATCATGGCTGATCCCGTTCAGGCACCAGCGATAGGTCTGACGAGGCTCGTCGGCGCCGGCCGAGGGCAGGCTGATCCAGCGATCCTCGCCGTCCGGTTCAAGCGCTGCGAGCCTGAGCTGGTCCGGCAGAAACCCGAGCTTTCTCCCGCACTGCACGCATTCGGTGTTGGCAAAATACAGGGTGTTACCGCAGTGGCAACGAAACAGTTTCAAGACCCGCTCCCGAACCAGGTATGACGGATGGCCAGGTCGGCATTGGCCAGCTCGATCTGGAGCCGATCCATGAAGTCGGCCAGCTCGCGACCCTTCAGATTCCTGACCTGAGTGTCGTTGAGCAGCCGCTGAAGACGCGTCACGCTGCGCAGGCTGCGATCATCCTCGCCCGGCAGACCCTCGATCAGATCCTCGAGCACCAGCAGGCAGAACATCACCGAGCGGGGAAACTGGCCGTCCCTGAGCAGGAAGCGCAGAACGTCGCTGCCGCTGACGCGAGAACGGACATGGCGGCGATACATCTGATAGCCGGTCAGCGACTTGAGCACGCTCATCCACTGAATCGATTCGAAAGGCCCGAGATCCTCGGCCGTATCCGGGAGAAGGTCATAGCCGCGCACCTCGAGGATCCGGGTGATCATGTCGGCCCGCTCGAGATGCCGACCGATCAGCATGAAGTCATAGGCGTGGTCGTGGCTCATGGTGCCCTGGAGCGTGCCGGCCATCTGCTGGCAGTCGAGGATCAGTCCCTCGAGAAAATCCTGTCGGCGCCGCTTGCTGAGTTTGCTGTTGAGTCGCTCCGAGCTTTTCAGATACAGGGCGTTCATCTGTTCCCAGACTTCCCTGGGCACCAGATCGCGTGCTGAACGAAGGTTCTCGCGCGCATATTCCAGAGTCGCCTTGAGCGAACTCGAGTTGTTTTCGGCAAACAGCAGAAAGCGCACGATACTGCGCTCGTCGGCCTCCTCCTCCAGTTCTTCGAACAGAGCCGCATTGCCGGTGATCCGGATCAGCGGCTTCCAGCCGGCGATGAGGCCGGAAGGGAGATCCAGATTGAGATGAGCGGTGACATTGATCAGCCGCGCAATATCCTCAGCGCGTTCGAGATATCGACCATGCCAGTAGAGATTTTCGGCCAGGCGAGCAAGCATCAGGAGGCCTCCGTATCGACGATCCAGGTGTCCTTGCTGCCGCCTCCCTGCGATGAATTGACGACCAGGGAGCCGGCCTTGAGCGCCACTCGGGTCAGCCCGCCGTTGGTCACATAGGTCTCCAGGCCGGACAGCACGAACGGTCTCAAGTCGATGTGACGGGGTGCCACTCCGTTGTGCACGAAAGTCGGGCAGGTCGAGAGCGCCAGCGTCGGTTGCGCGATGTAGTTGCGTGGGTTCTTCGTGATCAGGCGCGCGAACTGCTCGCGCTCCTTCTTCGTCGACCTCGGGCCGATCAGCATGCCGTAACCGCCCGACTCGTTGGCCGGCTTGACGACCAGTTCGTCCAGGTGATCGATCACATAGGCCATTTCGTCGGGGCTCTGACACTTCCAGGTCGGTACGTTGTCGAGCAGGGGTGCCTCGTCGAGGTAATAGCGAATGATCTCGGGCACGTAGGCATAGACCACCTTGTCGTCGGCAACGCCAGCGCCAGGAGCATTGGCCAACGCCACGTTTCCGGCACGCCATGCGCGCATCAGTCCAGGCACACCGAGCATCGAGTCCTCGCGGAAGGCTTCGGGGTCGATGAAGGCGTCGTCGACCCGCCGATAGATGACATCCACCGGCTCCAGCCCGCTGATGGTGCGCATGAAGACCTGGTCGCTGCTGTCGACGACCAGGTCGCGACCTTCGACCAGAGAGGCACCCATCTGCTGGGCCAGGTAGGCGTGTTCGAAATAGGCCGAGTTGTAGATGCCCGGGGTCAGGACCACCACGCTCGGATAGTCGGCCGGGCTGGGGGCCAGCGAGGCCAGCGCATCGTAGAGCTGTGAGGGGTAGTCATCGACCGGCTGAATGCCCGAATCCTCGAACAGTTCAGGAAACACCCGCTTCATCACCTGCCGGTTCTCCAGCATGTAGGACACGCCGGAGGGGATGCGCAGATTGTCCTCGAGGACGTACATCGTACCGTCTGAATCGCGGACCAGATCCGACCCGCAGACATGGGCCCAGATGCCCAGCGGCGGTGAGATTCCCCGGCATTGCTCCTGAAAGTTTTCGGAGTTGGCGAGCAGCTCGGCCGGAAAGACACCGTCCCTGATGATCTCCTGGTCGTTGTAGAGGTCGTCGATGAAGCAGTTGAGCGCCTTGACCCGCTGCTTGAGCCCGGCCTCGATGCCTTGCCATTCCCTCAGGGCGATGACGCGCGGGATCAGATCGAAAGGCATGGCCCGATCCACCCCGGTGTCCTCGAAGTAGACCCGGAAGGTGATCCCGGCGACCAGGGCGGCCAGATCACACGCCGCGCGACGTTCGCCGAGTTCGTTTTCATCCAGGCTCTTGAGATATTTCCAGACTGCGCGCGAGGCGACTCTGGGCCGTCCCCCCTTGCCGATCAGCTCATCGTAGAATTCTTTTGGTTGGTAATCATCGAGATTCATGCTCTAGAGAGTAACGCAACGAGGGCAAGGATTGAGCATTGCTTCTCTCATGCCTGACAATAGAGGTATTCGGCTTTTCTTCGTTATCGGGTTCGGCCAACCGCAAACACCGACTGTTCGCCGTCCTGAACACAGCGGATGGTGCAGCCGTAGAGGCGGCTGAGCCGATCCTCGGTCAGCAAATCCCGGCTCGACCCCAGCGCCCATTCACCGTTGCCGAACAGCAACAGCACGTGCGAGCAGTAGCAGGTCGCCAGATTGGCGTCGTGCAGGGCCATGATGGCAGCGCGGCCCTGTTCGGTCACGCGCTTGAAGACCAGGTCGAGAACGCTGAGCTGATGGGCCGGGTCGAGATGATTGGTCGGCTCGTCCAGGAGCATGAGCAGTGGGTCCTGCACCAGCAGGCTGGCCAGCGCCAGTCGCCTGGATTCGCCGCCTGACAGATTGAAGCAGCTGCGCCCATGGAATTCGCCGAGACTCACTTCGTCCAGTGCGGCCCGTGCCAGGCGGCGGTCGGCATCGGTTTCGCGCGCCAGCGGCCCCAGATGCGGGTGACGGCCGATCAGGGCGACTTCTTCGCAAGAGGCTTCGAATGCGTATTGCGTGTGCTGCAGCAGCAAGCCCAGACGCTGGGCCAGTAATCGTCTTGGCCAGGACTCGAGTCTTCGTCCCAGCACCTCGATGGTCCCGCCGTCGGCTTGGCGCAGGCCGGCAATGGTCTTGAGCAGGGTGGTCTTGCCAATACCATTCGGCCCGAGAATGCCGAGAAGCTGGCCCGGCTGGAGCTCCAGCTGCAGCGCGTCGACCACCCGCGTTGATCCGATCGAAATCGTCAGATCCCTGGCGCCGAGAAGTAGCGGGTTCATTTCAGCGGATTCCACGTGCGCGGCGAAGCAGAATCAGAAACAGCGGAACGCCGATCAGCGCGGTCAGGACCCCGACCGGCAGCTGGCGCGGACTCAGTAGCGTGCGCGCCAGCGTGTCTGCGATCAGCAGGAAGCTGGCGCCGAAGGCCGCGGCCGCAGGTAGAAGCCTGCGGTGATCGGAGCCGACGAGCAGGCGCATCAGGTGCGGAACGATGAGCCCGACGAAGCCGATGGCACCGGCCATCGCCACAGCAACGCCGGTCAGCAGTGACGCGGCGACGAAAATTTCCCAGAACCGGATCCGGGTGGGTTCCCCCAGCAGCTCGGCCTGAAGTGCGCCAGCGCTGAGCACATTCAGACTGCGCGAACGAAGCCAGATCAGGATCAGTGCCAACAGCGTTGGCAGCAGCCACAGCGCCGAGGCCCGGGCGTGGCTCAGATCCCCCATCAGCCAGAACAGCATGCCTCTGAGGCTGGTGTCGTCACCGGTAGCCAGAATCAGGCTGATCAGCGCTCCCCAACCTGATGCGACAACGACACCGGTCAGCAGGACGCGGGTGCTGGTCCAGGCGCCCTCACCCCTGCCCAGCACGAAGACCAGTACGGTGGTGACCAGCGCACCGATGAAAGCCATGGCGGGGACAGGCAGCCAGGTCAAGCCCAGCGTCATGCCGATCAGAGCGAACACGCTGGCCCCGCCTGACAGTCCCAGGATGTAGGGGTCGGCGAGCGGATTGCGGAGCAGGACCTGCATCAGACAGCCGGCCGTCGCCAGCAGGCTGCCGACGATCAGCGCAGCCATCGCCCGCGGCAGACGCAGCTCGAGCAGGATTTGCTGTGTGCTGCCGTCGGCCTGCCAGGGCCAGATCCACCCGCTGCTGCCCGCGCTGAGCGACAGCAGCAGACTGAGCGGCAACAGCAGCCCGAGCAGAGCAAAGACCCGGCGAACACGTTCTGGCGATACGATCATTGAAGAAAAAGACGAGCGTTTTGAACGTGCATGGCTTCGATGATCCGCGTGCTTGGCAAGAAGCGCTTGAATTGATTACTATTCAAGACAGTTGATGAATTTGCGGAACGGTATCACAGCCGAAGCCGCCACAAGACAGATGATCGATCCGGACGGGTTTCGACCCAACGTCGGTATCGTGCTCGCCAGGGAAGATGGCCGGGTGTTCTGGGCGCGTCGCGCTGGACAGGATGGCTGGCAGTTTCCCCAGGGTGGTATGCGCACCGATGAAACGCCCCTAGAGGCCATGTATCGCGAGCTGTCTGAAGAGACCGGGCTGCGCGAGGAGCACGTGCGCGTGCTCGGATCGACGCCGGGCTGGCTTCGCTACCGTCTGCCGCGGCGCTATCGCCGACGTCATCAGAAACCCATCTGCATCGGGCAAAAACAGGTCTGGTTCCTGCTGCAGTTTCTGGGTCATGACAAACAGGTCAGGCTGGATGCCGTCACGAACCCCGAATTCGACGAGTTCAGATGGGTCGACTTCTGGTACCCCGCCGAGAACGTCATTACGTTCAAGCGCCGGGTTTATACTCGCGCTCTTCGGCATCTCGAGCCGCTGCTGCCGCCCGCGGCCAAGGCGGCTGGCGCACGCTAGTGTACCCCGCCGTTAATTCTGTAACTTTCAGAGTGTGACTGAGTCGACAAATCAAGGCGCGAACCGCAGTGAATGGCTAGCCCTTTACAAGGCTCGCAACGCCGAGTTGGCGACTCAGACTCGCTGAATGTTACAGAATTAACGGCGGGGTACACTAGAGGGTCTGCCTCTGCTTGATGTCCTTTGAATTTCATGCGCTGACGATGCGCCCAGCCCGGGAAATCGATTTGTGGATCTGATCAATGCTGCCGTTCTGCTGTTCGTGGTCATGGATCCCATGGGCAACGTGCCGATCTTCCTTTCGGTGCTCGACAAGGTGGCGCCAGAGCGTCGCTACCGAGTTCTTGTGCGGGAGCTGCTGATTGCGCTTGCCATCCTCTTCGGCTTTCTGCTGGCAGGGCAGTATGTTCTCGATTTTCTTGGTCTGGAGCAGTCCTCGGTCAGCGTGGCCGGTGGCATTATCCTGTTCCTCATCGCCTTGAAGATGATCTTTCCCGTGCCGCGATCGCTGCGCGAAGACGAGGCCGACGATCACGATGAGCCGTTTCTGGTGCCGCTGGCCGTACCGCTGGTTGCCGGTCCGAGCGCAATGGCCGTGTTACTGCTGCTGGTGACCAAGGAGCCGGAAAGCCTCGGGACCTGGTCTCTGGCGCTGATCCTGGCCTGGTTGGCCAGCGCCCTGATCCTGCTGGCTGCCCCCCAGCTCAAACGGCTGCTCGGACAGCGCGGCCTGATCGCCACCGAACGCCTGATGGGGATGTTGCTGGTGGCCATTGCCGTGCAGATGCTCCTGGACGGTACGGCACAATTTCTTGGAGACAAACTATGAAAGCCCCGCTGCTCGCGGCACTGCTTCTGACGGCCCCCCTGGGCGCCGAGATTTTCAGCGACTCCGATCTGGCCATTGCGCGTGAACTGCGCGAGTCGACGCTTGCCGGAAGCGGTGGATTCGAGATCGTCGAAGATCTGACTACCCGGATCGGCCCTCGTCTGGCCGGTTCCGAGGCGGATCCCCGCGCGGTCGAGTGGGCCGTGGCGATGCTGACCGAGCTGGGTTTCGATCGGGTCTGGCGCGAACCTGCGACCTTTCCGACCTGGTCCCGGGGGCATGAGGAGGTCGCTGTGATCTCGCCTGTCGAGCAGGACTTCGAAGCGCTGGCCATCGGCTACTCACCGGCCACGCCGCCGCAGGGAATCGAGGCCGAGGTCGTGATGTTCGATGACCTGGCTGCGCTCGAGGCGGCCGCGGCCGACACGCTCAGCGGCAAGATCGTGTTCATCCGCAACCGCATGCAGCGGGCCCGCGACGGGTCGGGCTACGGGCCGGCCGTACAGGCGCGCGCACGCGGTGCCATGGTCGCGGCCGAGAAGGGCGCCGAAGCGCTGCTGATCCGCTCCATTGGTACTTCTAGCAATCGATTTGCCCACACCGGCGGAATGCGTTTCGACACTGCGGTGCGCAGCCTGCCGGCAGCGGCCATCTCCAATCCGGACGCCGACCAGCTCGAGCGTCTGATCGGCCTGGGCGAGCCGGTCACGATCCGGATGAATATTGCCGCCCAGATCAATCAGGCCTACACCAGCCACAATGTGATTGCCCAGATCGACGGTGCGCGCTATCCCGAGCAGATCGTCGCGCTGGGTGCTCACCTCGATTCCTGGGATGTGGGCACCGGCGCGCTGGACGATGGTGCCGGCGTGGCGATCGTGACCGAGGCAGCGCACCGGATCCTCCAGCTGGACCGGCGACCGGATCGATCGATCCAGGTCATTCTTTTTGCGGCCGAAGAAATCGGTCTGTGGGGCGGACGGGCCTTCGCCCAGGCCCGCAGCGAAAACATCGAGCAGATTCACGTCGCCGCCGAGTCCGACTTCGGAGCCGGTCCGATCTATTCGATGAGCGCCCGGGTGATCGAGTCGGCGCGCCCGGTGATCGAGGCCATCGCCGCTGAGCTCGAGCCCCTGGGGATCGCATTGACCGACAGCCGCCGGGCCTCTGCCGGCCCTGATTTCATTCCGGCCCTGCCGCTGGGCCTGGCGGCCGTGGATCTGTATCAGGACGGCACGAACTATTTCGACTACCACCACACCGAGAACGACACCCTCGACAAGATCGATCCCGATGCGCTGCGTCAGAACGCGGCCTCATACGCCGTGTTTGCCTGGCTTGCCGCTCAGTCGCCCCGCGGTTTCGGATCCGGGTCACCGTTGCTCGAGCAGGAAAGAGAGGACTGAAATGGGACAGTTCACCTATCATCCGGGCTGGGGCCAGGCTACTGCGCAGGATCAGCAGGAGATCGTCGATTTCTGGCTGGCCGAAAAGGCTCTGGCCTCGACCCAGGCCGCCCAGCAACGCGTTGCTCAGGTGGTCATGTTCGCGCGCGATCAGGACGAGCGTATTGCCGGGGTGTGCACGGCCATTCCTCAGAGCCCGCCCCAGCTTGGACAGCCGGTCTATTTCTACCGCAGTTTCATCGCGCCGGATTACCGCCAGACCCTGCTGGTATTCCGGATGCTCAAGAAAGCCGTTGCGCTGCTCGAGGACGATGCCCGGGAGCACGACTGGCCGTGTATTGGCGTTCTGCTCGAGCTGGAGAATGATCGTTTCGGCGAAAAGGGCAGGATGCCGGTCTGGCCAGGTATCGACTTCGTCTATGTCGGAAAGTCTCCGCGCGGCCTGGAGTGCCGTATTCACTGGTTCCGTGATGCCCGTTTGAAGTCCTGATCGGACGGGCCGAATCAGCCTTCCGGTCGGGCCGGGTCTGCCACGACCAGACGGTTGCGACCGAGCGCCTTGGCTTGATAGAGGGCAGCGTCGGTCCGCTGACGTAGCTGCTCAAGCGATTCACCAGAATGGAAGACCGCCAGACCGAAGCTCAGCGTGATCGGTGGGTCGGTGGGTCGGCGCGCTTTTCCGGCCAATCTGAGGCGAAGTGACTCGACCCGTTCGATCGCCTCGTCCTGGGATTCATCGAGCAACCGGATCGCGAATTCCTCTCCACCGATTCGGCCGATCAGCTGGTGGGCACCGAAGATCTCTCTGAGCACTCGTGCGGTCTGGCGCAGCACCTCATCCCCGATCTGATGTCCGAAGCGATCATTGACCTGCTTGAAATGATCGATATCTGCCAGGATCAGCACCAGCGGGCGGCGCGTATGTTCGCCCAGCTCACGATCGATCTGATTGAAGAAGCGGGTGTGATTGAACAGCTGGGTCAGACCATCCCGATCGGATAGACGTCGATAGTGGCGGCGTTCGCGCAGCGTGTGCAGGAGCCCGGCAAACAACAGCAGTGCCAGGATGACACCGCCGACCGTGGCCAGGGTCACAAGATACCGACGCTGGGCCTGGCTCCGTTCGGTCAGCTCGCGGTAGCGCTCCTGCTCACGTAGCAGGCTGATTGCCTGATTCTGCAGCGCCTGATCGAAACCCAGAGCAAGCTGGGCCAGTCGAAGCGAATTCACCTGCTCCATATGCTCGCGCCTGGCGCCAAGCTGAGCCTTGTAGAAGGCCACGGCAGTCTCGGGATCGCCCATCTGGCGGGCCGCTTCAGCGGCACCACCAAGGGCAGTGGCGAGCTGGCCCCGACGCTGACTCGAACCCAGTTCCCGGCTCAGGGCCTGATAGCGACCGAATGCCCTGTCGAAGTCGCCGCGCATCAGGTCGATCCGGGCCCGGATCAGATCGCTCTCGATGCGCAGGTCATGATAGATATCCGGGGTCTTTTCCAGTGATTCGTTCAACAGGCTTTCGGCATCGTCGATCTGGCCTGCATCCAGTGCCAGTCGGGCCAGCATGTTCCTGATCCATGTCATCGTGACCTGATCGTCGACCTGAGCGCAGAGCTCGAGTGCACGCTCTGCCAGCGCTACCGCGGGCGAGGTCTCACCCACCGCGGCGTGGGCCTGGCCCAGCCAGTTCGATGCGATGCATTCAAGACGGGTGTCGCCGGCGCGTCTGGCGCTTGCCAGTGCCATTTCGGCATAGTCCATGGCCAGCAGGGTGTCGCCGGCCCGGCTGTGAAAAGTGCTGACCATGCCGTAGACAGTGACCTCGTCCTTGGCCGAATCGATGCCCTCGAGCTGGCGCATCGCGCGCTGGAGCTGAATGAAGGCAAGCTCGTAGTCTCCGGTATTGATGGCCAGATTGGCTGCCAGGCGCATGGCGCTGACGCGTTGATCCGCTTCCTGGGCGCGATCAGCCAGGGCCAGGGCGCGCTCCATGGCTTCTGAATTGGCGCCCTTCAAGGCAATGGCGCGGATCAGCATCAACTCGATTTCGGCGCGCTGACGCGGGCTGGCGCTCTCGCTTTCAGTCTCCAGCTCGCGCAGTATCTGCAGACCCGATCCAGTCGGGTCGGTGACGCTCAGCTGTCGGGCCTCTTCGATGCGACTCTCCAGATCTTCAGCGCCCGCTGAAACCATCCACAGCGCCGCCCAGAGAAAACAGATCGAGCGCATGGGGCGGGGTGCCCGACGATCGTGCAGGTTACGGATCATCGGCAACCACGACCCGATCGCGCCCGGTCTGCTTGGCCTGATAGAGACATTCGTCAGCGCGCTTTCTGAGTTGCTCGATGGTCTCCGATCCGTCGAATTCGGCCACGCCGAAGCTGATGCTGGCCTGCACTTCCTGGTCATCGCTTCGGGTGGTATTGATTCGCTGGCGCAGGTTTTCGACGCGGTCTCGTGTGCTGTTCAGCGCCTGACACGGACAGGCGATGGCAAATTCTTCGCCGCCGACGCGGCCCAGAATGGCGGCCTTGGGAAACTCGGCGCGCATCCGGCTGGCGATACGCTGAAGCACCGTGTCCCCGGCCAGATGCCCGTGTTTATCGTTGATCTGCTTGAAGTGATCGATATCGCCCACGGCCAGCGTGAAGGGTTGGCCCTCACCGATGCACCTGTTCAGTGCGCGGTCGGCGGCTTCGAAGAAACTGGTGTGATTGAGCAGCTCGGTCAGCCCGTCCTGGCGCGAGAGATTCTCGAAGTGACGCCGTTCACGTGCGGCTCGGATCAGCCCGATAGCGAGGAGCGCGACCAGGAGGCCGGCACCGAGCTGGGCGCTTCGACGAAGGGTGGTTTGCTGGCGTGTGGTTGTCTTTTCGAGCTCTGTGACCCTGGCCTGCTCCTGAAGCAGAGCCAGCTCACGACGGCTCGTATCCAGGTCGTACTGAACTTCCAGATACGCAGTTCGGCGGGAACGCTGGCGAGCGGCGAAGCGTTCGCGAGCCACCGACTCTCGCTGAAGATGTTCGATAGCGGTCGAAAAATCCTGATCGCGTTCGGCAAAGCGCGCCACGAGTTGGTGGGTGCGTGCCTTGCGATCCCAATAACGACGGGCTCGGAAGTGGGAGACCAGCTGATCGATCAGTACCGCCTCCGGCATCGGCTCTCCGAGGCGCAGCTTGAGATCCATCATCCGCAGCTCGGTCAGCATCAATCCGGTCAGATGCCCGATTGCAGTCTGCCGTGCCAGCGCCTGGCGCAGCCAGCGCTCCGATTCTGACAGGTTGCCCTTCTGCAGATGAAGCTCCCCGATCAGGCTTTCCAGAGCGGCGGTAAAGTGACCATTCTGCTCGCGTTGACAGTGCTCCAGTGCATCGGCTGCGGCCTGCAGGTTGGCGCCGATGGCGTCGCTCATCTCGAGCGCGGCTGTCAGGCGCTGCCCGGCAACGCAGCGGCTGCTGTAGGGATGGTCTGGCGGGACCCGTGAGGCATAGTCCATCGCCTGCCTGGCCAGTTCGACGCCGCGCTCGACCTCGCCCGCCTCAGCATAAAGACGACCGGCCATGCCGAGCAAACCTGCCCGAGCGGCCGAGTCGTCGACCCTGGCGAGCATCTCCATCCCGGTCTTGATATAGGAAAAAGCGCGCGCATAGCTGCGCTCGGCCGTGGCCAGGTTGGCGGCCAGCCACAGCGCGTGCATATTCAGCGTCGGCTCGAGGCGACGTGCCAGGACCTGTTCGATCAGCTCCAGTCCGGCCGCGGGCGCGCCACCCAGAGCAAGATTGTGGGCCAGAATCAGATCATAGCGATCCCGCTGGGATGCGCTGGCCCGCGCCAGCTCAGGCTCGATCTGTTCGAGAATCGATCGCCCGGAGCGCCAATGCGAGGTGGCGTTGAGCTGGCGGGCCAGGTCAAGCTCCTCATCCAGCGAGCCTTGGGCTTGAGCCTGGTTCAGAAGGCTGATTGTCAAGATCAATGCGCAGGCCACGGGCCAGCACAGGAAAACACGCCGGAAGCGCCACGCGCTCGCTTCTTGGTTCTCGTCTTGTCGCCCCGAAATCAGCTTGGATCGTCTGGCGGTGATGTCAGGCCAGTCCGTTCCGCATCCGGGGCCTTGAGGATCTCTTGAATGCAGGATTTATTGCCCCTTGTTGAAGCTCCAGCCACCCGATACTCTAGCGTCGGGGGCAATCCGACGCAATCGGATAATGTATCAATTGTCTGCGCTGGGGTTGAATCGATCGGCCATTGTCGCACTGATTCCGACCGCTCCCGAAGCATCAAGAACAAGCACTTGCGCAACACCCATCGACTCGGCAACCGCCTGCCACCCGGACGGACCGGCCACGGCCAGCGCGGTTGCCGCCGCATCGGCCAGGGCTGGGTCGCGATGAATGACGGTGGCCTGTACGAGATGATCGAGGGCCCGTCCCGTGCCCGGATCCAGCAGATGTGCGTAGCGCCCGCCCTGCCATTCGCCCCAGCGCTGCGCCGTACCCGAGGAAAACACGCCGACCGGACCCGACAGCTCGATCACCTCGAAGACGCCGCCCAGGCCATCACTGATCGCGATCGACCAGGGCTGCTCTCCGGGGCCGCAAACCATGACATCACCGCCCAGATTGATCAGGGCATCGCCCAGGCCCTGTGCCACCAGGCGATCACAGGCCCGACCTGCCGCATAGCCCTTGGCCAGACCGCTGAAATCAAGCCTGACCGCCGGGTTGCCGCTGTCGACCCGATGGTCCCGGATGTCGATATCCAGCGTGCTGGGCGACTGATCCAGCCATTGGTCGATCTGCGACTTATCCGGCGGTGGCGACTGGATCGGATAGCTCGATGTATGAAAGCCCCAGAGCGCGATCAGGCCCCCGATCGCAGCATTGAAATGCCCCAGGCTGGATTGTTCGAAGCGTTGTGCGTCCTTGATCATGGCCAGCAGATCAGCTCCGGGTGAAGCCTGCATGCCGGCGGCCAGGGCGGCATTCAGGTCACTCAGGGCGCCGGGCTCCCAGGGGTGCCAGTCCGAGTGCATTCGCTGAAGGTCCTCGCCAATCTCACGCAGCGCCTCCTCGACCCGAGGCCGGTCACTGCTTCGAACCAGCACCTCGACCTGGGTACCGAAGACCATGAACTGAGCGCGGGCGGGTTCTGTCGGACTGCTGCATCCGAGCAGGCCAGCGCCGACCAGCCAGGACAAAGCTATCCTGGGCAGGCCTGGCCAGAATCCATGAACGCTATTCCTTCTGGTTGAGACAGACATTTTCCAACAGGCCTCGCGGAAGCCGCAACCCTGGAGAGATTAGCAGCCGCTACGTCCCGTAGTGAGGTCGGGTGGTTCCGATGTGGAAGGGAACAGGGCCGGGCGGCGATCAGTGCCTGGGGGCTTTTTCAGGGTGGAGCTGTTTCGATGTTGACCGTCACCGCTGACTGTTCAGCGTACTCGAGGATCTCATCCAGGGTCATGCCGTCCAATTCCTCGCGAAGGTTTGCAAATTCGACGTTCTGGAGTTCGGGATCGTCAACCAGTTCCAGTGCTGAGTCGACGCCCATGAAATGAATCCGGATCAGCGCAATCCATAAGGCCGTCTGCTCGGATCCGCTCAAGGACCGCTTCATTTGCGTGAAGCTGCGGTCAAAGGTGGCCTCGGTCGAGCCGTCGATGCGCGCCTGGGGCGTTGTGGCGCAGCCTGTGACAATCAGAAAGATAAGCGGAATGATCCGAGTCATGTGCCTGCCTGCAAGCGATCACCTTGAAGCGGTTCGATGTCCAGACGGGCTTGCGACTTCCAGTCATCGCCCTGCCATTTGACATAGGTGTAGCCCGATTGGGCCAGGAAAAGTGTCAGGAGGATCAGGGCGAGTTCAGTTCCTGGAAGCCCGATCAAGCCGGGCGGCAAGCAGAAGGGAAGGAGGACCAGGGGGGTAGCCCAGAGCGTGCGAATGAACTTTCTGCGGCAGGAGAGCTTTCCGAACTCGAATTCGAGCCCGAAATCAATGTCGTGATTCATCGCTTTGATCTTCTGGTCATGTCTATCTCGCCCGAGACATAACATACTTGATTATCTATGTCTATTCAACAAGCCATGGATAAATATACACTGATCCGGGCTTGTTTTCCTTTCGGCTCGCGACCGGCCTATCTTGTCCATCGTAATGCCAGATGGATCGTACGACCCGGTGCGTTGAAGCCGATCAAGGGTTCGTAGTCCCGGTCGTTCAGGTTGTCGAGGCGGCCTTCCAGTCGCCAGTGCTCCGACAGGTTTGCGCCTGCGCTGAGATTGAACAGGGTGTAGCTGGCCAGCTCGATCTGACCGATGTCTTTCCTGCTGCCGACGTGGACCACTTCCGCCCCTGCCCAGGCGCCATTCTGGAACAGATAGTCAATTCGCGTGCTGGCCTTGAAGTCTGCCCGACGCAGCAGATCGAGGCCGGTGTCGCGGTCTTCGCTGTCCTGCCAACTGGCCTGCGCGTTCGCGATCCAGTTCCCGCGGCGCAGGCTTTGGCTGAGTTCGGCGCCCCGGATCTCGGCGCGGCGGATGTTGATCGCCTGAAAGTCGATGCCGGCGAAGTCGATCAGGTCGTCGATTCGAGTCTGGTACAGGTTCAGACTCACTCGATGACCGGACCCACCGCGCCACTGCAGGCCCAGCTCGGTCGAGGTGGAAGTCTCCGGACCCAGCTCGGGATTGCCCGCAAACGAGCCGAAAAAGCCCGGCGAGAACAGTTGATTGAAGGTGGGCGATCGAAAACCCCGGCCGACTGCGGCCTGCAGGCGCCAGCGCTCATCAAGATTCCAGCCGGCGGCCAGGTCGCCGGTGACCTCGCTGCCGTACTCGGAGTCTCGATCGACACGCAGGCTGGCTTCGAAGTCCACTCGGCCGATCTGGCCGTCGACGCCGGTCCAGGCACCCAGATTGTTGCGATCGTCCTTCCAGTCGCCGCGGCTCTCGCCCGATTCGTCCCAGGCATCGACACCGATCATCCAGCGCAGGCCCTGGCCCAATTCGCGCTCGGCCTGCAGGCCGGCCTGCAGGCGCCGGGTGATCAGCTCGGTGTCACCGAACCCGGTTCGGGTCTCAAGGCGGTCGCGCAGGGTCAGCAGCTGGGCCGACCAGCTCCAGCCCTGCTCACGATCGAGCCGGTAGTCGAGGCCGCCGGAATAGTTGAGCAGATCGGACTCGCCCTGGTCGAATTCGATATCGCTCTGGCTGGCCCGGGCATGGGCCTCCAGGATGCCTTCTCCGAGCGCGAAGCCGGCACGCAGCGCCGCACTGCTCTGGTCGAAACCGTCGTCGTCGGGGTCGAAGGCAAAGCCTGAGCGGTTCTGGGTCGAGAAGCCGTCGACCGAGCGGTGCGAAGCCGTCAGGCTGAAGCGCTGGTTGCCGGTTGACACCGACAGGCCGCGGTCGCCGTAACTGCCTGCGCTCAAGCGCGTGCTCAGGCCTTCGGGGCGTCGGGTGAAGATCTGAATGACGCCGCCGATGGCGTCCGAGCCCCAGCGCGCGGCGCGCGGGCCGCGGACGATCTCGATGCGCTCGATCACGGCCGGGTCCAGGGTTTCCCAGGTAAAGGCACCGGTGCCGGCGGCAGCTACGCGCACACCGTCGATCAGGACCAGCGTGTGGTTGGAGTTGCTGCCGCGCAGAAACACGCTGGTCTGTCCGCCAGGCCCGCCGGCCCGGCTGATGTCGACGCCGGGCTGCAGCCGTAACAGCTCCAGCACATCCGGGGCCTGGCTGCGCTCGATCGCGTCGCGGTCGATCACGCTGACGGCACTCAGGTTGTCGTTGATCGACGTATCGGATCGATGGGCCGTGACGACCATCGGATCGCTGGCCTCGATCGATGAATCGGTGCCTGAAAGGGCCGGTGTGGAGATACAGAAAACTGCCAGTCCGTAAAGAACGGACCGATCGATCGGCTTGCAGAACATGGTCATTGCTCCTCGCGCTCACCCGCGCGTTCTAGCAGCTTGGGCGAGGGGCTCGAGGGAACGGCCGATGTCCGGTCCGGAAGCGGGCCGACATGACGCTACCCACGATTGCCCGCCGCAATCTGATGGTCGGTTGTCATGCAGGCCGGTCTCCTGACTTCCGAACGATGATCGCCCTGACTCAGTGCCCGACTGCGGGCATTGCTGGCTCGGTCATCGCGTTCGCACCTTCCCCGATCATCAGGACCGGGTGGTGTCGCGCAAACGGATCGACGTGCATGAGGCGCGCCGATCCTCGGTTACAGTTGCGGGGGCAGTGCCGGACTTTCACCGGCTTCCCGTTTCACCCGAGTGGATGCTCCAATCCACTCAAGGCACCTGCAAATCGAATTGCAGCAGCGCATTTGGTGTCTGCCGCGGGGGCAGTATAGCCTGCCTGCAGGATCGATCAGGCCGCTTTTTTCTTGTCCTTGCTTTTGGCTGGCTTGCGGCCTTCGGCCCGTGCATCCTCGGCGGTCTGGTTGAGTCCGCCCTGGAGTTCTTCCAGATCGAAATCATCGACCGAGATGACCTCCAGAACGCGAACGCGCAGGTCGCCGAGCAGCTTGGCCTCTGCTTCGGTGATGACGCCGTTGCTGACCGCCTCTTTCATCTGGTCCTGGAAGCTGTAGCTGGTGATCTGCCCGGCGCGTTGGGCCTTGAGCAGCTTGCGCTCCAGCGGTTCGGCGGCGATCACGTCCGGCAGCAGGCGCTCCATGACGCCCACCGGGTGCCCGGTACGGTCGGAGTTGTACACGCCGCGAGTCAGGCGCGTGCGGGTCTCGGAGGGCGACAGCATCAGGGCGGCGACCTTGTGGCCGAGACGATCGTTGGGCGCGCGTTCCTGGCGCCCCAGCGGGAAGATGATGAATCGCAGGAGCGGACGCGCCCAGCTGAACGGGTAGTTGTCGATCACGCCGCGCATGGCGTGCTGGATCTTGTAGATCGCATCGTGGAAGGCCCAGGCCAGAATCGGCTGGTCGGCGGCCGGGCGCGCGTCATGTTCGAAACGGCGCAGCATGGCCGAGCAGATGTAGAGCTGGCTCAGCACGTCGGCCAGACGACCGGAGATCTTTTCCTTCTGCTTGAGTTTGCCGCCGTAGGTCAGCATGGCCACATCGGCCAGCAGGGCGAAGGCCGAGGAATAGCGGGTCAGCTTGCGGTAGTACTTGCGCGTGCGGCGGTCGCCCGGGACCACGGCGAAGCGGGCGAAACTCAGACCCAGCACGAAGGACCGGACCGCGCAGGAAATACTGTGGCCCACGTGAGATATCAGCAGGCGATCGAACTCGACCAGGCGCGCTTCCTCGTCTTCGATCTGCAGCGCCTGCAGCTCCTTGAGCACGTAGGGATGACATCGGATCGCACCCTGTCCGAAGATCATCAGCGATCGGGTCAGGATATTGGCACCCTCGACCGTGATCCAGATCGGCGCGCCCTGCCAGCCGCGACCGAGGTAGTTCTTCGGTCCCAGGATGATGCCCTTGCCACCGTGAACATCCATGGCGTCCTTGATGACTTCGCGGCTCATTTCGGTGGCGTGGTATTTGGCGATCGCGCCGGGAACGGCCGGCTTCTCGCCGTCATCGACGGCCGAGGCGGTCTGACGGCTCAGCGCCGACATCGCGTAGGTGTATCCGGCGATGCGTGCCAGGGCTTCTTCGACGCCCTCGAATCGGCCGATCGGCAGGTTGAACTGCTTGCGGATTCGCGCGTAGGCGCCGGTGGCCAGTGCGGCCATCTTGGCCCCACCGGTCGAGGAGGATGGCAGGGAAATGGCGCGCCCGACCGACAGGGATTCGACCAGCATCTTCCAGCCCTGACCGATGTATTTTTCTCCGCCTAGCAGGAAATCCAGCGGGACGAACAGATCCTTGCCGCGGATCGGTCCGTTCGGGAACGGATTGTTCAGCGGGAAGTGACGGCGACCGATATCCATGCCCGGCAGGTCCCGCGGCAGCAGGGCCAGGGTAATGCCGATGTCCTCGGTATCTCCCAGGTGTCCTTCGGGGTCATACAGGCGGAAGGCCAGTCCGACCACGGTCGCGACCGGCGCCAGGGTGATGTAGCGCTTCTCGAAGTTCAGCTTGATGCCGAGGACTTCCTTGCCCTCCCATTCGCCCTTGCAGACCACCCCGTAGTCGGCGATCGAGGTGGCGTCCGAGCCGGCAGTGGTCGAGGTCAGGCCGAAGCAGGGGATTTCACGCCCGTCGGCCAGGCGCGGCAGATAGTGGTCCTTCTGCTCATCGGTGCCGTAGTGCAGCAGCAGCTCGGCCGGGCCGAGGGAGTTGGGCACGGCCACGACCGAACCGACCGTCGAGCTGATGCTCGAGACCTTTTCCAGAACGGCCCGGTGAGCGACGGCAGAAAAACCCAGGCCACCGTACTGCTTCGGGATGATCATGCCGAAGAACCCGTGCGATTTCAGATGTTCCCAGGCCTTCTCGCTCAAGCCCGCGCGGTAATGCGAGACTTCCCACTCATCGACCATGTCGCAGAGTTCTTCAACAGGCCCGTCGATGAAAGCCTGCTCTTCGGTGGTCAGTTCATGCAGGGGCTGCTTGATGAAGCGCGCCCAACGCGGCCGCCCGGAAAACAGCTCGCCCTCGAATCCGACCGTGCCGGCATCCAGGGCGACCTGCTCGGTGTCGGAGATCTTCGGCACCATGGTCTTGAAGGTGTCGAGGATCGGTCCGGTGATGAACTGCCGACGCAGTGGCAGATAATTCAGCGGGACGGCGACCACGGCAAAAACGATCCAGCTCAGGGCAAGCATCAGCCAGCCCGGCTCTCCCGCGAGAGAGAAACCCAGCAGGACCGCGCCGATGACGCCGGTCCAGACCGGTACGGCGGTCTTGAAGTAAGCGCATGCCATGCCAGCGACGGCCAGTGTGGCGAGGAATAGGAAAGTCATCATGATTTGTTTTCTCCTGGTTTGGCGCGCTGCCTGATGAACGGCATGATCGCGCTCAGGAACTGGTCGTTCGAATCGCCGGCCACCATGTGTGCCGCGTTCTCGACCTCGATATGCTCGGCATGGGGTGCCAGCTTGAGAAATTCTTCGGCGTGCTCTCCGCCGATCAGCTCGCTCTTGCCACCGGTGACCAGCAGGGTCGGCAATTTCAGGCGGCGGCTGGCTGACTGCAGCCTCGACTGGAGGTTGCTGCTCTTTTCGGCCAGTGCGAGCATGGCCGGATCCCAGTGCCAGTACCAGCGACCGTTGTCGGCCTGGCGCAGATTGCGCTTGAGGCTGCCGCTCAAGTTGGTCTTGCTGCCATCGTTCTTGCGGCGATGCGGCAGGAAACTGCGGATCGATTCGGAGGCCTCGTCCAGCGTGGCGAAGCCGTCGGGATTCTGGCGCATGAACGCAAGAATAGCGCTGACACCGCGCTCGTCCCAGCGTGGCGTGATGTCGACCAGCACCAGCGAATCGAGCGCAACCTTGGGCTTTTCCGAGTGCGCCAGCAGCGCACCCAGGCCACCCATGGACGCACCGATCACCACCGGTGTCTGCGGCAGGGAGTCGCAGACGCGGCGGAAGTCTTCGATGAATTGCTCGAAGTCGTATTCGCCGCTGGGCGCACGGTCGCTCTCGCCGTGGCCGCGCGCATCGTAGCTGACCGCCTGCCAGCCGGCCGCGGCCAGCCTGCGGCCGGTGTCTTCCCAGGCGAACTGGGTCTGGCCGAAACCGTGCGCCATGAGGATGACCGGCGCCCGATCGTCCCCGTAATAGCGCAGACTCAGTCGGATGCCGTCGTCGGTCCAGATCTGGCGTCTGCGAACGTCGTCGTTGAGTTTACGTACTGCTTCCATACGCGTGAGTATGGGGTTACCCTTGGCGATAGTCAATGATGCGCCGGCGCAAATTCCAGCGATCGAAAAGCGATTCTGCGCCATGTCATCCGGGCTGTCAGACATAACAGAGTATGATGCCTTCTCATGAGCAGATCCACCCCGGCCAAGAGTGCCGTCACCGACCGCACCACCCTGACTCCGGACGACTGGGAGCAGGCCGCCCTGGAACTGATTGCCGATCAGGGCCTGAGCGCGCTGGGTGTGGAACCGCTGGCGCGCCGCCTGGGCATCACCAAGGGCAGTTTCTACTGGCACTTCGCTGGCCGTGACGATCTGCTCAGACGCGCCCTGTCGCGCTGGGAGAACCAGGACCGGATCCACCTCGAGCAGAGCCTGATTGCCGATGATCGTCCGGCCGAACGCCTGGCTCAGTTCGTGTGGCGCACCAGCCGACAGACGCTCACCCATCGGATCTGTGTGGCCCTCTGCGCCATGCCGAACGACAAGGAGGTTGGCCCGGTGATCAAGCGGGTCACCACTCGCCGAATCAAGTATCTGGCCGCGGCCTTTACTGAACTGGGTTTCAGCCCCGATCATGCCCGGCACCGCGCAACGCTGGTCTATTCTTCCTACGTCGGATACCTGCATCTTCAGGCCCAGGGCCTGGTTGCCGACAAGGATGAGCCGGCATTCGATGCCTACGTCGGTCATGTGATCGAGACCCTCGTGGATCTCGATCCGGTCGGCGCCCAGGCGCTGGCGAGCTCGGTCGTCGATCAAGCGGCAGGTTGACCGGCTCGAAACCCATCATCCCCCAAAGCCAGGCTGTCGATCAGGGCTGGTGGGCTCGAGCCAGATAATCGTGGCTCTGCATCTCGATCAGGCGTGATGCAGTGCGCTCGAAAGGCGCCTGCAGGCGCTTTCCGGTATAGAGTTCATCGGGCGCTGCCGCCGCTGAGATGATCAACTTGACCGAACGGTCATAGCACTCGTCGACCAGATGGATAAAGCGTCGGGTCGGATCATTCCGGGCGTCGTCCAGCTGCGGAACGCCGCTGATCATCAGGGTGCTGAAGCGCTTGGCCAGGTCGATGTAATCGGCGGCTGCGCGCGGGCCGCAGCACAGGGTCTGAAAACTGAACCAGGCCAGCGAGCCGGCGCGGTCGATCGCTTCGATCTCGCGACCCCGCACCGACAGGGTTCGCGCGCCCCGGGATTCGAACGCGGCCAGTGCGCGGAATTCACTCCTGAGTGCGGCCAGGGTTTTTTCTGATTCCGGCCAGTAGTAGACCGGATGCCGGGTCAGCTCACGCAGACGGTAATCCTCTTCGGCATCCAGATCGAGCACCTCGCAGCGGGTCTTGAGTAGTTCGATGGCCGGCAGGAAGCGGGCCCGCTGCAGGCCACCGGCATAGAGCTCTCCCGGCTCAGTGTTACTGGTCGTGAATAGCACCACATCGAGTTCGGCCAGTTGATGTAGCAGCTCGCCGAGGATCATCGCATCACCGATATCGTTGACGTGGAATTCGTCGAGGCAGAGGACGCGGGCGCGGCCGGCGATTCTGCGAGCTACGCGCGTCAGGGGCTGGCGCTTGCCCCTGGATTCGCTCAGCCCGTCATGGACCGAATCCATGAAGCGGTGGAAGTGCGTCCGAAGCACCGGCACCCCGGCCGAATCCAGGCTGCTGGCCAGCAGGTCCATCAACATCGTCTTGCCGCGCCCGACCTTGCCGTGCAGATAGATACCTCTGACAGGCCTGCGATTGCGGCGCCAGGGTAACCAGGACGCTCGAGCGGTCTCGACCAGCGCCTGATAACGCTGATCCAGAATGCCAGCCAGGGCGAGTTGCCCGGGGTCGGGAATGAGTTGGCCCTGATCGATCTGCGCCTGGTAGCGAGCGAGCGGGCCGGGCGGCGTTTGCGAACTCACGGTCGACCGACGGTCCGGGGCTCAGGGCAGGTTGGCTTGCACGTGATTCTTGATCAGCCCGCGCAAATCCATCAGGCGCCGATGGAAGAAGTGGCCGGCACCCTCCATGATCACCAGGTCGGGGGGCTGGTCGAGCTGCTCGGACCAGCGAATGACGGCATCCGAAGACACCACGTCGTCCTCGTCACCCTGGACCACCAGCCACGGGCAATTGGGTGGGGGCAGGGCCTCGAATTCGTAGCGCTCGACCGGAGGAGCAATGTTGATCAGCTGTCGAACCGGCAGGTCCTGAGCCGCACGCAGGGTGATGTAGGCGCCGAAAGAGAAACCACCCAGCCAGAGATCGGTATCCGGGCGGACCCTGCGCACCCATTCGACGACGGCGAGCAGGTCGTCTGTTTCCCCGTTGCCTTCGTCGAATTCTCCTTCGCTTTCACCCACGCCGCGGTAGTTGAAGCGGATCGTGGCCATGCCGATTTCGCGCAGCGAGCGCTCGATGATCGTGACGACCTTGTTGCGCATCGTTCCGCCGTGCAGGGGGTGCGGATGGCACAGAACGGCGGTGACCGGGACGCGCTGGTCGGGTTCGGCCAGATCGCTCAGACACTCCAGCCGGCCAGCCGGTCCAGTGAGATGGAACTCTCGGGCCTCTTCAGGGAAATGATCGGGGTCAAGCACGCCTGATCACGCTCCAGAACTTGTCACTTGGCGACGGGACGGTCATCATACCGTAATGGCCTTCGGCAGGGAGCCAGCATGAATCATCTCGCCCATCTGGTGCTCGCCGGCCCAAGCGAAGGGCTGCGACTGGGGGCCTTTCTGGGTGACTACATCAAGGGGCAGGAGGCGCTGGATCGCCTGCCGGACCATTGGGCCGAGGGTGTCCGGCTGCATCGCAGGGTCGATAGTGCTTGTGACGCGCACCCCCGCGTTCGTTGGCTGGTCAGGTCCTGGGAGGGTGACTGGCGACGCTATGGTCCGATCGCGCTGGATGTTCTGTTCGATACCATGCTGAGCCGTCACTGGGATCGCTTCGGACCCGCCCCATTGGCCGATTTTGCCGACGATATCGACCGCTTGCTCGACGCTCATCAAGCGCATCTGCCGTCGCGATTGACGCACTTTGCCCGCTGGGCGCGGACCCATTCACTCTGGACACGCTATGACGATCGGCGGATGCTGCAGACCATCTTCGACGGCATCCAGCGCCGCCACGGTCGACCGAGCCCGCTGAGCGACGGACTCAGCAGGCTCGACGGCTGGGAATCGGAGATCGAAGCGGCCTTTCTGGAGGTGTTTCGCGATCTGCAAAGCGAGGTCGCCAGGACGACCTATTGAATAGCGTCAAGCATGTAGTCCACTGAAGCGGCGACCTGCTCATCGCTCAGGTCGGATCGGCCGCCCTTCGCAGGCATGGTGCCGATGCCGTTGATGGCGTGTTCGACCAGAACATCACGGCCCTGATCCAGGCGTGAACCCCAGGCCGAGGCAACCAGTTGCGGGGCTCCCGCAGCGCCGATTTCGTGACAGGTGCCGCAGGCCTGTTCGTAGATCATCTGGCCGTCGAGCGATCCATCAAAGGCCACGCTGGGGCCTGCCGCCGCGGCTGCTTGAACGGCGGCCTGTGCTGCCGCCCGGCCGGTGTCGCCGGAATAGACCCCGGCCACAGGTGCCAGACGCTCCATCCTCGCTTCGGTCCGGGCCGTGTTTTCACTGGGTTCCCGAGTCGAGTTGATCGTCGCAGCAACGGCAATGATGATGAGAGTGAAAGCAGCCAGTGCCACCAGCACCAGACTGAAACGTTTGATGAATATCTGATCGTCTTGTTCGGACACGCCGGATCAACCTCGATTCTGGCCAGAGTGGATAGGGTTCGGAATTCCGCAGGGCGAAGTGTTTCAGGCACCCCCCGAAAGATTTCGAATTATACCGCAAAGCGCCGATTTGACGCGGGATTCAGTGCGCTGTCTTTCCCGATGCCGTGCCGTTGATCCGAAGAGTGATCAAACCGGCCAGGATCGAGATCGAAAAGGCCAGGGTCAGACGAATGGCTGGCTGCTGGCTGAGCCCGATCAGCAGGGCCAGGGGGATCAGCCAGCAGGCGGCCGCGAGCGCACCCGCCCAGCGACTTCCGGCAAGCCCTGTGGCCACCAGCGACGACGCGCTGGCACCGATCGCCCAGTAGCAGGTGAGGATCAGCGCCTTGTCGACCGGGAACGACCGGTCGTCGATCATCGACTCCAGCAGCGCGTGGTCCGGGAAGAACAGACTGGATACCGTCAGCAGGCCCTCGTAGAGAATCCCGCCAACCAGAAGGCCGGCCGCAATAGCCATGAAGAAGCGAACGAGCATGGTGTCTGCCGAGTCGAACTGACTACCAGTTTACCTCGGCTTTACAGGCAGACCCTGCGATATACTTGCGGTTGCTTCGGGCCGCTGCGGTCGCCATCCTGTGCCCACGATGATTGTCGATAGATTTCTCTTCCTTCCCGTCCGGTGGCCTGATAGCGGAGCAATGCCTTGAATCGGCCGGTTGCCCTGAATCGGCCGCTCTCGCTCGTGCTCTCGATGATGATCGTCCTGATCGGCTCGATCTTCACGCTGACATTCCATCAGAATCTGCGCTCGACCGAGCTGGCGTCCATCGAGCGCTCCCTTGCCGAGCGCGCGCGCTACGTCCGCTCCGATCTTCTGGCCAATATCGAGGCCGAGGTTCAGGCTCAGCTCCGCATGGCCTCGCGGCTTTGGCAGTCGAACCTGGATCAGGAAGCCCAGTGGCGAGCCGATGCGCTGCGTTATCAGGAGGACCATCCCTACTACCGGGCCCTGTCGGTGCTCGGTCCGGAGCTCGAAGAGCAGTGGACGCAGTATTTTGCTGATCCGAACTGGTCGAGTGAGTCGCTGCCGAGTCTGAGCGAATCCAGTCTGGAGCTGATCGATGCGGCCCGGCAGACCGGAGACCTGGTGGTCAGCGAGCCCTTTTCCATGAGCGACGGGCGAGCAGGCATCAGGTTCGTCAGCCCGATCGGCCAGGGTGATCGCCACCTCGGCTTCCTGTCCGCCGTTTTGTCGGTGCCCGAAGCGATCGATGCGCTGATCTCCGACATCGCTCGCGACGATCTGATCCTCCGGGTCCTGGTCGATAACCAGCAGGTCTATCCTGTTCCGGTCATGGCCTGGCCAGATTATTTGCAGTGGCGACCCGGCTTCTATCTGGAACCTGTCGGGGTTTCGCGCGGGCTTTATTTTCAGTTTGCGTTCAGCTCATCCGACTCCGAACTGCAGCCGTCGGCCATTCCCATCTGGGTCCTGATCGGTGGCCTTGCGCTCTCCCTGCTGCTGGCCACCATGACCTATCTGGGTCTCGCGGCTCTGCGCCAGGCCGAGCGAACGGGTGCAAGCAACCTGAAGCTGGAACGAGAAGTCAGGGAGCGCAAGTTGGTCGAGAACGAACTGGAGTTCCTGGCTACCCATGACCCGCTGACCGGCCTGCCCAACCGAAGCGGGGCCAGCCGTCACCTCGAACGGATGCTGTCCTCCTCGCTGGCCAGTGAGGAGCCCCTCGCGCTGTTCTTTCTCGATCTCGACCAGTTCAAGGACATCAACGATTCGCTCGGCCATCAATTCGGCGACGAGCTGCTGCGCCAGATTCCGGCGAGACTCAACAAGGTGCTGCGCAAGACTGACTTCGTCGGGCGGCATGGCGGCGATGAATTCCTCATTGCAGTACACCGGACCAGCCGCCACCTGATCGAGCAATCGGCCGCCAACATCCTCGATGCATTCGACGAAGCTTTCAGTATCGACGGCAACCAGTTTTTCATCTCAGCCAGCATCGGTATCGCCTACTACCCGGAGTCCGGTCGAACGGTCAGCGAGTTGATCCAGAACGCCGACACCGCCCTGTTCAAGGCGAAGCATGCAGGCCGCAACCAGTTCGCTGTGTTTACGCCTGAAATGTTCGATCAGGCCCAGCATCGCCTGAACCTGAGTCGCGACATCCGTAGAGCGCTGGATGCCGAGCAGTTCCGCGTCATGTATCAGCCCATCGTCGACGTGCATTCGCTCGAGCTCGTCGGCGTTGAAGCCCTGCTGCGGTGGCGCAACGAGAGCGGCTTCATGGTGCCGCCACAGGATTTCATTCGAGTGGCCGAAGAAACCGGGACCATTGGCCGCCTGGGCCGATTCGCACTCGGCCAGGCCCTGAGTGACCTGGGCCGATGGCAGGCCACCACCGGTCGTCCGCCCTGGCTCGCCGTCAACGTGTCGGGCGCACAGATTCTGGAGGCGACCTTCGCCGACCAGCTCAGCGTCCTGCTGCATCAGCATCGGATCGACCCGGCCATTGTCCATCTCGAGATCACCGAAGAAGTGCTGATCGAAAACCTCATCCGCAATCGCCGCACGCTGCAGAAGCTCAGCGACATCGGGATGCAGATCGTCGTCGACGACTTCGGCGTCGGGTACTCCTCGCTGGCCTATCTGAAGAATTTCCCGGTCTCGGTCGTCAAGATCGATCGGGGCTTCATCCAGGACCTGCCCAGGGATGTCGAGGACCAGGCCATCACCCGCACGATCTGCGGCCTGAGCCGGGAACTGGGCATGACCACCGTCGCCGAGGGTGTCGAGCACCTTGACCAGCTCAGCCTGCTGCGTGAGTTCAACTGCACCTTCGCCCAGGGATTTCTGTTCGCCCAGGCTGCCGAGCCGGAAGAGATCGAGGACATGCTGATCAAGCGCAAGAACTGGATGCCACTGATGGGCCCCGTCGATCCATGACCTGAAACCGGGCAGTTTTGCGTATTTAAGATTAGAGACAGTCAAAACTGCTCAAGGTCGGCATCTGATCCCAGGTTGTACCGGGATGCCGGCCTTCTTTTTTCCCTGCCACGTCGAATCACTCCCTGTATTCCGTTAGAATCTCGGCAATCGGCTCAGCGAACAAACCTGCAGGGCCAAGCCCGACAGGACTCGCAGCTCAAAGATCGACTACAATTTGATTTCTCAGCGCCCGTAGCTCAGCTGGATAGAGTACTGCCCTCCGAAGGCAGGGGTCGCAGGTTCGAATCCTGCCGGGCGCGCCAGACATGGAAAAGCCTCCCTCGCGGAGGCTTTTCCATGTCTGGCGCACCCGTCCTAGGATTCAAACCTGTGTTCGAACCGAGCCGAAGGCGAGTTCAATGACGCGTAGCGTCAACCCGAAGGGCAAGCTGCGAAGCAGCGAAGTAATCCTGCCGGGCGCGCACCCCTTGCCGGTCCAGTCTCAGACATCCTGTCGAACGAATCCACTTCCGAGCCGCTCACGTACTTCGCCGACACGACGCCGGCTGATCGGAAGCTTGCGCCCATCGCTGGTTTCGCAGATCCAGCCCCTGCCGGAACGATCGACGCGACGGACCTGCTCGACGGCCACCCAGTGGCCTCGATGGATCCGGATGCCACCGTCGGGTAAGTCTTCTTCCAGTGCATTGAGGCTGCCGATGATCATCGCTTTCCCCTGTGTTGTGTGGACGTTGAGATAGTGCAGATCGGAGCTGGCCGAGACCAATTCGCGACCGATCGCCGGAGGTAATCGATCAAGCAGGCGGGAATCGAATGACTCCGGGGTCGATTTGGACGGCTTGTCCGATGTCGTGGCAGGAGCGGATCCGGTCTTGTCGGGCGCAGAGGGCGTCTTGTCTGCAGCGCTGAAGCGGGCGAGAACGGGCGGCAGATTCAGCACGATCCAGACGAGAAGGAACTGCGGCCAGACCTGCATGCCTTCGGCGAGCACGGCCAAGGCCCCGCCGCGCGCTTCGAGCCGGTCCAGCATCCCGACATCGAGTTCGGGGGGCGAGTTCGGAAACCACTGTTCCAGACCGAAGGCCAGGGGGGCGAAGAGCCAGGCTCCAAGTGAACCGGACAGGAGCAGCAGCAGGACGGGCGATGATTTCCGAGTCAGGGCCTGGATGATCTGCATGGCAAGGATGGCGCAGATCAATCCAGCGGTAATGTGGAGCAGCCAGTGGGCCAGGCCCTGAACGAAGCCGAGATGCGCGGTACTACCCGGCCGAATCACTGCCAGCAGTAGGGCCATGGCGCCTCCGCCGAGAACGACCGTTCGAGTCCAGGGTCCCGGCCCTGCAGAGGGTCCATTCATGCGTCCATCACCGGTGCGAAGACGTCGTTAACACCGTTCGTACAACAAGCCGACCACTCGTACAAAAGCGCTCGATTCATGCCGCCCATGGACCTAACGTGTGGCCGGTGGTCCTCGCCAGGAGGCCATGCCCCGTTCACTTCATCAGGAGTCAAGGTATGCATGCTTCAAAACCTCTTTCCATGTCTTCCATCGCCGCCGTTCTGTTGATTGGCGCGTCCACCACTCGGGTCGCACTGGCCGAAGATTCCGGTTGGTACGTCGGCGCGATCGGCGGAATCACGGCGCAGGGTAACCAGACCCTCGATCTGGAGGACGCTTCGGTTCCGACCGCTCGCGTCGATCTTGGCACTGGCTTCCTTGCCGGTGCGACCGTAGGCTACCAGTTCGATAGTCCGTGGCAGGTGGAGGGTGAAATCGCCTATCAAACCGTCGATGTCGACGGCTTGACGCCGGAAGCTTTCGGCCCCTTCGACGATAGCAATTTTGCGTCCCTGACCGCCGCGGTCAACTTTCGCTACATGCAGAATCTGTTCGGGAGCGAGAAGGCTCGCGCGTTCGCCGGTGCCGGCCTGGTCTATCTGAGCGAAGTCGATATCGATTTCGAGAGCGCGGGCATGGAACAGAGCTTCAGCGGCGATGACTTCGGGGTCCAGTTCATGGTGGGTGCACGCTACAAGCTGGGCGAGCAGTTCTATCTCGAGTCGGGCCTTCGCTATCTGCTCGCCAGCTCGATCGATCTGGATGGAGAGGGTGATGCGAGCGGTCGAGTCAAGGCCGACTACTCGCCGTATGCGCTGACTCTCTCCCTGGGCTGGCAGTTCTGATCCACCCGGGATCGTGATCCGAGGGAGGCTCCAGGGCTGCCTCCCCGGTGTCGGGAGCCCGATGGCGTCACTCGTTGATGAAGGCATCGGTAAGATACGGCTTCACCCGAATTCTGGAGCGACCTCGATGCGCCCCCTGAACCTCCTGATCGCCTTCTGTCTCGTGTTCCCCCTCTCGGTCTCTCTGGCCGACGATCAACTTCGCCCCGTCACCCACGAAGAAGTCTGGCTGATGAAGCGGCTCGGATCGCCGGTGATCAGCCCGGACGGGACTCGGGCGGTGGTTTCGGTGACCGAGCCGGCCTATGAGGACGATGGGACGGTGTCCGATCTGTGGCTGATCGAGCTCGACGGATCCCGGGCACCGCAGCGTCTGACGACAACGCCCGGTGGTGAGAGCGGTGCGGCCTGGAGTCCGGACGGCACGAGGCTGGCCTTCAGCGCCGCGCGCAATGACGGTGAGCCGGCGCAGATCTTCATTCTGCCGATGGATGGCCCGGGCGAGGCCGAGCAGATCACGGCCATGTCGACCGGTGCCGCCAACCCGGTCTGGAGTCCGGATGGCAGCCTGATCGCCTTTGAAAGCACGGTCTATCCCGGCGCGGTCGATGATGCTGCGAATGTCGCTGAGCACAAGGCGCGCGAGGAGCGCGGCATCAACGTCTCGCGCTACGAGATCTTTCCGATTCGCCAGTGGGACCGCTGGCGCGATGAACTGCAGACCCGCCTGTTCATCCAGTCGCCCCGGGCCGGTGCGGAGGCGAAGGACCTGATGGTCGAATCCGAGCTGGTCAGCTCACCCGGGTTTTCCGGCGTACCCGCGCTCAGCGGCGACAGCCTGCACGCGGTCTGGACGCCGGACGGCAATGCCCTGGTCATCAGCGCGACCGACAATCTGCACGAGGCGGCGCATTCGGTGGTCCGTTTTCGGCTCTATCGCGTGCCGGTCGGCGGTGGCCGGATCACCGCCCTGACCCAAGGTGATTCCTTCAGCTGCACGGGCGCCCAGTTCTCCGATGCGGGTGACGCGCTGTTCTGCAGCTACGAGCCCATCAATGAGTTCGTCTACAACCACAACGAGGTCGCCAGGGCAGGTTGGAACGGCCGCGCTCTGAGTGAACCGCTGCAGGTCCTGACCGCCGATTTCGATCGCTCGGTCAGCGGTTTCACGCTGTCCAGCGATGCCGAATATGTGTTCTTCAACGCGCTCGATGAGGGGCGCGGGCGCTTGTTCGAGCTCGATACCAGCTCGCGCGAGGTGCGTACATTGGACCCCGACAGCGCAGGCGTCTACGCCAGCCCCAGGATGGCCGGCCAGTCCCTGGTCGCGGTCTGGGACAGCTCGACCACGCCGGCTGAAGTGGTGCGCGTCGATATCGAACAGGGCAGGCATGCGCCCCTGACTGCATTCAACGCCGAGCGCGCGGCAGGGCTTGATCGCCCGGCTTTCCGCAGCTTCTGGTTCACCAGTTCCAAGGGCCGGCGCATCCACAGCTGGCTGGCCCTGCCGCCGAATTTCGACGAGAACGAGAAATACCCCCTGGTACTGTTCATCCACGGCGGCCCGTTTTCCTCAGCCACCGATTCCGATCACGTCCGCTGGAGCCCCCATCTGCTGGCCTCTCCCGGGTATGTCGTGCTGTTGACCGACTACACCGGCTCGGTCGGTTACGGGGCCGAGTTCTCGCGCAATATCGAAGGCGACCCGCTGGCCACGCCGGGCGAGGAGCTGATCGAAGCGGCCGATGCAGCCATTGCGCAATTCGATTTCATCGACCCCGAGCGTCAGGCCGCGACCGGCGCCAGCTACGGCGGTCATCTGGTCAACTGGCTGCTGGCCACCACCGATCGCTTCGACGCCCTGGTCGGCCACGCCGGCCTGGTCGATCTGGAGGGTCAGTATTCGACCAGTGATGTGATCTATCACCGCGAGCGCAAGAACGGCGGCCCGTTCTGGGGCGACAGCCCGATCTGGACCGAGCAGAGTCCCTCGAGCTACGTCGGTAATTTCACTACGCCGACGATGCTGACCATCGGGGAAAGGGATTTCCGCGTTCCGGTCAATCAGACCGTGGCGGCCTGGAGCTATCTGCAGCGCATGCAGGTGCCGTCCCGCCTGCTGGTCTTCCACGACGCCAACCACTGGATCATGAACGGCAAGGAAGCGCGGTACTTCTGGAACGAGGTCCACGCCTGGTTGGCCGAGTATCTGGAAGACATGGGTGAATGAGACAGCTGGTTTCCCCGACGGAAAGACCTGTTGAGCTTGAACAAGGAAACTATTTGAAGATCCGCTGGGCATCGAGGCCCCTGGGGTCGATGGCAGGTGTGTTGCCTGCCAGCAAATCAGCCAGCAGTTCTGCTGAACCTGCCGCCTGGGTCCAGCCCATCGAGCCGTGGCCGGTGTTCAGCCAGAGGCCGTCGATCGGGGTCGGGCCGATCAGGGGTGGTCCGTCGGGGGTCATCGGCCGCAGCCCGGTCCAGGGTTCGACCGCATCGGCGCGCATTGCATCCGCAAGGCCTGGCAGCAGCATTTCTGCCGACTCGCGCAAGAAGTCCAGGCGGGCCGGATCGAGATTGCGGCGACGGCCGGAAAAATCGGCCAGTCCGGCGATTCGAAGACGCCCCGGCCCCAGGCGCGCGATAACAAAGCGACGTTCGGCATCGAGCAGCGGAACCTGCGGTGCGGAGGCGCTCGGACTGATCGGCACGGTCAGGGAGTAGCCCTGAATGGGATAGATCGGAACCCGCAGACCGAGCGGCGAGAGCAGTCGATCGGTCTCGACCCCGGTGCAGAGGATGATGCGATCGGCACTGATGGCGCCGTCACGGGTCGTGATCGTCGGGCTGGCGTTGCTGGGCGTATCGATCGCTTCGACTCGAGTACCCAACCGCAGCGTGGCACCGAGTGCTTCGGCCAGACGCGCGGCTTCGACGCAGAATCGGCGGACATCGCCGGATTCATGGCTGGGCATCCACAGCGCGCCATGAAATTCCCCGGCCACCGGCGCCAGCGCGGGTTCGCGCTCGAGGATCTCGTCGGGGCTGAGGGTCTGGAAGTCGATGCCGGGGAGCTCGAGCCGACGCCGGAACTCGATGATGCCGTCCAGTGCCTGACGGCTGCGATACAGCTCCATGGAGCCGCCGAGGAACTGGTCGTAGGACAGCGCATGGCGCTCACGCAGCCCGATCAGACACCGCTTGGCGTAGAGGGCCAGTCGGATGCAGTGGCGGGCGTTGCTCAGGTAGCGATCGGGGTCGGAGTGGTGAATGAACTGCCGGCCCCAGCCGAACAGACCGGGCAGGGCCGAGAGCGAGATGCGCGCCGGTGACCGGCGCTGGAACAGCGCGCCCGGAAGGCGTTTGAGCGTGCCCGGCGGATTCCACGGCTCGGCGTGGACCGGCGTCAGGCTGCTGCCGTTGGCATAACTCGTGCCCAGACCGGCTTCGGCCTCGGCGTCGACCAAGGTGACATCGACGCCGCGCTCGGCCAGAACCAGCGCCGTGGTGGTGCCGACGATCCCGGCGCCGACGATGACAACCTTCACTCTGCAGACTCGGCGGATGGAAAGGGGGGAGAATACCCGCAATGCCCGGCAAGGTCGATGCCTGATCCTCGAGGGCATCCGCTCATCTTGCGTTTCACTCCAGCGCTTCGTCCCGGGCTGCGGCATTCCGACGGATCGGCTTGCCCTCGATCCTCCTGTCAGACCGTGTAGCGCTGCTCCAGCGCGCGCTGCGCGGTCTTGACGATGCCGAAGGCCGATCTGAGGTAGCGGCGGTGCAGGCCGGAGAGTTCATCCGGATCGACCAGGTGGTTGGGTGTCTGGCCGGCGTCGAACAGCGCGACCTGATGGCGCAGGCGGATGTTGCCGATGAAGCGCAGGGCATGGATCAGGTCGTCGGCGTCCGAGGGGCTCATGACCTCGGCCTCGGCGGCGGCCTGGATCCGTTCTTCCGTGTGGACGGCGCCGATCGCGCCCTCCAGTGCCCGGACCCGGGCCAGATCGACGATCGGAATCACCCCACGCTTTTTCAGGTTGATGCCGCGAGCATCGCCGTCGCCGTCCTCGCGCGCGAACTGGCCGAACAGTCCAAGCGCCGGCCGGTTACCCATGGACTCGGCCGCCAGAAAACGGCGGAACAGGGTCGACTCGCTGGCCTGTTCCAGTACTTCGGCGTGCAGGCTCTGAGCCAGATCCAGATCACCGGCGACCGGGCGCATGTCAAAGAAGATCGAGGACTGCATGACGGCTTTCGGTTCCGGCT
>CAYTQT010000020.1:0-49093 GCA_964439915.1 uncultured Wenzhouxiangella sp. | reverse complement strand
ATTCAGCTTGTCTCTCAGCGTTCGTGGCAAGGCGTCGGCGCGCCGGTGTAGCCGGGTCTGCATCAAGCGCCGAGAACGTAGTCCAAGGACGCTGAGAGACAAGCCCTTTGGGCGCTTCAGAGCCGACCACCGGCTGCGTTCCGCTTAATTGAAATAGACCGGCCATGTCTGCGCTCGCGCGCCTTGCCGGAGGCCGGCTCTGAAGCGCTGAATGTCTGCTGATCATTGATCTCATTCCTATTTTCGAGTTGGATCATGGGCGTTCAACGATCGATCCTGTGAGTCGGATTGGGAAACCATCAAAAGTAGCCGTCCTGATTCGTCTCCAAGGCAAAGTAACGACAACATCACAGGCCACGTCGTGCTTCTTGACCGCTCGTACCCGTGGATTCTCGCCCGCCAATCCGAGCTTTCGCCGACAACGCATGATCGCCAACATCCAGGGAAGTACCCGCTGATTCGAGCCGACGGCAGGAAGCGTGTCCCCGGGTGGGCAAAATCATCACAGTCGCCCTCCCCGTCGCTCCTTGATCGCATCATAGGCTTGGCGGACTTCGTGGACCCGCTCCATGGCGACTTCGCGCATGTTCTCCGAAAGGCTGCGACTGGCGAACTTGTCCGGATGGTATTGACTCATCAAGCGGCGATAGGCGCGTTTGACCTCGGCATCGCCGGCAGAGGGGTTGATCCCGAGCGTGGCATAGTCGCATTCAGCATTCCTGCGAGATGGTGTCGAGGTTCCCGAGGCCCTGCCTTTCAGCATCGCCTCCAGGCTGTCGAGATCCACATCCTTCAAGCCCAGCGCATGGGTGACATGCAGCAGCTTTCTGCGCTCGTTCTCGTCAAGGACACCGTCAGCGGTGACCGCCGACAGCTGGATCTGGAGAAACAGCATCAGAAGCGCCCGATTGTATCGCAGCGTCCAGCGCAAGCTGCGGGCTTCTCCGTAGAGGTCGAATCCCACGCATTTGCCGCGCTCAAAAGCCGCGATGGCGGCGCGGCGTTGATCGGGTGAAAGGGCGAGCTTGTCGAAGTAGCGCTCACCCACCCGGATTTCGTCGGGCGTGACCACACCGTCGGCCTTGCACAAGGCTCCCATCACGGCAAAGGTCACATCCAGGAACTGTTCCTGTACCCCACCCTGCCCGATCGGCATCAGGAATCTGATCACGAACTCGCCAATCACAAATCCAACAAACGCGCCAATGATCAAGCCCACCAAACCGCCGGCCAACAAACCGAACAGCCCACCGATAACCACGAACAGAAGCATCAGTCCCTCCAGCAAGCCAATGAATTTCCCGCGAGTCCGTCCAATTCGAGAGGCATGGAGTCTAAAGGAACTGTCCGGGCCCTGCTCGACTATGCCACCGATGATCTCGGGTGCCGAGTTCCATTTCGCGGATCGCAGGAACCCAGCCATGCTGTGTCGAAGGAATCTGTTGTGAGATGATCATGGCCTCGGCTCGGGCCGCTCTGGTTGGACGATGGTTTTGATTGGGACACCAGGTATTTCCGTGCCTGCGGCCATTCGAGTGTTCGAGGACAAGACCTGCCTGGGTCCGGAAGCCGGGCTGCGCTTCGATCTGGCTTTGTTGAGACGATTCGAGCACAATCATGGAATGCTCGATCGTTCGACTGTTGAGCTGTCAGGCATGGTCAACAGTGATGAACACAAACCGCAAACATTCCGGGCTATTGGTGTCCGGAGGACCCGTCGAGGAGAGTCGAGATGTCGATAATGCAATGGGCCGCACTGGCGGCGTTCGTGATTGCAGCGATTGTCATGCTTCTGGTCGCCCAGACCAAAGAGCGCGTTGGCTGGCCTGCCTGGCTGGTACCGGCAGCGTGTGGCGCGTTGATGGCCGGATGGACCGGCTTTGCGTTGCACGCCGAGGGCCTGCCCGGTCTGGGGGCGGTTCTGGGAAACTCTGTATGGGGTCTGCAGTTCTGGGCCGACCGTTTGGCGAGCACCACTGCCGCCTTCTTCCTGCTGCAGAATCGGGCGCGCGCGGCTGGCATGAAGTCAGAGACCTGGGTCATCGCAGTGATCTTTACCGGCAGCATCGGCCTGCTGTTGATGCTTGCCCGTACGGTTTATCTTGAACGCGAAGCTGACCGCCTCGTCCAGCGAACCTCTGAATAACAGAGAAGAACCACAGACGGCATCCAGGATCTGAGTTGCCGAACGAGATGCGCGCAGCTTACGCGTTCGACGAAAGCAAGTGTTTCCAGTGTCTGTCCCGAAACCTGTCTGTAACCCATCGCGACAGGAAAGATGATCGTGATGTCTGCTCATTCCGCCTTTTCGGATCGTCTGCTGGATCGGCGAGCGAGCGCATCGTCGATTCGCTCGATTAGTTCACCCTTCAACCGATCGATCACACTGGGCTCGAGCGCCAGATGCTGCATGACATTGGCCTGACTGATGCTGGCCGCGCCGTGCAGCGTGGACCAGATGAACAGGGCATCGAGATCGATCTCGGCCGCCGGACGTCCGGCACCTGGCGGATTCATCGATCGGAGTCCGTCGCGGAGAATATCGAAGGCATGAACCGCGTGCCCTACAAGCTCGGGGTGCTCGGCAGGCTCCGGCCATGGTGTGCCGAACATCAAGCGATACTCCAGAGGCTTCTGCTCGGCATAGGCGAGATAGGCCTCGCCCATTCCCTCCAGATCGACTCCTGGCTCCGAGGAATTCGACCTGAGGTCGAGATAGGCAGCGAACTCAGCAAAGCAGCGGCGCATGATCTCGGCCAGAAGATGGTCGCGACTGGCAAAATGCCGGTAAGGTGTCTGATGCGAGATATTGAGCCTGCGCGCCACATCGCGCAGACTCAGCGCTTCGACGCCCTGCTCGGCGATCACCTCGCGCGCTGCCTGGATGCAGGCTTCCTTGAGGTCTGCGGGCTTGGCGCGCGAGGATGGCATGACCGGTATTGTTGCGAGCCCCTCCGGAGTGGCGACCGGTCCCGGCGCGACTGCCATCACGTCGATCCCCTGGTCCTTCCACTCCAGTCGCAAGCCCTCGGCCAGCGTCTGCACATAGGCCTTGGTTGCAGCATAGTGCGCCGACCCCGGGACACCTTGAAACGCGACGATCGAACTCATCAGAATCAGTCCGCCGCGGCCGCGGCGCGCCAGCCTTTGTCCGAACTGCCAACTCAGTTCTGCAGTCACACCGCAGTTCAGCTCCAGCATGTTGCGTTCATTGGCCAGGTTACCCTTCAGAAACATTCCCGAGCTGCCGAATCCTGCAGCGCAGACCACCAGGCCCGGATCCAGTTCCGAAACGCTCTCGACCACGCTCGAACAGGCCTCCGGAAGAGTCAGATCAATATCCAGAACGCAGCACCGGATTGCGTAGGTCTGCCGCAACTCTAATGCCAGCTCCTCAAGCTGCGGACGCCGCCGCGCCACCAGAACGAGGTTCAGACTGCGGCGTGCGATGGCCCGGGCAAAGCTCCGCCCTATTCCCTCTGACGCGCCTGTGACCAGGGCCCAGGGCCCGTATTCGCTGAGAAAGGATGGATTCGGATCGGACATCGGTAAGCGTTGGTGTTGACAGTGTCAACAATGGAGCTCTCACGTTGCTGCATTTCATTGGTCTGATGGCCTTTGCGGCGGTCATGCTTGCAGCGACCCCTGCCCTTCTGGCGTTGCTGATCCTGCACACTTAGGAAGCCTCGATGGCATCCCGCCCTCACCCAGCAGTGATTGCTCCCGTCCATCGGCTGTCTGAATCAAAAGGATTGAAGGACGTCGGCTTGATTGCCGAGAGAGTGGATGCAAGGCGCGAGCCGCTGAAAGTGTCGAGCATCTTATTGTTCGCTTGCATGAACTGATTCAGTCCAATTGAATCGAACTTCAAGGCCTTCGTATCTTGCCCTGAATCGCTTTAAGATGATCGCCTCGTGGCGTCAGGATTGCGAGCACGATTGCGACAATCAGCAATGCTGGCACATCGCCCCAGAGATGCCCCAGATGCTCTGGATCCACGATCGACTGTATCGCCATGATCGCGCCGTGCACGACACTCGACCAGACCGTGAACCAGATCAGGCTCACGTGGTCCAGTGGGTTGCGCGCGGCAATCAGCAGAAATATGCCGAGCGTAGCGTAGATCCCAAGGATCATCTCGAGGTACTCCGATCGGCCATGCGCATGCCAGGACCATCCTGACGGCCAAAGCACCGTGAGCGGCGCGATACCGAACACGAAAATCAACCCGACCAGGATCAATGCAAGCCGCAGGTATCTGATGCGTGTTTCTTCCTTCATGATCTTTGCTCCTTCTTCAACATCTGCTCTTTTCTCGGACGAGAATCAATACTCTCCTGTTGGTCAGACTTCATCGATTGTCCAGTCGGTAGTGACGCGAGTCGCGTCCCGGAGCGTCTGGAAGACGACGCAGCATCTCTCTGCCCCTTCGACCAGCATCCTCAGCGTGCGCTTATCGACATCTGCAGCCGCCTTCAGCTGAACGTCACAGTGCAGCTCCTGGAATCCCACTGTAACCGCTGGGTCGACCATTAAGGAGCCACGAACGTCTGCCTTCGCCGTGACCGAGACCTCGCTGTCGAGGATCCTGATGCCGAGCCGCACAGCGACCATACGCAGTGTCGAATGCAGACATGCTGCCATGGCCGCACAAAGGTAATCTCCGGGATTGGGAGCATCGTGGTGGCCACCAACCGCACGGTGTATACCGTATTGCTGACGCTTTCCGACATGATGTGGCAACTCGATTTCACCCCGAACCGGATCCCCGCTGTTTCCCGTATGCGATCTTGCGTGGTCCGAGATCCAGGCATCCTCGGCTGAATCGGCATACTGTCGCTGCAGAGCTGACTGGCGCTTGATGAATGACTTTTGCTGAACTTCATGCATGCTGACTGCTCCTGTTGTGTCTGACCTTTCTGCAGCACAGCCTGCAGGAAATCGACGGAGCGTTCATGGGGCATCTGTCCCGGCTGGGAGCAGCAATTTGGAAAATTCCGGGACAATCGTCCCGGGACCGGCTCAGATCTGGCCGAAGCCTGCGTTTCGCGCTTCCACTACCAGTTCCGAGCGACCGGAGACAACCAGCTTTCCGCAGATGTTACTGACGTGGTTGCGGATCGTTTTTGGCGACAGCGATAACCGGCTGGCGATGACGCCATTCGGAAGACCTCGAGCGACCTGGTCGAGCACTTCTCGCTCACGACGCGTCAGCTCGTCGAAACCGGCGCCGGACAGGACGTCTTCGAGCGGATCGGGCGAAAGAAACCGGCGAGTCTCGGTTATGAACTTTCGCCAGCCAGGATCGGAAGGCTGCAGGATGTGGTTGCGACCCTCGAGCGGCAGGAACTGGCTGTCCGGAATCCTGCCGGCCAGGTCGCGGCCAGCTTCGAAGGGCACCATTGCATCGTCCTCGACGTGCGCGACCAGGGTCGGGACACGCAATTCCGGCAGCATTTCCTGAATATCGATCTCATGAAATTCGCGCCAGAGCCGTCCAGCTGTTGCGCGATCGACGGTCAGCCGCTGCAGCTCGTCCCACCAGGCAATCTGCTCAGTGGCATCCGAAGGCGACAACAAGCGCGCGAAGACCTCACGGAATGCCCCGGTTCGCTGCGCCCAGCCTACATCGATCAGACGCCCGAGAGTGTCAGCCGCCGCGGCGCGACTGTCCGACATCCCCGGCGCAAATGCGCCACGTGCATAGGCGTTGTACAGCACCAGACGCGAGACACGTTCGGGATGGCGCACTGCATAACGGATCGCGATCGCCGAACCCTGGCAGACACCGAGTATCGGAAACTGTTGCCATCCCAGGCTGTCCGCGACTGCTTCGGTGTCACGAACCCAGGCCTCCAGGCTCTGTTCGACCGGATCGCGGTCCGACAATCCGGTTCCACGAACATCGAAGCGGGCCAGCATATTGTCGCGGGACAATTCCCTGAGCCAGTGCCGCCATACGGGACTGTTCCAGTCATGCTCGATATGCGTCATCCAGCCGCCCACTCGCAGCAAGGGCACCCCGCGTCCGGCGGTCGCATAGGCAATGCGAACTCCATCCGAGGTCGTGCAGAATCCGATTCGTTGACGCTTGGTGCTCACCCTTTGCACATCCTCCGTTCGAATTTGCCTCGTCTGGCCGGATACTAGCATTTGCGCGGCAGCTAAAACCCCGGCCATCTTTCTGTAACGCCGGCGGCTGCCCCAGATTGGCGACTAGCGGCTCCTGCCAAACCCTCCCATTAGCTGACTCAGCTGCTTGACGACGCGACCGTACGAGCTTTATTTCCGTAGCGGCACAATGGTTGCGCAGTGCTGGCGTGCTGCTTCCATTAGTGAGCAAGTAGCACGCCTTTTTACGTCTATCGAGACATTGCAATCATCAATCCTGCCGTACCTCGGTTTGGATCGACCGGCGGTAGACCGCTGACAGAAACTCACGCCAACCGTCTTCGGTCAGCACCGAATCTATGACCTGCAGTTCACTGCTATTGCTCAGGCTGTAACATGAGCGGCCCTGCTCAGTAGCTGGTGAACCCCAGTGACCCAGAAGATCTTTTTTGTCCAGCTCATAAGCAGGTGCGGCCAGAAGGATGAAACAAGTCAGTGCAGCACAAAAGCGATAGGCTTCACCAGTCAAACCCTGTTGACGGGAATGTGGATATCGGTACGCCAGTCGTTCACTTCTGTGTGGCTGGGATCGTCAAGGTAGTGCATGAACACCGGGCGATCGGCAGGCTGCCATTGCTCGGCATCGAGGAGTCTCCAATAGAGGGCATCCAGCGTTACACCGAGTCGACTGAAGCAGCCATGGTGGCGGCCGACCAGAAACACGCCGCCATCGATGGTGGTGCGAAACGCTGATGGATCATCCATTGACAGCCTGTCCGGCATCACCTGTGGCTCGAAGGCCGGCTCTGAAGCGCTGAATGTCTGCTGATCATTGATCTCGTTAGTATGCCATCGTTGGCCTGTACCGGCATCGGCGGCGCCGGGCTACGCCCAGGCGGAGCACAAGAGAGATTGAGAGGGCGGATCATGCGTGCCACAGCCTTCATCCGCTCGAACTCCAAGCACTGATCCCGTGGTGCCAGAACGACCGCCCGCGAGGCCTTGGCGATGACGCAGAGCTCGTCGACCGCTCGAGTGTGCACTTTAACGGACTACCGGCATTGGATGAATTGACCCGATGTGTTCGACAGATCCAGAAACAGTCGGCAGATGAAAAAAGATTCGACTTGATCGGGTTCAACAGCAATTCGTTATTCAATGGAGACCACTATGATCGTTTCACAGTTCACTATTGGCTATTCTTCTTATACGGGGACATCGTCTGAACTCGAGGTACTGCTGACCAATCTCTCTCAAGGAAAGTCTTACTGGTTCCAGACTCTGATCTATTCAAAGAACACAGATATTGCAGTCGCTGCATCCAGCCTCGTGACCGGTCAGAATGTAACGTTGCTACATGGATATGAGCCTCTTGGCACTGACCGTTACAGAGGCAAGCGCCTGTTCCGCGTGGGAGCCCGGGAAACAGTCGCCATCCGACTTCGACCCTCTGGACCCGGGGGTATGGATCAAAGCCTGGGGAGGACTCACGGATATCTGGAGCTCAGGATGCCGCTGGTCTCTGACTCTGTTGAACTCCAATCCCAAGGCGATACTCCGGTCGATGTGCTGCTTCAAGCCTCCAGGGTGGACTGGAGTCAGGCCGATGGATTTCACAACCGCGCAGCTATTCCGATATCGACCGGAAAGGCAGAAAACCAGATAACACCTGAAAAGAAATTGGACCTTTCATCAGAATGGATTGGTCAGATAGCAGACCTGGAAACCCGAATCGATGATGATTCTCGACAGGAAGCACGCGGTGGAGAACGATTCGATCGAATCGATACTCAAGGGTTCATTGAGGATCCGGGCTCGATCGGCAGCGTAGTCAGCTATCTTTCTGCGCTGGGGGATGATGAACGATCGTTGATCGAATTCAACAGGATCCTTCGCCGGTCCGGCCGAAAAATTCAAATCGAAAGAAGTGAGTAGCTTTGACCATCGGGATCAGGGCGGAAGATACAGACAGATATCCCGGCCGGCCACACTGATTCAGAGGTTCCTTAGTGCATGTGCAGGATTCAATTTTGCCTTTTCTTATTCAGATGTTCTGGCGTAAATATTCCGCGTATCCCGTTATATAGATCATGGGGCTGACGCTGCTAATCGGCCTCGACTTATCGCCTGCTGACTTAGCAGGCAACCGTTCATGAAAGAGAAAGCACAAAGGAGAACGTCATGCCTACCGCATCATTTGAAGTTGCAACCTATGAGTACTACAACTGGTCTTCTCGTAGTCGGGGGAAGACCAATCTCAACCTTCGCGGCGCCGGTGGTGAGACCTGCGCTGTCTGGTTTATCGAAGATCCAGAGCAAGCGCTTCCGGAAGCACAGGAAGTGGCGCCGAACTATTATTCGTTCTACTACCACCACTATCAGTTAGCCAATCTGATTGACATGCTCAGGAACGAAAAGCCAGTCACAGTGTTTTTCAACAATGAAATGGGGTTCAACAATTCACGAATCTCAACCGGTGATGAACCGGTGGGCGAAGGTGAGGAATCCTGACCAAATTGAATCCGATCGCAGCGTTGTAATCGGTCTTGACCAGGCGACAGCTCAAAGCACAAGAGGGAGGAGCCGGGATATCCGGCAGGCCCTGGCTGCTCTTGTTTCGGACGGTCGGCTCCGATGAGTTGACGCGACTTGATGACAGGCGCTGGCATCGCTTCGTCGTTGGCCGGATCCACGACGACCGGGCGCTCGCTGCCCGCGAATTCCTTCGCTGAGTATGGAGACCTCAGCAATGCGATGGTGCTTTGGGTGAGGATACGCTCGACTCATGCGCTTGATCAGCAGGGAGGGGTGCTGCCTGTGGGCTCGCATTGGGTCGCGGCAGTTGGCACCGTGCCTACAGCTTTTCCAAGCTGGCACCCACCCTGCCCGAGGCCTCGTGATCGTTCAAGACAAAGAGCGACGAGCCGAGCAGCCGAGCTTCTCATCCACCGAACGCTGTCGGCACAGTCGATCTGACCCGAGGCGTGCCCGCTGGCGACACCCCTCGCCGCCTGACAACTCACTCCAATCTGAGAACAACCTACTGAGAGGTCACACCCAGAGAATGGAGCAAAGCACCGGATCTGATCCGGTGCTTTTAGTGTTACCCGCCCCCTCACTTGGCGGTAAGCTTCACCTTTGCCGATCCTTCGAAGGCCACCCTTGCTCAAACTGCTCACCAACGCCCACGTTTTTGCGCCCCAAGACCGCGGTATCTGCCACCTGCTCATTGCCGGTGATCGTATCGCCTGGCTGGGCACAGAAATCGACGATCTCGGCGCCCTGAAGCCGGTAGAGACTTTCGATCTCCAGGGTCAGCGCCTGATTCCCGGCCTGATTGACGGCCACGCCCATCTGACCGGCGGCGGCGGCGAAGCCGGCTTTGGCAGCAGGGTTGCGGCCGTGCCATACGAGAACTTTCTCTGCGCTGGCATCACCACTGTGGTCGGCGTGCTGGGCACCGACGACACCACCCGCGACACCCGCTCGCTGGTCGCGCAGGCCTTGTATCTGCGCGAGCATGGGGTCAATGCCTGGTGTCACACCGGCGGCTACCACGTCCCACCCGTCACCTTTACCGGCAGCGTGCGTGACGATATCGTGTTTCTCGATCCGGTCATCGGTATCGGCGAGGTCGCGATTTCGGATCATCGCTCCAGCCAACCGAGTTTCGAAGAAATTCTGCGCATCGCCAGCGATGCCCACGTGGCGGGCCTGATCACCGGCAAGGCCGGCATCCTGCACCTGCACCTGGGCGACGGTGAGCGCGGCCTGAGCCTGGTCCGCCGGGCCCTGGCCGAGACGGAACTGCCGGCACGCACATTCAACCCCACCCACATCAACCGCAGAAAAGCATTGTTCGACGAAGCCCTGGACGTGGCCCGGGCCGGCTGCACCGTGGATATCACCGCCTTCCCGACCGATCAGACCTGCAGCGAAGACGAGCTGGCCGCGGATGAAGCGCTGCTGCGCTACCTCGACTCCGGCGCCCCGCCGGATCGCATCACGATGAGCTCCGACGGCGGCGGCTGCCTGCCGGTGTTCGACGCCCAGGGCGAAATGCAGCGCTTTGATATCGGCCAGCCGGCGACTCTGAGCGACACTCTGGCTCGGCTGCTGACCCGAGGCGCCCCACTCGACCATGTACTTCCAGCATTCACTGCCAACCCGGCCCGGCTGCTGCGTTTCCAGGATCGCGGTCGAATCCAAATCGGCACGGCGGCAGACCTGGTCGTGCTCAATAGCGAACATCGAATCGAGAAAGTCATGACCCAAGGCATCTGGAGAACGACAAGCCCATGAGTCCATCTGGCGAACGCAACAACTCCAAGCGCGGTTACATCATCCCGATCGGTGGCGCGGAGGACAAGTTCCACAACCCCGAGATTCTCGATCGCTTCATCAATGAATGCGGCGGAAAGGACGCCCGCATCGCGATCATTCCGACCGCTTCTGAACTGACCGAAACCGGCCCGACCTACGAAAAGCTGTTCCGCAAGATCGGCATCAAGCATGCCGCCGTGCTGCCGATCGTCACCCGCAGCGATGCCAACGACCCCAAACACATCGACTACATCAATAAATCCGATGGTGTGTTCATGACCGGTGGCAACCAGCTGCGCCTCTCGACCACCCTGGGCGGCACGGAAACCGCCGTCACGATCCGGCGCCGAAATGCCGCCGGCATGCACGTCGCCGGCACCTCGGCGGGCGCTGCTTTCATGCCCGAACACATGATCGCCGGCGGCCGCGAGGGGTCTACGCCCACGCCAGACAAGGTCACGCTCGCTCCGGGTCTGGGTTTGACCAACAGCTTCATCATCGACCAGCATTTTCGCCAGCGTGATCGTCTTGGCCGCCTGCTGACCGCCCTCGCCTATAACCCGTTTGCCGTGGGCATTGGCCTGGACGAAGACACCGCCGCCTTCATCCGGCCCGGCGATGACCTCGAAGTCGTCGGTAGCGGCGGCATCACGCTGGTCGATCCCAGTGAGCTCAGCTATTCTTCGATGGACCGCGCCCGCGAAGGCGAGCCGGTCAGCCTGGTCGGGATCAAGCTGCATATCTTGATCGCCGGCGGACGCTTCGAAATCCTTACCCGGACGGCACACGCGGAGTAGCCCGATGAGAATCTCCAGAACCAACGTCTATGTGGGCCCCAATCTGTACGCCCACTTCCCGGTCATCCGCTACATTCTTGACCTGGGCGAACTCGAGCAATGGCCGTCAGCGCGTCTGGGTGAGGCATTCATCGATCCGCTGCTGGAGTGCCTGCCAGGATTGGACGAGCACGGCTGCTCGTACCGTGAACCCGGCGGCTTCGTGCGCCGACTCCGCGAGGACGAGGGCACCTGGCTGGGCCATGTCCTGGAACACGTCATCCTCGAGCTGCAGAATATCGCTGGCTCCGATGTGAGCTTCGGGCGCACGCGCTCGATCGACGGCCAGCCAGGCCATTACACCATGGTCTTCGAGTACGAAGATGAGGCCGTCGGGCGCCGTGCCGGGCAGCTGGGCCTCGATCTGATCCACAGCCTGCTGCCGCCGGAGCTCAAGCCGGAAGACGCGCCGGCCGACGACTGGGACTTCGAGGCCGAGCGCGATCACTTCATCCTCTACGCCCAGCGGCGCGCGTTCGGACCCAGCACCGCCTCGCTGGTGCGCGCTGCCGAAGAACGGGGTGTTCCGTGGATCCGGCTCAACCGTCAAAGCCTGGTTCAGTTCGGTTACGGCCGGTTCCAGAAACGCATCCAGGCCACCACCACCAGCCTGACCAGCAACATCGCGGTTGAAATCGCCTCGGACAAGGAAGAAACCAACCAGATCCTTCGCGATCTTGGCCTGCCGGTGCCCGATCAGCGCCTGGTCCAGACCGCCCGCGATGCCGTGCGCGCCGCCCGCCGTATCGGCGGCCCCGTCGTCACCAAGCCGCTGGCCGGCAACCATGGCCGCGGTGTGTCGATCAAACTCGGCACCGACGAGGAAGTCGAGGCCGGCTTTACCAAGGCTGCCGAATACAGCCGCAACGTGGTTGTGGAGAAATACCTGGAAGGCTTTGATCACCGCCTGCTGGTGGTCAACGGCGAACTGATCGCCGCGGCGAAGCGCATTCCGGGCCACGTGGTCGGCGATGGCCACCACACGGTCGCCGAGCTGGTCGAGATCCTCAACCAGGACCCACGGCGCGGCATCGGTCACGAAAAGGTTCTGACCCGAATCGAGATCGACGCCCAGGCCGAACGCCTTCTGGCGCGAGTCGGCTATGCCCTCGACAGCGTGCCGGCTGCCGATGAAGCGGTGTACCTGCGCTCGACCGCCAATCTGTCGACCGGCGGCACGGCCATCGACGTGACCGACGAGATCCACCCGGACAACCGCGACATGGCCATCCGCGCCATTCAGGCCATCGGCCTGGACATTGGCGGGGTCGACTTCCTGACCGCCGACATCACCCGCTCGTATCGTGAAGTCGGTGGCGGCATCTGCGAAGTCAATGCCGGCCCCGGCTTCCGCATGCACGTGGCTCCCAGCGAAGGCCAGCCGCGCGATGTCGCCGGGCCGGTGCTCGACATGCTGTTCCCGGACGGCGAGCCGGGCACCATTCCGATCGCCTGCGTCACCGGCACCAACGGCAAGACCACCACCTCACGCATGCTGGCGCATATCCTCAAGATGCGTGGCTACACGGTGGGCCTGACCTCGACCGACGGGATTCATATCGACGGCCAACTGACCGTGGCCGGAGACATGACCGGACCAACCTCGGCCCGCATGATCCTGCGCGACCCGGCGGTCGATGCCGCCGTACTGGAAACCGCCCGTGGTGGCATGGTGCGCGCCGGCATGGGCCTGCGCTCCTGCAACGTCGCCTGCTGCCTGAACGTATCTGGCGATCATCTGGGTCTGGGCGGCATCGATACCATCGAGCAGCTCGCTGAAATCAAGCGGATCCCCATCGAGGTCGCCACGGATGCCGTGGTGCTCAACGCCGACGATCGCCTGTGCTTAAGCATGGCCGACTACACCGAAGCCAGCCACGTCTGCTATGTCACCATGAAGCCGGGCCATCCGCTGGTCAAGCAGCATGTGCAGGCTGGCGGCCAGGCGTTCGTGCTCGAAGACGGTATGAACGGCCATATGATCACGATCTACGATCAAGGCAAGCACATGCCGCTGCTGTGGACGCACCTGATTCCGGCCACCCTTCAGGGCCGCGCACTGCACAACGTCCAGAACGCCATGTTCGCCGCCGCTCTGGCCTACAACATGCATCTCAGCCTCGATGACATCCGCCAGGGCTTGCGCACCTTCGATTCAACCTTCTTCCAGACGCCGGGGCGCATGAATATTTTTGATGATCACCCCTTCCGGGTCATCATGGATTACGCGCACAATCCGGCCGCGGTGCGCGCCATGTGCAGCGTGGTCGACCATTTCGAGGTCGTGGGCCGCCGCCTGGTGGTCCTGAGCGCGCCCGGCGACCGGCGCGACCAAGACATCGAAGACATCGCCGACATCGCCGCCGAACACTTCGACCACTTCATCTGCCGCTGCGACGACCATCGCCGTGGCCGGGGCGAGGACGAGGTCGCGCAAATGCTCAAGGCCCGCCTGATGCTCAAGGGCGTGAGCGAAGACCGCATCGACGTCATTCCCGGCGAACCGGCCGCCATCGAACATGCCCTGCAGATGGCGGCAGCCGATGATCTGGTGCTGGTGCTCGCCGACAAGGTCAAGCGCAGCTGGAAACAGATCGTGCATTTCAAGCCGGGCATCAGCACCACTGCGGTGATTCAACGCAATGACCCCATTCATGTGCCGGATCTGGAAGGCTTCAGCCTGGATGAAGAAGTGGCTCTGATCAGCGACGAACGCGGCGTGCGCATCGCGCGCGAAGAAGGCGATTAGTGTATCCAACGATCCGCGTGGCCTAGCCGAGACTCGCCCATCATGGAACTGCTCGACTGCCGGCGCCTGCCCGGCCCTAACCTGCTCTGGGACCGCTCATCGGTGGTGCTGGATATCGCCTGCAGCGCTGAACAGGCAGACATGGTTCAATCGCGCCTGCAGACTCGAATTCTGGACCTGCACGCGCGCCTGGACTGGCCGGCCCCTGAATTTTCGGCACGCGTTCGGGTCGGCGGACTGAGCCTGGCGTTCGATGGGCCGATTGATCGTCTGTACGCGGGAATCGCTCTGGCCGAACTGGCCTGGCAATGCTGCTTCGGTGCGCAAGGAGACCTCGATGCGGCACTGGAGGCCGTGGTCGAACGCGCCGCCGAAGAAGCCAATCCGGCGCTGCTGGCGCTGCAGTCCAAAGCCCTGGAGACCAGCTCGCCGTTGCTGTGGGATGACGACGAGGTCTCGGTCGGCTTCGGCGCCACGGCTCACACCTGGCCGTCGCGGCCCGCGCCTCGCCCAGACGACATCGACTGGACTCTGCCGCGTCGGATTCCGACCGCGCTGATCACCGGCACCAACGGCAAGACCACCACGGCGCGAATGTGTGCCGCGATCCTGCGCGCGGCCCGACATACGGTGGGCTTGAGCTCTACCGAAGGAATCTGGATCAACGATCTGGCCCTGGACAAGGGCGACTATGCCGGGCCAGGTGGGGCCCGCATGATTCTACGTCACCGCGAGGCCAGCGCTGCGGTGCTCGAAACCGCCCGCGGCGGCCTGCTGCGCCGGGGCCTCGGCATGGATGAAGCCGACGCCGCCGTGATCACCAACATCGCCGCCGATCACCTGGGCGATTTCGGTTCCAGAACCCTGGCCGAACTGCTGGAAATCAAGTGGATCGTCAGCCGTGCCGTCAAACGCAGTGGCGTGCTGGTGCTCAATGCCGACGACCCGCTCCTGGTCGAGAAAGCCAGGGAACATGACGGCCGCATCAGCTGGTTCAGCCTTGACCCCGACCGACACACGGCCGAGTTCAGACCCGAAGACGACTGGCTGATTCGGGACGCGGCCGGAGCCCGACAGCGTTTGTGCAGGATCGACGATATCGCGCTGACCCTGAACGGCGCGGCCCGGCACAACATCGCCAACGCGCTGGCAGCTGCCGCCGTCTGCGCCCACCTGGGCACCGAGCCGGAATCGATTGCCGAGGGCCTGACCCACATGCAGCAAGACGACAACCCGGGCCGCGGCAATCTCTACCAGATCGACGGTGTGAGTGTATTTGTCGATTTCGCCCACAACCCCCACGCCATGGCCGCCATCGCCAGCCTGACCGCTGCTCTGCCCGCCCGTCGGCGGCTGGTTGCCTTTGCCCAGGCCGGCGATCGCACCGACGAACTGCTGCGCGAATCCGCGCGCGGCGCCTGGGCGCTGCAACCGGAACGGGTGATCATCTCGGAGCTGGCCCAGTACGCCCGAGGTCGAGCGTATGGCGAGGTCTACGGCATTCTGCGCGGCGAGCTCCTGCGCTGCACTTGCTCGCCTGAGGACATCCTGCATGCGGAAACCGAAATGGATGCCCTGGAGCAGGCCCTGCATTGGGCCCAGCCCGGCGACCTCCTGATCATGCTCGTGCTCGGAGAGGCTGACGCTGTGCGGGCTCGATTGGCTTCGCTGGCGCGCTGATTCAAGGCCAGCGGAAGGCAATATAGCAGCGAATATATCAGGACAGCCACGAACTGGAAGCTGTTTCTTATGCCACGGAAAGCCAGCTCGGCCAGCGCGATGGAATTGGATCGTGCGACTTCACTCATCAGACCGACTTCACGGTCAGCGATGGCCAGACCCTTGCGCAGCAACTTTTTGAAATCGTCCGTGTATAGCCCCGAACGGTCGCCAGTGAGGGTGAAGGAAACTGCAGGTTGCCCTGTAGATCCACACCGTGGCAACCGGAGCAGCTGGTCATCGCCAGGTAACATCCCAGAATGATCGGATCGGAGCGGGCGAGTGACGGCAGGGGCTCAATCCCGGCCTGAGTCTCGGCTGCAGGCAACGTGAACTGGCCGGTTGCGATTCCCGAGCGAGCGAAAACTCGAAAGGCATTGGCGGCATCGGTGCCGTCCGGCCCCGGCGGGCGGCTTCGAAGGAAGGCGATGATGGCTGCGAGATCACGGTCGGTCAGATGGTGGAAGGCGGTCGAAGGCATTCCAACCACGCTGGTGCCGTCGAAATTGACACCATAGCGAATAGCACGGATCAGATCGGAATCGTGGATTCGGCGCCCAGCGTCGTCAGATAGGGCGCAATCAGCCGCGCAACGTTCGGGATAAGGATGAACACTCTTGCGGCCATCGTCGGCCCATGGCAGCCGGTACATCCGGTAATCCTGGCCAGGCGTTCGCCTTCTGCCTGCAGCTCTCTTTCGACCGCCGTCACATTCAGCGTTGGGATGTCCCAGATGACCTCGTCCCAGATGACCTCGGCTAGGGGCTGTTCGGCGCAAACACACACGCGAGGGCGGAACTTGCCGCATGGATTGTTTGTTCTAGATTCCGAGTCCAGCCCTTGGCAAGGGTTAGTCATCAAGATAGTGGTGCAGCCAGGCGTTGACCTGCTCGTGCCAGTGCATGGAGTTGTGCGGCTTCAGCACCCAGTGGTTCTCGTCCGGAAAGTACAGGAAGCGGCTCTCGATCCCCTGACGTTGCAACGCGGTGAAGGTCATGATGCCCTGGGTCACCGGCACGCGGTAATCCAGTTCGCCGTGAATCACGAGCATCGGCGTTTGCCACTGATCGACGTAGTTGGCGGGATTGTGTTTCTCGTGGCCTTGTGCGTTGGCGAAGTAGGGACCGCCGTGCTCCCATTCGGGGAACCACAGCTCCTCGGTGGCGTAATACATCGAGCGATTGTCGAAGATGCCATCGTGGTTGACCAGGCAACGGAAACGATCCGGCCACTGGCCGGCGATCCAGTTGATCATGTAGCCGCCATAGGAGGCGCCGAGGGCGCAGACCCTGTTACCGTCGAGGAAGGGGTAGCGTTCCAGGGCAGCAGCCAGGCCCAGCTGGAGGTCCTCGAGCGGCTTGCCGCCCCAATCGCCTGAAATGCTGTCGGTAAAGGCCTGGCCGTAGCCGGTGGAGCCGTGGAAGTCGATCATGACGGTGGCAAAGCCCTGGCCTGCGTAGGTCTGCGGGTTCCAGCGGTAGTGGAAGTTGTTCGAGAAGCTGCCCTGCGGTCCGCCGTGGATCAGGAAAGCCACGGGGTAGGATTCGCCTTCTTCGAAACCGACGGGTCTGACCACAAAGCCGTAGACGGTCGCACCGCCCGCGCCCTCGAAGGAGAACTGCTCGTAGTCGCCCATCTCGACACCGGCCAGGGTGCGTGAGGCGACGTCGGTGATCTTGCGAGTGTGACCACTGGCCGTATCGAGCACATAGAGCTCGCTGGGCGAGATCAGGCTGTTCATGGCGTAGACGATGTTGCCTTCGGCCATGTCGACGCCGCCCACGGTCCCGCCATCGACGAGTCTCACCGGATCGGCGCCATTGACATCGAAGCGCCATAGCGTGCTGTGACCCGTATCCTGAGCCACGGCCAGAATGCTCTGGCCGTCCGGCGTGAAGGCAATGCTGGACGGCGAGCGGTCCCAGTCTTCGGTCAGAACTCGAGTATCGCCAGAACGCAGATCGCGAAGAACAATCTGGTACTGATCGGCCTCGAAGCCCGGGCGCGACATGGCCTTGTAGGCCAGGCTACGGCCGTCCGGGCTGACGATGGGTGCGGTGTCCCAGGCCTCGTTGGCGTCGGTCAGGTTCTCCGGATCGGCGGGGTTGCGAAGCGACGTCGTGTAGATATCGAAGTTGGTTGACGTGGGCTCCTCTGCATCACGAAGCCTTGCGGTAAAGAACAGGGTCTGACCGTTCGGTGAAATTGCATACTCCTCATTGCCGCCCCAGATGCGGGATGGGATGTCTGCATCCAGCAGGGTGACACGGACCGGTTCGCCTTCGGCAATCCCATCCTCATCGAGCGGGATCGAAAACAGTTGCGAGCGGGTGTTGTCCAGCCAGTGGTCCCAGTGACGCACGAAGAGTTGGTCGTAATGGCTCGCCGTGATCTTGCTGTCGGCCTCGGCCGTCCTGCGCTCTGTAGTGCAGGTCAGATTCTCGCAATCGAGATAGACCGACATCGAGACCACCATACGATCACCCGTCGGCGCGATCCGGAAGGTGGTGACATCCAGGGGCAGGTCGGTGATCGGCTGTGCCTCTCCGCCGCCCACCGGTAGACGCCAGACCTGGGTGGTCTCACCGCGATTGGAGAGGAACAGGATGTGCTTGCCATCCGGCGAGAAGGCCGGCGAGGTGTCGTTCGCGACATGGGTCGTCAACTGTCTGGCCTGACCGCCGGCGACGGGGCTCATCCAAAGATCCACCCGGCCGCGGTCGGCTTCAAGGTCGGTGGTGCGGAGGGTGTAGATCACCAATTGTCCGTCCGGAGACACCACCGGCGCGCCGATGCGATCGATCGTCACCAGATGTTCAGCGGTGAACGGTTCGGCCTGAGCCAATGAAGTGAGAAGGACGAAGAAAAGTGAATAGCAGACGAAACGACGCATGATCAGCCTCGAAGAAAGAGTTCAGCGGTCCAGTTTAGTCGACTGGAAGGGAGCCGATCCATTAAAGTCGCAGCGTCTGTGCCATCGGCAGATCCTTCGGTCGGACGAAGCGCAGCAGACGCCCCGCGCCCGCATGGAGATCGACTGTGGGCTGATCAGGTAGATCGAATTCCGCCAGCGCGCCCGTCGGGAACTTCGCTCGAAGCCGCGCGGCGTCTTCCGGTCTGCCTTCGCCATGCAGTGCAAGCGCGAGATCGTGCATCCCGGGGTTGTGACCGACCAGCATGATTCGGGCGTCGTCGTCCCGATTCGCCTCTTCCAGAGCGATGGAGAGGAGATCCAACGAGTCTGCATGGTAGAGATCTCGTCGACTGGCGAGCGGGATCCGTCTGTCGAACGATTCCCGAAACAGACGTGCTGTCGACCAGGCACGGGCGGCGGTGGAGCTGACGATCCGATCCACCCGGAGGTCTGAGCCGGCGAAGTATTTGCCCATGGCAGGCGCCGCCCGCGCACCGCGCGGCGCCAGGGGACGGTCGTGATCACGTAGTCCCGGAGGGTCCCAAGAGGATTTCGCGTGTCTCAGAAGCAGGATTCGCATGATTGGAGTCGAATGGTGAATCGGTGAGAATCATCGAAAACACAATAAATGACAACCAGGCACTTGATGATCAATGATTGTCTGGTTGTCCCGGATTATTCTTCGAGTTTTTTACGGCGATGCTCTTCATTCAAATTTGGCCGAAGGCGGCCGCCTTTTCCATCATCGCTTCGACCGTACCAATGGCATGGTAGTAAATACTCTCGGTACCCTGAATCTGTCGAATCCAGGCTTTCGAATTGCGACTCAGCTTTGAAATTTCGGAGGGTGGGCATTGTTCAAGAGAGCTTGTTCTAATCGCACCACATTTGTCGAGACAAATCTGCTCGCCGGTCCATTGAACGAGTTGGATGTAGCACGTTTCAGTCAAGTCGAGCAGCGAATCGGCGTTCAGACCAGCCACGGGTTTGAGCAGACTATTCGACACGGTTTTCAAAGATCTCCGCGCCTTCGAGCCCGATTAGAGTCGCTTCTGGATGGATGTGTCATCGGAATCGGCCAGCGTGATCCACATAGCCACCCGGACTGGATTGAGGTCCACACGCATAACGCCATTCCGCAGTCGCTTCTTCCTTATGTCGCGGAAACCGCAACGGCTCTATTGCCTATGCTGCCGCCGGTTTTTGAATTTCGTACCGCTGACCCTATCCGACCCACACAGAAAGGCGCGGCGCACACACCGTGTCGCAACGTGGAAACAGCCGTATTCACCGGGTAGAGCGATCTGCGAGCGGGCGTAGGTCATAGAGACAGTGTCCACGCATTGGCCGACTTCAGCCATAGGAAAAACGCCCGGTTTCGGCTAGCGTAATTCGTCGACTGTCCGGATGTCCCGTGTTGTCAGTGTCCCGTGTTGTCAGAGCGCTATCGACTGGCTCCCCGGCCCGGTCCACCCTCATTCGAATCGATCGGCAAAGACAGCATCGATTAGGAAATACTCATCAGAGCCTGCATCAAAAGCCCCAAACAGCTCACCCGTGGCGGGGTCATCATATCCGAGCGCCTGACCTTCGAAGTCAACAGAAAAGGCGCTGTTGACATCTGAACACAGATCAATTGCAGCAGACGAGGCCCCAATTCGATAATCCCCTGCACCGGGATCCACGAAACTCAAGCCCGATCGGAGGACCTGAAACGAATTTCCGACGGCCCCTGAAAGGGTGCTGATTTCATGAGCCATGACACAGTCGAAGATGGTCTGCGTGTCGCTTCCGTTGATGTCGATGACTTCCAGCACGTCGACCGCGTCGAAAAGCAAGGAATTGTCGACGCGAATTCTCGCCCCCAAGGCGCCGAAGTACATGCGAGATGATGGATTCACTTCATTGTCCACAACGGTTACGTGCTTCATCTCGAGATTCGTACCTTCTTCAGAGGCCAGAAACATATAGTTCTGAGCCAATTCAGATGTTACTTCACCCCCGTTGTTGTACATCGTACTGGCACTGATCCGGATATTGGCCAGATCGGTTGCGCCCATGACCACCCCGTTATCAGCCTGGTTTTCCGTGAACCTTGTTCGTACGATTCCAAGCTGAGATGAAGATTCAGCGAATATTGCACCACCGACGCCCTGACCCACACCGGATACGTTCTGACCGGCGACGTTGCGACTGAACTCGACGCAGTGACTACCAAAATAGCAGGCAGGCTGACTAGCGCCTGAAAATACAAAGGTGCTCGTCGCTTCATCGGCCAGGGCGATACCGCCTCCGTTGACCGCCTGATTCCGGTTCAGTGACCCCTCGGAGAACGACAGTCGCGTGCCGATACCCGTAAGATAGATCCCGCCTCCGTTTCCTGAACCATCGAAGTCCGCGTCTGCGATATTCTCGGCGATCGTTGCGATAGACACCCCATCCCCCGGGACTTCCCTTTGGTTGAGCCTCAAGAACGCGCCATTGCTAATGAACACTCCACCACCGTGATTCGAGGCCTGGTTGCCCACAATACCCTCGACGCTACCAAACAATGCGTCGCCGCTGTTCAGTGACGCCGAACATCCATTGGTCAAGTAAACTCCGCCCCCGTTGCCGTTCCCGGCAACCCCCGAGATCGCTTGATTGAAGCTGATGGCATTGTCCGCCTGAAACAGGAGGCTTCGTGCCTCACCTGCCTGTTCACAATACACACCTCCTCCGTTGGTTCCTGAGTTATTGAAGATCAGCGTGCCGGATACTTCGAGCCCGGTGTCGTCCAACAGATTGATGTAAAGGCCACCGCCCTTGACGCCGGTGTTGTTGCTGATCGAGAGTTCCCTGAGGAAAAAAGAGGTGCTGACGCTGCTCAGGTTGAGCCCGCCGGCACGGCCGCTTCCGTCTGCTCGTCCGTTCTTGAACGCCAACCGACTGAGAATGATGGTGACGCGTTGACCGGGATTGCCGCCCGAGATATTGAACACCGGGTTCAGATCATTGCCATTCACCACGCTGGGTGTCTCAGTCAGGGTGCCCTGACATGCATCATATCCGCCGCGAATAGCAATGGTTTCGGTCAAGTTGTAGTCGAAATCTAGATTTTCGATGTACTCCCCGCCAGAAATATTATTGGCGATTCTGATTTCAGTATCCACGCCCAGCAACACCTCGTTCAAGGCATCCTGGATGTTCTGATGATCGCATTGAGGGTCTCCGCCGACCCAAATTTGCGCCTTCAGCCCGGTCGAACAAGCCGTCAGTAACGCCAGTCCCAACAGGAAATTCCTTGCCTTGTCGTTGTTCATGATCCATTCAATGCTCTATTCCAGCTCCTTATTTCGTAAACGGGAATCAAAAAGTGCCACTCAACAGGAAAAAATCCGATTCGACCGGGAATTCGGGTTCTTGCCGTAGCCTGGCGGGCCAGAATAGCTGTGGTCTAATCACGCATCCGTGGACGACAGACATCCTGAGACCGAGACAGAAAAGACCAGGAGATGGTCCCCGCACACCAAACAATGCGGTAAGGGAGTAAGGACGCGCAACCGCGCCTCGCCGAGGGTTTCAGCGGAATCGGGTGGTTGCTTGAGCCATCAGTCTATCCAGGCTTCCATGCGACGATACATGTCAACTCGGTTTTCAAGGTTCTGAAACCGATGCGGTTCGCCGGCATAACAGTGCGCTTCGAACACCTTGCTGTGACCCGCCAGAGCTTCGCGGGCTTGTTCGAACTGGCCGAACGGCGCAATGGTGTCGCCCTCGCCGTGCTTCAACAGAATGGGTGCTTCACCGCATCAAGCCGAACGACTGTATTGCTGACTGCATAAACATCGGCTCGCGCCTCCGGCGGTCAGCCATTGCCATGGCTGGTGAACAGCCGGATCAATCGTGTGGCGTTATGGTTAGCTGATGCAAAATCATAGATTCCAGCCATCGGTACCGCGGCATCAAACGCGTCAGGTGCCAGTGCGGCTGCCGCCATGGTGGTAATGCTGCCATAGCTATAACGATAGATACCGACCTTGCCGTTCGACCACGGCTGGGCCCAGATGAAATCGGCCGCCGCCGCAGCGTCAAGCGCCTGGCCGTTGGACCAGTCGTTGGTCGACAGATCCTGGAAACCGCGACCGAATCCGGAGCCGCCGCGGTAATCGACCGCCAGCACCACGTAGCCGCGTTGGGCCATGCACTGTTCGACCAGATTGAGTCCGTTGTAATAGGAATGGGTGCCTTCGCCGTGGACATGGATCACGGCCGGATATTTGCCCTCTGGCTCGAATCCGGGCGGCCGAAAAAAGCGCCTGGATGTAGAGCCTTTCCCGGCCACGAAAGCTAGTCTCCTCAGGCACGACCAATCCCAACCAATGGCTGGCGAATAGGGTGAGCTGCGTCAGTCCACCGCCGAGGATTGGCAGCAAATCGACCTCCCGCCCACGGGTCGGCGATGAGCGAATCAGTGCAAACTACTCGCCGATGGGACTCATTGCCCAGTCGTGGATCAAGCCGCCGGCATGGGTCATACGAGTCACCACCCCACCCTCGTCAGGCACTCGCCAAAGCGCAACTTCGCCGCGACTGTGATTAAAAAAAAACAACTCGCTGCCGTCAGAAGACCAGGGGGCGCTCCGGGTTCACGAGCCGTGACCTGCATCGCCAGCGTTTCAGCACTGCCGTCCTCAAAGTGGATCACAAAGAGGTCAGCGAGCTCCGTGTACCATTAAGCGGAGTTCGGCATACCGTAGACCGCGATGAGATATCCATCCGGCGACCAGGCAGGCTCGCCCTGCCCCATGAGTGTCCGCGTCAGTCGACGTTCCTCCCGGCTTCCGATATCAACCAGCCACAGGTCGTTGGACAGGGCGTCGGCGCGTTTCGAGTAATAAGCCACCTCCGAGCCGTCAGGCGACCAGCTGTGGGTGAAGCGCGTTTCATCAAGCGGCATCGCACCTTTGGTCAGCTGTACCGATGGAGTCCTTCCGTCAAGCTGCAACAGCCAGAGGTCCTGGTGACCAGAGCGACCGCTGGCAAAAACCATCGTATCGCCGGACGGCGACAGGCGCGGCGCACGCACGTCATGCTCATCATCGTTCAGACGGACGGCGAAATCCGCGCCCAACTCGATCGTCCATAAATCATTGTCGCGAACGAATACGATTCCCCGGCCGTCAGCCAGCCAGACAGCGGATTGGCCATCCGCCCAGAACCGGCTCTCGCCGTTTATGTGGGCGAGAAACAGACCGCGTTTATCGAGGTTTCGCACCTCCGGGACCATGCGCAGACCATCCGGAGAGCATTTCACGGCAAACACGCCGTCGTGGCCGGTACCACGACACACGGTCACCGCGCAAAGCGAGTCCCATGTCACCTCGTTCAGCATCTCGTCGGCCGAAACGGAAGGGAAAAATCCGGTAAGGAAAAAAATCGATGCAAATAGAAAGGGCAGCGAAGAAGGGGCAAAGCGCGGCAGGCGATGAAATCCTTGGAATTGAAATTGGGTCAACGGCAGGCTCGCGGAGCAAGGCGAGAATGCGGCCCTGCCCGATGTAACGAAGTATACGCGGGCCATTTCCCGAGTGCCGGCGCAGATCCGAGACAGCCTGAGGCAAGAATCAACCAATATATCTTCCGGTCGAGGGGCCGGAACCATTGAGCTAATCTACAACCTCTCCATTGATAGTGAATGGCCACCGGCTAAACCGGTGGCTTTAGGTTATGGCTGAAAGCCGGGTTGATCGGCCTTTTGGCCGATTTGCACCATCTCAAAGTCGTCGTCAGGCTCGTGGGGCTGTTGCGTCCTGAGGTTCGTAGGCGCTTACCTGCAACCCGTCTACTTAGACTAGAGCCTGGACGAACATTAAGAATCATGGATATACAGTGATCCGTCACAATCCGATGCGGTCTGTAAAATCATTCGCGAAAATCCTTCGGGCATTGAATCGACGGAAAATCCGGGAAAAAATCTGCCAGTTCTCACCGTACATGTTTTCCATATCGACCGAACGCATGACATCCAGATTCAGCCCCCAATGAATCCGGATATCCGGGTCCGAGATCATCTGCTCCTCTATCCGCCGCAACGCATCGGCACCGCCCTTGGTGCCCTTCGCCATCAGCACTTCAAACATGACCGTTTCTTGATTGTACTGAGGTGAAACCAGCGCCCTTGACGGTGCCACGAAGCGTACCGCGACGGGTGCGGTATGATAGTGCCGATCATCACGATTTTCTTCCGCAAGTGCGATAATCCGATCCATCACGTCGTAGATGCGATGCAACGGGAAAGCGAGTTCGATTCCGTAGCCGCCGAATAGCTTCCCACCCTTCGGAAAGATCTTGTAGCATTTGTTCCGCCGCTTAATAGGAATGTCGTCGCGAATTGTATCTGGGTCAAGCGCTTCACCCATCCACCCACGGGCTACTCCACCTCGGGTTGCTGTCTTGGCGATCCATGCGTCGCCGGGAAGGAGCTCGTTCACTGTCCATCCTCCACCTTCAGCCGGCGCATTGCCGGTAATGATTCCGATGTTTTCAAACGCTTTCGCGATCGTGTCAAAAGAACGCCCCCCGATTCGGCGCCGCATATCGTCTGGTGTGCGCAGCCTTACTGTCATCGACATCGGATTTTTATCTTTGAAGTCGACGTCCTTACTGCCGCCAGATTTTGCGATCATCGGAGAGACGAGGAACGAGATCGTATCCCACTGACGAATAAAGGTAATTGCATCCTCCTGCCGCGGAAAGCTTTCAGTGAAATCCTGCCACGTCGTGAGAAAGGTCCATTCATCAAGCCAGTAAAAATCCCGCGCCGAAATAACTGCAGAATAAACCACGCCCATGGATCCGAATGAGCAAACTGCAGAGAAAAAGGTGTCATCATCCTGGATCAGCTCATCCACACCCCGCTCGGACCAGCCGTTTGGGTTGGTGATGCCGTCGGACGGCTCGATCCGATAGGTGCGGCCACCTTCACCGACCATGACAAAGCTAAGCACCATGTCTGGGAAGGGACCACGCCCAAGCCCCGAGCCGTGGGTAGATGTCGAAACCGCCCCCCAGAAGGTCTGACCATCATAGGTGCCTTGATTACGCAACGCCTGGCCCGTTTTCTCCAGTTCCTTGGAAATATCGATGATCGTACGCCCTACTTCGAATTCAGCTAATCCCGAACGGCGCCCTTGCTTGAGCTTTCTGCGCCGGGCCTGACTCATCGGCAACATGGCGTCGTAGCTATCCGTCAAAATGAAAATGTCATCAGTCACACCGATATTGGAGAACGAATGACCCGATCCGATGGCACGCACCGTGAGGCCCTCTTCGGTCGCTATGCGGCAAATAACTTTCAGATGAGCTAGCGTTTCAGGCTTGTATATTTCAAGCGCCTCAACTTCCTGAAACCGAAGGTAGCTGTTCCACCGGCGATTGGAAGCCTTGGGAACGCGAAGTGCTCTGAGCTTTTTCCGCTTTTCTTCTCGAATCTCAACCAGAGTCTGTCTTTTCTCTTCGCGGATGGCCTGCTTGTTATCGCGCTTGTCCTGCTGCGCAAGATCGATGGCATCGCGCTTTTCCTGACGCGCTTCCTTTTTTGCCGCTCGTTTGTCTTTGCCAGATAAATCGGATCGACGGATGTCACGAATGGCATCCCGCTTCTCCTTGCGTGCGTCCTGCTTTTCAGTTTTGGCTTCCTTTCGGTTTTCTCGTCGCTCCTCCCGAGCATCTTTTCGAGCCTCCTGACGGCGTTCACGAGCGTCACGCTTTGCCTCCTTCTTGTCTTTCTTGCGGGCCTTTTCGGCGTCGCTTTTTTTTCGAAATAGTTTCATGATCAACTCCTGGATTCAGAGGTTAAGGTTTGACGATTCACCCAGGAAGCCTCTAGTCAATGCCACGCCTTGGGTGATAGCGCCAACGGAAAGACATCATCCGATTCTTCAGCCAGATTGTTTATCAACCGTTTCCCATTAACTTGAAATTACCTTGAAATTATCTTGAAATCTGATATCTGCATCTATCTGAATTTATTATTCTTCTCCTTTTATTTATTCAGTGCGTCCCTCTTTAATCTCTGAAACTCAATTATTCCAATTGGGATCACATCACTAAAGGCAACTTAGGACCTATATGGACGCCTCCCCGTAGTGAAGCACCTTGCCGTCGGTCACTGGCTGATTCGGCTTCTCACTTTTGTCCCGTACCAGGAACACTCGAAATCGTTGACTTTTTTCTTCATCGGTTTTGCAGACTCGTCAGGGGGGAGCAAACGCCTTGCTGGAGTCACACTGCGCATCGCGGGGCGCGATCAGCAAAGTGAAACGCACATCCTGGTTCGCCAGGGCTCCCATGGCTTTGTTGAAGCCGCAACGTGCAACGATCGGCTCGGTTCAGCGAGTCAGTGGGCTTTGTTGGTCCTTTGTGACCGAGTTGGCGGCTCGGGCGCCGTGGATCAGCAGCCCTCTGAGATAGCGGTCAACACTCTTGGTGATGCCTCATCAGCTCAGGTTGGCGTTGACAGTGTGCCCGAGACCGCTTTCCATCTCGTCTTGGCTTTTGCCAGCACCTGGTGTACGGCGGGGTCTTCCGCCAGCGGGCTGAGAAACGGTGAATGCAAAGCAAGGTAAGGCCAGTTGACAAAGCCGAGATTGATGGCCCGTTCCAGCCAGGCAGCAGCTTTCCTGGTGTCGCCCTCCAGGGCCCAGGCTTCTGCAGCATGTCGACAATACATCTCGCTGCTTTCGGAGGCAAGAATGATAGATTCAGGGACCGTCAGATCGCTCAGGGTGCCCTGGTGGGCGGCGACAAACTGACGCGCCATCCAGGCCGGAGTTGAATCCAGAGCCCCCTCCTCGAAGCCCCTGGCCAGGGCAGCTGCTTCCTTGTTATTCCCGGCAGCGAAGCAGATCCAGACACAGAAAAGGCGGGAGACCGGATTGGCCGAATCGCCCTCCAGCATGTGGAGGTAGGGTTTGACTGCTTCATCAAAGCGGCCCTCCATGGCAGCGAGATAGCCCGGGAAACAGCGAGTCAGTGGTGTCAGTGGATCGACTGCGATCGCGTGTTCGATGACAGGACGTGCCCGATCGACCAGCCCAACGCGCAGGAGGCAGTGGGCTAGAAGTACCAGTGCATCTGGATGATCGTGATCCGCTTCCAGCGCAGTCTCGAGATCTTTGATGGCATATTCAAGATCGCCGGTGACATGAGCGAGCCACGCGCTGAGAATGCGCGCTTCCGGGTGATCGGGATCAGCTTTGCGCGCTCGTGCCTCCCAGGATTTCGCTTCTTCCAGTACGCGCTGCCGATCAGGGGTGCCGACTTCCACGTGGTGAAGCAGAACGCGGCCCAGCGTTGCGCAGATCGTGGCGTTTTCGCCTGTCAGCGTCAGTGCCTCGATCAATAGGGCCCGTGCTTTCTCAAGCGCATCCGGACGCCACTGAAACGCTGTCTGACGTGCGAGTATGACTCGCCGCCAAGCAGAAAGATTGGCGACTCCGGGCTGTCCGATGCGATCTTTCTCCCAGGGTTCGAGTTCCAGCTTCAGCGCATCGACCACGGCGCGCGCGATCCGCTCCTGAATATCGAAGACATCGTCCATTTCTCCTGCAAACTTCTTTGACCAGACATGCTCATCGCGCTGCGGATCGATCAGCCGAATATTGATTCGCAGCCGACGCCCATCTCCCACAACGCTGCCTTCAAGCAAGTGAGACACACCTAGCAATTTCGCGATCGATCCCGAGTCCTGATTGATGTTCTTGATGTTCGCGGAGGATGTTCGTGATGTCACACGAAGCTTCGCAAGGCGGGAAAATTCGCCGATGACTTCTTCCGTGAGCCCATCGGCAACCCAGGCTTGTGATGGGTCAGGTCCGGCAAAGCTGAATGGGAGTACTGCGATGGCGGCCGTCGTAACCCCTGTTGCTGGCTCCGGGCGGAGCGAGTCTGCATTTCCAGTCGTTTTGCCGGAATCCGAGGGTGGCAGTCTCACTGACGGCTTGGCCCTGGACCGTCGCCAGGCATCCAGCTCTTTCTTGAACGCGTAGATGCTGGCCTGGGATTGGTGCATGAGCCGGTGCACGGGAAGGCCCGCTTGCTGCTCCCAGCGCCGGACCGTGCGTACGCTGCGACCCAGGTAGCGCGCAATCGCCTTCCAGCTATCGAGCCTGTCTTCGGGATTCATCCGAGCCATGCCTTCAGTGTATTGGAAAGCAGATCGAGAGTGGGACATACGTGGCCATAGCGGGTCAAGGCAGGCCGTGGCTGCGTCTGTCCATTGCTCGAGCGCCGGCTTTTTAGCAGCATCGATCTCGACACCGCTGCCCCGGTGAGAACGGGCAACAGGAAATCCACATTGAACCTAAGGAGATCAACATGATTGCTTCAAGCGTATTTCGGGCTCTGACCCTGCTCTCGGTGATGGTTTCATCGTTTGTTCTTGCAGAAGACGAAGAAAGCACGAGCAAGTGGAATTGGCAAAGCGTCTCGGGTACGGCGATTCACTACTTCGACGATCAGCCGGGCCGTAACGTGATTATTCACAACGTGATCCCGACGGAAACCGGAATCCAGCAGTCTTCCACTGAAACCATCGATCTGTTCGGTGACATCCATGGCCGTGTGCTCTATCAACCTGAAACAGTGATCGATGAAGTTGCAGGAACGCTGACAAATACTGGGAATCAAGTCTTCTCCGGCACGATCCTGGGTGTCGGTCCTGTACTTCTTCACGATGAACTGTTTCGCTTTGACGTGAATCTCCAGACCGGTGAGACCGTTGGCACGGCCTTCCTGCTTGATCGAATTGACGGGCCTCGGGCGATCTGCGTGCTCAAGATCAACGGCACCGGGTTTGACGACAATGGAAACGGATTGGCAGAGTACGAGGGGCGTTGCCGGATCGGACGCATGCCGAATTCGTCCTTGATTGAGCAAGAATTCTCGCTGTCTTCTATCGTTCCCTGATCAAATCCTCGGGCAGAGCGTACTGTCCATCAGTCAATCGTCGGAAAGAAAACGGTGGAGCCAGGGTCAAAGCCCTGGCTTCATTGCGTTCGACTGCTCGCCGTTCGATGCCGGCATGTCTCAGTCAGATGTCTTGCGGCTGGTCGCGCTTCCACAGGTTGATCGATGTGGGTCTTCCGGCGGCCCGCGCGAAGGACAACGCGACACAGCCACGAACCGAAAGCTGCTTGTAGGTCTCTTGTGACAGACATGGAATGGCGACCTGACGTCGTTCGAATTGGCCCGCCCCGGATACGGCGGATACGGGGCGGCGGATACGGGGCACCCACTGAATCGTCAAGGGCACAAGTGGCCGAATCGGAGACCTGGAGCAGACGCTCGGGCAAAAACAGAATTGAGGGAATCCACCACTGGCCCCGCGCAAAAGCCCAATCCGAAGTTGTCCAACGGCAGGTGACGCCTCGGTACTTGAAAGCGGGTATCGCTTGACAGTCGTAACCAGAGGAGCGCCCTGTTCGATGCCGGTTCTGGCTTGTTCCCTGGTTCTTTCCGATTGATCAAGAATTCAAGTGGCCAGAACTTCAGTAGTGACCTTCTCCAGAGCTGGATGATGACCGGCAGCGTCCATCACAACCAGCCCTTCAATGACCGATAGCAGCGCCCAGGCTGCGGCAGGACGATCAGTCTCGGAGGCCGGCACGCGTATCTCAAGCCACTCAGCGAAATCCTTCATGATCTGATGAGCCGTGGCCTGAAAGCTGGGGAGGCCTGCTGCAGCGCCGGCCAGGATCTCGAACCAGATCGAATTGAAGCGCTGAAAGTGATCTGTCCGCAGAATGTCCATGATGATCTGAATGCAGGCTTCGCGAGTCGGCATCGGCTCGGCCGGTAAGGCCAGATTCAGCCCCTCCTTGACCTGCGCGGCCAAATGCAGGAGCACTGCGTCGATGATCTGATCGCGAGAGCCGAAGTGATAGATCAGCATGCGATCGCTGGTGCCCGCGGCTTTCGCGAGAGGACGCAGGCTGGCGCTCTGCAAACCGTGATCCAGGACGTGCTCGGCCATGGCCGCGACCTGCTGATTTCGTAGTGCTGTTTTATCTGACATGAGGACTATTGTAGCGACTGCTACAGTCTGGTATTGTAGCGACTGCTACATTTTTTGGAGTACACCTGATGACGGGTTTCGAGTTTTCGGCATTGCTGATTGGCGGACTGGTTTTCCTCTGGATCATCTGGGCCACGCTTCATCGATTGGATATGGACTCCGATAGCAATCCCCGTGCCTGGCTGCTACCGTTGTCAGCCTGTACGCTCCTGCTCGGATGGACAATTTGGTGCATTCTGGATCAGGGGTTGCTGGCGGTGTTTCCGGCGATCAGCGCATCGGCCTGGGCCAATCAGATCTGGTTTGACCTTCTGCTTGCGGTCAGTATAGCGCTGGCTTTCCTGGTCCCCGAAGCACGTCGGCTTGGAATGAAGCCCCTCGCCTGGGTGTTTCTTGTGCTGGCGACTGGGTCGATTGGCCTTCTGGCGATGACAGCTCGGATACTTTATCTACGCGGTCGGGCTTGCAGGTGATGGTCAGCGGCTTGTTCGGCAGAGATCACAGAAGACACCCAGGCGTTGAGCCCAGAAATCGTACGCAAAGACGGGATAGCCGCGTCTTTTGACATGCACCGCTCAACAGCAAGTCGACTCGCTCGGCGATGGACCAGTGTTTCTGCCAGATTCGGAAGCTTGACGCACGTTACACGATCTGACCCCTTTTACATTCAAACCACCCGCCCGTGACCAGAGGGAGAATTCCTGTTTTGGGCCATGATGATGGCTTGACTGTCTGGGCGATTGTCTGGGTGTCCCGCGATGACGTGCCGTGATGACGCTGCTCACAGCGAGCACCTACGACACCCCTGCCCTGGCGGCGGGCTTGAGCTTCTGATGCAGAAAGGAAATCCCCACGAGCGCAAGGCCCAGCCCCATGAACGAGGCCACCCTGAACAGCCCATCCAGATCGGACAGATCAATCAGGAAGATCTTCAGGATCACGACGGCCAGCATCATCAGCCCCCCTCGATACAGGTTCTGCCACTGCCGCATGCCGCCCACCAGCATGGCGGCGACGGCCATCAGCAGCCAGACGACCGAATAGGTATACAGCTCCCCGGCCGAGGTGCTGGTCTGCAGCGAGACCGTGCCTTGCCATAGATGGCGAATCTGGAATGACACGAAGATAAAGCCGGTCACACCCGCAACCAGAGAGGCCAGCGGCTTGGCTCCCGCATAGAAACGAACAAACAGGAGCGATAGCACAATGGGCAAGCCCAACGCGGACGTCATAAGGTTGACAACAGGCCTCGCGCCGATGGCCTGAACCGCCCAGGGCTCGCTGTTCAGCAAGTTGAGCAGGACTGCCATGTAGTTAAGCAAGGCGAACGCCAGGAGCAGGAAAGAATAACCCTGATACCAGTGTTTCAGGCCCGCGCTGATCCGCGCGCGCTGATGGTAGACGAGGCTGAGTGATCCGGCAAGCCCGATGTACAGCGTCGCTTCGCTGAAGCTGTAGTCGACGAAGAAGACCCGACCGTCGTACAACAGATAACGCGCCTCGGCCCAGATCGTCAGCACGAACAGGTGCAGGCTGGCAACCTCGGTCCATCGACGAAGCGGCGCATGATCGGCCAACTGGCGGCTGCCCAGCCAACACAGGAGGGTGGCGCCGCCATAGGTCCAAAGGGGCCAATGCCAGATAGCCGGATAGTCGACCAGCCACGGGTTCACCGTCAGGCGCAGGACCACCAGCAACACGACCAGTTTCAACAACCAACCGAGGGCGCTGACCTCGAAGCGCTTGATCAGCCAGGCCAGAGACAGCACCTGCGCGGCCAGGGCCAGGGTCAGCGTGGCGGCTTCGAAGGCCACTGCTACCGCCAGTGCATAGCCGCAGTGCCCGGAAATGAAGTGCCAGATACCGAGCCAACGCCCTCGCCGCTGATGAGTGACGGTGATGGCAATCGCCATCTGCAAGGCCGCGAGGACAGCGAATAGCAGGGTCCAGTTGAGTTGCGTGGCCACCTGCGGCGCGCTCAGGAAAGCACAGAGGCAAGACAGGACCGGCGTCATCGCCAGCAGAGAGGCCCACCAGGCCCGGCGCTCACCCAAGCGATAGCCATACAGCGCCGTCACGAGCGCCAGAAGACCCAGGCTCAGCAAGGAATAGAACAGCTCGGCGTAGGACTCGAGCGGCGCATTGCTCCAGCCGATACTCAGCTGCGGGAAGGACGCGAACTGTGAGACCACGCAGGCCTGGGTACCGAGGAGCAGTATCCAGATCTGCGCCAGGAACCGCGGTTGGCGCAGGCTGGCGAGCAGCAGCAGCGCTGGCAAGGCAAGAAAAGCGGGCCAATGCGCCGCCCACCCGCTCTGCAGCACAGACACGAGCTGCGCCAGGACGATTCCGAACAGGGCCGCCGGCAGTCCCACCTCCCCTACCGTTGGACGGGATCGATTCGCCGTTGTATCGCTCGACATCGTCGGACCGCCCCCCGTATCTCCTGAACCATCGAGGGCCGGACCGTCACCCGCTTGTGAATCAAGAAGCCGCCAGTTGCCCGAGCACACTGCCATCAACAGGTAGGCCAGCACCGTCAGATAGAGCCCGCGCAGGCCATCAACCTGCGTGCTGGTCAATGACAACCACCACCAGCCCAGCGCCCCCAGCACGGCGCCCCACCAGAGCCAGCTCATCCGCACCACCCGCGCCAACAACAAGACAGCGACCGTGATAATCAGAGCATAGATCAACGCAGCGATTAGATCGCCGCTGCCGGTGGAAACAAGGGCCGGAACAGCATAGGCACCGAGCATTCCGATAATCGCGAGTAACGGGCCCTGGTAGATCGCCAGCCACATCGTGGCCAGGGCAACCAGCGCCAGCAGCACGAAAACCAGCGTCGGGCTGAACATCTGATAGAAATGCAAGGCGGCCAGCAGGGTCGCGAACAAGGTGATGCTGCCGCCGCCGGCCATCGCGGCCAGGGACGGATGGCTACCCTTTTTCAACCGCAACCAAAGCGCTAGGCCATGCAGCGCCAGGCCCGTCACGACCCCCAGCGCAATGCGCAGGCCCGGACCGAGCAGGCCCTGGTCGATCGAGTATTTGCCCAGGAAGATCCCGGCCAGCGCGATACAGAACCCGCCCAGCCAGGCCATCCAATTGCGCTGTAGCGCTTGCACGAACCGCGATGGTTCGAGCCGCTGACGCGCAGCCGCTTTCTTGGGCGCCGATGAAGAGGAGCCCTGGCCACGCCTGCCAGAAGTGGCTTCTGCCGGACCCGGATCATCGATCCTCGGAGACTGAGTCGATGGGGCACGTGCGCCGGACAATGGCTGCGCCCCCGGCGCGCCGGGGGGTGCCGTTGAGCGGGCGGCCGGCTGACGCTCGGACGCATCGTCGGTCGTCGAGAGTGTGTCGCTCGGTTCCGCGACACCCTCGCCTTCGCCTGTTGAAGAACGAACCAGCTCCGCAACGCGCGCCTGAAGAAGCCTCAATTCCGCGCTGAGCGTTCCGATCCTGACAAAAGCGATCAAACCCAGAATGCCGCCGACAAAGGTCAGCAAGCAGACCAGCAAAAACAGCACGATCAGGGCTTCCATACAACGTCCACGTGCTCACCAGCCTGAAACATGAACCAGGACATGGGTTATGTCAATTGCTGGTAGCCACAGAATAGAGAAGTAGCGAAACGGGCTGGGATTCTTTGATTCTGGGTGACCATCGATTGGAAGAACCTCAATCATGCCAAATCAGCCGGAGATCGCCGAAAAGAAGCTTGACTGCGGGGAAGGCGTTCATATGAGTCCAGCGTTACCCAGCTCGAGATGAGCCTTGTTGCAACAACCCGGATCTCGACTGCCAGAAGGCAGGACGATTCAGACTATCGAAATCGCTCGGGCGATTCCTGTTTCTGGCACAATCATCTATCATGCCGATCCTTCGATTAAGCGAACTGAACTGGCGCCGCGCTCTGGCCGAGGTCGCGCTGATCTTCATCGGGATCACGCTGGCGTTGTATTTCGACAACTGGAATGAAGAACGCAAGGAGCGTGCGCTGGAGCGGCAGCTTCTCGTGGAGATGCGAGATGATCTGGTGGAGACCCGCTTTGATCTGGCGCGGGATATCGAGGCGCTGGAGCTGCGTCAGCAGATCCTCTACGACCTGCAGGCCGAGCTCAACGCCGGAGTGATTCCTGATGAAGACTGGGCATCCAGGCTGTATCTGACCCACGGCGGCGCCCGGCTGTTTGCCAAGGACAGCGCGTACCGTGCGCTGATGAGTCAGGGGCTCGGAGTGCTGTCCGACGCGAATCTGCGCAAGGGCTTAACCGATCTCTACGGTCTGCGCGTCAAGCGCATCGAGGTCTTCGAAGGCCTGCGCGATGTCTTCCAGCAGGACCAGTTCATGCCTTTCTTCTCCGAGGTCATGCGGGTCTCACCCGAATGGATGGAGACTGCGCTCGCCGACCACGATCGACTCCCCGGCCTGGAGCGCGTCGAACCGATCTCGGGCGACGCCCTCGCCGCGGATCCTCGTTTACCCCTGATGCTCTTTCGTGCGTCCGCCGGTATGCGCTCCATACTCAGTTTCTACGAGCTGGCGCTGGCAGACATCGATAAGCTCCTGCCGGTGATCGACAAGGCGCTCGAATCCTCGGCGGAATGATGCGCTTTAAATCGTGCGCCTAGGGAAGCTCTGAACAATTATGCTCGGAGCGCGTTTCAGTCGGAAAAGCCGCAGATCGTGTGGTGCGACATGAGCGACAGTAGCCATAGCTACGGCCGAGTGGCGATTGTCATGACAATCTGCGCGAGGTGCGGCTTTTCCGGCCGCTTGTCATAACAATCGCCAATAGGGACGGGTCTTTTCGGGGCCTCCGCCTCGTTTGGACTCGCTCATTTGGATTGACCAAACGTCGCTCGCCCAAGCCGAGCCGGAGCCTCCCGAAAAAGCCCGTCGCGCCCGAGCATAATTATTCAGAGCTTCCCTAGAGTAGTGCGATGTGCGGGAACGAAGTTCCCGGTGCAAGCTGTTCGGTAACCCTGGTCTATGAATCGGCGATGAGCCAGTGTCTATGTCAGCTTGGGAAGCTTGACGCAAATTACACGACCTGCCTCTCTTACATTCAAAACCGCGACCGTGACCGAAAAGAAAATACCTAGTTAGGGCCCGGATACCGGCTCGATGGCCTGGGCCTCCCGCGCTGGCGTCAAGGCACGAAATTCTAGGACAGGCAATAAAGCCAGGTGTGCTTGCTGGCGTATCCTTCCCCCGCGCCTGCCCGGGATGATAGGCGTCTAACTATCGAAATCATTGCTGTATACATTTTGGTTTTACGCTTCAGAGACAAACTGTGGATTGTCGAGTTTCAGAAGCGGCCTCAAAGCGATCTTGGAAAATATCCAAACTTCCATTATTGAACAGCACATGAACACCGAGTTGTGAAGCAACAGCCAGGTCAGGCAATCCGTCTCTATTCCAGTCGGCTGTAGCCAGTGCGTTTCCAAAACCATCACTGGCCATCAGCTCGCAGTCTTCAGTGCCGGCGCGCGTGGCGGTCCAGGTGGATGCAGTCTGAGCTAACAGGCCGTTTTCGCTACCGTAAAGGATCGAAACGCGGACCTGGCCTGGGGAACTGGCAACCAGATCCTCGAAACCGTCTTTATTGAAGTCTGCGGCGGAGAGTGCCCATCCGAAACGCGCGCGGAACCCGGCACTGATACCGGGGCCGAGATCGTCCTCGGTCCACAGCTCATCACCCGCGCTGACCAACCCCGCTTGCGAGCCATAAATGACCGCGACGGCGCCGGCATCCGCCACCTTATTGGAATCCACGGCTTCGCCGTAAGCTCCGATGGCTAGATCGTCGCAGCCATCGCCGTTGAAATCGCCGGCGACAAGAGCGCCTCCGAATGCGTCCCCTTCTTCCGAAGTGCCTTTGATGCCGGAGCTATCCTGATTCCAGACGTCAACCCTCCTCGGCTGCTCGGACGTCGAATCCAATCCGATCGACGAGCCGTAGAATACCCAGACCCCTCCGGCCCCGGTTTCGGTTCCTATTGCCTCGCCTCGCGCGCCAAGGGCGAGATCCTCGTAGGCGTCGCAGTCAAAGTTGCCCACCGCGAGAGTGTCGCCAAATAGATCAAGGGTCTCAACGGTTCCCGGAACATTGTCCGAATCCGAACGGATGCTAAAAGCGCCAGTGGTGCTCAGACCGCCGGGGGTTCCAATGAGAACATTTACTATTCCCGCATTATCAATTGTTCCGATTGCTTCACCTGGCACGCCCACCACCATCTCGTCAAATCCATCGGCATCAAAGTCCCCAAGTGCGACAGCGTCTCCGAAATCGTCGAAAGGTTCCGACGCTCCCGAAACGCCAGGAGTATCCTGATTCCAGAGTTCAGCGGAAGAATAGTCCAGGCCTGATTGATTTGAGTAGAGAATGAGGACACTTCCTGCGTTGTCAACAGAACCCACCTGGTCCAGGTACATGCCTATAGCGAGATTGGTGCCACTGCCGTCAACGTTCCCCACTGCCAGTGAGTCACCGAAAAAATCATTTTGGTTGACCGGGTTGGGCGGAGGGACGAAACGCTGGCCGTCCTCCGAGAACTTATCCGGCGCTCCGAAGAAAATATGGACGCTGCCAGCGGCTAAGACAGTAATATCCCCAAAGCCGTCGGTAAGGTTAGTCCTGTAAAGTCCAATGGCAAGATCAATGACTCCATCTCGATCGAAGTCGCCGCCAATCAACGAACTGACGTTACGGGAGGGCTGGAAGAAGCCGAGTGGGTCGGCGCTCATTCGATCGATGCTGATGTATTGAGACCCAGAAGGATCGAACTGTGCGCTTACTTGAGGAGCGCAAAGAAGTAGAGAGGTCAGGGTGCAGATTGCTCGTAGTCGCATGCTTCAAGTCACCTTCTATTCTTACCAGGGTGCAGAGCCGTGGCTCTCACACGGGTCGCCAATTTTACTTCTAAAGCGCAACACCCCTCTTCTCGCCGCAAGCGATGGGCGGTTGCCTGTCAGCAGCCGCCCATCGCTCTTCTGCGGAATCCGTGATCATTATTGCTCGAATCGATCATTGAACATGTTATCTAGAAAGATCGCCGGCAGCGGTACGAAACGGAAGTTGCTGATCTGCAGCTCCGACGTTCCCAAGCCTTGCGTCTTGCGCAGGTCGATGTAGAACTGCTCGCCACGTCGATACAAGAAGTTATTGATCGTCCCGCCGCCATTGCCATTCTCGGCAAGAACGGTTGCGTCCATCGGCTTTCCGACAATGCCGGCCTTGGCGATCCAGGTATGCGGCAAATTTTCCGAGTAACTCCAGTCAAAGGAGATCCAGCCGTCGACCAATGCCCCCCGATGGGTGTAAGTCGCAACGCTTAGAGCACAACCGTTCGCCGTTCGGAAGGTCAGCGTGTTTTCGGTGGCATCAATCGAAGCCGCGCCACACCCGAAATCGGTCTCTCGGCGGGTCCAGTGTTGATCGGCAAAGTCCGACACGAAACCGGAGGCGGACGGGTATCCGCCAAAGTGCGCTGTGGGAGTACGATTGCCGTCCACGATCAAAGAACAGGTCAACGGGTTGCGCCGGAGATTGAGACCGGTCGGTCCCACCTCCTCGCCGATGGGTGGATCACAGCCAGACCACCCCTCGAAGGGCACGCCGTCGGCCATGTCGGGGGCGGTGAACTCAACGAAATCGCCAGACCGCCGAATCCGATTGAACGGCGTCGTTCCACTGAAGGTATTGCCGGTAATGGACACGCCCGTGGCGCCGGTCGCGTCGAACTCGACAAAGAAGTCCTGATTGTTGTAGTTTGCGACAACGAACCGGCTTCCGCCCATCGTGACATTGCAGATCCGACCGCCCGGGCCACTGGTCGAGTCACAGTCGCCACTCCAGCCGTTGAAGGTGGCGGCATAGACCTGGGCCGGAGCTTCCAGGCTGACCTCTTCGAACCGTGGCAAGAGGCGATCATAGCGAGTCACGCCGGACGCGATCGGAGGGTTGCCGAGAATCTCGATTCCGCCGATGCCGCTGGATTGTACTCGCAGGTTCGAGACTGCTGGCCCGAAGACTGCATTGATGTCCCGATTGCCGTCGAAATTCACCGTGCAGATTCGCGACCCATTCCCTGAGACAGCGTCACAGCCCTCCCAGCGCCGGAAGATGGTGGTCCCACCCGGCCCGGTCAGCCCGGCGTCGAGCTGGATCGTCGTTCCGGTAAGACCCGTGTAAGTGTAGTCGGTCGTACCCCCGGTACCACTTGGGCCGCTGAAGCGCTGAATCTGTACGTTTTCTGCGCCGGTCGAACTGACGCGCAGACTGCCGAGGGGGCGAGTGTAGGAAGCCAGCAGATTCAGATCTCTGTACCCCGTGTAGGGGCGAATGCCGATCCACCATCGGCCAGTGCTCGGCGAGGCGAGAGAACAGTTTTCATTGCTTCCTGACGACCAGGATCGGCAGTCAAATTCGGTCGTAGTCGGCTTTGCGTTGGCGCGAAGGTATAGATCGGCATCACCGATGATGCCCAGGGTTCGAACGATCAGCGAAGGACTGTTGGCCGGAACGTCGATGAAAAAATAACGAAACTTGCGGTCATCGGATGTTTGCCAGGCCAGGTGTGGCACGGGGATGTCCGTCAGGAGTCGGTTGTCTTCAGTCAACCCGTCAACAGCATTGTCAACCTGAATCCTCTTGAAGGATCCGGCTGGTGTGTCGATTGATACGCCTGTGGTTCGAAGGATGTCTCGGATCATCGCGATGGTGGCCATGTGATTGCGTGAACGCAGGACGGCCCACGCGCCAGCGACGTGCGGAGTCGCCATAGACGTACCGCTCTTGATCGAGTAACCGACGCCACAAGTCGATCCAGACCCGAACTGCGCCGAGCAGATGTTACTGCCCGGCGCCAAAAGATCGACCCAGCTTGCGATATTACTGAACGAGGACCGCCCATCGGCCTTGGTCGTGCTGCCCACCGTGATGGCCGATGAAATGCAGCCAGGCCCGCTAGTTGCTCCGTCCAGACCATCGTTTCCCGAGGCAATGACTGTCGCAATCTGCAGGGCGGCGAGTTCATCAATCATGATCTTGACGGGACTGGTAACACCGCCGGCAATTTCGTCACAGGTCGACGTGAATTCACCGCCACCCAGGCTCATGTTCACCGCGGCGATGGCGTGGCTTGCACTCAAGGTCTTGACACGTTCCAGTGCCTGAATCTGGTCGGAAGTAAAGGACCGCAGACAGGGTGAAGGGGACTCTCCGCACTGATTTCCGGTGAGCATAGAAAACACGTTGATCGCGATGATGTCCGCAGCCGGTGCGACGCCGTTGATGGGCCCATCGACGCTTTGGCCATTGGCTCCGGCAGCGATACCAGCGACGTGTGTGCCGTGGCCACATCCAGCGGCAGTGCCCGGAAAACAGTCACCCCCCGAGCCTTGTTCCGTCGAGTTTTCCACTCCACCAGGACAAAGACTGCTCCAAGCCGCACCGTCCGACGTGGAGTAACAGGCTTCGGACACGATTCGATCCGGCGCAAAGAAGGGGTGCGGGCCAACGCCTGTGTCAAGGATGGCGACGGCATAGCCGGTGCCGATATACTCGTCTTCCCATGCATTGGGCGCACCGATCAGTGCCGTGCTGTCATCCAACAGTGGCGCTGCGAGGCTGTCTTCACTGATGTAGGCGACGTCAGGCAGCCTCGCCAATTGCTCGAGCTGTTCAGCGTCAGCGTGGAAAGCGAGAATCGGAGTGTATTCGTAGCGCTTCAGCGATTGCACCGACTCCAGGCGATCACCGGCCATCGAGGCGAGGACTCGATCCTGGGCCTCCTGCAGCTGCCGGCGCTGCAGCTCTACCCCACGCGCGTCGAGGGTTCTTTCAGCCTCGACGTTTAGATCGAGATGCACAATGACGGGCACGCGGCCGTTGTCTGCAGCAAGCGACCGGAGGCGATCGAGTTCGCCATCCGATTCCATGAGGTTGGCCAGGGCCGGATGGCTTGCAAAGCCGATTATTGCCAGCACGAACAGCCAGATCAGAGCCCCGCACTGATTCTTCGGGGCGTCGTTGCTGCATGAGCAAACGCGGGAGGGTGGGTTCGTACGAATCATATCGGTAATCCTCATCGGTCAGAGCTTTGTTGAGTTGATGACCCTCGGGACCGGCTCGAAGATGCCTTGTGCTGGCGCCTTTCCTGGCCGTTAGTCCCATAGCTCCAGGGCGTCTGGAGGTCGAATCTTCGCAATACAGGGTTCTAATGCGGAACCGGGAACCAAAAACCACCCTAACTGCGACCGCCATTTTTCGGTCTCGTCTATGTAGAGCGCCTTTTTTTGGAAAACTGGCTCACGAAAGTCGAAAAGAGTGACCAGGGAGCTTCAATCGAAGTGGAATCGATGCGCTCAGTTAATCCTTGACCCTGAGGAGGCGCGGCGTTTTATACTGAAGTCACATTGGGGAAATGCTTGATGGATGGACTGCGCTTCAGACACTCACCAGCACGCCACGCTCGACTGACGCCGGTTCATGGCCTTGCGTCCGTGATTCCTGTCACCGCGTCTGGTCCGTGCCAAGCCGTGCGATCGTCGCGCCGGACCCGAAGGAAAGGGGGCCTTGTGTGAAGCGATGAGAATCGACGAGTCCGACAAAGAGTCTCTCGATTCCCTGGCAAAATCCATGGGCATGGGCACCGACGAGCTGCTGCCCGGCCTCTACGACAGTCTGCGGAGGATGGCCCGTCGTCATCTGCGAAAAGAGCGGAATGACCACAGCCTGAACACCACGGCGCTGGTCCATGAAGCCTGGCTCAAGCTGACGGCCACCTATTCGGATACAGAGTTCCCGACGGAACGGGACTTTCTAGCCCTGGCCGGGCACCTCATGCGCCGCGTGCTCACCGACCACGCCCGCCACGCCAATCGACTCAAGCGCGGCGGCGAGCAGGTGCGGCTCACCTATACCGACAGCATCAGGGCACCGGGCAACAGGATGAAGTCCGAGGAACTACTGGCGCTGGATTCAGCGCTCAACCAGCTTAACGAAATCGATCAGCGACAGGTCAAGGTGGTGGAAATGCGTTATTTCGCAGGCTTTTCAATCGAGGAAACGGCGGAGCTGATGGCGCTGTCTCCCGCCACGATCAAACGCGAATGGGCGATGGCGCGCGCCTGGCTTCTGAACGCGCTCAGGACACAGACATGAATCCGGAACAGTGGGCGCGAGCCAAGACCCTGTTCGGCGAACTGCTCGATCGAGACGCCAGCGAGTGGCCAGAGCGACTCGACACCGAGCCGGATCAGGCCGTTGCGGCGGAGGTTCGCCGCCTGCTCGCCGCCAACCCCAGTGGCGAGGCCTTTCTGAGTGACTCGCCCGCCTACGCAGAAACCGCCGAGGATGCGCTCATCGGCAAGGCTCTGGGCCCTTTCACCATTCAGCGCCTGCTTGGTGAAGGGGGCGGCGGTCGGGTCTACCTGGCCGAGCGAATGGATGTGGGCGGCGTGGCAGCCATCAAGATTCTACGGGCGCGTTTTGCCGGCAGTGAGTCGACCCGCCGCTTCCGCGCCGAACAGGCCATCCTGGCCCGCCTGGATCATCCGAATATCGCAAGGCTGCTGCAGGTCGGTGTCACCGATGACGGGACGCCCTGGCTGGCGATGGAATATATCGAAGGCCAGCCTTTCTCCGAGGTGATGGGCACATTGACAGTTCGCCAGCGCGTTGAGATGGTGATCAAACTTCTTGCCGCCGTCGATTTTGCCCATCGTCAGCTGGTGGTTCATCGCGACATCAAGCCGGGCAATATTCGGGTGGATCAGCGCGGAGAGCCCAGGTTGTTGGATTTCGGCATCGCAAAACGGCTGGACGATGCGAAGCTCACGCTGACCCACTATCAGCCACGCACGCCGGCCTATGCCGCACCGGAACAGGTGCTGGACGAACCGATCACCGTAGCGACGGACGTCTATGCCATGGGCTTGCTTCTCTTCGAGGCCCTGTGCGGAAAGCACCCGTGGCTGCACTCCGGCAAACGCCTGGATGACGCGATCCTGTCCGACGCAGCCCCCCTTCCCTCCGCGCTGGCGGACGCGTCCGATCGTCGTCAGCTCAAGGGCGATCTGGACGCGATCGTGCTCAAGGCGATGCAACGGCAACCGCAGCACCGGTACCCAAGCGCCGCCGCCATGGCCGAGGACCTGACCCGCTACCTGGAGCGGCGACCGGTGAACGCACAGAAGCAGACGGTGCTCTACCGGACCCGGCGCTATGTGATTCGTAACTACCGATTCGTCGCGGCCGGCCTGCTGGTCTGCGTGCTCGTGGGCGCTGCCCTCCAGCGGGAACATCGCCTGCGCGAAGCAGCAGCGACAGAATCTCTGAGAGCCCAGCTCGAAGCGGACAAGGCGACCCAGGTCGCCCAGTTCATGCTCGACGTTTTCTCTACGGGGGACTCGCTGACACCTGAGTTCGATATCAACCGGGAGTCGACGGTGATGGACCTGATGGCAAGAGGAGTAAGCCGCCTGGACGACCTCGAATCCGCCCCGCTGGTGCGCGCGGACCTTGCGCACAGTATGGGCCAGGTCTATTGGGGGCTGTCGGAATTCTCGCGCGCCGAGGCGCTGTTCAGAACCGCTATCAGCTTGCGCGAATCCGCAGCGGCACCTCAGGACGACACGGCCGAGAGCTACATGATGCTCGGTCGCGTATTCAGCCGCACCGCCCGATACCCGCAAATGCTGGAAGCGATGCAGGCCTCCTATGCATTGAGGCTGGATGCTCTGGGTCCCGACCACCCGAACACCATCCACAGCCTGCATCGGGTCGGTTCGGTGTACTACCACCTTCGCGACCTGCCGCGTGCGGTTGCCATCACTGACGAGGCCATCGTGGCCTGGCGCGAACTGTTGCCGGACAGCGCCCGCAATATGGCGAACTCCTACACCATCCGCGGATTGAGTCATCTGCGAATGGGGAATTTCACCCTGGCTCTTGAGAGCATCGATGAGGTGCTGCGCCTGCGCCGTTCCTTCCTGCCGGAGACCCACAACCTGATCGCCCAGGGGCTGACCAACCGGTCCCGCTGCCTGTTCTACCTCGGCCGAATCGACGAAGCGCTGGACGACATTCGCCAGTCGATCGCCATCGGTGAGGCGAATCTGCCCGGAGACCATTGGGACCACGTCCTGTCGTACGAAAAGCTGGTGCTGTATCTGGCAACGGCCGGCAACCTCACCGAAGCCGACCAGGTTGCCGATAAGGCGCTGGCCATGGCCCAGCGACTGCACGCCGGTTCGCCCAATCCGGAACTGGTCGACCTGTCTCGCCATGTCAAAGTCGAAGTCCTGCGCGCGCAGGGCGAGGTTGCCTCAGCGCTCGCGCTCGCCAGCGAAACGCTGCGTTCCCGGGAACAGCATCTGCCGCCGCTGCACGGCAACACCCTTGCCACCCGCAGCCTGGTGGCTGATCTGCTGCGACGGGTGGGTCGCATGGATGAGGCGGAGCAGGTACTGAACGAATCGCTGGACAGCTGGCGTCAGCGACCGGCGATGTTTACGCCTGAACTTGCCCAGTCGATGGCTTACTTTGCCGATGCCGGGCTTTGCGCGTGGCTGGACGCAGACTGGTCCATGGAGATACCGGAGCCCATGGAGGCCACTCTGGCAAGTAGTCGGCAGGCCTGCGGTCTGGAAACGGGCTGAGTCCCATCTCCGCCGAGGATCAGATCGCGGACACCCACGACCCCAGGTGCACTGCAACCAGATCGGACTCGGATCATATCGACAACTTTCTGACCAGAAGATAGAGATTCGAACGGCCGATGCCCTCACCTTGCGTCCTACAATATGCCGACGTTAATCGGCACTCAATCCAGGCAACCAGCATGGTCAAAAACGAAACACTCTCCGGAAATCTGAGGAAAATGCAGACCCGACTTGGGGATGTCGCACACTACACGCTGATGCTGGACGGCGTTCCCGTCGACATGAATGCAAAGATCGGCAAGGTTATTTCGCTGCGCTTCGACGGCGTCATCAACTGCACTGCCTGCGACCGGAAAACGAAGAAGTCCTTCGGACAGGGCTTTTGCTACCCCTGCTTTCGCGACTCGCCGGAAGCCAGCGAATGCATCATTCGCCCGGAGCTCTGTCGCGCCCATGAAGGCGAGGCCCGGGACATGGCCTGGGCCGAGAAACACTGCCTTGTCGAGCAGATCGTCTATCTCGCACGAAGCTCCGCGATCAAGGTCGGCATCACGCGCGCCTCCCAGATGCCCACCCGGTGGATCGACCAGGGCGCAAGCGATGCCATCGTCTTTGCCCGCGTACCCAATCGCTACACGGCAGGCCTCGTTGAAGTCGCGATGAAAGAACATCTGACCGATCGCACGAACTGGCAGCGCATGCTGAAGAACGAGGTCATCGATGCGGACCTCGTGGCGACCAAGGCATCACTGATCGACAAGCTGGAACCGGAGCTTCAACAGTACATCGATGCCGACGATACGGTCTGCACCATCAACTATCCCGTCGAGCACTACCCGGAGAAGGTCAAAAGCGTCGGCTTCGACAAGCAGTCGGAAATCGAGGGCCGCCTCACCGGCATCAAGGGGCAGTATCTGATCTTCGACGACAACCGTGTGCTGAACATTCGCAAGCACACAGGCTATCGGATTGCGATGTAGCTATGCGCCTTGTCCGGGCGACGATAGGCTTTGCTGCGGGACGATTCCAAGTGGATTTCCCATCAAGCAAGGAAATGTCACTCCCCTACTCTGCTGGCGAAGCTGCAGCCAGACTGGCCCTGACCTATCCACGCGCTCAGATCGGGGCTCCCAGCTTCTTTGTGGCTATGCCGCCACGGCCCATGCGACAACAGGATAGCCTGTCCTAGTCCTGCTCCCGCGTCCTGCTCCTGCTTCGCTTCCGAGGCTATGGCCCGCCGGAACTGACCCCTTCTGCACGCCGGTCCGTGGCGGCATGGATACCTGAATCACGCGGCCAATGGAGGCATAGAACTCCAAGAGGGTTTAATTCTCAAGGACTCCCCTCGAACCGATCCTTAAACAAAATCTTCGACTCCTCTACTGAACCCAGGTCCACACTGTTATCAATCACTCGTGGAAAGCCGGGTCCGCGCTGATCAAATTCGATCTCGGCAGGTACGACCGACGCATCACCGCCATCGATCACAGGACTGCCATTCTGCGGGCGAACGGTTAGAGTGGGTCCACCGTTGTCGGCCAATGTTCCAAGCAATGGGTCGGTGCCCTCGATCAGGTCTGAGCTGGCAGGGATGCCGCAGGCACCCTGGTCTTCGATCAGGTTCTTGCCCGTAAGAAGGATGTTTCCGCCCGAACTCTGGCAGTCCGGGCTGCCCGTAGAGTTTGCAATGATGCTGTTGAGCAGACCGACATCACTGCCCGAGTTGAAAAAGCCTGCGCCGTTGGGGGCGGAGTTGTCACTAACAGTGGTTTGTACGAAATCCACGCTTGAACCGTTGGCGAAAATAGCACCACCTGAAACGGTTGCAGAGTTACCAAAAATTGTACTGTTGATGATTTCAACGCTACCGCTTGCCACCTGGATGGCGCCGCCAAACCCAGAGTTATTGTTGGCCAGGGTGCTGTCCAGTATCGTCAATTCACCGCCCACATCGATCGCGCCGCCGAAGTCAGCATCAAAGCCATTAATCAGGTTTATCTGCCTGAGCGTCAGGTTGCCACTTCCCGAAACCTCGAACATCCTCGATGCGCCGTCACCGTCGATCGTGATGCCGGCAGCTTCGATGACGATTTCGGTTGTGATGGCTGGAAGGGCGGTACCGCCAAGAGTAACCGTGGCCGCCGGAGCAAGTAAGGAAGCATCAAATGAAATGGTGGAAATATCGGCCTGGGCATTGGCCGCGATCAGGGCGTCTCGCAGCGAGCAATCATCGGGTGCGATGTCGCAAGAACCATCGCTGAGGTCGTCAGCGACATTAACCACGAAATCGGGGCCCGTCTGCGGATTGGCCTGAACCTCGACGGCGCCCAGATCGACCTTCGGGCCGAAGATTCGCATGAAACCTGAGCCACGCTGGTCAAATGATTCGGTCACCTGCTTGTTATCGCCGGCATTTCGGGCAGGGCTTTCAATGGCGGGAAGCTGCGTGGGAGTCAGGCCGCCGTTGTCGCTTAACCCGCCAAGCAGAGGATCGTTGCCTTCAATCAGGTCATCGCCGGAAGGCAAGCCGCAATCACCCTGATTCTCGACCAGGTTTACGCCCAGCAGTGTGAAGGTGCCGCCCGATCTTTGGCAGTCCGGGCTCCCGATATTGTCGGCGATAAGGCTGTTGGACAGGGTAAAACTACTGTCGAGGCTGTTGAGACCCGCGCCAAATGTCGCTGAGTTGGCGCTTAGCGTGACCTGGTTCAATTCCACAGTGCCGTTTGTTGAGTAAATGCCGCCACCCGAGGTGGTTGCTGAATTGCCGTGCAATGTGCTGTTCAGCAGTTGAGCCATACCACCAGAGACGTAGACGGCACCGCCGAATCCCGTTCCCCCGCCTGCCGAGTTGTTGGATAAGGTGCTGTTGGTTATCACCACTTCACCGGTAACATTCATTGCTCCGCCAAACAGGGAGTCGAAGCCTTTGACCAGGCTGATCTGGTTGAGGGTCAATTCGCCTGTGACATCGACGTCGAATATTCGTGAACTGTTGTCGCCGTCAACGGTAATGCCCGCGGCCTCGATAATGACTTGAGTGTTGATTACAGGCAAAGCAGTGCCCGACAAGGTGATCGTCGAAGCCGGGGTCAGCAGTGAGGAATCAAACGTGATCGTTGAGATATTGACATTGGCGTTTGCCGAAGCCAGCGCTTCGCGCAGTGAGCACTTCCCTGGCGCGGCACGGCACAGGCCGTCGTCCACGTCCTCTGCAATATTGACCACGAAATCAGGCCCGGTTTGTTCCGGGTCCTGTACCTCGAAGCTTCCGAGGTCAACCTGAACCCCCCCGATGCGTAAAAAATTCGGACCCCGTTGATCGTAAATCAGGTCAACTGGCACGTCGGCATCGCTGCCGGCATCGATCACCGGGCTACCGGTCATTGGAACATGAGTCTCCGTGGGTCCACCAATATTGCTCAGCGCGCTCAACAACGGGTCCTCTTCGAGCAGGCTGTCCGATGGCGCCAGGCCACACGTTCCCTGGTCTTCAATGAGGTTGACACCAACAAGGGTGAGTGTAGTGAGCCCCTGGTCGCAGTCACTCGCTCCCACGGAATTGGCAAGGATGCTGTTGGTGAGTGTAACCGTGGCATTTTGACTCCTGAGAGCCCCACCCTCATTGGCTCCATTCTCCACAATGGTCGTTTGGATCACTTCGATAGCTCCACCGCCGACGAACACACCGCCACCCAAATCAGCAGTGTTGCCCGATAGGGTCGAATTGATGAGTTGAGTAACGGACCCAGGAAAACCTCTTATTGCGCCGCCGAAGCTGGCTGTAGAGTTGTCGTTCAAGGTGCTATTGCGAACTACCAGCGTGCCGCTAACGGCAATCGCACCGCCGCCGAGGGTGGCGGAATTGCCAAACACGGAACTGTTATTGATCTCCAGCGTGCCGTCAACGGCAATCGCGCCGGCGTCTTCCGAACTGCTTCCGCCGGTCAATTTCAGGTCATTGAGAATGGCGTCGGTTTGGACGGTGAAAATTCTTGAAGCGCTCCCGCCATCAATCGTGACCCCGGCGCCTTCGATAATCAGTTCCGACATCGTTTGGTCTGCGATCTGTAATTCGCCGAAGCCTGGATCCTGGGACAAAACGATGGTGCTGCCGCTGATGGCAGACAGGTCGATGATGTCGTCGCCGGATCCAGCAGTGCACCCGCCAAATGAACCGTTGGAGAATGAAGACTCGAGTGCGTTTCGCAAGGTGCAACCCACGCCGTCATCGAGTGTGGAGGTGACGTTGATGGTTGCCGCTTGGGCTGCACTGTTGGCGAAACCGAAAATCAGCGTTAAAGAGGCGACAGCAAAGAGTTTCATCATCCGTTATTCCAGGCGTATTAAGAGCCGTATGCGTAAATGGCGAGCATAGGAAGTATAAGCGCCCTATTTCCAGATTTCTAACGGTATCCGGAGCCACGCCAGGCTGCCCCATGACCCTTACCAAAGCCCCCACCACAGCAAGCTCTGTCCGATTCCGCCCAGTCGCAGCCAATCGAGCAGCTCGTGAAGCCCGGCTTTTGCCGGCGTGGCCGAACCCGGCACGAGCGACACCCAGCCGCGCTCGCATAGGGGCATTTGATGGGTGTCCTTGTCCTGGCTTGCTGCGGCCACAGCCTTGAAACCGCGCCGAGCCTCGCCGGAGACGATGTCCGCAAAGCCATCCATGTACTCCTGATAGCTCTTTTCCAGCACCACG
>CAYTQT010000019.1:0-52569 GCA_964439915.1 uncultured Wenzhouxiangella sp. | reverse complement strand
CTCCCCGCTGCGCGGCTCGAAAACCGCACCGGGGTCATGATTGGTTTGATAGGCTCGCCCTCGCGATAAACCAGAGGCCAGAGTCAGTAGTACAAGTAGTGCCAGGTTTACGGAGAGGTGCCGGAGTGGTCGAACGGGCTCGCCTGGAAAGTGAGTGTGCGGTTTATCCCGTACCGAGGGTTCGAATCCCTCCCTCTCCGCCATCAATAAAAAATGCCCGCCTCTTTTTGGCGGGTTTTTTTATTGATCGTGGTGAGGGGGACCACGGATGAGAACCCCGGTTCGACCCGAGCGTTAGCGAGCTCACGAGACCGGCCTTCAGGCCGGCGAGCCCGAAGGGCAAGCGCCGCAGGCGCGCAGTAATCCCTCCCTCTCCGCCATCAATAAAAAATGCCCGCCTCTTTTTGGCGGGTTTTTTTATTGATCGTGGTGAGGGGGACCACGGATGAGAACCCCGGTTCGACCCCAAAAACCTCAAACCTCCACCGTCCTCTTCGGCAGCACCCAATCCGGTCTCGGAAAGTGGCAGGTATAGCCGTTCGGGTATCGCTCCAGATAGTCCTGATGTTCGGGCTCGGCTTCCCAGAAGGGTCCGACGGGCTCGATTTCCGTGACCACCTTGCCCGGCCATATTCCGCTGGCTTCGACATCGGCAATGGTGTCGAGGGCGGTTGCCTTCTGACTTTCGTCGGCGTAGTAGATTGCCGAGCGATACGACATGCCGCGGTCATTGCCCTGGCGGTTCAGAGTGGTCGGGTCGTGGATCTGGAAGAAGTATTCCAGCAGCCGCCGGTAGCTGATGGTTTCGGGATCGAACACGATCTCGATCGCTTCGGCGTGGGTGCCATGATTGCGGTAGGTCGCGTTGGGCACATCACCCCCGCTGTAGCCGACGCGGGTCGAGATCACGCCGGGAAGCTTCCGAATCAGGTCCTGCATCCCCCAGAAGCAACCCCCTGCCAGTACCGCGCGTTCCTCTGTCATGCCGTGCTCTCCTGATGTCTGATGCCGCATTAAATCACGGTTTCGGACAACAAACCGTCGATGAGGTGCCGTCCGTCGATCGCCCGCGCGGTAAATTCGCGGTGCGAGCGCATCCTGTCGATGCTCTGCGGCCTCCGCAGCCCATCCCCCTAGTCAGAACGCGCCATTGGTATTACAATGCGCAGCCTGTTCATCCGGAGGGTGGCAGAGCGGTTGAACCGAGCGAAGCGGAAGGCAAGCGTCCCAAGGACGCGCAGTCAATCCCACCCCCTCGCGGTTCATGGAACCGCCCGCCAACGGCGGCAAAAGGTTTGGGAAAGCAGTTACAATCTGAGTCACCGGAGGGGTGGCAGAGCGGTTGAATGCACTGGTCTTGAAAACCAGCAAGGGTGAAAGCCCTTCGTGGGTTCGACCCGAGCACCGCGAGGACGATGCGCAGGCCGCAAAGCGGCCGAAGCGACCTGAAGCGAAGCGGAAGGCAAGCGTCCCAAGGACGCGCAGTCAATCCCACCCCCTCGCGGTTCATGGAACCGCCCGCCAACGGCGGCAAAAGGTTTGGGAAAGCAGTTACAATCTGAGTCACCGGAGGGGTGGCAGAGCGGTTGAATGCACTGGTCTTGAAAACCAGCAAGGGTGAAAGCCCTTCGTGGGTTCGAATCCCACCCCCTCCACCATCAATAAAAAAAGCCCGCTTCTTTGGCGGGCTTTTTTATTGATCGCGGAGTGGGGATTGCGGGTGAGAACCCTGGTTCGACCCGAGCGGAGCGCAGGCGACGGAGAGTTTGCGGTTTGTGCGAAGCGCAAGAAGCGAACTTGGAGTGCCGTTGCGCGTGAGGACGATGCGCCGGGAGCGAAGCGACCAGAGCAACCCGGAGCGTTAGCGGAGGGCAAGCGCCGCAGGCGCGCAGTCCATCCCACCCCCTCCACCATCAAGCAAAAAAAAGCCCGCCTCTTTTCGGCGGGCTTTTTCGTGTTCGATGGAGGCCTGACGGGCTTTTTTACGTTCGATGGCCGCCTGCGATCAGAGCTGGATCTTGCCCCCGGGGCCGCCCATTCCGCCAAACTGTCCGCCTCCGGAGTCATTGCCCGGCACCATGATCGATGACTGGGCATCGCGCTGCAGCTTCTTGATCTTTTCGATGGTCTCTTCGACCGCCTGCTGAGCGGCATCGGCGAATCCGTCGACGGCTTCAGCCAGCGAGTCGACTTCGAGCTCGAAGCTGATCGGCAGGGCGCCGGCCGGGCTCATCACCTGGGTCTGGCCGACGTAGCGCACCGATCGCTGCGAATCATCCTGGCCGTCTGCGGTCACGGGCGTCAGGCGCTGGATGGTTCCGACCTGCTGATCGGAAAAGGTCTCTTCGCGGTACAGATTGTTGCGGTCCATGCCGAGCTGGTCGCGGATGTCATTGTCTTGCATCGGGTGCTCCGGTTGGTTGGTGTCACCGCAAGAGATGGGGTAGGAAAGAGTGAATTAAAAGTCCGCTGTGGTCAGGGCCTGGGGGTTCTCAGTCTGGGATCACTCAGATCGGCCGGGTCGGGGCGGATGCGACCGCAGTCTCGCCACAGCATGAGGTTGGTCGCCAGCGAGGGGCTGAAAATTTCGTCGGTCGTGGGCGCACGAGCCTTCCCACAATAAACCTGACCGCTTTCGGTGACGATTCTGCCCTGGCGCGATCCATCAGGGTTTTGCCAGAGCTCTTGGGTCGGTTCGACCCGGCCCACGTATTGATTGATCCAGCTCAGTGGGTCGGGCAGCGCTGGAACCGGGGCAGCCGTGGTGGCAGGGGGTGCCTGCGGGATCGTTGGGCTGCCGAGATTCTCGCGCAGGCTCGACAGCAGACGAGTCGTCAGCAGAGCCTCGGCTGCAGGCTCGCTGGGCGCTTGTTCTGCTGCGCTGATGTCAGGGGTCGGTTCCATTGCCTGGTCGATGTCCTCGGTGGCAGATTCCTGCATCGGTTCTTCCGATGGCTCTGGATCAGGCTCAGGCTCGGGTGGTGGCTCATTCGGTGCGGCCGGTTCGAGCGGTTGTTCCGGGGAGATGTTTGGTGGGGGTGGCTGGGCTTCGCTGCTGGCCAGGGAGATGATCAGTTCCGCGACCGGTCGCGGCCTGGTCGGCTCGACGATCTGCACCAGCAGCAAGCCAAGATGAAAAAGAACGGACAATCCCAGGGCTATGAAAAGCCAGCCGGAGCCACGGTTTTGATCGATGCTGAGTCCAGATTCGGCTGTCATCTTCTGGTGGCTGTCGGCGCCGGCTGATGCTTGAGCGAGTGATAAACTAGCGCTTTCCGCGTTAAAAGGATGCAAGATGGGATTTCAGCACGTGAAAATGCCCGAGCAGGGCGACAAGGTCCGGGTCGAGGACGGCAAGCTGGTGGTGACCGATCAGCCGATTCTCGGATTCATCGAGGGCGACGGGATCGGTGTCGATATCACCCCGGCCTGCATGACGGTCTGGAATGCGGCGATCGAGAAGGCCTATGGCGGCAAGCGCAAGGTCCACTGGGCCGAGCTCTATCTGGGCGAGAAAGCCGCCGGCATCTACGACGGCGACTATTTTCCGCAGGAAACGCTCGATGCGATCAAGGACCTGAACGTCGCGATCAAGGGGCCGCTGACCACGCCGGTGGGCGAGGGCTTCCGGTCTCTCAACGTGTCGCTTCGCCAGACGCTCGACCTGTATGCCTGCGTCCGCCCGGTCAAGTGGTATCAGGGTGTTCCCTCGCCGCTGAAAAAACCGGAGGAGGTCAATGCCGTGATCTTCCGGGAAAACACCGAAGACGTGTACGCCGGCCTCGAATATGCCTCGGGCACGGAAGAAAACCGCAAGCTGGCGAAGTTCCTGCGTGAGGAAATGGGCGCTGACTTCTTCGAGGATGCCGGTATCGGCATCAAGCCGATTTCGGCCTTCGGCTCGAAGCGCCTGGTGCGCAAGGCCATTCAGTACGCGATCGACAACAATCGTCCCTCGGTGACCCTGGTCCACAAGGGCAACATCATGAAGTTCACCGAAGGCGCCTTCCGCAAATGGGGCTACGAGGTCGCGGCCGAGGAGTTCGGCGATGTGACGATCACCGAAGATCAGCTGTGGAGCGAGTACAACGGCCAACAGCCCGATGGCAAGATCGTCATCAAGGACCGCATTGCCGACATCATGTTCCAGCTGATGCTGCTGCGGCCGGCCGAGTTCGATGTCCTGGCAACGATGAATCTCAACGGTGACTATCTGTCAGACTCGCTCGCGGCCGAGGTCGGTGGCATGGGCATTGCCCCGGGCGCCAACATGGCCGACAACGTGGCCGTGTTCGAGGCCACCCACGGCACCGCACCGAAGTATGCCGGTCAGGACAAGGTCAATCCGTCCTCGCTGATGTTTTCAGGCTGCATGATGTTCGACTACATCGGCTGGCCTGAAGTGACCCGACTGATCGAGGACGCGTTCGAGCAGGTGGTCGGCGAGAAGGTCGTGACCTACGACTTCGCCCGCCAGATTGATGGCGCGACCGAGGTCTCGACCAGCGGCTTTGCCGATGCCCTGGTGGCTGCAATCCAGCGTGCCTGATCAGTCCGGGCATGAATGGAGTCTGGCCAGAGAGGCCCTGGCCGAAACCGACCCGCTGGCAAAGTGCCGGCGGGTCGATCTGCTGTGGGAGGCGATCGAGTGCGGCGACTGGCATCCCGCCTCACCTGACTTCAGTGCCGAGCTGGTCTGCGGGCGGCCCGACACGCCTGAACTGGTGGTGCCGGGCAAGCTGAAGAAACGCGGTCTTGGCAGCGTCGAGGGCCGTCAGGCCCTGATTCATGCTATTGCCCATATCGAATTCAACGCGATCAATCTCGGCCTGGATGCGGCACTGCGATTTCGCGGCATGCCCGATGCCTATTATCGGGACTGGATCAGCGTGGCCGCCGACGAGGCCCGGCATTTCCGAATGCTGAGCGATCGTCTGCAGGAGCTCGGGACTCACTATGGCGCCCTGGCCGCCCACAACGGACTGTGGGATATGGCCGAGCGCACCGCCCACGATGTCATGATCCGGATGGCGCTGGTGCCCAGGGTGCTGGAAGCGCGCGGTCTGGACGTCACCCCCGGAATGATTGACCGACTCGAAGCGGCGGGCGATCACGCCACCGTCGCTCTGCTCGAGGTGATCCTCGCAGAAGAGGAGCGCCACGTCGCGATCGGTTCACACTGGTTCGGCATGCTTTGCCAGGCGCGCGGCCTGGATTCCGATGACACCTTCGAGCAGCTGCTGGAAGAGTATTTCAGCGGCCAGCTGCGGGGTCCGTTCAATTTCGAGGCGCGTCGACGGGCCGGTTTCAGCGAGCCTGAAATCCGCCGCCTGGCCGTGATGGAACGATAGGCGCATGTCTGTCGACACGTCATCCGATCTTGTCAAGCTGGCTCTGGTCCAGGCTGATCTCGTCTGGGCCAATCCTGAGGCCAATCGCCAGCGTCTCGCCGAGCTCATGGACCAGCAGCCCGGGGTCGACCTGCATGTCCTGCCTGAAACCTTCACCACCGGGTTTCTGGGCGATGAGGACGCCGATGCCGATGAAGCGATGGAGTCAGGCCCGACGCTCGAATGGATGAGGGCGCAGGCGCGTCGCCGACACACCGCCATCTGCGGCAGCTACGTCGTGGTCGAGAATGGACGGCGGCACAACCGCTTCGTCTTTGTCGATCAGACCGGGGCGTGTCTCGGCCACTACGACAAGGGCCACCTGTTCGGCCCGGGCGGTGAGGGCCAGCGCTACACGCCGGGCCGTCAGCTGACCCTGATCGAGTGGCGCGGCTGGCGGATCGATCTACAGGTCTGCTACGACCTTCGCTTCCCTGTATGGTGCCGGAATGATCGTGATTTCGATCTGCAGATATTCGTGGCCAACTGGCCAAGCCCCCGGACCGCGCACTGGCAGGCATTACTGCGCGCGCGGGCGATCGAAAACCAGGCCTGTGTGATCGGGGTCAATCGGGTCGGAGTGGATGGAAAGCAGGTCCCTTACTCCGGCTGTTCCCTGGCCTTCGGGCCGGTCGGTGAGACCCTGCTCGAGCTTGACGATTCGGAGTCTGTCGGAGTGGTCACGCTGGACCGGAAGGCCATCGAGGAGTATCGATCGAGATTGCCGTTTCTCGGCGACAGGGATTCCTTCGACCGCCGGGTCTGATTCCCGTCCTGCGGTTGGATGAGGTCAGCTCAGGGCTGGCCTGATGACCCCGACGCCGAGGCCCTCGATGGCAAAGTCATCCTCACTGCTGACCTTGATCGGTTCATAGTCCGCGTTCTCCGGATCCAGAAACACCGCTCGGCCGCGCCTGCGCAGCCGCTTGACGGTGATTTCATCGCCGATCCTGGCGACCACGATCTGGCCATGACTGGCCTCCACGGTGCGGTGGACCAGGAGCAGATCGCCGTCATGGATGCCGGCCTCGATCATGCTGCTGCCCTGGACGCGAAGAGCGTAATCGGGCCGGGGCCGGAACTGCCTCGGATCGAGGCTCAGATCGTCTTCGTGATTCTCTACAGCGAGGACGGGCGTTCCCGCCGTCACGCGGCCGATCAGAGGAACGCGAAATCCCTCCGTGCGAGACGCTGGCGCTTCCGGCTCGCCGATGGGGATGATGCCGCGTGCGGTGCCGGGCACCAGCCGGATCGCGCCGTGTTCGGCCAGTGCGCGCAGATGGCACTGCGCCGCATTCGGTGATTTGAAGCCGAAATGACGAACGATTTCCGCCCGGGTCGGAGGAAATCCGTCGCGCGCCTTGCTGGCCGTAATGAACTCGAGAATTTCGCGCTGGCGACGGGTCAGATTCATAGGGAGAACTGTATCAAAATTCAGTTCACCTGTCACTTTCCGGGTTGTGAAGCATCAGCGCCCTGTGCTTCGAGACCTGCCGTCTGGAAGCGTCGCGCCCGGTCCATGAAGACCTCTGATTGCGTTTGCTCAGGCGGACCGTAACGGACCGCTTCATACAGGGCAGCCAGGGATTCGAGCGCGACCCCGTCGCTCACGAACTGCGAGTCGACCCAACGCGCCCACTCCCTGGGTGTGCGCGATGCATCTTTGGGTAGCCGGGTTCTGGCGTGGACGCGGCGCTGTAATGCCCGCCAGGCGCGCTCGGCCGGATCTCGGCTTCGGGCCTGGGCAGTTCTGAGCATGAACAGGGCCACGGGAATAGCCAAGGCGATGACCACGACGATCATCAGCAGGGCGATCTGGTCCGGGCGCAGTTCCGGCAGGCCGAGGCGGCGCAGAAGTTCGACCTGTGCTCGCGAGTCGAATCCCAGTACCCACTGATTCCAGGCGTGCTGGAGCCGGTCGACCCGATTGCGGAGGTTGCTGATCAGCGGCCAGTCGAAGAAGCCCGAACGGTTGAGGGCCTGCGAGGAGCCCTCGCGAATGCGCAGTGGCGAGACCGCGGCGGTCGGGTCGAAACGCACCCAGCCCTCACCCTCGAGCCAGACTTCGTTCCAGGCATGCGCATCGGACTGACGGACCAGCAGATACTGCCCGGCGGCGTTCCAGAAGCCGCCCTGATAGCCGGTCACGACCCGGGTCGGGACGCCGGCGGAGCGCATGAAAACGGCAAAGGCCGAGGCGTAGTATTCGCAGTAGCCCTCGCGCAGATCAAACAGGAATTCATCGGCGCTGTGCCGACCCAGCGGCAGGGTATCGAGGCTGTAGAAGAAGGGTTGCTCCGAGAACCAGCGCAGCAGCGCCTCGGCGAGCTGGCGATCGTCCGGGTAGCGTTCGCGCCATTCCTCGGCCATGGCCCGGGTGCGTGGATTGCGATCCTCCGGCAGCCGGGTGGCGATCATCCGGCGGATCGGTCGCAGCGTGGGTGAGTCGAAGTGGTCCGGATTGGAAATGACGCGGTAGGCCGTCAAGGAGGTGATCGGATCCGCGCTGATCAGCTGGTAATCGAGGCTGAGCAGGGCCTTCGGGTAGTCGGTTCGGACCGGGGTATCGAGGGCCAGAAGCCAGCGCCGCTCGTGCGGTTCGAGCTGGACTTCGTAGGCGATGGCCTGGTCGCTGACCTCGACCTGTCGCGACAGGTCCTGGAAAGAGGTGATCGAGGGTCCCCAGGTGTCGCCGTCGAAATTCCACAGGATCGGTCCACGCCAGTAGCGCTGGTCGTTGGCGGGCGGTTGATTCGAGTCGAATTCCACTCGAAATGCCGGGGAATCATCGGCGAAAAGCGTCGAGATGGAGCCGGGCGACATGGTGTCCGACAGGCCGGTCTTGCCGTCCAGGGCGTCATCGGGCACCCCCCAGAGCGGCTCGGCAAGCCGCGGGAACAGCAGGAAAAGAGCAAGGGCCACGGGTGCCGAGATCAGCAGCAGGCGGCCCGCTTCCAGGCTCAGGGCGCGATGGTCCAGGGGACGATCGTCGAAGCCGTCAGCCCGCATCCGTACGCGCTGGATGCGCAGCAGGGCCGTGGTCGCTGCCCAGCAGCCGACCAGCAGATAGGCAAAGTAGAACAGGCCTTCGTTGAACAGGAACTGGGTGGCAATGAGAAAGAAGCAGACGGCGGCGAGCAGGCGCAGATCCCGGACCTTGTACATTTCCAGGGTCTTTGCGGCCATCATCACGCATAGCAGGGCCGTTGCCGTTCGTCGCCCCCACAGACCGCCGAAGCTGACCGCCACGAGGCCGATCAGGCTGACCGTGACCAGGAATCGGAACCAGACCGGTAGCGGCTTCCATCCCTGCCAGCAGGCGATGCTGCGGAAGACGAGGATCAGCAGGATCGCCAGGGAGACCTGAGCGGGAAAGGCCAGGAGATGCGGGGCCGCGGCAACGCCGAAGGCCGCCAGGGTCCAGAAAACCGCCGGCCTGGGAATTCCCGGGATATGACTTCCTGAGCGACTCACAGCTCGGCCAGCAGATCAAGGCAGCGATGGGTGTAACCCTCGCCCCGGTCCGGGCCCAGAACGCGACCACCGGCGCGCAGCGTCCAGGTGCTGTTGCCGCGCGAGGCCTCGAGCACCCATGCGGTGAGAATGCTGATGCGTTCTTCGATATCGGTGCCCGGCGTATCGGCCAGGTCGAGCTCGATCTGATCGGACTCCTCGTTCCGGAACTCACGCGACAGCAGCGCACCGTGGCGCTGGCTCGACTTCCAGGCGACCCGATGCAGGGGATCGCCGAGTCGCCATTTGCGCAGGCTGTAGAAACTGTCCCCCTCCGGCGTCTGGCTGAACCGCCGCCCGTCGGCCAGGGCGCCGCCGACGGGGAAGGCCGGCGCGTTGTCTGCCGGCCGGGGCCACACCAGAACTGGTCGGTCCGACCAGACATAGGACCAGGCCCTGAACAGGCCGGTGGGGTGGACGGTGCTGATTTCGACGCGCGGCACCTCCATCCAGCCGCGTCGCCGGGTCGGAATCGGGAGTTTTACATCTCCTCCGGCGGCCGGCAACAGGTCGAGTTCCCCGGACTTCCCGCCACAGCTGACCACGATGCCCGGACGCTCGGTCGCATCATGATTGCGGAAAGCGACTCGCAGTCCCGCGTTCTGACCGGCGTGAACCGGCGAGGCGGCCAGGCCGCTGATTTCCAGGCCACGCAGGTTGCGGTAAGCGATCAGAAGCGAACTGTGGGCCATCGAGACGACCAGGAATGTGGTCAGCAGGCCCAGGTTGTTGTTGAAGTTGAGTGCGCCAAGCAGCATGCCGATCATCAACAGGCCGAGCAGCCAGCCGAAGCGGGTCGGCAGGATGAAGATCTGCCGATAGATCAGCGTGACCGGCGGTGTCGCCCGGGCGCGGCGCTTGACCCAGCGGTCCAGAATCTCGTTCCCGCGGCGGCGGGCGCTGGCGATCATCGACCTGACCGGGCCAGGCGATCTGCCCGAATCGGGCTGAAGGGTGTCTTCAGCGCTCAAGGGACAGGCGTGGTGGCCAGAATCTCCTGCACGACGGTGTCGCTGTCCATGCCGGATTCGCTGATGGTCTGAAGGCGGTGGGCGGCCAGCGCCGGGAAAACGGCCTTGACGGCATCCGGGGTGAGAAAGCTCTGACCGCGGACAAAGGCCCAGGCACGGGCGGTCTGGATCAGCGCCAGTGCGGCCCGAGGGGACAGTCCGGCGCGCACGGCAGCATGCTCGCGCGTGGCCGCGACCAGAGCCTGGATGTAGTCGAGTACGGGATCGGAGACGTGCAGCTCGCTGGTGCGGCGGATCAGGGAGAGCAGCGCATCGGGGTCCAGCAGGCTCGGCATGCCAGCGAGCAGCTCGCGCCGATTGGGTTCGATCAGCAGGCGACGCTCCTCGGCTGCGGACGGATAGCCGATGCTGATCCGCAGCAAAAAGCGATCGAGTTGCGAATCGGGCAGGGGGTAGGTTCCGGTCAGATCCAGCGGGTTCTGGGTCGCGATCACGAAAAAGGGTTTCGGCAGAGCGTGGGTTCGGCCATCGACCGTGACCTGACCTTCGGCCATGGCCTCGAGCAGTGCCGACTGGGTTCGCGGGGTTGCGCGATTGATCTCGTCTGCCAGAACCACATTGGCGAAGATCGGCCCGGGCCGGAACTCGAACTCGGAGGAGTCGCGGTTGAACACCGAGACACCGACGATATCGGCCGGCAGCATGTCGTTGGTGAACTGGATGCGCTGCCAGCTACCACCGACCGCAAGCGACAGGGCATGGGCCAGGGTGGTCTTGCCGACACCCGGCAGATCCTCGACCAGAAGATGCCCCCCGCCAAGAAGAGCTGAGAAGGCCAGGTCGATGACATCGGCCTTGTCGACGATGATGTCGTTGACAGCGGCCCGAGCGGCGATCAGGCCGTCGTTCAGTGAATCCGGCGTGGTCGCCGCCGAGGGCGCGGCGCTGTCAGTCATCGACCAGCGCGTTGATCTTGGCCGCGCAGATGAAATCGTTCTCGCTCAGACCATCGATGGCATGGGTGGTGAAGTTCACCAGGCAGAAGTTGTAGCCGGCCTCGAAATCGGGGTGATGGGCTTCCTTGTTCGCGATCCACGCCATGGCGTTGATGAAGGCCATGGTCTTGTAGAAGCCCTTGAACTCGAAGCGGCGGAAGATCTTCTTGCCGTCCGGATCGACCTGCCAGCCCGGGATCTGGGGCAGCAGGGTGTCGATTCGCTCCTGGTCCAATGGGTCGGTGCCGCCTTCGCAGGGAAGGCATTTGCGTTCGGTCAGTTGATCATCACTCATGATCAGGCAGCTTCCTTTTCTTTGGGAGGATAGGTGGGTTCGAACTCGCCAAGGGCTCGGGCCTGACGAATCAGCGCCAGCAGGTCGGTGCTCGAGAGCTCGAACAGATCGTTCATATGGTCGAGGATGTAGTAGACGGACTGATAGATGTCGATGCGATAGGGCGTGCGCAGTGCCTCGATCGGATCGAAAGGCCGGCGCAGCGGCTCTTCGCTTTCCAGGGCGAAAACCGTCTCTCCGGGCGAGGAGGCGATGCCGCCGCCGTAGATGCGCACGCCATCGGACGTCTGCAGCAGACCGAACTCGACCGTGAACCAGTACAGGCGGGCCAGGAAAACGCGCTCGGCCTTGCTGGCCTTGACGCCGGCCCGACCGTAGGCTTCGGTGAAGTCGGCAAAGGCCTGATGGGTCAGCATGGTGGTGTGGCCGAAGATCTCGTGGAAGATATCGGGTTCCTGCAGGTAGTCCATGTCCTGTCGCGTTCGAATGAACGAGGCTGCGGGAAATTTGCGTTCGGCGAGCAGATTGAAGAAACGGTCGAAGTTGATCAGGGCCGGGACCGGTTCGACCTGCCAGCCGGTGCGTTCCATCAGCACCCTGGAAACTTCTTTCGGCTGGGGGATGTGGTCGCTCGGCAGACCCAGGATGTCGAGCCCGTCCATGAATTCCTGCGCAACTCGACCCTCGATGATCTTCATCTGCCGACTGTAGAGATCGGCCCAGACGCTGTTCTCCTCATCGGTATACGGGATAACGCCGTTTTCGTCGGGAATTTTCGCGCTGTAGTTGCTTGACTTGCCCATGACCGGAACCTGAATATGACTCGCTTTTTAGTCTATCACTGCAGGGTGGAGTTCCGATGAGATCAGACCGCTGGCCGGGGACAAGCTGGTACGCCGACGAGGCTGGGCCGGATCGCACGGGTGCCGCACCACTGTCGGGCGATGACGTCGTCGACGTGGCGGTGATCGGCGCTGGTCTGGCCGGAATGACAACTGCACTGACCTGCCTTGAGCGTGGGATCGACCGGGTTGCATTGATCGAGGCCGATGAGGTCGGATCGGGCGCATCGGGCCGCAACGGGGGCTTCGTGTTCGGCGGGTTTTCGCTCAGCAACGATACGCTCGCCGATCAGCTCGGTGACACGGCTGCCGCCCGCCTGCACGATTGGACCCGGCAGTCGGTGCGCCGCATCCGCCAGCGCATCAAGGACTATCGGCTCGACTGTCAGGCCAATGACGCCGGCGTGGTCATGACCGACTGGTTTCATGATGCCGATGCGCTGCGTGCCTTTGCCGGCCGGATGCGCAAGCGCCTCGGTTTCGAGTTGACCTGGCTCGATCCCGCGGACTGCGCAGCTCTGGTCAACTCCGAGCGCTACGGTGCCGGCCTGCACGAGCCGGGCAGCTTTCACTTTCATCCGCTGCGCCACATCCGGGAACTTGCTCGCTATTTCATCGAGCAGGGCGGTGTGGTCTACAGTCAGACCCGGGTCGCGGCCATCGAACGCGCTCAAGGCTGCTGGCAGCTCCAGACCGCGCGGGGTAAAGTCATGGCGAAGGAGGTGGTCCTGACCACCGGCGGCTACGACCTCAAGCTGCGGCCCGCTCTGCAGCGTGCCCTGCAGCCGATTGCCACCTACATCGCCGTGACCGAACCCCTCGACTGCCGCCTGGATGACGCACTGCCGCAGCCTGTCGCGGTCTACGACAACCGCTTTGCCTTCGACTACTACCGTCCGCTGCCCGATCGGCGCCTACTCTGGGGTGGGCGGATTTCCATTGCCAGCCGATCGCCGGCCGCGATCAGGCGCCTGATGCACCGCGACCTGAGCCGGGTCTTTCCCGCGCTGGCTAACGTCAGGCTGGAGCAGGCCTGGGGCGGCTGGATGAGCTATGCGCGCCATGAAATGCCGATCCTGGGGCAGGACGCCGAGGGCCTGTGGCACGGCCTGGCCTTCGGTGGCCACGGCATGGCGACGACCTCGCTGGCCGGCGACCTGCTGGCCGAGGCGCTGACCGGCGACCGGCGCCGTCTCGATGAATTCCAGCGCTGGGGCACGCCCTGGGCCGGTGGCCCGCTGGGTCGACTGGCTGTACAGGGCCGCTATTGGCAACTGCAGGCGAAGGACTGGTGGCGAGCGAGACACAGCCAGGTCGGTTGACCGGGTCCAGCGTGGTAAAATAGGCGGCTGTTTCCATCGGGTCCCAGCCACCAATATGAGTTCTCTCACGCCGGGCGCCAAGCTGCGTCATCTCGTCGCCACCGAGGCCCCGCTTCAGGTGGTCGGAACGATCAACGCCTACACCGCCATCCAGGCCGAACAGGCCGGACACAAGGCGATCTACCTGTCAGGCGCCGGCGTGGCGAACGCCAGCTACGGCCTGCCGGATCTGGGTATCACCCAGCTCTCGGATGTGGTCGAGGACGCGCGCCGCATTACCGGTCGCTGCGACCTGCCGCTGCTGGTCGACATCGACACCGGCTGGGGCAGCGCTTTCAATATCGCCCGCAGCATCCGCGAGATGGAACGGGCCGGCGTGGCCGCCGTCCACCTCGAAGACCAGGTTCAGGCCAAGCGCTGCGGCCATCGGCCGAACAAGGCCCTGGTCAGCACGGCAGAGATGGTCGATCGGGTGCGCGCTGCTGTCGATGCCCGCCACGATGAGAGCTTCGTGTTCATGGCCCGTACCGATGCGCATGCCAGCGAGGGTATGGAGGCCGCGGTCGACCGGGCCAACCGCTACGTCGAGGCCGGTGCCGACATGATCTTTGCCGAGGCCCTGCATACTCTGGCCGAATTCAGAACATTTGCCGCCGCCGTGCCGGTGCCGGTTCTGGCCAATATCACCGAGTTCGGTCAGACACCGCTGTTCAGCGTGACCGAGCTGGATGAGGCCGGGATCGGCCTGGTTCTTTATCCCCTGAGCGCCTTTCGCGCCATGAGCAAGGCCGCCGGCCAGGTCTATGCCGCGATCGCGAACGACGGCCACCAGAAGGCCGTGGTCGATGAGATGCAGACGCGCTCCGAATTGTACGAGACGCTCGGCTATCACGCATTCGAAACCAAGCTGGATCAATTGTTTACGAAGGAGTCTTCATGAGTGACAAGAATACGGGTGCGGGACTGCGCGGCCAATCGGCCGGTCAGACCGCGATCTGCACCGTCGGTGCGACCGGCAACAGCCTGCGCTACCGGGGCTATGACGTCGAGGACCTGGCAGAGAATGCCACCTTCAATGAAGTCGCCTACCTGATTCTCAAGGGCGAGCTCCCGAACCGGGATCAGCTCGAGGCCTACGAGGCTCGCCTCATGGGACTGCGCGATCTGCCCCAGTCCCTGAAAGAAGTGCTGGAACGCATTCCGGCCTCGGCCCATCCCATGGACGTGATGCGCACCGGCTGCTCCTTTCTGGGCAATATCGAGGCGGAAACCGATTTCGTCCAGCAGCAGGATGTGGCCGACAGGCTGCTTGCGACCTTCCCGGCGATGATCACCTACTGGTATCGCTTCAGCCACGACGGCGTGCGGATCGAGACCGAGACCGACCAGCGCGGTATCGGCGGACACTTCCTCGAGCTGCTGCACGGCAAGGCGCCGAGCGAGCTGCAGGCCCGGGTCATGGATGTGTCCCTGACCCTGTATGCCGAGCACGAGTTCAACGCCTCGACCTTCACCGCCCGGGTCTGCGCGTCGACGCTGTCCGACATGCATTCCTGCATCACCGCGGCAATCGGCTCGCTCAGAGGCCCCCTGCACGGCGGCGCCAACGAGGCCGCCATGGCCATGCTCGAGCAGTACGAATCGCCGGAGCAGGCCCGGGCCGACATTCTGCGCAAGCTCGAGGTCAAGGAAAAGATCATGGGCTTCGGCCACGCGGTCTACCGCGAGCGGGATCCGCGCAATGCCATCATCCGCGAGTGGTCACGCAAGCTCAGCCAGGAAGTGGGAGACAGCGTGCTGTTCCCGGTCTCCGAGATCGTTGAGAAGACCATGAAGGAAGAAAAGGGCCTGTTCGCGAACGCCGACTTCTACCACGCCTCCTCGTATCATTTCATGGGCATCCCGACCGGGTTGTTCACGCCGATCTTCGTGATGTCGCGCCTGACCGGCTGGGCGGCTCACGTGATGGAGCAGCGGTCCAACAACCGCATCATTCGCCCCAGCGCCGACTACACCGGACCCGAGCCGAGAAAGGTCCCGCCGATCGAGCAGCGCTGAAACCAGCGAAATTTCGAGGCCTGGCGTCCTGCCATGCCTCGATGATGAATGGCGATGCGGTCCGAGGCCCCGGGAGGGGCGGTGCGCAACGACCCGGACTTCAGTCCGATGATTTCGTGATCTCCGTGTTCCCTTCCTGGCTCATCGCGTTCGAGGTCCTCGGCTTGTCGACTCCCGGACCACCGCGCCGCGTCATGGCTGCAGTCAGGATCAGGCGGACGGCGTCCTCGAACGGCATATCGACCGGCTCGCACCATTCGCGCGGGACGAATATGGTGTAGCCAGCGACCTGATAGCTCAGCGGCAGGTAGACCGCAACCTCACCGTCGTTACCGAAGGGCAGATCGCTGAAATCCTCACGGGTGACAAAGCCCATCATTGACAGCTTCAGGTCGGGATGGCGGACCATCACCACCTGGTTGAATCGTTTCTTGTCGCCGCTGGAGAAGTAGTCGACGAAGTCCTTGGTGGCGCGGAACACCGACTTGACCACCGGCATGCGGTCGAGAAAAGCCTCGCCGAGGTCGATCAACTTGCGGAACAGGTAGACCTGACTGAGGAGGCCGATGGCCATCACGGCAAGCACGCCCAGCACCAGCCCCATGCCCCGTATGTACCAGGATTCGGGCAGGAACCACTTGAGCATGGCGCCGAAGCCGTTCTCGGCAATGCCAGCCAGCCACAGGCAGATGATCAGGGTCAGGGCGATCGGGATGATCGTCGCCAGGCCCTTGAAGAAAAGTCTCAACGGGTGAGACATCAGCGGGCTTTCAGAGCTCATCGATCTGACGCTTGAGCTGTTCGCGCTGGTCGGTGACGATGCGCTCGAGGGTCTCGATGCGCTCGCGCAGCTCGCGCTCGACCTGGTCCATGCGCTCGTGATCGGGCGGCGGGGCCTTGCGGCTCTCGAACCAGTACTGGGCGATACGGACCACGCCATAGATGGCGGCGATGGCAACGAAGGCTGAAAAGATGTTCATGTGAGCTCCCATCAGGGCAGAGTCTCCGGCAGTTCGGGCTCGTCGCTGACATCCTCGATGTCGGGATGGGCGGGCGTGAAGCGCTCCATCAGGTGGCACAGACAATCCTGGCGCACGATGTCGGCATCCGTGGTCATCATCGCCGGCATCAGCGGACGGGCGGTAATGATATCGCGCTCGCGGGTTCGAAAGCAGTGTTCTGACAGATCACCGCCCTCGTGACTGGTCGCCCTGAGCGGGTTGGCGTGTCCGTTGAGCAGTCGCCCGAGGCGGGTGCCCGGGGGCATTTCGGAAAAATTCAGGCGGTCGAGGTCGGGCGGCAGCCACAGATCCTGGGCCGGCTGGCCGAAGGCGAAGTCCACGCCCGGGGAGACCGTGACCGTGGCAATCATCCGATACAGCTCGACATCATCAGGTCGGGGCATGCTGGCCGGCAGTTCGCGCAGATTGAGTACGGATTCCAGATAGGCCATGGCGTGGTCGGCGCCGTCTTCTTCGTCGGCAACGCCGCATTCGAGGGTGACTGAGGGGCAGAATTCGCCGAAGGCGATCGACTGGACCCCGACGGGCTGGGTGAAATAGATGACCGTGCGCGAGAACAGAGAGGCCAGATGCAGGCGCTCGGCTTCGATGGCATTGACTGCGGCATAGTGCGGGTTCTCGCCGGTGTTGTTGTGGATGTCGATGCTGGCAAAGGGTTTGAAGCGTCTGACGTGGTCGTGAACCGAACGATACATGGCGTGGATCGGTGTCGGTACGGTCTCGGAGCCAGGCCAGCAGCGATTGAAGTCGGGCTGATCGGGCAGATGGCGAACGCCGGCCGCAGCCGCATCGACATTGGCAATCAGCAGAATCAGTGATCTGGGCAGGGGATCGCGCCGGTAGCGGCTGCGCAGCAGTCGCCGCACGGCATCCCAGCCAGAGGTTTCATTGCCGTGCTGGAGTACCGATACAAAGAGTGGTCTTGGAATCCGGCCGGGCAGGTGAATCAACGTGGGGCCATCCAGAACCCTATGCAACTCGGTGGCGGGCAGTTGCAGAAGTCCTTCGGGCAGATGATCCAGTATGGCCGCTTGCATTCGTGTCCTTGTCGTTGACCGGTACATCCTTTCGCTTGTGACGCCGGAATGGCGGGGGCAGAAAAAGATGCAACGCCATAAGCTAACCGGATTCGGGCTCAGGGGGAAGGCCTGTCGAGCGCGTCTTCGAACTTGAAAACGATCCTGACGGACCCAATGACGGCTCGTGGCGCAACGCGATGGCGGGAATGCATTTGGTCTGCCCGTATCCAACGTCCGGCCATTCGCCTGATCCAGCGGATCAAGCGTCATACTGAAATCTACTGGGAACGGAGTGTCATGATCGAAGCCAAATCTCTTAGTCGACATTTCGGCAGCCTTCGTGCCGTCGACCAGCTGTCCTTTCAGGTCGAGCCGGGGACCGTGCTCGGTTTTCTCGGACCGAACGGGGCGGGGAAATCCACCACCATGAAGATGCTGACCGGGTTTCTTGCGCCGAGCAGCGGTTCCGCGACCATCATGGGCCACGATATCTGCGACGACGGATTGGCGGCCCGCCAGAAGATGGGCTATCTGCCGGAGGGCGCGCCGCTCTACGGCGAGCTCAGCGTCGGGCGCTTTCTGAAATTCGCAGCGCAGGCCCGGGGTTTTCGCGGCGACGAGGTCGCACGCCGGGTCAACAATGCCATCGAGCGGCTGAATCTCGGCGAGGTCTACGGCCAGAGCATCGAGACCCTGTCCAAGGGCTTCAAACGCCGCGTCGGCCTGGCCCAGGCGATTCTTCATGATCCACCGGTGCTGATTCTCGATGAGCCCACCGACGGCCTGGATCCGAATCAGAAACAGCAGGTGCGGCGCCTCATCAGGGACATGTCGGCCGGCAAGATCATCATCGTATCGACCCATATTCTCGAAGAAGTCGATGCCCTGTGCTCGCGCGCCATGATCATTGCACGCGGCAAGCTGCTGGCCGATGACACCCCGGCAGGCCTGCTCAGATCCTCGCGTTACTACAACGCCGTCACCCTGGTGCTGGACGAGCTCGAGCAGGCCGCCTCGCGTCTGGGCGAACTGCCCGAGGCGCGGGAAGTGGAGGTCCGTCGCGGGCGTCTGACCGTGTTTCCCTCGGCCCGAGGCAACCTGTTCGAAGCGGTGACCACGGCAGTCAGTCAGGCCGGCTGGCGGGTCGATCAGATCCAGCTCGAGCCCGGCCGGCTTGATGAAGTCTTTCGAACCGTTACCGGACAGGAGGCGGCCTGATGAACAATCTGACTGTGGTGCTCAAGCGCGAGCTTTCCAGCTATTTCGCCACCCCGGTGGCCTATGTCTTCATCGTGATCTTCCTGCTGATGTCGGCCACCTTCACCTTCTACCTGGGCGGTTTCTACGAGCGTGAGATCGCCGATCTCGAGCCGTTCTTCCGCTTCCATCCCTGGCTCTATCTGTTTCTGGTGCCGGCGATCGGCATGCGCCTGTGGGCCGAGGAGCGCAAATCCGGCACTGTCGAGCTGCTGCTGACACTGCCGATCACCGCAACCGAGGCCGTGCTGGGCAAGTTCCTGGCTGCCTGGCTGTTCGTCGGTCTGGCCCTGCTGCTGACCTTTCCGATCTGGATCACCGTCAATGTCCTGGGCAATCCGGACAACGGCGTGATCGCGGCCGCTTATCTCGGGAGCTGGCTGATGGCCGGCGGTTTTCTCGCCATCAGCGCCTGTCTGTCGGCGGCGACCAAGAATCAGGTGGTGGCTTTCATCCTGGCGGTGGTGGTCTGCTTCCTGTTCCTGCTGTCCGGGCTGCCGATGGTGCTCGAGCTGTTCCGGGGCTGGCTTCCGCAGGCCATTGTCGATGCGATTGCCAACCTGAGTTTTCTGCTCCACTACAACTCGATCTCGCGCGGGGTCGTGGATCTCAGGGACCTGGTGTACTTCGCGCTGGTGATCGGCTTCTGGCTGCTCGCCAATCGTATTGTTCTTGAATTGAAAAAGGCGGACTGAAGACGATGAAGAACTGGTACTCAACCGGTGCACTCGTGCTGCTGGCCGTGCTGTTCCTGGCCCTCACGATGCTGACTGGCGTCCTGTTCAAGGGCGCCCGACTCGACCTGACCGAAAACAGGCTCTACACCCTGTCGGAAGGCACGGTCAATCTGATCGAATCGATCGAGGAGCCGATCACGCTGAAGTTCTATTTCAGTGAAGATGCCAGCGCCGACTTTCCGATGGTGAGGAACTATGCCCGCCGCGTGCAGGAGTTGCTCGACGAGATGGCGGCCCGGTCCGGTGGCACATTGACCATCGAGCGGATCGACCCGGCACCCTTCTCCGAGCAGGAGGACGATGCGGCCCGCTACGGGCTGGAGGGCGTGCCGACCGGGCGCGGCGGTGACAGCCTGTACCTGGGTATCGCCGGCACCAACCTGCTCGACGGGCTGGAAGTGCTTCCGTTCCTGTCGCCATCGCGTGAATCCTTTCTGGAATACGAACTGGCGCGGATGATCTACAGTCTGTCGCAGCCCGATCTGCCGCGGGTCGGCCTGATTTCCGGCGTGCCGATGAGCGGCGGCTTCGACATGCAGGCCCGCCAGCCGCGCGAGCCCTGGGCGATCTACACCCAGATCAATCAGCAGTTCGCGATCGAGACCATCGAGACCTCGGCCACCGAGCTACCCGATGATCTCGACGTGCTGGCCCTGGTCCACCCCAAGGACCTGTCCGAAGATCTGCTGCGGGCAATCGATGCGTTCGTGCTCGACGGCGGCCGTCTGCTGGCCTTCGTCGATCCCTATGCCGAAGCCGATCAGGGCAGTGATCCCTCGGATCCGATGGCGGCCCTGTCGGCCGAACGTGACTCCAGCCTTGATCCACTGTTCGCGGCCTGGGGCGTGGAATACGATCGCACACAATTCATCGCAGATCTGGGTCAGGCCCTGCAGGTCAGTCTGCAGCAGGGTCGGGCGCCGGTGCGGCACCCGGCCATCATCGGTGTCACAGCCGAGAATCTCGACGCCGACGATGTCGTGACCGGCGAGCTCGAAACCATCAATCTGGCCAGTGCCGGCGCGATCAGCCTGAGCGCGGACAGCCCGCTGAGTCTGCAGCCGCTGATCCGGTCCAGCACCCAGTCGGGTCTGCTTGATGCCGAGCGACTGCGGTTTCTCGCCGACCCCAGCGAACTGATCTCCGAGGTGGCCCCTGGCGACGAGGCATTGACCCTTGCCGCGCGCCTTTCGGGTACGGTCGAGAGCGCTTTCCCGGAGGAAGAAGGTGGCCAGGTCGAGAGCGGCGAGGTCAACATGATCCTGGTGGCCGATGTCGATCTGCTGACCGATCGCTTCTGGGTCCAGCGCCAGCAGTTCTTCGGACAGACCCTGCTCAACCCCTTTGCCAACAATGGTGATTTCGTCATCAATGCGATCGACAACCTGCTCGGCAACGCTGATCTGATCAGCGTGCGCAGCCGGGCCACGTCGACCCGACCCTTCCATCTGGTCGAGGGCCTTCGACGCGAGGCCGAGCAGAACCTGCGCGCTACCGAGCAGCGCCTGGAGGCCGAGCTGGCCGAGACCGAAGAGCGCCTCGGCGAGCTGCAGCAGGCACGCGCGGACACCGATCTCAGCGTGCTGACAGCAGAGCAGGAGGCCGAGATCGATCGCTTCATCGAGCAGCGCATCGATATCCGCCGCCAGCTGCGCCAGGTCCGGCGTGACCTGGACCGTGATATCGAAGCGCTGGGCACGCGCATCAAGGTGGTCAATATCGCTCTGATGCCCGCGCTGGTGACGCTGTTTGCGCTGTGGATGGCGTGGCGTCGTCGACAGGAACAGACCCGCAAGAGAGGTGCCGCATGAAGCCATCTGTCTTTGTATCGCTGATTGCGATCACGGTGCTGACACTGGGTCTGGCTCTGTTCCTGAGCCAGCCGGATACGCTGGATCCGGCGCTGGATTCAACGCAGGCCCTGGTGCCGGGACTGAAGGATCAGGTCAACGAGATCGATCGAGTCGAGATCCGGACCGGCCCGGAGGATGTCATTCGGCTGGTTCGCTTCGACGAGCGCTGGCGGGTCGAGAACGTCGACAGCTACGAAGCCGATTTCGAGCGTGTCCATCAGCTGCTCAGGGATCTGGCCGCCGGCAGTCGCGCGGAGCAGCGCACTGCCAATCCGGACTGGCACGATCGCCTGGGTGTCGCTGCTGCCCGGACCGGCGACAGCGCGGCCGAGCGCAGCTTCGAAGTGGCCTTCCCCGGGACCGAGCTGCCCTCCCTGATCATCGGGCGCCCCGGGCCTGCGGGCGAGTCGCGATTCGTGCGACTGGCCGACGAAGACCAGGTCTGGTTGTCGGATCGCGAGATCAGCGTGCCGGCCGAAATGATCGACTGGCTGCAGCGCTCGATCATGGATATCCCGGGCTCCGAGCTGTCCGCAATCACCCTGCGCCATGCCGATGGCGACATCGTCCAGCTCCGGTCTGCCGAAGAGAACAGCAGTCAGTGGGTGTTGATGAACGTGCCCGATGGCCGCGAGGCCGAAGCGGCCTGGCAGTTGAGCTCGATCGGCAATGCGCTGAGCAGCCTGCGCCTTGATGGCGTACGTCGTCATACGGGCGCGCCCGAGGATGCCAGTGCAGCGCTGTTCGTAACCCGAGACGGGCTGAACTTCGTCGCAACCCTGTTCGAGGACGAGGCGGGCTCCTGGGTCAATTTCTCGGTCTCGGCTGAAGTCAGTGCCAGCGAGGAGGGCGAGGCGATGAGCGACGAAGCGGCATCGGCCAGTGCCGACGCGGCGGCGGTCGATGCCCGGCTGTCACCCTGGGATTTCAAGTTGCCGGAAGCCAAGTTCGAGCAGATGAACCGACGCCTGGAAGACCTGCTGGTCGATCTGGAGACCTCCGGAGAAGAGTGATCGAAAAAGGCCCTGGATTCCCCGGGTCAGGGTTTCAGCAGCCCGGGATCGATGGCTGAGAACAAGTCGGAAATCTCGCCCAGGAAGTCGCTCAGGGCCGAGGATTTTCGCCAGACCATGGCGATCGTTCGCTTCGGGCCTTCCGGTGCGAACGGTCGGGTCACCAGGTTGTCTGTGGGGGCGACCGGGGGCTTGATCGCCAGCGTCGGCATCAGCGTGATGCCGGTATTGGCGGCCACCATCTGGCGCAGGGTTTCCATACTGGTGGCGTGGAAATCCAGTTTTTCATGGGCGCCAGCCATCTGACAAACGGCCAGGGCCTGATCGCGCAGACAGTGCCCGTCCTCGAGCAGCAGCAGCTCCTCTGACTCCAGATCTTCCATGCGTATTTCGCTGCGCGCTGCCAGCGGGTGCTGCTCGGGCATGGCGACGACGAAGGGCTCCTCGAACAGGCTCCGGGTGACCAGTCCTTCCACGTGCACCGGCAGGGCCAGCAGACCGGCATCCAATCGGCCCTCGGCCAGCATCGACAGCAGATCCTCGGTTTTTTCCTCGAACAGACGAAGGCGCAGGCGCGGGTAGCGGACTCGCAGCCCGGGGACGACATGCGGCAGGAAGTAGGGCGCCAGCGTGGGGAAGACGCCGAGGCGCAGGGTTCCGCTGTCCGGGTCACGCGCACGCCGGGCGATCGAACGAATGGCGTCCACTTCGCCCAGAATTCCGCGTGCCCGGTCGACGATCTCCTGACCGACGGGGGTCAGCATGACCTGACGGGGCGATCGCTCGACCAACTGTACGTCGAGCTCGTCCTCGAGCTTGCGGATCTGCGTGCTCAGGGTGGGCTGGCTGACGTAGCACTGCTCGGCGGCTTTGCTGAAATGCCTGACGTCGGCAAGGGTGACCAGGTATTGAAGCGCTCGGATATTCAAGTTCGTGAAGCCTATTCATAAAAAGGATCAATATTTGAAATTATATAGGCAAAGGCTATATAATGGCCAGCGTTGAATCGATCGTTGGCGGCGAGATAGGCCGGGTCGATCGGGTCAATAGAAAGATTCAATTGAAACAGGGCGCTCCAAGCTCCAAATCACAACAATAGATTGATGGCGTGGGGCTAATCTGCGCCTATTACTTCTACCCACCACTTTGAACGAGGACAAAACACATGTTGACCATTGGCGATCAGTTCCCGAACTATTCACTCAAAGCAACCGTCGGCACCAATGTCGATAACGGTTTTACCGACATCAACAACTCGGATTTCGAAGGCAAGTGGCAGCTGGTGTTCTTCTACCCGAAGGACTTCACTTTCGTTTGCCCGACCGAAATCAAGGCCTACGGAGATCTGAAAGACGAATTCGCCGATCGCGACTGTGTCGTCATGGCAGCCAGCACCGACACCGAGTTCGTGCATCTGGCCTGGCGCAACAGCCACGACGATCTGCGCGACCTGCAGATCCCGATGCTGGCCGACGTCAAGCGCGAACTGAGCTCGGCGCTGGGCATCCTGCACCCTGAAGAGGGTGTGGCCATGCGCGCCACCTACCTGGTCGACCCGCAGGGCATCATCCGCCACGTGTCCGTGACCGACATGAACGTTGGTCGCAACCCGAAGGAAACTCTGCGCGTCCTCGACGCGCTGCAGTCCGACGAGCTGTGCCCCTGCAACTGGCAGCCGGGCGACGAGCACCTGCACGCGGCCTGATCGGCGTTTCAATGCCCTTCGGAGCCCGCAAGCTCCGGATCAAAGGGCCTCGGCACGTGTGGCCGGGGCCCTTTTTTCTTCACCAGACTTCACACAGACATCGAAATCAGACCCCCTAAATATCGAGGAATTGACATGCAGATCGATCAACTGAAACGCGAGATTCCGGACTTTGCCAAGGATCTCCGGATCAACCTCGGCAACGTCCTGGACGTTGAACAAGCCGAGGGCATGACCGCCCAGCAGCTCTGGCTGACCGCACTGGCAACCGCCATTGCGTGCAAGAACGAAGCCCTGATCAACGCCGTGGCCACGGACGCCGCCGAACATCTTGATGCCCAGAGCCTGGATGCCGCGCGCTCTGCGGCTGCCATCATGGGCATGAACAACATCTATTACCGCTTCCTGCATCTGAGCTCGAACGATGAGTACCAGAAGATGCCGGCGAAGCTGCGGATGACCGTGATCGGCAATCCCGGAATCGACAAGACCGACTTCGAGCTGGTTTCACTGGCGGTTTCGGCCATCAACGGCTGCGGGATGTGTGTAGACAGCCACGAAAGGATTCTCAAGAAAGCCGGCGTGCGCAGTGAAGTCATCCAGCACTCGGTGCGAATCGCTTCGGTCATCCACGCTGTGGCTGGCGTGCTCGATACGCGCGAAATCTCCGCCCTCGACGCCGCCGCCTGAATAGGCTCACCTCAGGCATTCGCCCGGGCCTCCGGGCGGATGTGCTCTGGCCGGAGGCCCCGGCGCGCGTTACACTGGCGGTCCTGATTATTTGAATCCAGCGCGCCCATGAGCGAATCCCAGTCCCAGCGAATCAAGGATTCGCAGACCCGCATCACCAAACTCGTATTTCCTCACGACACCAATCCGATCAAGACCCTCTACGGCGGCACCGCGCTGCACTGGATGGACGAGGTCGCCTTCCTGGCCGCGACACGCTATGCGCGGTGTCAGGTTGTAACGGTGTCGATGGATCGGGTCGATTTCAAGGTGCCCATTCCCGAAGGCGCGATCGTCGAGCTGATCGGCGATATCGAACGTGTCGGTCGAACGTCGATGACGGTGCGCGTCCGCATCATGCTCGAGGATTGTCAGACCGGCGATCAGAACCTGGCTATCGAAGGCCGGCTGGTGATGGTGGCCGTAGATGAAAACATGGCGCCGACCCCGCTCCAGTAAGCGCGTTGGCTTACTGACGCCCGCCTGGCATTGCTCTTTCGATCAGCGCGCCGAGCCCCTCCTGTGCCGGGAGGGATCCGAGCAGATAGCCGTGCGGCCGCTTCAGACGGCTGCTGGCGAAGGATTCGGTGACCGGACTGCCGGCTTCGGCCAGGACGGCGGCCTGAATCACGAGCGCAAGATCCTCGACGATACGACGGGCATTCGCCTCGGCACTTGCCGAGTCTGACAGCAGATCTCCGGCTCGGTCGAGGCGGGCTGTCAGGCCGGGCAGGGCGCTGTGGCATCGCAGCCAGGCATCGAGTGCCTCGAAAACCGCGGGGTCGCGGGTGATCGCGCGCAGCACGTCCAGGCACTGGATATTGCCGGAGCCTTCCCAGATCGCATTGACCGGTGCCTCTCGATACAGACGCGGCAGAATGAATTCCTCGACATATCCGGCACCGCCCATGCACTCCTGGGCTTCGTTGATCACCGCGATCGCTCGCTTGCATACCCAGTATTTGGCGATCGGAGTCATGATCCGGGCAATCAGAGATGAGCTTTCGTTGACCAAAGCTCGCTCGAAGCGCTGCGCGAGGTGCAGCGCAAAGTGCATCGCCGCTTCGCTTTCGATCACCAGATCGGCCAGCACGTTGGCCATCAGGGGGTGGTCGGTCAGCGGTTTGCCGAATGCGCTGCGTTGACGGCAGTGGTCGAGGGCCTGGGACACCGACTGTCGGACCAGGGCCGCCGAGCCGATGGCGCAGTCCAGACGAGTCTCGGCGACCATTCGAATGATCGTGGCCACGCCGCGACCAGGCTCGCCCAGGCACAGCGCCCAGGCATCGTCGTATTCGATCTCCGATGAGGCATTGGCGTGGTTACCCAGCTTCGCCTTCAGGCGCTGGATGCGGATGGCATTGAGGGTCCCGTCGGGTCGGACACGAGGCACCAGAAAGCAGCTCAGTCCCTGCTCGGTCCGGGCCAGGCTCAGAAAGGCATCGGACATCGGCGCCGAACAGAACCACTTGTGTCCGCGCAGACGATAGGGCTGACCGGAGCCGGGGGCGCCCGTCGCCTCCGCCCGGGTGGTATTGGCGCGCACATCCGAGCCACCCTGCTTTTCGGTCATGGCCATACCGACCGTCAGGCCGGCCTTCCGCGCTGCAGGAGCCAAGTCGGCATCGTAGTGATTCGACAGGATGCCGGGCTCCCAGACCGCCGCAATCTCGCGGTCGACCCGCAGGGCCGGGACCGCGGCGTGGGTCATCGTGATCGGACACATGGTGCCGGCTTCGAACTGGTTGTGCAGATACACCAGGGCGCTGCGTGCAACACGGGCACCGGGCTGATCGGTCCACGTCAGGCTGGTCAGTCCATGCTCGATGCCGAGACTCATCAGGCGGTGGTAGGCGGGGTGGAACTCGACCCGGTCGATACGCTGACCGTAGCGATCATGCGTGCAAAGCTCGGGAGGATGCGCATTGGCCTGGAATCCGAGCTCGAGAATCTCCGACCCGGCAATCCCGCCGTAGCGATGCAGGCGGTCCTCGAAGGCGCTCGCGCCATAGAAAACCACGGCCTCCTTCAGGGCCGAATCCGAACTGAAGGCGTTATAGCCCTCCAGTGGGGCGGGCTGGTTGAAGACCTCGTGAGTCTCCGATCCGGTCAGAGCAGGCCATGATTCAGTCATGGCAGGATGAAGCCGGCCAGCGCGCGTCGATTCTCGCTCATCAGCACATTGAAGGTGCGGGCGGCTGCATCGAGGGTCATGCACTCCAGTCCGACGCCGGCGCGCAGAAAGGCACGCTGAATCTCGACCGGGGGAAAGCTCTGATGACTGCCATGGCCGAGCAGCACGACTTCCGGCCGGTGGGCCAGCAGCGGCTCGATGGTGGCATCAGTGAGGTCGTCATAGGCCCGTACCGGCCAGTCGGTTTCCAGCAGGCGGGCGCCGAGAATCAGACTGGCGGAATAGCGCTGCTGATCGATCTGGATCGAATCGGGCTTGATCTGACGGACAACGTGGTAGTCGCCCGGAAGGTGCTCGGTCAACTGCATCGCTGGCAACCTCAGCGCGGGAGCGCGATTTTCGGGATTTTCGGGTTCTTGCGGTAGAAGCAGGCCACCTGACCGATCTGATGGACCAGTTCGGCGCTGGTCTTTTCGCCGATTTCGGCGATCCAGGCGTTCCTGTCCTCGCGTTCGGCGCGAATCCTGAGTTTGATCAACTCGTGGTGGTCGAGGGCCTGCTCGATTTCCTGCATGACATTCTCGCTCAGGCCCTTGTCTGCGATCATCACGACCGGATCCAGGCTGTGGGTGAGGCCACGCAGATATTTCTTCTGGGATTTGTTCAGCATTTGATGGCTTGTCGCAGGATTCAGCGCTCATTATCACATGCCGCAGCCCGGATTTCGGCTGCCCCGGGCTCGGGTTATCGTCAGTCGAAAGGCCAGAACGGTCAGGTCCTTAGCCGGTATCATCAATGGCATTGACGACCGAGGCCGTGAATCGAACCCATGTCGAAAGCCTGGAAGCAGCGCCAGAACAGCGATCCCTACGTCAAACAGGCCAGGGAGGAGGGCTATCGCGCGCGGGCAGCCTACAAGCTGACCGAAATCGATGCAAAGGACCAGGTCTTCAAGGGTGTCAGGCGGGTGGTCGACCTCGGCGCGGCCCCCGGCAGCTGGTGCCAGGTGGCACGACGTCATCTCGGGCCCGAGGCCCGGATCATCGGCCTGGATCTGCTGGAGATGGATCCGATCGCGGGCGTTGACTTCATCCACGGCGATTTCCGCGAGGACGAGGTGCTCGCCCGCCTCGAGCAGCTGCTCGATGGCGAGCGGGTCGATCTTGTACTTTCCGACATGGCCCCCAACTTATCCGGTATAGGGCCCTCGGATCAGGCGCGCAGCGTGCATCTGGCCGAGCTTGCGCTTGCATTTGCGCAGGACTGGCTGGATGATCGAGGTTTTCTGGTGGTCAAGGTCTTTCAGGGCGCTGGATTTGACGAGCTGCTCACCGAGTTCAGGCGATCATTCACACTTGTTAAAGTACGAAAACCAGCTGCGTCGAGATCCGAGAGCCGAGAGGTCTATCTGGTCGGAACAGGACGGCGTAAAAACTGACGAAATCGAAGTGCAGGGCCGATCGGCCACCAGCAGGAGATTGAATTGAGCGAATTTGCCAAAAATCTGATCATGTGGATCATCATCGCGGTGGTCCTGATGAACGTTTTCAGCTACTACTCGCAGCCGCAGGAAAGTCCGACAGAAATGCCGTATTCGACCTTCCTGCAGCAGGTCAAGAATGGCTCGGTCGAGAGCGTCACGATCGAAGAATCCCCCGGTGTGTCGCAGATTACCGGCCAGACCATCGACGGTTCGCGCTTCGAAACCCTCGGTCCGCGGGATGACGGCCTGATGAAGGATCTTCTCGATTCGGGCGTGGTGGTTGAAGGCAAGGAGCCGCAGGGCCGATCGATCTTCGTTGAAATCCTGATCACCCTGCTTCCCGTCATCCTCATCGTGGCCCTGTTCATGTATTTCATGCGCCAGATGCAGGGTGGCGTGGGCGGACGAGGCGGCGCCATGAGCTTCGGCAAGTCGCGCGCCAAACTGCAGGGCGAGGATCAGGTCAAGGTCACCTTCGAGGACGTGGCCGGCTGTGAGGAAGCCAAGGAAGAAGTCACTGAAGTGGTGGATTTCCTGCGCGATCCCTCGAAGTTCCAGCGCCTGGGTGGACATATCCCGAAAGGGATTCTGATGGTGGGGCCGCCCGGGACCGGTAAGACCCTGCTGGCCCGCGCCATCGCCGGTGAGGCCCGCGTGCCGTTCTTCTCCATCTCCGGTTCGGATTTCGTCGAGATGTTCGTGGGCGTCGGTGCCTCGCGCGTCCGCGACATGTTCGAAACCGCCAAGAAGCATGCACCCTGCATCATCTTCATCGACGAGATCGACGCGGTTGGACGTCACCGCGGAGCCGGTCTGGGCGGTGGTCACGACGAGCGCGAGCAGACGCTGAACCAGCTGCTGGTCGAAATGGACGGATTCGAGGGCAATGAGGGCATTATCCTGATTGCCGCAACCAACCGCCCCGATGTTCTGGACCCGGCGCTGCTGCGTCCCGGCCGCTTCGACCGTCAGGTCGTGGTCGGGCTGCCGGATCTGCAGGGCCGCGAGCATATTCTCAACGTGCACATGCGCAAGGTGCCGGTCGACGACGACGTGCGACCGCGCGACCTGGCCCGCGGCACCCCCGGCTTTTCCGGCGCCGATCTGGCCAACCTGGTCAACGAAGCGGCCCTGTTCGCTGCGCGGCAGGACTCCAGAACGGTCAAGCACGATCATTTCGAGCAGGCCAAGGACAAGATCATGATGGGCGCCGAGCGCAAATCCATGGCCATGTCCGAGAAGGAGAAGCTGCTCACGGCCTACCATGAGGCCGGTCATGCCATCGTCGGGCGCCTGATGCCGGACCACGATCCGGTCTACAAAGTCACTATCATTCCGCGTGGTCGCGCCCTTGGGGTGACCATGTTCCTGCCCGAGCAGGACAGGTATTCCCTGACCCGCCAGCAGATTCACTCGCAGCTGGCCAGCCTTTACGGCGGGCGGGTTGCCGAGGAGCTGATCTTCGGCAAGGACGCGGTCACCACCGGTGCCTCGAATGATATCGAGCGCGCTTCCCAGCTGGCTCGAAACATGGTCACCAAATGGGGCCTGTCAGAAACCATGGGGCCTCTGGCCTACGGTGAGAACGAGGACGAGGTTTTCCTGGGACGCTCGGTCACCCAGCACAAGCACATCTCCGATGAGACCCATCGGGAGCTGGATGCGGAAGTGCGCAAGATCATCGACAAGGCCTACCGCACCACGACCGAGATCCTGGAGAACAACCGCGACAAGCTGGATCTGATGGCCGATGCGCTGATGAAATACGAGACCATCGATGTCAAGCAGATCAATCAGATCATGGACGGAAATGTGCCGGATCCGCCCGACAACTGGACCGAGGGCGGCGGACGTTCCGGGTCGGGTAACAAGCCGACTGAAGCCAATGAAGCCAAGGGTCAGGCTTCCAGGGACGAAGACGACGATGAAGCGCCGTCGGGCGAGCCGGCTCCCGGCTGACTTCATTTCCAGTCTGAGGTCCGTACCGGCCGCTGCGTTCGATCGCAGCGGCCTTTTTGATTCAAGAATGCGATGCCATGTCCCTGACTGACGATATTCAGCGCGCTCACCTCAACCGCCACCCGCTCATCATGGGCGTGGTCAATGTGACCCCTGATTCCTTTTCCGATGGTGGACGCTATTCACGGCCCGTCGAGGCGGTCGCGCACGGTCTGAGCCTGGCCGGGCAGGGCGCGGACATCCTTGATATCGGCGGTGAATCGACTCGTCCCGGCGCTCAGCCGGTGAGTGTCGAAGCAGAGCTTGCCAGGGTCATCCCCGTGATACAGGGACTGCGCCGGGAAACCGCCTGCGCGATCTCGATCGACACGAGCAAGCCGGAGGTCATGCAGGCAGCGATCGAGGCCGGTGCCGACATGATCAACGATGTCAACGGCCTGCGCAGTCCCGGTGCCCTGGCCAGTGCCGCCTCGCTGGGTGCGCCGATCTGCCTGATGCACATGCAGGGTGAACCGAGAACCATGCAGTCCGAACCACGCTACCGCGACGTGGTCGCCGAGGTGGCCGATTTTCTCGCCCAGCGCGTCGCATCCTGCCTGGCCGCCGGCATACGGCGAGAGCAGCTGGTGATCGACCCGGGCTTCGGTTTCGGCAAGACGCTCGAACATAATCTTGCCCTGCTCAGCGGCATCGAGACCCTGCGTCAATCCGGAGTGCCGGTGCTGGCCGGTCTGTCGCGCAAATCCATGCTGGGCGCCATCACGGGGCGAGCATCGACCGATCAGCGCCTGGCTGCCTCCCTGGCCGCAGCCTTGCTGGCTGCCCAGCGCGGTGCCGCCATCGTTCGGGTCCACGACGTGGCCGAGACCTGCGATGTCATCAAGGTCTGGCTGGCGACGCGCTCGGCCGAACAGAGTCGATTGCAGGCAGTAGAATAGGCGCAATGGGAAATACTTATTTCGGAACCGACGGGATCCGCGGTCGCGTGGGTGATCCCCCGATCACCGTGGATTTTCTGCTCAAGCTCGGCTGGGCTGCCGGTCGCGTCTTTGCTCGCCAGACCGATGAGCCGGCCACGGTCGTCATCGGCAAGGACACCCGGATTTCGGGTTATCTGTTCGAATCCGCCCTGGAGGCCGGATTTTCCGCCGCGGGTGTCGATATCATCCTGCTCGGGCCGATGCCGACTCCGGCCGTGGCCCACCTGACCCGCAGCCTCGGTGCGGTGGCCGGCGTGGTTATTTCAGCCTCGCACAACCCTTACGAGGACAACGGCGTCAAGTTCTTCTCCGGCGATGGTGAGAAGCTGGCAGACGCACTGCAGGAAGAGATCGAGGCCGAACTGGCCCTGGAGATCGAGCAGGTGCCGCCGCACCGCCTCGGCAAGGCCCATCGTATCGATGATGCCAGCGGCCGCTACATCGAGTACTGCAAGGCGACCGTGCCGTTTGGAACGCATCTGGACGGTCTGAAGCTGGTCGTCGACTGTGCCAACGGGGCAACCTATCGGATTGCGCCGAGCGTGTTTGCCGAGCTGGGCGCTGAAGTGGTGGCGATTCATGATCACCCCGATGGCCTGAATATCAATGAGCACTGCGGCTCGACCCATCCAGAGAGCCTGGCCCGGAAAGTGCTGGAGACCCAGGCCGATCTGGGCGTGGCCTTCGATGGTGACGGTGATCGCGTGCTGCTGGTCGACCATGAAGGCACGGTCATCGATGGCGACCAGATCCTCTACGTGCTGGCCGCCTCGCGCCAGGCCAATGGCGGCCTGAATGGCGGCGTGGTCGGCACCGTGATGAGTAATTTCGGTCTTGAAGAGGCCTTTCAGCTCCTGGGCGTTCCCTTCGAGCGCAGCGCCGTCGGCGACCGCTTCGTGCATGAACGCCTGCGACAGCGCAACTGGCTTCTTGGCGGCGAGGCCTCCGGTCACATCCTGTGCCTGGATCGGGCCATGACCGGCTGCGGGATCGTCAGCGCCCTTCAGGTGCTGGAAGTCGTTGCCCGGACCCGGCAGTCGCTCAAGGCACTGGCCGAGGGAATGTTCAAGTATCCGCAGGTGATGATTAACGTGCCGGTCGAGGGCAATGCGCGCTCACTGGTCAGCGAAGACCAGCGCGTGGCCGAGGCCGTCCGCTCGGTCGAAGACAGCCTGCACGATCAGGGGCGCGTCATTCTGCGTCCCTCAGGTACCGAACCGGTGGTGCGCGTCACGGTCGAAGGCCGTGAGCTGGCACAGGTCGAACAGCTGGCCGAGCGGCTGGCGCGAGTGGTCCAGGAGGCCAGCCAGGCATGAATCAGGTTCCGCAAGTTCCCGTTCTTTCATTGAGCGAATTCGACGGTCGCAAGGGTGAATTCAGCGACGCACTGGGCCGGGCCTGGCGCGACACCGGCTTTGTCGGCGTGCGCGATCACGGCATCGACGATGACACGATCGAGCGGGCCTACGCTGCTTTCAGGGCCTTCTTTGCCCTGCCTGCAGGAACCAAGCAGCGCTATCACCTGGCCGGTGGAGGTGGCGCTCGTGGTTACACCGGATTCGGCGTGGAACAGGCCAAGGATCACGATGTGCCGGACCTCAAGGAGTTCTGGCATGTCGGTCGCGAGATCGAAGATCAGGACAATCCGGCGCCCGAGATTCTCGTGCCCAATCTGTGGCCTGAAGAAGTGCCGGGCTTCCGCGCTGCCGCTCTCGAGCTTTACACGGCATTGGACGATCTGGGTTCACGTATTCTGTCAGCGCTGGCCCTCGATATCGGGCTCGGGCGCGACTGGTTTGCCGACAAGACCCAGTTCGGAAATTCGATTCTGCGCCCGATCCACTATCCGCCGATCGGCAGGATCGAACCCGGTGCGGTGCGGGCGGCACAGCACGAAGACATCAATCTGATCACGCTGCTGATCGGATCAAGAGAGCAGGGTCTGGAAATCCTCTCGCGTGACGGGCAATGGGTGCCGGTCAGCACCTTGCCGGGCAGCATCGTGGTCAATGTCGGCGACATGCTGCAGCGCCTGACCAATCATGTCTACCCTTCGACCACCCATCGCGTCGTCAATCCACCGGGTGAGTCGGCGCGGAACGCGCGCTATTCCATCCCGTTCTTCCTGCACCCGAATCCGGATTTTCTGATCGAGACGCTGCCTGAATGCATCGCTGAGGACCGCCCGAACCGCTACCCCGAGCCGATCACATCGCACGATTACCTGATGGAGCGGCTGCGCGAGATCAATCTGATCTGAAGCGCGCCTGGCCGGCGCTGGCGTCCTGCAGGGCCTGGCGCAGTGCTTCGACATCGGACCCGGGACAGTCGATCAGAAGCTCGACGCCCCGGCTGTCGTAGTGCTCTCCCGTCTTGACCGCCTGGTGGCGATCAACCAGCTGGTGGGCGATGGCGATCGACTCGAAGGGCAGGTGAATGCGCAGGGCCGTCATCGCCACGAGCGGCTCGGTTTCCGCCTGGCGAAGGCATTCCCCGGCGCTCGAGCCATAGGCCCTGGCCAGGCCGCCGGTCCCCAGCTTGATGCCACCGTAGTAGCGAATCACCACCACAGCGACCTCGTCAAGATCCTGATGCTCGATCGCCGAAAGGATCGGCCGACCGGCGGTGCCGCCGGGTTCGCCGTCGTCATCGAAGCGATATCCCGCGCCCGATCTCCAGGCCCAGCAGTGATGGGTGGCTCCCGGATCCCTGATCTGCTCGATGAAGGCCCGGGCATCGGCCTCACTCGGACAGCGCTCGGCCAGGGCCAGGAACCGGCTTTTCTTGATTTCGAGTTCGAATCGCGCCGCTGAACTGAGGGTGCGGCTCACGGCAGACGTGCCGGTCCGGGTTCGGTCAGGACTTCAGCATCGACTTCAAATTCATCCAACAAGATATTGATTTTAATGCCAGACAAAAAGTCTTCTTTCTTCGTCAACGCCTGGCCGTCATCGTTGCGGACCACAGCGTAACCGCGCTCGAGGACCTGCAGGGGGCTGATGGCGTTGAGCTGCCTGAGCAGGTGCTCCAGACGTGTGCCCGAGCGATCGATCAGTAGTTGTTGCGATCGCAGCAGGCGTTGATGAAGCTGGCTGGCGGTCGTCTGCGCGCGTTCGATCTGCCGCGCAGGATCGCGACTCCTGAGTCGCTGGCTGGCGGTCAGAAGGGCGCCTTGCCGGCGCTCGATACGGGCCTGCTGTGCCCGCAGCAGGCGGGTGGCGAGTGCACCGAGGCGCTGGCCGATCTCTTCCAGCCGACGTCCCGGCTGGTGCTGCTCCAGGCGCCGGCTCAGGTAGTCGATGGTCTGGGCCTGTCGGTTCAGATTATTGTCGATGCCGCGTTGCCGTCGTCGGTCGAGCGATGACAGTCGGATTCGCAGCGCCGGGCCATCCGGCGTGACTGCGGCGGCTGCAGCGCTCGGCGTCGGCGCTCTCAGATCGGAGACGAAGTCGGCAATCGTGGTGTCGGTCTCGTGCCCGATGCCGGTGACGACGGGTCGCGAGCAGTCGGCAATGGCCCGCGCCAGGGCCTCGTCATTGAAGGCCCAGAGATCCTCCAGTGAGCCGCCGCCACGGGCCAGCAGGATCACATCACCGAAATCGTGGCGGTCGGCGGCCTGGAGGGCGGAAACGATCTGCGCTGCGGCGGACTCGCCCTGGACCAGGGTCGGATAGATCCGGACTTCTGCGGCCGGCCAGCGCTGTGAGAGCACCTTCAGAATGTCGCGGATCGCCGCGCCGGAGGGCGAGGTCACGACCGCAATCGATCCCGGCCAGGCTGGCAGGGGCCGCTTTCTCGACTCATCGAACAGGCCCTCAGCCTCGAGCTTTTTGCGAATGGCCTCGAAGGCCTGCTGAAGGCTGCCGGCACCGGCTTCCAGCATCGCGTCGGCGATCATCTGGTAGTCGCCACGCGCCTCGTACAGGCTCAGCCGGCCGCGGACCAGCACCTTCATGCCGTTTTCGGGCCTGAATCCCACGTTCCCCGCACTGCCCCGGAACAGGGCACAGCGCAGCTGCGCGCGCGGATCCTTCAGGGTGAAGTAGAGATGGCCCGAGGCGGGTCGGGCCAGATTGGACAGTTCGGCTTCGATCCAGAGCCGGGGAAAGCCGGCTTCGAGGTGCAGTTTGACCTCCTGGTTCAGCTCGGAAGGGCGATAGATTCGATTTTCCGGTCCGGGTGGGCTGATTCGCATACTGCCCGATTATACGGAGCCCTCGGCGGTGTCGTTGAATCCAATCGTCGCAGCCGGCTCAGGAACCGCTCGGTGCAGCGTTCCCAGGAGAACTGCTCGGCGAACTCGACGCAAGCAGTGGCGTCGACCGCCAGCGCACGGTAGAACGCGGCTGCCAGGTTCTCATCCAGCGCACCATTGCCGCCGTCGGTGATCAGGTCGATCGGGCCGGGTACGGGAAACGCGGCGACCGGTACCCCGCAGGCCATGGCCTCGAGCATCACCAGGCCCAGCGTGTCGGTCCGGCTCGGAAAGACGAAGACATCGGCCGCTGCCAGACAGCATGCCAGTTCCTCCCCGTGCCGGTAGCCGAGAAAATGGGCCGAAGGGTAGCTGGCCTTCAGGCGCTCGGTATCCGGACCATCGCCGATAATGACCTTGCTGCCCTTGACGTCGAGATCGAGAAAGGCCTCGAGATTCTTCTCGCTGGCGACCCGACCCGTGTACATGGCGATCGGTCGCGGCAGGTCCAGATAATCGCGATCGCGGGGATGGAACAGGGCGGTGTCGACCCCGCCCGGCCAGATCGAGAGATTCTCGAAGCCCCGCTCGGACAGCAGCTGGCGCTGCGTCTCGGTCCTGACCAGGGTGCAGGAGGCCGGGCCGTGATACCAGCGCAGGTAGGCGTAGCTCCAGGCCAGGGGGATCGGCAGGCGCAGGCGAACATATTCGGGAAATCGTGTGTGATAGGAGGTCGTGAAGGGCACATCATGGCGGACGCACCAGTTGCGCATGGCCAGGCCGAGCGGACCCTCTGTCGCGATATGAATGGCATCGAAGGGACCGTTGATCAACGCCTCCTTGACTGCCCGCCGCGGCCGCAGGGTGAGGCGTATTTCCGGGTAGCTGGGGCAGGGCAGGGTCCGACGTCCCTCGGGCGAGAGAATGTCGACCTCATGGCCTAGCTGCAGGAGGGTACTGCGGGTGGTCTCGAGCGTCCTGACCACGCCGTTGACCTGGGGTTTCCATGCATCGCTGACGAGCAGAATTCGCATCGAAATCTCTTCGGTTCGAGTTGGTTTCGAGGCTACGAAACGCCGGTGTCAGGAGGATGTCGACTCGGCGACAGTGTGATGACAGAAGGAATCCCAGCATTTTCGCAATCCTGCGTTATGCTCTGCTTTTATCAGGAATTACAGGGCATGACCGAAACGACCGAAAGCCATCGGCTGATCCTGCGCCAGAGCCGCGCGGAGGACTACGATGACATCGCAGAGATCATGGAAAGGGTCTACGCGGGCTCGCTGGACGGGGCGTGGACACGGGCCCAGTTCGAATCGCAGATCCAGCGCTTTCCCGAGGGCCAGATCTGCATCGAAGACGGCGGCAAGGTGGTGGCCGCCGCTATCTCGCTGATCGTCAAATACAGCCGCTGGGGCCAGGATCATCGCTATTCCGACATTGTCGGCAACGGTTATCTGAACACCCATGACCCCAAGGGCGACGTCCTCTACGGCGTCGATGTCTTCGTCCATCCGGACCACCGCGATCTACGGCTCGGACGTCGCCTCTACGATGCGCGCAAGGCGCTTTGCGAGCGGCTGAACCTGCGCGGGATCGTCGTCGGTGGACGGATTCCCGGCTATCACAAGGTGGCCGATGAGATGTCGCCGCAGCAGTACGTTGCCCAGGTCCAGTCGCGTGAACTTCGCGATCCCATTCTCACCTTTCAGTTGGCCAACGATTTCCAGGTTCGCCGGATTGTCCGCGGCTACCTGCCGGACGATTCCCACTCGGCCGGCTTCGCGGTGCTTCTGGAGTGGGTCAATATCTACTTCGAAGAACCCGACAGCACGGTCATCGGTGGGCGCCCGTCCGATGTCCGGATCGGCGCCGTCCAGTGGCAGATGCGTCCGACCCGCTCGCTCGAGGATCTCTACAGTCAGATCGAGTACTTCGTCGATGCGGTGTCCGGATATCAGGCCGACGTTGTGCTGTTCCCGGAGTTCTTCGCCGGCCCTCTGATGGCCCCCTGGAACGATCAGGGACCAGCGGAGGCGGTGCGGCAGCTGGCCGGCTACACGAAGGCCATTCGCGACCAGATGCTCAAGTTCGCCGTGTCCTACAACATCAACATCATTGCCGGCTCGATGGCCGAGTACGACGGCGAACATCTGCGCAACGTCTGCTACCTGCTCAGGCGCGACGGCAGCTGGGACCGCCAGTACAAGATCCATGTCACGCCCGATGAGGTCAGCTACTGGGGTCTGACCGGCGGTGATGCGATCCGGGTCTTCGAGACGGATTTCGGCAAGATCGGCATCCTGGTCTGTTATGACGTCGAATTCCCCGAGCTGCCGCGCCTGCTCGCCGAACAGGGGATGCATATCCTTTTCGTGCCCTATTGGACCGACACCAAGAATGCCTATCTTCGGGTGCGCCGCTGTGCCCAGGCGCGGGCGATCGAAAACGAGTGCTATGTGGTCATCACCGGCTCGGTCGGCAACCTGCCCAAGGTCGAGAACATGGACATGCAGTATTCGCAGGCGGCGGTGTTCACGCCCTCGGACTTCGCTTTTCCACACGACGCGGTGGCCAATGAAGCCACGGCGAATACGGAAACGATGTTGATTGCTGACCTCGATCTCGATAACCTGAGGGAGATTCGATCCCATGGCTCGGTGCGTAATCTGCGCGACCGGCGCCTGGATCTTTATCAACTGAAATGGACCAAGGAGACAAATTGAGCAACGACCCGATCGAGACAAAGGAGAGCTGCAAATGACCGATACCGGATGGATAGCAGGAGCTTTGGTGCTGGGCTTTGCGATCGGCGCGCTGGTGGTCTGGTTGATCAATCGCAAGGCGGCCGGCCCGAACCACTCGGTCAAGGCGTTGCGCGAGGAAAGCGAACGGTTCCGTGAACAGGTCAACGATCATTTCGTCGAGACCGCCGAGCTGATCAACCAGTTGACCGACAGCTACAAGAAGGTTTTTGACCATCTCAGCGACGGTGCCGAGCGCCTGGTCGACGAGAAGGTCATCCGCGAGCGTATGCCCGAGGTCTCGGATCAGGAAATCCGTCTCAAGCGCATCGGGCAGACCTCGAGTCGCGCGAGCCAGCCAGCAGACAAGGATCAGACAAGCGCAGCCAGCGCGCCGTCGAAGGCGGCGGCGAGCAGTGAGTCGGACAGGGCCCAGGGTCGGGCGTCATCGGCAGGCGCGTCCGAAAAAGAATCGTCTGACAGCGGTCGGAAAGTGCCCGAGGTCCCGGTCAACGCGGTCGGTGAGCGCAAGTCGCCGGAGGCTGCTTCCGCAGCGCAAGAAAAGGCTGCGGACGCGACTCAGTCGAAGTCTCCATCATCGGAATCGGGCCGGGACGGCCAGCTGTCCCGCGCCGGGACCGGCAAGGTCGCATCATCGGGCGAGCAGGAATCGGACGAGCAGAAAGCAACAGCCGACCGAAAGAACGGGTCGTCGTCGGAGCAGCAGAATGAATCCGATTCAACGAAGCGCGGATCCGGAAGCTCGTCCGGCTGAACGGGCGGATGCGGCTTGCTCGTCCAATCCTGAGTAAAGCTGCGCCGCTCAGTCCTCGACGCTTGATGTGTCAGCGCGACGCAGCCGCAGTAGTTGCCCGTCTTCGCGGTCGGTCAGGAGAAAGATGCCGCCGCTCGGACTGACGCGAACATCTCGCAGGCGCTCGTCGATGTTCAGCTCGATGAGTGAATCGCCCACCAGTTCGGTGCCGCTCAGGTCGACACGGCGAAGGCTGCGCTCGGCCAGGCTGGCGACCAGCAGATCACCCTGCCAGTCGGAAAACTCATCGCCACGGTACAGGGCAAGGCCAGCCGGTGCGATCGAAGGGGTCCAGACCCACTCGGGATCGCGCATGCCGGGGCGGGACTCGAAGGGCGAAATTCGCGCCCCCGAGTAATCGATGCCCTCGGTCGCGATCGGCCAGCCGTAGTTCTCCCCGGCGATCAGGCGATTGATCTCGTCGCCGCCGCGCGGTCCGTGCTCGTGCGACCAGATCGTGCCGCTGCGCTCATCGACCACGATGCCCTGCGGATTGCGGTGTCCATAAGTGAAAATCTCGTCCAGCGCGGCAATCGATCCGATGAAGGGGTTATCGTCCGGTGCACTGCCGTCGGGCAGCAGGCGCACGATCGTGCCGATATGCGTGCCCAGATTCTGCGCCTGCTCGCGATGATCGAAGCCGTCGCCAAGGGTCAGCAACAGGCTGCCGTCGGGCAACCAGGCCATGCGCCCGCCGTAGTGGACCGGGCGCGTGCGGTTCGGCTGGGCAGTGAAGATGACCTCGAAATCATGCAGGGCACCGTCGATCAGCCGAGCCCGCGCGAGCCGGGTCGAATTGTCGTCTGCCGAGCCCACGGCGTAGCTCAGGTACAAGGTGCCCGATTGCTCGTAGTCGCGGGCCAGCAGCAGGCCCATCAGGCCGCCCTGGCTCTTGACCAGAATATCCGGCAGACCGGCGATGGGCTCCGAGACCTGGCCATCCGGGCTGATCTGGCGCAGTCGACCGACGCGTTCGGTGACCAGATAGCCGCCATCCGGCAGGAAGGCCAGCGTCCAGGGATATTCCAGACCCTCGGCGATAATCTCGGTACGAAACTCGGCCCAGGCCGAAGTGCTGAAGAGCAGGGCGAGTGCAAGGGCAAGAGCGCGGATTGGCTGCATGGCTGTGAGGTATCGTCAGCGGAAGATGAACAAGATGGTAACGGCTGGCCGGTGAGGATTCGTTAAACTTCGGACTTTGATTGAGCAGGACCACGAACCATGACCGTTCTCCGCTGGCTGATGGCCTTCCTCGTCGCCGTGCTGGTCGCGGCGGCCGCTGGCAGTATTGTCCAGAGCCAGTTCAATCTGGCCTCGATCGCTGCGCTGGGACCCTCGATCCCCGTCGGTGTTCGCCTCGAGGTCACCGCCTTCGACCTGCTGAGCTTTGCGCCGACCTACGCGATCGTTGCGGCATTCGCACTGCTGATCGCCCTGCTGATTGCTGCCTGGCCGGCGTCGGTCTTTCCCGGCCTGGGGCTGTTCTGGTATGCCCTGGCCGGCTTCCTGGCCATCTACACCGCACTGGTCTGCATGAACGCCATGCTGCCGGTCACGGTCATCGGTGCTGCGCGTTCATCGCTCGGGATGCTGTCGCTATCTCTGGCGGGCGCGCTGGGTGGCTGGCTTTACGGTCTGATCTGGGCTCAGCGACAGAAAGGCCAGAACTGATACCAGCGGCTGCAGCGCAGCTCGTCCTCACACTGATTGAGCTGACGCTGATAGCGCAGGCTGGTCTGATCGACTCGGCTGGCGATGTTGCGCAGCGCCGGCTTGTCCCTGAAGCTTTGCCTTGAATAGCCACCATGGCCCTCGTGATAGGCCAGATACAGATCGAAGGCGTTGGTCTTGGCAAGGCCCAGCCTGCGGTGGCTGACGTCGTTGTACCAGCCGATGAAATCCAGCGCGTCTTCCATGTCGCTGCGGCGGGCGAACCGGCGTCCGGTGGCCGCCTGATAATCCGACCAGGCCGGGTCCTGGGCCTGGGCAAATCCCCGCGCGCTGGAGCGCCGGGGCAGGGGAATGAAGCCCAGCAACTTGCGTCGTTCGGGCCTGGCGCGGGCGCGAAAAGCCGATTCCTGGCGCACGAAGGCCATCTGGATGGCGATCGGTGTACCCCAACGCCGTTCGCTCTTGCGGGCAGACTCGTACCAGTCCGGCTCATCGCTCAGAATCGCGCACAGATCATCCTGGTTGCCGGGTGGCATGCTGGCGCACGCGCCCAGCAGCGCCAGCAGAACGCATGACGTCAGGGACCTGCTAACGATTCGTAGCCCGGGCATGGGTGGAGTCTATCAATCCCGGTGCACCCCGCCAATCATTCTGTAACCTGTAGCGAGTCGGAGAGCGTTCAGCTGCAAGACCTGTCTCGCTAGTGGGCCACTAGAGCGCGTCGAGCCAGTCCTGATCGGAGTCTTCGCGGATATCCTCGAACAGATAGGTCGAGATATAGCGCTCGCCGGTGTCGGCCACGATCGCCACGATGGTCGAGCCTTCGGGTACCTGCTCGGCGAGTTTGAGTGCGGCTGCCACCGAGCCCCCGCCGGAAACTCCGCAGAAGATGCCCTCCTGGCTGGCCAGGGCGAGCGCGGTATCGCGCGACTCCTCATCGCTGACCGGAATGATCTGGTCGGCGATCGACTGGTTCAGGGTCTTCGGCAGGAAGTCCGGCGTCCAGCCCTGAATCTTGTGCGGCGTCCACTCCTTGCCGGCCATCAGCTGGGCGTTCTCCGGTTCCGTGGCGATCACCTTCAGATCCGGCCGTGCCAGCTTGAGCATCTCGCCCGCCCCGCTGATCGTGCCACCCGTTCCCCAGCCGGCGACAAAGTAGTCCAGGCGTCTATTGGCAAATGCCCGCAGGATTTCAGGCCCGGTGGTATTGCGATGGTAGGCCGGATTGGCCTGGTTCTCGAATTGCCGGGCCAGGAACCAGCCGTGCTTCTCAGCCAGTTCCTCGGCTTTCCTGACCATGCCCGTGCCGCGCTCTGCGGCTGGTGTGAGGATCACCTTGGCACCGAGCGCCCGCATCAGCTTGCGGCGCTCGATCGAGAAAGTCTCGACCATGCAGGCGACGAAAGGATAACCCTTGGCGGCACAGACCATCGCCAGGGCGATCCCCGTGTTGCCCGAGGTGGCTTCGACCACGGTCTGGCCGGGCTGCAGCGTTCCGCGCCGCTCGGCGTCGTCGATGATCGCCAGAGCCAGGCGGTCTTTGACCGAACCCAGGGGATTGAAGAACTCGGCCTTGATGAACAGGTCGACGTGGGCCGGTGCGATTCGATTGAGTCGGACCACCGGGGTGTTGCCGATGGTTTCCAGAATATTGTTGTAAATCATGGGGTTCACTTCCTTTGTTCAAAGTGATTCAGACCAGGGCATCAGAGCAGGGCATCCTCATCGACCTTGCCATCCTAGTCATGGTTGCCGACACGGGTCAGATCATTTGCATCCTTGTTTAGTTCGAAATGGAATAAGTTGATCGGATCGGAGTCCGCAAGACCAAAAAGCAATACCGATCGGCTATACCAAGTCGCCGGGTCAGCGCCGTCATTGCGCTACAGTAGTGTCCTGGTCGTGAAGTGAATGCAGCGAAGGAGGGCACCGAATGCTCTGGCAGGCTTTGAGCGCAGCGCGAGATCTGGGTCGGGTGCAGGATATCGCCACGGTCCTGATCCGCTATGGCTTCGGGGATCTGGTGCGGCGGATCGGCATGGCCGGTGCCCTCGAACAGGCCGGGCGGGTGCTGCACATCAAGAGCGCAGAGGAAATGGCCCGCCTGCGCCCTCCTGAGCGGATTCGACGGGTGATGGAGGAGCTCGGACCGACCTTCGTCAAGCTCGGTCAGGTCCTGGCGACCCGCGTCGATCTGTTCGGTCAGGAGTGGCTGGCCGAATTCTCCCGCCTGCAGGACAAGGCACCCAGCGTCGACTGGTCGGAGATCGAGGCCCAGTTGACCGAGGATCTCGGCTGTCCGCCCGACCAGGCCTTTTCCGCGATCGAGACCGAGCCCCTGGCCGCGGCTTCTCTCGGCCAGGTGCATCGGGCGCGTCTGGAGGACGGGACCCGGGTCGTCCTGAAGGTTCGTCGCCCCGGAATCCGGCCGGTGATCGAGTCCGACCTGCGCCTGCTCGCACGGCTGGCTGACATCGTCGAATCCGAAGCACCCGAGCTCAAGCAGTACCGGCCGCGCGAGCTGGTCCGCCAGTTCACCCGCTCGCTGCGGCGCGAGCTGGATTTCGCTGCGGAATGCCGGAACGCCGAACGGATTGCCGCCGGACTGGATGAGGATAGCGGTATCGTGGTTCCCGGGGTGCACTGGACCTGGACCGGTGAGCGGCTCAATGTTCAGGACTATATCGAGGGGATCAGCGGGTCGGACCTGGAGGCGTTCCGGGCCTCCGGTCTCGATGGCCACCGGATTGCCCAGCGCGGGACCGAAGGGATTCTGACGATGATCCTCGAGCAGGGCTTCTTCCATGCCGACCCGCATCCCGGTAACGTCAAGTACCTGAGCGATGACCGGATCGCCCTGCTGGATTTTGGAATGGTCGGCCGCCTGAGCGATGAGCGGCGCTTCGAAGTCGCCGAACTGCTGCACGGCCTGGTCAGCCGGGATGGCGGTCAGGTCACCCGGATCCTGCTCGACTGGAGTATGGACAGTCAGTCCCATCCTGACCGGGTGGAAGAGGACATCGTCGAGTTCATCGATCGATACCACGGCGTGCCGCTGGAGCAGTTGAGCCTGAATGAAATGATCGGCGACATGACCAGCGTGCTGCGCCGGCACCACCTGGTACTGCCGCCGGATCTCGTACTCATGCTCAAGGCCTTCGTGACTCTGGAGGGTATGGGGCGGTCGATTGATCCTGGTTTCGATATGGCCTCCGAGGCAGGGCCGATCGTCGAGCGGGTCCTGCGGCGGCATTATTCGGCATTTGCCGTCGCGCGGCGCGCTCAGCAATCGGCCATCGAGATCGCCAAGACCCTGGGTTCCCTGCCGAACGACCTGAGTCGGCTGCTGCGCACCGCGCGGCGCGGCCGCATCGAAGTCCATGTGGAGGTCAACTCGCTCAAGGAAGTGAGTCACCGTCTGGATGCAGCCGCCAGCCGGCTGACGCTGGGTGTGGTCACCTCCGCGCTGATCATCGGCTCGGCGATCGTGATGAATGTCCAGCCCGGCGAGAGCGGTGTGTCCTGGTTCGGTTGGCTGGGCTTTGGCGGGGCAGCCCTCGGCGGCCTGTGGCTGTTGTTCTCGATCTGGCGCAGCGGCCGCGAGGACTGATGCCGGAAAAGAAAAAGGCGGTCGTCGACCGCCTTTTTCTCGAGAATGGTCTGATTCGTACCACTCAGTCGACGTAGATCTCACCGTCCTTCATGACAAAGCGGATGTCGTTCAGGCGGCTGATGTCGTCGAGGGGATTGCCCTCGATTGCAATCATGTCGGCCCAGTAGCCCGGCGCGATGACGCCCGCGGTGTCCGAAATGCCGAGCATTTCGGCCGAATTCAGCGTGGCCGCGCGAATGGCCTCGATTTCCGGCATGCCGGTCTCGACCATCAGTTCGAACTCCCGCGCATTGTCGCCGTGGGCGCTGACACCGGTATCGGTGCCGAAGGCGATCTTGACGCCGGCTCGCCAGGCCCGTTCGAAGGTGTCCTGCATCATCGGCCCGATCATGCGTGCCTTCGGCCGGATGATTTCCGGGAAATAGCCTTCGATTTCCGCTTTTTCGGCAACGAAGTCACCGGCCATGATCGTGGCGACATACCAGGTGCCGTGTTCGATCATCGCCGCAATGACCTCATCGTCCATCATGGTGCCGTGCTCGATCGAAGTGACCCCGGCCTCGATCGCGCGCAGCATGCCCTCCTTGCCGTGGGCGTGGGCGGCGACCTGCATGCCATAGTCCTGTGCCGTGCTGACGATGGCTTCGAGCTCGTCGGGATGGAACTGGGGTGCCAGGCCGCTGCTTGCCACACTGAGTACGCCGCCGGTCGCGGTGATCTTGATCATATCGGCCCCGTCCTTGTAGCGCTGACGGACCCCCTCGCGGGCCTGGGCAATGCCGTCGACCACGCCCTCACGCGGGCCCGGGTCGCCCATCAGATCGGCGCGCCAGCTGTTGGTCGGGTCGGCATGGCCGCCGGTGGTGGCCAGGGACTTGCCCGAGGTGTAGATCCTGGGGCCGACGGTGGTCCCGGCGTTGATCGCGTTGCGCAGGGCGATGCTGACGTTGAATCGATCGCCGAGATCGCGGATGGTGGTAAATCCGGCCTCCAGCGTGATTCGTGCATAGTCGGCCCCCTGCAGCGCCAGGTCGGCAGGGTTCTGGGTGAAGCGATCGATGTAGGCGCTCGGGCTGGACTGATAGAGGATATGGGTATGCATGTCCATCAGGCCGGGCAAGCAGGTCAGTGCGCTCAGGTCGACGCGGGTCTCGCCCTCGGGCACGGATTCAAAGCCGTTCTCTATCCGCTCGATCATGCCGTCGGCGACGACGATGGTCGACTCGCCGCGCATCTCGCCGGCTTCGACGTCAAGCAGATTGCCGCAGTGAATCCAGGTTGCTGCATGGCTCAACGAGCAAGCGAGGAGCAGTGCGCTGGTCAGGGCCAGCTTGTGAAATGATTGCATGGGGTGTCCTTGGGATTCTTGTTGGCTCAAGTGCCTTATGGGGTGTTGGTTCTGATTCGATCCTTGACTTTACAACACCTCAGCGATGCCCATTGAAGAATTCCCTTGTGCCCAGTGCGCCGGCCGCCTGCCCGAGCCTTTCCAGCGCCAGCACATAGGCGGCCATGCGAACGGGCAATTCGCGCTCTTCAGCCAGGTCGAGGACCTTCTCGAATTGCGTTGCCATTCGCTGGATGAGGCGATTCTCGACATCTTCGCTGCTCCAGTAATCACCCGAGCGGTTCTGCACCCATTCGTAGTAGGACACGGTCACGCCGCCGGCATTGGCCAGGATGTCGGGAATGACCACGATGCCGCGGTCTTCGAGGATCCGGTCGGCTTCGGCGGTGGTCGGTCCATTGGCCAGCTCGAGGATCACCGAGGCCTGGATATCGGCGGCGTTGTCTTTGGTGATCACGTCCTCGAGGGCGGCCGGAATCAGCAGATCGACGTCAAGCGTCAACAGGTCCTCGTTGCTGATCTGGTCGACTTCCCCGGAATCGCTGACCGATCCCTTGCAGTAGATCTCATCGACGCTCTGGCCATCGATCTTGGCCTGGATGACCTCGGCGATATTCAGGCCATCGGGATCGTGGATGCCGCCCTGCGAGTCCGAAACCGCGACGATTCGATAGCCCTGCGCATCCAGCAGCCGGGCGATCGACTGGCCGGCGTTGCCGAATCCCTGAATGGCCACGCGCGTGTCCTCCGGCTTCCACGACGCACGCTCGGCCCATTTCTCGACGCAGACGCTGCCGCCCCGGCCGGTCGCTGTCGATCGTCCCTCGCTGCCGCCGAGGGCCAGCGGCTTGCCGGTCAGCGCGCCGGGTGTGTACTGGCGGACGGCGTGCGAGTACTCGTCCATCATCCAGCCCATGATGTGCTCGTTGGTGTAGACATCCGGTGCGGGAATGTCGGTATCAGGGCCGATCGAATCGGCGATGCGGCGAATGAAGCCACGCGACAGCCTTTCGATCTCGAGCATCGACAGCTCCTTCGGGTTGACGCTGATACCGCCTTTGGCGCCGCCGAAGGGCAGGTTCAGTACCGCGCACTTGCAGGTCATCCACAGCGCCAGCGCCTTGCATTCATCAAGATCGACGTCCGGGTGATAGCGCAGCCCGCCCTTGCCGGGGCCGAGGAGATCGTTGTGCAGGACCCGATGGCCGGTGAACAGCTTCAGGCTGCCGTCATCCATACGAACGGGGATTGAGACGGTGAGCATGGCCTTGGGGTTGGCCAGGCGCTGGCAGGTCTCGTCGGGTATGTTGCTGTGCTCGGCGGCAGCCGTGATTCGTTCGAGTGCACGTTCGAAAGCGTTTTCGCTCATTCAGGAGGCTCTTGTGATTTTTGACTGCTCTCAAGGGTAGCGAGTCGGCGTGGACGCGGCGGAAGAGCGGGGGGCGAGGCTATAATGCGACGGGTCAAGAATCCACCCCAGAGGGCACAAGATGCGCATCGGCACGACACTCACCAACTACATCATCAGCAAGCAGCAGGGCTTCGAAGGGGCAAGCGGGACGTTCACCGGCTTGCTGAACGATATCGCCGTGGCCTGCAAGCGGATCGCTGATCTGGTCAACAAGGGTGATCTGGTCGGCGTGTTGGGCACGAGTGACAGCGAGAATGTTCAGGGCGAGCAGCAGAAGAAGCTCGATATCATCAGCAATGATCTGATGATTGAAGCCCTCCAGCACAACGGCCACATCGCCGCGCTGGCTTCGGAAGAGATGGACGAGATCTATCAGCTCCCTGATGGTTGTCAGCGCGGCAGGTACCTGGTCCTCTGCGACCCGCTCGATGGATCGTCGAACATCGACATCAACGTTTCGGTCGGAACGATCTTTTCTATTCTCAAGGCACCCGATGGGGTCAAGCATCCCTCAGATGCCGACTTTCTCAAGCCCGGCACTCAGCAGGTCGCCGCCGGCTACTGCCTTTATGGCCCGGCCACCATCCTGGTGCTGACCACCGGCGACGGGGTGAGCATGTTCACGCTCAACCGCGACTTCGGTGAGTTTCTGCTGACCCGCGAGCACGTCCAGGTACCACCGCAGACGACCGAATACGCCATCAACATGTCCAATCAACGCCACTGGTCGGATCCGGTCCGGCGCTATATCGACGAATGCCAGGATGGCAAGGACGGGCCGCGGGGCAAGGATTTCAACATGCGCTGGGTGGCCTCCATGGTAGCCGAGGTCCACCGGATTCTGACCCGCGGCGGCATCTTCATGTATCCCGGCGACGCCAAACTCCAGGGTCAGGGCAAGGACGGCAAGCTTCGCCTGATGTACGAGGCCAATCCGATGGCCATGATCATCGAGCAGGCCGGCGGCCAGGCCAGCACCGGTCGCCAGCGCATCCTCGAGGTCGAGCCGAGTGAAATCCATCAGCGCATCCCGGTCATCCTGGGCTCGCGCGAAGAAGTCGAGCGTCTGACCGAACTGCATCTCCAGTGAACCGGGCCCTCAGCGGCGTCGGAATCGCCGTCTGGCTGTCCGTGCTGGGCTGGGCGGGCTTGTCTCTTCAGGCGGGGGCCCCGGGCATGTCCGTCGGGGGAGTCGGGCTTGCCGCAATGGCCCCGCTGGTCTTCGTCTGCGGGCTCAGGCGCTGGGCGCTGGTGTCCCCGCGTGATCCGCACCCGGTCATGGTCTCGGTGGTCAGTGGTTTCGGCATTGTGCTGAGCATGGTGGCGGTCAATCGCTACGGCGAGCTATACGAAAGCCACGTGCTCGCCGCCGGACTGGCCCTGGCCGTGTGGTTGATCTGGGTGCGCTGGTCCTGGCGGGCCCGGCTTGATGCGAACGGATGAGTCCTTCCGAGCGTCGTTGAGCAATCAACCCGGAAAGAGCCGGCCCGCGCATTTTCAAGTTAATTTCAACGGGCCTTCAAGTTAGCAGCCGGACTTGGGTCTAGATTGCCAATCCTCGAGACCTTCTCAAGGATTGCCCATGACCCGATCGTTCCTGCTGCTTGTTCTGACTGTTGCCCTGACCATAACCCTGACCCCATCCATTGGATGGTCTGCCTTCGAACATCAGGCTTATCTGAAGTCCGTTGCCGAAGACGAGGTCGAGCGCGGTCGCTCAGTGGCCGTCTCAGGACGCTATGCAGCGATGTCGGCCTGGGCCGGCGATCGCTTCAACAATGTGCTGATCTATGAGCGTCAGTCGGACGGAACCTGGGCCTTCGGCGATCTCGTCAAGGCCGAAAATGCCGACCCGGAAGATGATTACGGCCGATTCCTGGCGCTGGACGGACGAACGCTGGTCGTGGGTGCACCCGACGAGGACAGTGCCGCGCGCGGTATCGACGGCGAGGGTGACAACAACGATGCGCCGGATTCAGGTGCCGTCTATGTCTATGTTCGAGCCGAGGACGGAACCTGGCGCCTCGAAGCCTACATCAAATCGGCCAATTCCGATGCCGGGGATCGCTTCGGCAGCGCCGTGAGCCTGGATGGCGACACCCTGGTGGTGGGTGCCCCCGGCGAGGATAGCGATGCCGAGGGGGTTGGCGGTGAGCCCGGCGATAATTCACTGTCCACGGCCGGCGCTGCCTATGTGTTCGTGCGCAGCGAGGACGGCTGGGAGCAGCAGGCCTATCTGAAGGCCAGCGCCAGCGACAGCGGCGATGCTTTCGGCAGCGCGGTGGCCGTCTACCAGGATTGGGTGGTCGTTGGTGCCCCCTTCGAGCGCAGCGCAGCCACCGGATCGGGCGGCAACGATGAGGACAATTCGATAGTCGCTGCCGGTGCGGTCTACCCCTATGTACGGCAGGGCCAGAACTGGCAGCCCCTGGGCTATCTCAAGGCCTCCAACTCCGATACTGCGGATCTATTCGGAACCGCGGTCGATATCGTCGGTTCGCCGACCCCCTTCGGAACCGAGTTGATGATCGCCGTCGGTGCCCCCGGCGAGAGCAGTAACGCGGTTGGTGTGGGCGGGAATCAGCTCGACAACTCGGCGGATGATGCCGGCGCGGTCTATCTGATCCTCGGAAACGGTGTGGGCGGCTGGGGGCAGGTGGGCTACCTCAAGGCCTCGAACACCGGGCCGGATGATGAGTTCGGCCGGGTCCTGGCCCTGGCGGCGGGTCAACAACGGAGAATTCTGGTCGGCGCATCACGCGAAGACAGCATCGGCACCGGTGTCGATGGCGTCCAGGCCGACAATTCGGCAACGCAGGCCGGGGCGGCCTATCTTTTCATCGAAAACGATCTGGTCATTACGCAAGAACACTATCTCAAGGCCAGCAACACCAACGCCGGCGATCGCTTTGGCTTTGCGGTGGCCATGGACCGCGACCTGATTCTGATCGGCGCCCCCCTCGAAGACAGCGGCGCGCTGGGCGTCGACGGCGACCAGTCCGACAATTCACGCGACGCTGCAGGGGCCGCCTATCTGCTCGCTCGGCCCGATGGCCTGTTCCAGGACCGCTTCATGCCCTGAGCACCCCCGGAGGAGCCGGTTGTTCGGTTTTCCGGCCCCGCGGCATTGAATACAGGGAGGACGCGCCAGTTCCGGCGCGCCGCCGGGAAATTCATCCCTGTTCAGATCCGACGGAGGTGCGAAGAGCCATGAACGACCAAACAATCGAGCGTGTAGGAAAACTGGGTGTGCTGCTGGCATCCCTGTCCCTGGCCGCCTGCGGGCAGGCCAATGCCGACCGCTGGGCCGAAGGCGAGCGAAGGCCGGTCAGCGTCAGTTCGACCGAAACCCGCCTTGATCTGGAAATCGACCAGACCGGCATGTACACGATCCAGAGCGAGGGCGACCTGGATGTGGTCTGTCGCCTGCTCGATGATAGCGGTCGCCAGGTCGCTGCCGATGACGACAGCGGCGAGGGCATGAACTGTTCGATGACCGTTCCCCTCGGCCCCGGACAGTATCAGGTCGAGGTCGTCGGTTTCGAGTCCGATGACAAGGGCCAGGCACAGATCAGCTACCAGGCCATGACGAGCCAGGCGGTCGCCATGGATGAAGCGGTGGCCATCACCGTCGGCGGACCGACCGGCACCGCCGTCGCCTTCGAGGTCGCCGAGGACGGCGGCTACATGATGACCACCTCGGGTCAGCTCGATACGGTCTGCGCCCTGTACAACGATCAGGGCGCCGTGATCGGCAGCGATGACGACTCTGGCGACGGCATGAACTGCAGCCTGAACCAGCGTCTCGCCGCCGGCGCCTACCAGCTGGTCATCACCACCTTCAACGACCAGGGCGGGAACGCGACCTTCATGGTCGCACCCTATGTGGTCGAAGCCATCCCGCTGGAGACCGATACGCCGGCCAGCGCCCGCATCGAGGAAAGCGGCGGCCGTGTGGAATTCGATCTCTCGATCAGCGACTCCGGCCGCTACTCCCTGTCCACGACCGGCGACATCGATACGGTCTGCGAGCTGCGCACCCTGGCCGGAGCGCTGATGGGCGAGAACGACGACGATGGCGATCAGAACTGCCGGATCAATCACGCTCTGCCCGTGGGCGAGTATCGCTTTATCGTCTCCGGGTTCTCCGGCACCACCGGCCCGTTCACGGCACACCTGGAACGGCGCTGATCAGTCCTAGGGAACCTCTGAACAACTCTGCACGGGCGCGACGGTGGCTTTGCGGGATCAGCCGGCGTGGATTCGGCGAGCGTGGTTTGGTCATTCCAAATAAGCGAGTCGAAACGCGGCGGATGGCCCGCAAAGCCCCGTCCCATCTGGGTTTCGCCGGACAAGCCGCATCTCGCGCGTTGCGCCGCTCGGCCGTAGCTACGGCTACTGTCACTCGCGTCGCACCACACGATCTGCGGCTTCTCCGACCGAAACGCGCTCCGTGCAGAGTTATTCAGAGGTTCCCTATATCCGGCAGCCCATTGGTGCTGCGAGATCCTCGCCCATCAGGGCCGCCGGATCGAAGGTCGAGCGTTTGCCGAGATGCGCACCGTGCTCATCGAGCCAGCGCTCGGCGTGGGCCTGGCCCAGATCGCGCAGCCGGCAGAGATAGCGCCATTCGGCGTTGAGCTTGCTCGAGGCCTTCAGGGTCTGCAGATCGTCGCCTGCGTGAATCCGGTGCAGGCGCATCTGCCGGAAGGCCTCCGAGTCCGACCCCGACGCGCGGATGCCGTCATCGAGCAGCTGGATGGCGCGCAGCTCCTTGAGCAGGCTGTTGTTGAAGGTGATCTCGTTGACGCGGTTGATGATCTCGCGCGCGCTGCGCGGAATCTCATCACGAACGAAGGGATTGATCTGGACCAGCACCAGGTCCCGACACGGGCATTCGTCGACCAGGGGATAGAGGCTGGGGTTGCCGACATAGCCGCCGTCCCAGTACGACTCGCCGTCGATCTCCACCGCGTGGAAGAGAAAGGGCAGGGCGGCCGAGGCCATCAGCGCATCGGCACTCAGCTCGCCCTGGCGGAACACCTTCGGGCGGCCGGTGCGAACGTTGGTGGCGGTCACGAACAGCTTCACCGCGCCGCAGCGATTGACGCGGTCGAAATCGATCTGCTCGATGATCAGATCGCGCAGCGGATTGATGTTGAGAGGGTTGAGCTGATAAGGCGAGAGCACCCGGCTGAGCTGATCGAAGAAGAGATAGCCCGCCGAGCGATCCAGACTCCAGTCACCCAGCAGACGCGACCACAGGCTCCTCTGGATCGGACTGAAGCTGGCGGCCCGACTGACCGAACGCCAGAACCGCTCCAGCGCCTCACGCGCGCCCTCCCGACCACCCCGCTCCAGCCCATCGGCCAGCACCGCCGCATTCATCGCCCCCGCACTGGTCCCGCTGATCGCCGTGATCTCCAGATCATCGACCTGCAGCAGACGATCCAGAATCCCCCAGGTCATCGCCCCATGGGCACCGCCACCCTGGAG
>CAYTQT010000018.1:48709-59047 GCA_964439915.1 uncultured Wenzhouxiangella sp. | reverse complement strand
TGCGGACTGAGCCTGGCCGAGCTCCACGCCCTGGCCGGCGACGGCAACGACCCGCTGGAACCGGACGCGCTCAACCGCCTCAGCCAGGACGCGAGAACCCGGGCCGAGACGATCCATGCCGGCATCGATGCGGCCTATGCGCTGCGCGGGCGGCTGTCGGTGCGCGACCGGGTCGAGGGCCTGTTCATCCGGCTGGGTGGGCCGCAGATCCTCACCCCGAATCCGACCGAGCAGCGCGACGCCCAGCGCTTCCTCGACGTGCTGGAACAGGCCGAGGACGAGGGCCTGCTGGCCGACTGGAATGCCTTCATGGCGCTGCTGGATGAACAGACCACCGAGGGCGACCCGCCCGACGAGGACGTTCGCCTGGAAGTGCTGACCATGCACGGCGCCAAGGGCCTGGAATGGGATGCGGTGTTCCTGCCGGGCCTGGACCGTTCGCCCGCCGGCGCCCGCCAGGAGCTCCTCTACTGGCTGCCGATCACCCCCGAGTCGGGGGACGAGCAGGTGCTGATGGCGCCGCTTCGATCTGCCGAGCAGGCCAGCAATACCCCGCTGATCCAGTTCATCCAGAACCAGCGCAGGATCAGAGAGAACTATGAACAACAGCGCCTGCTCTACGTGGCCGCGACCCGGGCGCGAGAGACGCTGATCCTGAGCGCCGTGCTCGATCCGGAGAAATCACCGCCGAAGCCGGGCGCCGGCAGCCTGCTGGCCAGCCTCTGGCCGACCTGCGAGGCCGACTTTCTCACGGCCCTGAATCGGGCCGTGGAAGAGGTCGGATCCGTGGTCACGCCTGAAGCAGAAACGGCGGTGGCGGAAGCATCCCGCCAGACGCTCCGTCGGGCGCAGGCAGGTTGGCGGCCCGAGAAGGGGAAGCCCCTGGACTGGACCCCCACGCTGCCCGTGCGCGAGCGCAGCGTCGAGATCGAGTTCAGCTGGCAGAACATCCAGGCCCGCCGGATCGGTACCGTGCTGCACCGGGTGCTGGAAGAAGTCGGCCGGGTCGGCATCGAGCGAATCGATGACGAGCACCTGGATCGTCTGAAAGGCCGCATCCCGGGCCTGCTCCAGGCCATGGGCACCGGCACGGCGGTGCTGGCCGAGTCCGTGGCTATCGTCCGGGCAGCCTTCGATCAGACCCTGGCCTCGGAAACCGGGCGCTGGATCCTCAGCGGCGAGCACTCCGAGCACGCCTGCGAACTGGCACTGAGCGGGGTGCTCGACGGGGCGCTGGTCAATGCCGTGATCGACCGGACCTTTGTCGACCAGGCCGGCGTGCGCTGGATCATCGACTACAAATCGGGCCACGCCGAGGATGAGGACATCGAGAAATTTCTGGCGCGCGAAGCCGGCAATTATCGCGAACAGCTCGCGATCTATCGGCGTCTGTTCGAGCAGCAGGGCGAGACCGACATCAGAACCGCCCTGTACCTGCCGCGGCTGGATCGGCTCCGAGAGATTTGAAGACCAAAGCTTGAACTGCTTTTCGGGTCTGGACTTCGGGTTCCGATTAGGCCAAATCGGTGGACGCGGGCTTGAAGACTTTCCGCGGGTCCCGCATCCTTGACGGCCCGATGGCTGAACCAGGCGAATGACGTATGGACCCGAAAGCTGCTGCTCTGTTTTTGCTGTGTTCTCTGATCTTGCTCCCGTCCTCGGCCATGTCGTCGACAACGGCCGACTCGGCTGCGGCGGCACCGCACCTGGAGGTCCTGGCGGTGCTGGAGGATCGCCTCGATTTGAGTCCCGAGCAAGCGACCGCGGTCGAACCGGTGCTGGCGCAACACCATGTCGAGCAACAAGCGGTGTTCGAGCAACTCCGCATCAACCCCAACGCGTCGCGCTCCGCGCCCCGACCCTCGCGCGGCGAACTCTTCAAGTTGGCCAATGCGCTGTTTCCGGTCTGGAACCAGACCAATATCGCGATGGCCGACATACTGACCGAAGCGCAGATGGACGAGTGGATGCGCTACCAGAACGAACGCCGCAACCATCTTCGACGGCGGCTTCAAGGACGCCGATAGACTTTTCGGGTCGATCGACTTCCAAGCCACCCTGAGGGCACCAAAGCGATCAGAGAAAAACCCTGAGTGGTTTTCTCTGCGTACTCCGTGCCTCCGTGGTGAATATGCTTGTCTGATTAGTCGCCGATTAGATAAGTCTCGAAGAACAGCACGACTGCTTCGGCGTACAGATCGCGGTTTTCCTTCCGGCGGAAGCCGTGCCCTTCATTCAGGGCGTTCATGTACCAGACCGGGCTGCCCTGCTCGCGCAGGGCTGCGACGATCTGGTCGGCTTCGCTCACAGGTACCCGCGGGTCGTTATTGCCCTGGATGACGAACATCGGGACCTTGATCTGCTCGACGTTGTTCAGCGGGCTGATGGCTTCGAGGTGGGCGCGCATTTCCGGGTCGCGCTCGTCGCCGTATTCAACGCGGCGTAGATCACGGCGGTAGTCCTGGGTGTTTTCCAGGAAGGTGACGAAGTTGCTGATGCCAACGACATTGACGGCGGCCTTCAGGCGATCGCTGTAGTGCACGGCGCTGGCCAGCACCATGTAGCCGCCGTAGCTGCCGCCGAACACGGCCACGCGATCGGAGTCCAGATCGGGCTGGGTTTCGATCCAGTCCAGGAGTGCGCCGATGTCGCGCACCGAGTCCTCGCGCAGAAAGCCGTTATCGAGCTGCAGGAAGCTCTTGCCGTAGCCGGCCGAGCCTCTGACGTTCGGGCGGATGACCGCCACGCCCAGGCGGTCCATCCACATCGGATAGGTGCTACTGAAGCCGGGGCGGGACTGACTTTCCGGGCCGCCGTGGATCTGGATGACGACCGGATGCGGGCCCTCGCGATTGTGATCTGTGTTTTGGGGTCGGTAGACGAAGGCCGGGATGCGGCGTGCTTCGCCGTCGACCTCATCGAAGGTCGGATAGTCGATCAATTCGGGCACGGCGAACTGCTCGGCGTCCAGGCCGCCGACTTCGCTCTGGGTCCAGCGGGTCAGCTCGCCCGTGGACCAGTCCAGGGCATAGACGTCGCTGGGCGACTGCGGGCTGTTGATGACCAGCCCGAGCTGTTCGCCGTCGGGGCTGAAGCTCAGGCTGTTGATCAGGCCGACCGGCAGGCCGTCGATGGGGCTCAGTTCGCCGCGCTCGAGATCGAGACGATAGAGCTTGCTGACGCCGCCTTCGTTGGTCACGACCGCGGCCGAGCTGCCGTCCGGCGATTTTTCGGCGGTACTGACCGACCAGTCGATGTGGCTGCCCATGATCTGCGGCTCGGCGCCCGGTTCGATGGTCTGGGAGGCCAGACGGGCGAACTCGCTGCCGCGGTCGGTCAGCAGGTAGATGCCGTCGCCGTCTGCGTTGAAGCCGCCAGCGAGGTTCCGGCTCGGTTCGCTCTCGCTGCCGGCAATGCGGGTGAGCTCGCCGCTGTCGAGATCGAGCAGGTGGATCCTCGAGTCGTTGACGCTGACGTACTGCTGGATCAGCAGCGTGTCGCCGTCGGGTGAGAACTCGCTCGGTCCCCACCAGGTCCCGTCGGGGGATTCCAGCACCAGGCGTGGCTCGCTGCCGGCCTCGATGTCCATGACCCAGACGTCGTTGGACCGCCCGTTCCGGCGGGTGGACTGGAAGGCCAGATAGCGACCGTCCGCCGACCACTCCAGGGCGCCGTTGCGCGACTCGCCGTCGCTGATCATGCGGGTGCTGCCATCCGCGGGCTCGAACAGGAAGATCTGGCTGAACTCGTTGCCGCCGCTGTCCATCAGGAAGGCGATGGAGTCATGACCTGGGCGACGAGCGGCACTGCCGACCGGCTCTTCGAACCAGGTCAGCTGGTGACGCGCACCACCGGGGCGATCGACGCGGTGGATCTGGTTGACTTCGGCAAAGCGCGTCGAGATGAAGATCGACTCACCGTCAGCGCTCCAGTCGAGGAGATCCGCCGAGCGTACGCTCTGGTAGCGACGGAGTTGTTCTCCGATCTCTTCGGGAATCTCTGGCACGCCCTGAAGGACGACGTTGCCGGAATTGGCCGTGCGCTCTTCGACCTGGGCCGAGGCGATCGGGCTCAGCAGGAGGAACAACACGGTTGCCAGCAGCATGGACAGGGTACGAAGGAACATGGTGAATCTCCGGAAATGTCTTCGAATCAGGGTTCAAAGTATAGCCCCGCGCCGGTCAAAGACCCGTCTCAAAGCCGTTTCGAAAGGGGCTTGCGGTCAATGGTATATTTTTGTACAGTATCTGCATGAATTCATCCACACGCATCCTTCAGCAGCATGCCGGCAGAGGCAGCCAGACGGCCCCGGCCCATCGCTTCAGTCGCCAGACGCGCACTCCGGTCGATGATGGCTGGGCCCGCGAACTCGACGAGCTGCCGAAGCTGAAGACCGAAGTCCGACCGGAAATCGCGCGAACAATCGTCAATACGGTCAACTCACCAGATATCCCGATCAAACAATCCATCAATCCCTATCGCGGCTGCGAGCACGGCTGCGTCTACTGTTTTGCGCGGCCGACCCACAGTTATCTCGATCTGTCGCCGGGGCTCGATTTCGAAACCCGCCTCAGCTACAAGGCGAACGCGGTTGAACTGCTGGAAAAGAAGTTCCGGACGCCCGGCTATCGCGTCGAGCCCATCGCTCTGGGAATCAATACCGACGCCTACCAGCCGATCGAACGCAAGCTGGGCATCACCAGACGACTGCTGGAGTTGATGCTGGAGTATCGCCACCCGGTCAGCCTGCTGACCAAGGGCGTGCTGATGCTGCGCGATCTGGATCTGCTGGAACAACTGGCCGAGCAGAATCTTGTGTCGGTCTCGATCAGCGTCACGACGATGGACCAGGACCTCAAGCGGCGAATGGAGCCGCGCACCGCCTCGCCAAGAGCGCGCCTGAACATGCTCAGCCGCCTGTGCGAGATCGGAATTTCGCCGAGCGTGATGGTCGCGCCGGTCATCCCGGCGATCAACGATCACGAGCTCGAAACCATTCTGGCCAGATCAGCGGGTGCGGGTGCCAGCCACGCCGGCTACGTTGTCCTGCGCCTGCCGCATGAATTGAACGAGCTGTACCGCGACTGGCTCAAGGCGCACTATCCAGAACGCAAAGATCATGTCATGAGTCTGATCAAGCAACTGCACGGGGGACAAGATTACGACGCGCGATATGGCCTGCGCCAGCGTGGACAGGGACCTTTCGCCGAACTGCTGGCCCAACGGTTCAAGGTAGCAGCACGGAAACATGGATTGAACACAGGCTTATCCGCAGAGTTGAACCGAGAAGCGTTTGTGGTACCAAAGCGCGGCGGTGATCAGTTCAAACTGATTGGATGACTTGACAGAGCCAGACGCACGATGGTGATCAGTTTTTCCTGATTTGATCGATGAAGCGCTCGACAGAATCGAAGTTCTCGATCCCGCCAAGCGCTGTGCCGACAGCGACGAACTGCCAACCGAGTTCCTCACAGGCGCGCTGGTCCCAGATGGCATCGCCAAAGTAGATCACTCGGTTCGTTGATTCGGGGAACCGGGCGGCGGCGCTGCGCATGATGGAGACGCGGTCATCGTGGTCGTCGGAACTAGCCAGTGGTAAATCGTCCAGCGGGAAGCCGGCGGACTCGAGTTTCAGCTTCGCTGAGTGCGTCCATCCGCCCGTGGCGTAGGCGACTCGCATCTCACTCGACTGATTCAGTGCACGAACAAACCGGCGAGCGCCTGGAATCTCTCTGAATGGGCCTTGCGTTCGCAGATGCTCTGCAATGGACTGCAGGAACACTCGTTTGACCTGACTGATCAGCTCACGCTCTCGCGATAGTCCATTGTCTCGAATGATGTCACGCAGCAAGCCCTGATCGGTGACGTGCTCGTAGTCCGACCAATCAGGCCGAAGCTTGACCTCTCCCAGGATCGTCTTGATCGATTCGATATACAGGCGCGAGTCGATGCCTGAGGAATCGAGAAGCGTGCCATCAATGTCGAAAACAATCGCGTCCATCATCGTGCACGCGAATGGCTCCGACCTCTTTCAGGACAGGACAGCAACGCTGCTCACTCCTGGTTTGATTGGTCTTGGCCGGCGACAGTCGGCGAAATGCCCAGTGCCTTGTCTATGTGGCGCACGAAAGGCTCCCCGAAATTCTGTGAGTCGCGCACCCTGGGCCATACGAAGTCTGGCTCATTTTCTGCAACAGAGACGAACCACTCGTTCCATTCGTGAAAGATGTCCGTCGAGAACACGCCGGCATTATAGGTGTAGAAGGCCCTCTCCCAGGCGATGTAGTGCAATTCGATATAGGCCTGAAATCGCAGTGCTTCAGCGGGTGTCAGCGAATCAGGATCGGCATATCCTTTGGTCAGGATCGGCGACAGATCGCTACTTTCAATAACCAGGTACCGTCGTTGTGTTGTATAGGACAACAACTCAGCCTGGACATCAGCGTCAGACTCCAGGGTCGTTCGGCGAATTTCCAGACCGACATAGACCAAAGAGAGCACCACAGCGACCGCAGAAACGATCTCCGCAATCGACACCCATATCTTGAGTTTGCGCTCATCGCGTAGAAACTGACTAATCATCGCTCATTCAATTACCCGTTATATCTCAAAAGTGAAGACGCAAGCCGTTTATGGCATCGTGCACTCTCGACGCGAGAGAACGGATCCATCTATTCAGATGCTTTGGCATCAACGGTATTTCTACAGGCCGTGCCCAAGCACATCTCAATGCAAGCTCTAAGCAGAGTGGTCTTGAGCGAGGTGGGAGTCAATCAAAGGTCGCTGGGTTTCAGGCCGGTATGTTTTGCGATTCATATCAACATGCGAGGACCAATTTCCTCACGATCATGGAAAGCAAAAATAAAGTTTGGAAAACCGTCTCTTTAGTAGGACTTTATGCGATCCAGAAGTATGCCTGACTGACCAGCCAATTTTCAATTTTCAACAGCGCACGCAGGACTCTTCGCGCCTTAGTGCTTGGCCAGTTCGTCACGCAGCAAAGGAAACAGTGATCGGTGCAGAAAGTTGCTCGCCATTTTCAATTCGCTCGGCAATTTCTCGAAGGGCAAGCGCCTCCACCTGAGCAATCGCTTCAGTCCGGGTGGATCCATTTTTCATAACGCCCGGGAGCTCTACGACCTCAGCGATCCAGTGACCGTCAGTCTCTTCTTCAGTTTCGACGGTGAAGCTCATAGCGTTAGTCTACCCCAGCAGCCCACGATTGATACGCTGCTAAAACTTGTGCGGGCGGAGGATCTCGACTTCTTCCAGGTAGGTGATGCCGGAGTAGTTGTTGAAGAACTGCTCGGCGACCTCGTCGGCGATCCGGTTGGCCGCCTCCTTGCTGCCGGTGATCACCTCGATCTTGATGTTCCTGAATTCATCGACGACCGCCGCCCGGCTCGTCGATCGCACGCCGCGGCTGCCCTTGCCGCCGGCCGGCGTCACGGTGTAGCCGCGGGCACCGGCGGCTTCGATCAGCCTGGCGACCTTCTCCAGAATGACCTTTTCGGTGATGATGACAACCTTGGTGGCTTTGAAATGCTCCATCACTGTTCTCCTGATCGGTGACCCGATCGTGTCATTTTTTAGCCACTAGCCTACAGCCCGAAGACCGCGTCGGCCAGGGCGATGTAAAGGGGAACGCCGATCACGATGGCCACCGGCGTGCCGACGCTGGTCGACGAGCCGATGTAGGCCGAGGGGTTGGCGGTCGGGATCGCGCCTCTGAGCGTCGGCGGACCCGAGATATCCGAGCTGGAGCCGGCGATCACGGCAAGAAGAATCACGCCACCCGGGCTGAAGCCGGTCGTGACATGGGCGATATAGCCCAGGCCGAAGGCGATCAGACCGTGCAGCAATGGTGCGGCTGCGCCATAGACGATGTACCAGTGCGCCACTCCGCGCATTTCGCTGAGCCGGTTCCAGGCCTCCATGCCCATGGTCAACATGAGGATCGAGAGAAACCCGCGGAACAGAGGATCGTAGAAACCCTCGAAGACCCGCTCCGGGTGAGTGAACAGGCCCAGGGCCAGCCCGAGCAGCAGCGCCGATAACGCCGATCCCCGGAGGCTCTCCTTGATGATGGCGCCAGCCTGGACGCTTTCGCGCACGCCGCCCTTCTGCTTGGCGAGATGGATATTGGCCAGCAGGATGGCAACAATCAGGGCGGGAATATCCATGAAGGGATAGAGGGCAGGCACCCAGGCCTCGTAGGCGACCTCCTGCTCTTCCAGCAGGGCCATGGCCACCGCCAGCGTAGAGGCGCTGACCGCGCCGAACAGTCCGGCTGTCGCGATACCGTCCACGGTCTTCACCCCCGGCAGGAGCGCCAGCGTATATCGGCCGACCACGACAATGCCGCAGCCGAGGACGACCGCAATCAGGGCCGGCAGCAGCATGGCGGAGAGATCGGCCTCGCGAATCTCCATGCCGCCTTCCAGGCCGATGCGCATCAGCAGCATGAAAACGCAGAACCTGTAGATCGCATCCGGAATGGTGAGCTTGCTGCCCAACGCGGCCAGCAGCATTCCACCGATCAGGAAGGCCAGTGCCGGCGACTGGAACTGGGCCAGCAGACGGCTCAGGAAGTCGAGCAGAAGATCCATATCGGCTCAGCGACCCCGCATCAGGCGTCGAAGCGGAAGATCCCCAGCATGAATCGCCGGGTCACGGGTCGGGGTGCCTGCAGGTCGTCCCACTCCGAGGCCGCAAAGGCTTCCAGACGACGCATGGTCTCTGACAGGACATCGTCCGGCAGGACCCAGCTCTCCGCATCGTCGCGGGAGCCGATACCGTCAAGCACCTGTCTGGGGGTGAGCTCGGTGGTCCACTCCGCACCGACCACTTCACCCTCGCCCACCGGATGCGCACCGAGATCCATCAGGCATTTCACGATGGCGGCCCCACCGCTGGGCGGCGCGGCGGCGGTGGCGCCCGGCGGCAGCATCTCGGTCCCGACCTCGACCACGGTCCTGCGAAAGTGATTGCGGATCTTGCCGGAGAAGGAATCGGGGTCGATCCAGTCGCGGCCGAGCACCAGGACGCCGCCCGGACGCACCAGCCGGCTGACCTGTTCAAGTACGCTGGCCCAGTCCGATACGAGATGGAGGACATGCACGGCCATGGCGCCATCGAAGACGTCTTCACCGAAGGGCAGCGCACGGATATCGGCCTGGGCCAGATGGATGCGGAGGTCCTTGTCTCTTTGCAGACGCTGGCCGAGCGCCGAGAGCATCTCGGAAGACAGATCGACGCCGAAGACCTGGCAGCCGGCTGCAGCCACCGGCAGCGCAATGCGCCCGGTGCCGACACCGATCTCCAGAATCCGGGCATCCGGTTCGAAACACGACGCAATCGCTCGCCCGATGTCCAGAGACACTTCTGCCGGATGGCCTCGCAGGACATCGTAATCTCGCGCGACACGGGTATCAAAGCGATAGTCTAGGCTGGATTCTTTGCTTGTCATCGATACACTTTCGCAGCCCGATCAGAGCCGGGATCGATCAGCGGGGACGATGCCCAGGGACCGCCAGTGACGGACCACAACAGGCATCGTCAGGCGCGCGTGGTCGTCCCCGTATTCAGGGGCGTGTCGGCGGGCCGATCTGTCGATACCCCCCGTTCCGCGTTGGCGGCGAACTGAGTGATGCTCGTGCGGTAGAGAATCACCCCGGCCAGGACCAGCCCGACAGCCTCCAGCGTGAAGATACCGAAATAGGCGTGTTTCGGTGCAAACAGTCCACTTTCGATGAACAGGGTGTGCAGAACACCGCTGGCAAAGGAGGATATGCCCATGCCGAAGGCTTGCGCGGTGCCCCAGAGCCCCATGTAGAGGCCGGTCGCGTTGGCGACGGTCATTTCCATCATCAATGCCAGCGCTCCCACGTTGAACATGCCGATGAACAAGCCCATGCCGAACAGGGTGGGCTTGATGATCGGCTGGATCTCGGCGATGGATGAAACACTCAACATCACGAAGCCCAGGGCCGCACCGACAATACCGACGATGACAAGCTTCTTGCGATCGATCTTGAAGGCAATACTGATGACCCCGGTCAGCAGCATGCCGATCAGGATCCCGCCACCCCAGAAGCGCTCGAAGGTCGTCGTCTCGGCAATCGACATGGCAAAGACTTCCGCCCCGAAGACCTCGAGGATGTTGTCCATCAGCGTGACCGAGAACATCGCCAGGAAGATAAAGGCAAAAAATGAACGGGTATGAGGGTTCTTGCGCAGCAGGGTCACCGCCGAGCTAATGGGATTTCCGGGCGGCGCCAGGGCAAGGGCCTTGACGCGCGCTTCCTCGAGCTCTTCAGCGTTCATGCGGCGCTCGAT
>CAYTQT010000018.1:39293-48609 GCA_964439915.1 uncultured Wenzhouxiangella sp. | reverse complement strand
GAGCCCTCACCCATCCCGAAAGCGACCTGAGGGATGGCCATGAACAGCAGGCTGGCAACGATACAACCGATCAGCAGGTAGGGGGTTCGTCGATATCCCAGGATCGGCATGGTGTCGGCGATGCGGCCGACCACCACCTGAAATGGCGCCATGAAATAGCGAATCGACACCAGGGCCGTGACAACGATGGCGGCTATACCGAGCTCATTGATCGCAACCCGATTGAAGTCGGTCGTCAGCAGCGCGAACATCCAGCCGACGCCGACCTTGGGCAGAGCCAGTCGCAGGGTCCAGACGATTGCTCTGATTGCTTTCCACATGAGCCCAAAACTCCCGAATGGCTACTCAGTTATTGCCCGACTTCAACTTGGCCGCGCCGTAGCCGTAAAGACTATCGCTTTCGGGCCTCGAACGCCAACCCTGCACGTCGAAAAACCTGCTATTGCGGTGAATCACGGATTTTCGAACCGATAGACCAGCCGGACTCCGGCCACACGCGGTTCAGGCAGATAGGCGACGACCGCCCGGCCCGGTGCAAAGCCTTCGGGACGCCCCGTATCGATATTACGCTGGGCGGTCCGGATCGTGTCGTCATCGGTCAGGTTGGTGATGAAACCGATCACGCTGAAGCGATCGAATTCCAGACCGGCGTGCAGGTCATAGTTCGTGTAGCTCGGCATCCAGGCCAGATTGGCCTCGGACAGATAGCGCTTCGAGCGATACAGACCGTTGAGCTCGACGAACCAGGTGTTGCTGCTGTTGCCGATCGGTGCCCGATAGAGCGCGCCGAAATTCACCGCATGCTTCGGATTCTTTGGGACGTCATTGCCGGCAAAGTCGGCGCAGGCATTACCCGCCTCGGCCCGAATCTGCGGCGATGAGGTCTGACCGTCGGGCACTCCGCAGACAGCAAAGGCGCCCTGCCCAGCCGACGGGCTGGGTCCCTGAACGTATTCCTCGAAGGTTGCGTCGGTGTAGGCATAGGCCATATTCAGATGAAGACGGTCGGTCGCGCGCCAGTGGGCGGCCAATTCGAAGCCTCTGGAATCGACCTGGCCGGCATTGGTAATGCCCGGAATGGCGACGATGGTACCCGCCGCGCCGGACTGATTGACCTGGACGCCGATCTGCTGGTCGGTGTAGTCGTTGTAGAAAATGGCACCCTCGAGCGCGAGGCGCCAGTCGGTCCAGTAACTCTTGAAACCGACTTCATAGGCGTCAACCAACTCTGGCAGGTACCCCTGCCCCTCGAAATCGATCAGTTCGTTGGCGTTGAAGCCGCCAGGCTTGAATCCGCGAGCAGCGTTGGCATAGAGCAGCGTGTTGCCGGTCGCCTGCCAATCGATGGTGACGCGCGGGGTCAGCTCGTTGTAGGACAGACCCTCCGATTGCGGGCAGGCCTGGACCGTTCCGGGCGGCGGCACGTCTGGCCCCGGCACCCCCATGAAGATCGCGCCCTGGGGAATGCCCGGCAGACAGACCGGCTGCAGACCACGCAGCGAGACGTCCTGCAGGCGCCAGCCGGAGACTGCATAGGTAATGTCGTCGGAATTGCGACGGGCCTCGAGACCCAGTCTCACGGTATCGGTGATGCGCCAGTTGACCTTGCCGAAGACCGCCGAGTACTCGGTGTCGCGGCTGATATGCACCGGGAACATCGTTTCGGTCTGCCGGGTGGTCAGGAAGAACGGCGGACCGCCCAACGGAGAATCCGGATTGCGAACCCAGAAACTCGAGCTGTTGATAAGCCGCGATTCTTCTTCCAGATACTGGGCACCGAGCAGGAAGTCGAAGGCCCCCACCGAGTGCGTCCAGAAGAAGTTATGGTCGAAGCGCTCGTCGGCGTAGTCGAGCTCCTGAAACGCCGACAGGGAAAAGACCAGGCCCGGCGGACCGGGGAAGCTGGTGAAGTCGCCATCAGTCTGGACGAAACTGTCGTCATCGATCCAGCCGAAGTTGTAGCGGAAGGTTCCAAAATCGGTCTGCCAGCGGACATCCAGAGCCAGCAGCTGCTGATCAAGCTCAAGCCCGCTCGGTGGCTGCTGGGTCAGCTCGTTGAAACCCATCTGGATATCGTCGATATCGGCACGAATCGCGCCGACGAAGGTGCCGCGCGTGCAGGCACCGACAATCGGCGCCGGCTGGCCCGACAGATCGGCCGGACAAGGCAGCGAAGGTGATCCCGGGGGACCCGCGGTGAAGGTGCCGTCCGGGACGGCCTGACGCACGTTGGCCGGAAGAAGGGCCGTTGGATTGTCGGAGTTTTCGGTGGAGCTGACCTGATATCGCAAATTGATATCCCAGTTCTCACCCGGCGTGAACCGCAAGGCACCGGCGATGCCCTCGAACTGCTCGGCACCCAGGGGGCCGCCGTTGACCGGGTTGGTCCAGTAGCCATCGCTTTCGCGCACCGCGGCATTCAGCCGGTAGGACAACAGACCGTCAACGATCGGGCCGCTGATCATTCCCGACATTCTGCGCTGCTCGTACTCGGCGATGTCGACTTCAAGTCGGCCCTCGAAGATATCCGAGGGTTTCCTGGTGACGTAATTGATCGCACCTGCAAAGGCATTGCGGCCATAAAGTGTGGTCTGCGGTCCCTTGACGATCTCGATGCGTTCCAGGTCCATCAGATCGGAGATGACGCCCGCGCCACCGCCCGATATCGCCAGGTTCTCGCCCGACAGGTCCAGGCCGTCAAGCATGATGGCCACACTGGGACGACCCCGCTCGGCCTGCATGCCGCGCATCGCCGGTCGGGTGTCATTGGGGAAGCCACCCAGATCGAAGGTCACGCCGGGCGTCAAGCGAACGACATCCTCGATGTCGGTGATGCCCTGACGAATGATCTGGTCTTCCTCGAAGGTCCGAATCGAGAGGGGCACGGTCTGTGCAGACTCTTCGATCCGCCGGACGGTCACGATCAGGTCATCAAGTTCGGCTGGCGATTCGACTTCGGGTTCGTCTTCACGGTCTGAGGAACCGGCGTCCTGGGCGTACAGCGGAGTCGAACTTGCGGCAAGGAATCCGATGGAGAGAAAAATACTGAAGGAGACCAGTCGTTTCTGACGACCGAAAATCGGAGCGAGAGTAGCGAGAATGGTTTGGAAAAAACAGGTCAGTCGGCGTTGATTGCTCAAGCGGTCTCCCTCTTGGTTGCGATTTTTTTATGTCGGATTCGTACTCAAAAAAAGCGGCGTTATTCTCGCCGCTCAGCAGGACATATTGATACACGAAATTGCCCCCTCGCGTCAAGAAAAAGTGAATGGATCGCCCGCCCGAAAACGGGGCGACTGATCGGAGTTTCAAGCCATGATGCAATCGCGAACCGCACCGATGCAACGATGTTCGCATCACCACTCTGCCTTGTCCTGACACTGCTAAGCTCGAAGTCTGATTCATTTAATCGAGGGAGTTCGCAATGGATCTCATTCTTCTCGAACTGCTGCTTGTGCTGACGGTGGCGCTGGGGCTGGGCTTCTGGCAGCTCTACGACGTCAACAAGGAGATCGAGAAAGACAGGCAGAAGGAAGATCAAAAGGACAATCAGGGTGACAATGCAACCCCTGGCGACAGAATGAAGTGAACTGACCAGTCAATGATGGCTGGAGGGCCGCACGGCGAGTATTCGCGTAACCAGATCGGAAAGATGGGCCAGGAAAGCGGCAGCCAGCCAGGCGCCGGTCACCACCCAACCGGCATCGATCAGGACCGACCGCAGGGCCAGCAGAAGCGCCGCGCCAGCGGCCAGATTCATCAGCATCCCGAAGGTCGGCAGACGCCAGCGCGCCACAACGGCGAGCCCGAGCAGGATCAGTGCCTCGATCACGATGATTGCAAGAATGACATCGACGATTCGACCGCTGCTGAACAGCTCCATCATGGTTGACGTTCCTTCTCGTCTTCCGCTTCGGCCCGCCCGGGCCTATCGGTCAGGTGCCGGGCAGCAAAGGACAGGATCGATGCCTCGACCAGAGCCGGGTCTTCTTCGTGAGCCAGGTGACCGAGGCCGGCCAGACGCTCGATCAATGCTGCCGGCAGCATCGCCTTGATTCTGACCGCCTCCGACGGCGCGACAGCCCGATCATTCTCTCCGACCATCAACATCAGAGGTGGGCGCAACCCCGGCAGATCACCGCTGAGTCGCTGAAGATCCCAGCTGGCCATCATGCCGAGGGTTGCCGCAACATGCCCGGGGCAGCTGAACAGTCTTGCATAGCGTTGGATGCCGGCCGAGTCGATGTCGGAGCCGGTACCCCGGATCAGACGCAGGACTCGATCCCGGTCGCCACCCCGCGCCGCCAGGATGCGCGCCGCCAGGGGGTTGGCGAACAGCAGCCTGGCCATCGGCGGAAACAGGAGGCCTGCTGCCCCGCGAAAAGGCAGCAAGGCACCGTTGATGCTGACCAATGCATCGGGAGTCAGGGATCGGTCCAGACAGCAGCGAATGAGGATCGCGGCCCCGGCGGAATGGCCGACAACCAGCCTGGGCCGAATCGACAGGGTATCGAGCAGACCGGCCAGCGAGGCGGCCATACCGGAAAGCGACAAACGAGGCCGGGGCAGCGGCTCACTGAAGCCATGTCCGGGAAGATCGGGGGCAACGATCGAAAAGTGCTTGGCCAGACGAGGCGCGAGCGATGCCCATGAGTGGGTGGAAGCGCCTGTCCCGTGCAGCAACAGCACAGAAGGCCCCTGCCCCATTCGCTGAACATGCCAGCGAATGCCATCGGCTTGCTCGAAGCTGCTGAACTCTGCATTGGGCCAATCGGCGCGATCAGTTTCCCAGTTCAGGGCGCGCATCGGCTCCAACTCGATCGGTCAGGGCCGGCTGCGGGTCAATAGACCGCAGTACCGACCTCATTGATGGTCGCGTGCGCCCGGCAAAGGGTTTCACCGGGAGTCTCCGCACCCCGCTCCCTGTCACTTGACGGGAGCAAAGCCCAGAAGATGCGCCATATCCTTGAAGAAGATGCGGATATGCGCCATCGGCCTGGCCTTGACCAGCCGCTTGTACATATAGGCCTCCCAGGTCAGATGCTGAACGTCGGGGTCGCGACAGATGCTGACGAAGCGTTCGCGCCGCTTGTCGCTGGTGTACCAGAAACGCTGCATGATGCCCAGAATCCAGAACACCCTGCCGTGTGCCTTCATGAACCGCTTGCGCGCCGAACGCAGCGCCTTGGGGTTGCCGGTCAGGCAGAACTCCTCGGCGGCGTCGGCAGCGTAGCGGCCACTCAGCATGGCGTAGTAAATGCCTTCTCCCGAGGCCGGTGCCACACCGCCAGCTGCATCACCGGCCAGGACCACATCGCGATTGTTGTCCCAGCGTTTGAGCGTTTTCAGCGGAATGGGTGCGCCTTCGCGACGAATCGTCTCGCTCTCGCCCATGCCGGTGCGCTGGCGGAGCTTGGTCACCGCCTCGCGCATGGAAAATCCCTTGTTGGCTGTGCCGACACCGACACTGGTGGAGTCGCCGTGGGGAAAGATCCAGGCATAGAAATCAGGCGATAGCTCTCCCTGGTAATAAACATCGCAGCGTTCACCGTCGAAGCCCTTGACGCCTGCGGGCGGTGATTTGACGATTTCATGATAGGCCGCCACGAATGGAATCTTGTCGGCGTTCGGAATGGTCTGGCGAGCGACCTCGGATCGGGCGCCGTCGGCACCGATGACGACTCGAGTACGAATGCGCTGAAGCTCGGACGAGGCGTCGGATCCATCGCCCTTGTTCTTGTAGACGACGATGGTATTGCCTTCATCGTCATGTTCGATGGCCTTGAACAGGCCCCGGATTCGTTCGGCACCGGCGCGGCGTGCGCGCTCGCGCAGCCATTCATCGAAATGCTCGCGATCCACCATGCCGACAAAGCCGTTGATCGGCATGTCGACTTCCACCGACTTGGGCGAAATCATTCTTGCGCAGGTGGCGCGTGCGACCAGCTGTGTTTCCGGAACATCGAATTCATCGAGCAGGATCGGCGGCACCGCTCCACCGCAGGGTTTGATCCGACCTCCGCGGTCCAGAAGGACAACCGAGCGCCCCTGCCTGGCCAGATCATGGGCAGCTGTTGCACCCGAAGGGCCACCTCCGACCACGACCACGTCGACCTGCTTTTCAATCGTATCCACTTGCCCAGAATGATCCGTCATGACCGCCACATATTGAAAAATCCGCACTCAGTTGATCACAAATCAACCGCGGTTTAAATGACTTTGATCAAATGTTTGCTGCAGGATTCGGGACTGCCGGCCCTCAGGCCGGGCCAACTCGGCAGGAATTGCTCATGGGTTGAACGATTTCCGACCGGCGAAAAGGCAAGGTCAGGGCCAGAGCGCGGGAACACCCCGGACAGCAAATGCCGAGACCAGCATGCCGATGGCGAACAGCGAGGTTCCGGTGGCGTTGTACCAGGGCGCGCGGTCTCGGGGGTTTTCGATCAGACTCGGCATCAGGGCCATCTGCAATGCAAGCAGAAGAACCAGGGCGATGGCGTGATAGGGCTGGCCCCATGCCAGCAGCAGGACGATGACAACGGCCTGCGGAATTGCCATGACCACGCAGGCCAGGCGTACCGCAAAATCGACGCCGAGCTGGACGGGAAGTGATTTCACGCCCATGCGCCGATCGCCATCGACTGCCTTGAAGTCGTTGAGGGTCATCGTCCCGTGTGCTGCCAGGCTGTAGAGCACGGCAAGCGCCAGGATCGGCGCACTGGGAAATCCGGACAGCATGGCGGCCGCGCCCGTGAACCAGGCCAGACCTTCGTAACTGAAACCGACCGCCGCGTTACCCCACCAGCCGTTCTGCTTGAGCCGGACCGGCGGCATGCTGTAGGCCCAGGCGAGAATGACGCCGAGCAGAGTCGCGACCAGCACCCAGATTCCGAGCAGGGCTGCGACCAGCAGACACAGGACGCTCAGGATCAGTGAAAGGTAGAGCCCCCAACGCCCGGGAATCCGGCCCGATGGGATCGGTCGATTCGGTTCGTTGATCGCGTCCACATGCCGATCGAACCAGTCGTTGATCGCCTGGCTGGCTCCGCAGACCAGTGGGCCTGCCAGCAGGACGCCGCCAGCGAGGATCAACCAGCGGTTCTCGAAGGACACCCCCGCCGAGACCACACCGCAACCATAGGCCCACATCGGGGCGAACCAGGTCACTGGCTTGAGGAGCTCAAGGATTGAACGGGGCGAGGGGCGTGCAGGCATGCGCCGAAGTTTACCCCAAGCAGGGCTTTACCGACCGATTTTTGTTGCCGAGCCGCTCGTTGTCTTGGACAGAGCCCAAGTTTTCAGGATTTTCCTCACTGATTTGATCCAGATCATTTGACAGAAGATCAATCCGAGGTCTACTGTCAGCTGTAGAACCCGCATGGAAGCCTGTCGCCATCAGAAAGAGATCAATGAGCGCGATAGACGCTGTCAATCTGCCGAATAGAATCATTCGGTGCCTGTCGTGCTCGCTATGGAGCTCATTGAGACACGACCTTGATCAGCAGCTTGCCCCCGCCAAATTTGCGCGGTTCGTTTTCGGATCACACTGCAGCAGGGAGTTCAAATGAAAGCAGAGCGTCCCAGTTGGACAGCGGCCTGGGCACGCCTGACTCCCGATATGCTGCCGTTTGCCGATGCAGCTTCCGACGATCTCCCCCTGTCCAGAATTCTTCGCCTGTCGCTGTTCCAGGTCTCGGTAGGGATGGCTGTGGTCCTGCTTACCGGCACCTTGAATCGGGTCATGATCGTGGAGCTCGGGATCCCGGCCTGGCTGATCGCGCTGATGATCTCGCTGCCGTTGGTGTTTGCACCGCTGCGCGCGCTGATCGGATTTCGTTCCGATACCCATCGTTCTTTCCTCGGCTGGCGGCGAGTCCCCTACATCTGGTTCGGAACCATCCTGCAATTTGGCGGCCTGGCGATCATGCCCTTCGCTCTGTTGGTGCTCTCGGGAGACGGACAGGGACCGATCTGGATCGGCGTTGCAGGTGCTGCGCTTGCGTTTCTCCTGACCGGTGCAGGAATGCACACGACACAGACTGCCGGTCTGGCGCTGGCTGGTGATCTCGCCCCGAAATCCACCCGACCCCGCGTCATTGCCCTGCTCTATGTCATGTTGCTGCTGGGCATGGTGGGCAGTGCGCTGATCTTCTCCGTGACGCTGGCCAACTTCGAACAGATTCGTTTGATCCGGGTGATCCAGGGGGCCGCACTGGCCACCATGATCCTGAACTGCGTCGCGCTCTGGAAGCAGGAGCCACGCAATCCGGCCGGGAGCCGAAACGATTCTCCCCGCCCTTCCTTCCTTGAAGCCTGGCGTCAATTGATGCAGCAGAAAGGGATGTACCGCTTCCTGTTGGTCGTTGGTCTGGGCAGTGCCGGGTTTAGCATGCAGGACATACTGCTGGAGCCCTATGGCGCCGAAGTTCTCGGCCTGAGCGTCAGTGCAACCACCTTCCTGACGGCGATACTGGCCTTTGGCGCGTTGCTGGCCTTCGCCATTGCCGCCAGGCGCCTGAGCCGCGGCGCCGATCCACATCGGCTCGGCGCCTATGGCGTGATGGTCGGCGTGGTGGCTTTCACGATCGTCCTGCTGGCAGGGCCCACCGGATCCGGTCTGCTGTTTCGGATCGGAACGTTGCTGATTGGCTTCGGCGGCGGCCTGTTCGCCGTCAGCACCCTGACAGCCGCCATGGAAATGGCGGGCAAGAGCGACAATGGCCTGGTGCTCGGTGCCTGGGGCGCGGTTCAGGCAACCGCCATAGGCAGCGGCGTTGCGCTGGGTGGCGGGCTGCGAGACGTCATCAACAGCCTGGCTGTCGATGGCCATCTGGGGCCGACCCTGACCGGCCCCGCCGTCGCCTACGGATTTGTATATCAACTCGAAATCATATTATTGTTTGTCACACTGGCAATTGCCGGTCCACTGGCCCGACCATGGAAGCGCGATGCATCGCCTTCTGATGAAGACAAGCGCTTCGGTCTGGACCAAATGCCGGGCTGAATGAGCCCTCAAGGAGAGAATCATGCCGATCGGAGCATTTACAGAGTACGTCAACGTCGCCCAGCTCGTGTTGTATGCGTTCTGGGCCTTTTTCGCCGGATTGATTTTCTATTTGCGGCGCGAAGACAAGCGGGAAGGCTACCCCCTCGAGTCCGACCGGTCGGCCCGCGCGCCCCGAGTAAAGGTTATCGGCTGGCCCGCCCCTCCGCCACCCAAGACTTACATCCTGCAGAATGGCCAGGGGACCCGGACATCGCCCCCGCCGCCGGCGCCGACTCCGCCAGGGGGGCGACGAAGGCCAGCAGGTCCACCGGC
>CAYTQT010000018.1:0-39283 GCA_964439915.1 uncultured Wenzhouxiangella sp. | reverse complement strand
GACCTACATCCTGGCAAATGGACAGGGCACTCGGACCTCGCCTCCGCCACCGGAGCCGCCGATGGGTGATATCCCCGGGACCCGACCTGCTTCTCGCGCACTGGGGTCACCGCTGGTCCCTACTGGCGACCCGATGCTCGATGGCGTCGGACCGGCCAGTTATCCCGCGCGCGATGATGTCCCCGATCTGACGTTCAAGGGAACGCCCAAGATCGTGCCGATGCGCATCGCGACCGATTACTATGTCGAAACCGCAGACCCGGATCCCCGCGGCATGAAGGTTGTGGCGTCCGACGGGAAGGTCGTCGGAAAAGTCACGGATCTTTGGGTCGACCGCGCCGAACACCGCATCCTGTTCTTCGAGATATCGCTCGATGGCGCTGACGGCACGCGGCACAATCCGCTCTTGCCCTACGTCTTTGCGAAAGTTAAATTCGGCCAAGGTGAGCTTCGCGTGGTTTCACTCACAAGCGAGCAGTTCCAGAACGTCCCGAGAACGGCCAGCATGGATCAGGTCACGCGGCTCGAAGAAGACAGGATCACCGCCTATTACGGCAGCGGCCGTCTCTACGGCAAGCCCAACCGACAGGAGCCCCTGATTTGAGTGAGATTCGCGTCAAGGAAATCAAACCCTTACCCGAACCTTTGCCGGAAGGAGAGCGCGTGCTCTGGCAGCGCTCTCCGTCCTGGCGGCCCTACAGTCGCCGAGTCTTTCAAATCGACAAGATCGCCATCTACTTTGCGCTGATGGTGCTCTGGGTTGCCGTTGCGGCGTATATGGATACCGGCAATGGCTTTGCCGTTCTGGGGGCGCTGGCCTGGTCAGTCCCGCTGGCGCTTGCGGTACTCGGCATGCTCGCTCTCGTCGCCTGGCTGTATGCCATCAACTCGGTCTTCACCATCACCAACAAACGGGTCGTGATTCAGTCCGGACTGGCATTTCAGACGGCGGTCAATCTACCCTTCACCAAGATCAATAGCGCAGATCTGAGTTCCTTCGAGGATGGCACCGGTGATATCGAGCTTCTGATGGGAGGGCCTCGACTCCTCTACAGCATGGTCTGGCCCAACGTGCGCCTGTTCAAGCTGAAGCGTCCGGTGCCCGTACTGCGAGCCCTGCCAGATCCCCAGCTGGTCGCTGAGACGCTGGGGAAGGCGCTCGCCGCCGATCAACCCGCAGAGAAGATCGTGAAGAAGGAATCTCATCAGCGAGAACCGGACCTGACCGGGTCCACGGCGTCCTGACGCAACCATGAATGACCACTCACAGGCCCACGGGCACGATGACATCCGAGTTCCGAGAGGCGCACTGATCGGCGCAGGACTACTGATCTTTTTGACGATCATCGGCGTTGGGATTTTCCGGGTGACCGGCCAGGAGCCCACCGCACAGGTTCCCCCTGCAGATCAAGTACTCAGCGTTCGGGAACTCAAATTCGAAGACGGCGACGATGGGTCCGTGCTGGTTTACGAAACCCGCAATGATGGTGCCGATCAAATCATCCATTCGGTACCATCCGGGGAAGGCGGTTTTATTCGCGGTGTATTGCGCAGCCTGGCTCGAGCCCGAAACGCCAGTGGCATCAGCCGTGATCACCCCTTTGTTCTGGAACTCCACGCCAGCGGCACCCTGGTTCTTGAGGACCCACAGACCGGTCAACGCATCGACCTGCAGGCTTTTGGCCCAAGCAATATCGCTGCTTTTCGCGCCATGCTCCATTCTGATGAACCGCTGCAGACGGGTTCGGATCAGAATGGCGCGCCCTGATTTCGTGAGGCTGATCTCTTGCAGCTGACACTTTTCGCCATCCTGTATTCGGCCTTTGTCTGGTGGTTCAGCACCGGGGTGATCTTCTACCTCAACAAACGCCCGGCAAGCACGTTCCGATGGAGCATGCTCGGTGGCACGGTCGTGATGATTGCAGCCTTTTACGGGCTCTGGATCAGCGCCCGTCAGGAAACCGTCATCGCTGCGTATACCGCCTTTACCTGCGGCCTGATCATCTGGGGCTGGCACACGATGACCTATTACATGGGCATCATCACAGGCCCGAGACGTGAGGCCTGCCCACCGGACTGTCGGCCCCACGAGCGTTTTTTCTATGCCTTTGCCACTGGCCTCTACCATGAGCTAGCGATCGTTGTAACAGTCGCCCTGATGGCATGGCTCACCTGGGGACAGCCCAATCAGTTCGGGCTTTGGACTTTCCTGCTGCTCTGGGGAATGCATGTGAGCGCGAAGCTCAATGTCTTTTTGGGCATCAGGAACCTCAATGTGGAATTCATTCCTGATCGATTGGAATACCTGACCAGCTATTTCCAGCAGAAACCGATGAATCTGCTGTTTCCCTTGTCGGTCACGGCCGGGACCATCCTCACGATGCTGCTGATTCAGCAGGCGATGCTGCCCGGCATGGAGGCCTCGATCACCATCGGTTTTGTTCTGCTCGCCACGCTTTCAGCTCTGGCTGTCATCGAGCACTGGTTCATGATTCTGCCAATCCCTGCCGAGGCTCTTTGGCGCTGGAGTCTCAGACCCTCAAAAGAGCCTGAGCAGACCACCCGATCGGAGTTGACGCGCAGCCAGGTTTGAGCGCTTCAGCCAGGCACTGATGGTTCGATCACGCTCCCGGCGCATCATCTAATCCACTGAACTTGCATGATGGCTCGGGAAGCCTCCGGGCCTGTGCAAGAAATTCACTCGGTGGAATCGAGCCGACAATCCGGAAATCTTCAAATGAGCACAGAATCTGAAAGTCTGCCGGTGGTGCTGAGCGGGGAGCGATTTATCATCGAGGATGACATCGCCGGAAAGATCAGTATCTATGCCGATGGAACCGGAAGCCCACAGGAGTCAGGTCCGACCGGGAAACACCCGGTGCTTCTCATCCACAGCATCAATGCATCGGCATCAGCGCATGAAATCAAACCCATCTTCGATCCCCTGAAGCAGGATCGCCCAAGCTATGCCATGGATCTTCCGGGCTTTGGTCATTCTGAGCGTAGCGATCGCGACTACCTTCAGCCCTTGATGGTCGAATCGATTCTGGCTGCGGCCCGAAAGATCAGTGAGCGGCACGGGGGCTCGGCAGTTGATACGCTCGCCGTTTCCCTGTCGTGCGAGTTTCTTGCCAAGGCCGCGATCAGGGATTCGGATCTGATTCGAAGTGTTGCGCTGGTCAGTCCGACCGGTTTCGCGCGTAATGCATCACGCAAGGGTAGTCCTGAAGATGACTGCGGCCGCCCGGGTGTATTGAAGTTCCTCAAGCGCCCGAAGATCGGCAGGAACCTGTTCCGACTGTTGAGCAGTGCGCCGAGTATCCGTTTCTTCCTGCGCAAGACCTGGGGAAGAAAGGAAATCGATGAGGGGATGTTCGAAACGTCCTGCGCCATGGCCCGGCATCCGGGTGCCCATCGCGCGCCCTTCTACTTCCTTTCCGGTTACCTGTTCAGCGCCAATATCGCGCCTGCCTATCAGGCAATTCAACAGCAGGTCTGGATGTCACACGGGACGCGAGGCGATTTCACCGATTACTCGCGCAGGCAAGCCATCGAGGGCCGGGCGAACTGGCGAATCAGCGAGTATGAGGCCGGTGCCCTGCCCTATTTTGAAATTTGCCGTCGCTTTGTCGATGATTACAGAGCGTTCCTCGATACACAGGTGGCGAAAGACACCTCTGCGCCTGAACAGCATTACGCCAGTCAGGCCGGATAACAAAAACCCGGTCTGAGACGCAATGCCCCAGACCGGGTCGAGTTTCGAAAGCGCGAAGCGATTTTCCGCATCGCCATTGTCGATATCAGAGTTCCGCCGGTTCCTCGTCCTGGATCGTCTCGGTCAGACCCACGGCAGCCAGGGCTTCAGAGTCCTCGGCAGTCTCTACAGACGCTTGTGACCCGTCGGTCGGACCCTGCAGCGAAGGATAATCCTTGGCCATGGCCAGACCGCCCAGCGGCTTGGCGACGCCCTGGTGACAGGTCGTGCAGTTCACTTTCCGGCCTTCACCGGTGGGGCCAAGACGATGCGGCGGCAGCATGCTGCTGACCGACGACACGTATTCGGTATTGATGGTTTGCGCCATATTGATGCCGTGCCAGGCCGTCACGCGGGCGGGGCTGCTCGATTCCCAGCTGCCAAAGTGGCGGCTGTTGTGGCAGTAGGTGCAGTTGACATCCAGAGAGGTCGACATATGCATCATCAGTGAATAGGTCCACTCCGTATCCTCGATACTGGCACCCTCGACGCCGGCGAAGGGCAGTGCCGTGGTTCCACCGACACGGATCTGACCATCATTTTCGATCAGGTCAGAGAACGGCTCTTCGGGCAGTGATGACAGACCAGCGGCCTCAGCCGGGCGGTTCTGACCATTCCGCCAGCCGGCAAAGCCATCCGCCGAGTAGACGTCGGGATCCGAATTGAACCAGGTGTACTGCGGGACTGCCATGCCTCGATGGCAGGTATAACAGGTAACACCCGTCTCTGCGACGTGACTGTCCCACTGACTGTTGATCGTTTGAGTCATCTGGATCATGCGCCGGGACACGCCTTTGGCGTATACCGATTCGTCAGCCAGATTATTCAGATTGTGACAGCCGGCGCAGCCGACCTCTGGATAGATCCATTCGGTCATGGCCTGCATGACGCGGTTGAAATTCGCAACCGACAGGTTTCCAAGGACCTGGACGTTCTGGTAGATATCACCTGCCCGCGGGCCGGGGCCGTCAGGCGCTCGAGGCGTTGCGGTCGGCACTTGGGCCAGCTGCTCCTCAAGGCGCACGGGATCGACGCGCGGGTTGATGATCTCCGCCATGCCCGTACCCCGATAGCCGCTCTGTACCGTTTCGATCGGTGGCCGTTCCCAGCCTGCCGTCAGAAGCATGAATCCTGTCAGGATCAGAGCGATGAATCCGATGAACCAGGCAATGATTTTCATTGGCCACCTCCCTGCGGTGCGATGAGAGCCGGGTCAATGACCCCGGTTTCCGGATACGGTGGCACCAGACCATGCTGGATACCCCAGAGGTACCAGTTATCAACTACCGTTCCGGTGAGCAGGATGCCGATGCCACCGGTCAGGGGCGTCAACACGGCAAACCACCAGGCCCAGCGGTGAATGGATTCTGAGTTTGCGCAAAAACCCATGGTCCAGCGCCAGAACAATCCACCCCGTTCGAAACCCGTCCCGCGGTCGTAGGCCTGCTCGATTTCACGCTCGGCACCGTACTGACTGGTCGCCATCACCGTTCCGCCGTGCATTGCAAAGAGCAGCACCGATCCGTAGAGGAAGGCGATCGACAGCATATGGAATGGGTTGTAGAACAGATTTCCGTAGCGGATCGAAAAGGCAGCCGTCCAGTCAAGATGAGGAAAGATGCCAAAGGGTACCGCTTCGCTCCAGCTTCCCATCGCAATCGGTCGGATAAAGCCGAGGACGAGATAGAGCCAGATCGCTGCGGCGAAAGCCCAGGCAACGTGGGTGCCGAGACCCAGCGCCCGCGCCCGAGTGTAGACACGCATCCACCAGAGGAAGATGGATGCGGTCAGAAAGAATCCGGCCCAGATCCACCAGCCGCCCTCATTCAATGGCGGAAGGCTCAGGCCATATTCCGGCGGCGGCGGCTCAAGCGCCAGCCAGGGCAGGAGACGGACGAACTCGACCGGATCCCAACCCACGGAAGCCCACATATTGAGCCCGATGATCTGGATAGCGATGAACCCGGTCAACAGCGACGCAATGCCGTAGTAACCCAGGTAGATCGGACCGATCTGCGCATCACCTATCTTGCCCAACCAGTAGGACTTCAGAACTGGACCGGTACGGTCAAAACTGCCTCTTGGAAGCGGTGTGCCGTAATCAGCCGGCCCGTGAACCTGGGCTCGGGTGAATATATTGGTGTTTTCAATCTCGAACATGACTTAAGCCTCCGTTTAGCTCGACCAAATCGGCAGCTCAAGCCACCAGTTCCACCACTCTGGCCAACCTCTGGTCCAGAAAGGCCCGCTGATAATGATGCAAACCGCGCTGAAGAAACCTGCTGCGATGGCCAGGTACAGACCCAGGCGGTGAATACCGAGCTCTCCAATGGAGTAACCCTGGATATCTCGGAAGAAGGTGTTGATGTCTTCTGCAGAGCCGATCTCCTTGCCTTCGCCCGGATTGAGTACCGAAAGAATGGCACCGCCATGCAGTGCTAGCGCAAAGGTCGTGGTAAAGAAGAATGTCACTGCAAGCATGTGCGCCGGGTTGTAATGGAAATGAAGGTACTGATAACCGACATTCGAGACCCAGTCGAGGTGGCTGAGAATGCCGTACGGGAAGGCATGGCCCCAGGCCCCCATCAGGACGGGGCGAATCACGACCAGGCTGATGTAGGCGAAAATTGCCGCGCCGAAGGCAATGGGGACGTGGTATCCCATGCCGAGCTTGCGGCAGATTTCCACTTCTCGAAGTGCCCAGGAGACGAAAGCACCGATCGCACAGACCGTCACGATCTGCCAGATGCCGCCCTCCTTGAGTGGCGCAAAGCCCAGTCCGTAACTGAGGTCAGGGGGTGCGATGTTGATCTGCCAGATGTTCCAGGTCGGCCCGATCGCAGCACCATAGACGAGTAATGCTGTGCCAACAATGGAGAAGAAGACCGTCGTTACGCCGAAAAAGCCAACATAAAACGGACCGACCCAGAAGTCGAACAGATCGCCACCGATCAAAGTGCCGCCACGCACGCGATATTTCTTTTCATAGCTCAGCATCGACATGCCTGCACCTCCATGACAATTAACAAACTTTATGTTGACCGGACCAGCGGGGAGCTGAACTCCCCGCTATGCCGAGGTACTTAAACCCAGTCTTTGTGGATCGCCACAGAACTGAGATCCTGCTCTGGCAAAGCGCTCATGCCTTGCTCGGCTGCAGTGCCTGAAGCCGACGGGCCTTCCAGCCAGTTGAAGCGGTCGGTACTGAGCAGCACGAAATGAATCAGAAGAGCCAGTGCGAACAGGAAGGTGCCCAAGGCAACCAGGACTCTCCGCGGATCGAATAGAAGCCATATACGCCACATAGTTTTTCTCCTAGCTAATTGATGAAACGAAAGAACTGACGGCCGCGCTAGCGGAGTCGATCATTGCGTAACCTTCAGGTCCCGGCAACCAGGGTCGCCACTGCCAGGCCAGGATGTGAGCGACAACGGCAATCGCCACGAAGATAATGAAGCTGACTACAAAAATCTTGTGGAACTCCTTTGCTTCTTTCTCACTCAGGCCCGATATGGATTGGTTTTGATCATGATCCATAGTCTTTTCTCCTTACTTGTGTCCTTCCGGACTTCGCCGCGCATCGGCCCCGCGGCGGGCTTTCCCGACATCACGCCGGGGAATTCTTGAACTCTACATTGCCTTCACTGGACATTGACGCTATTGATCTCGATCAATATTCAGCGGAAACCCCTGCAAAATCGACGCTTTTCAGTGAATCGACCTCCAGTCAAGGACCATCTTCAGGCAATCCGGATTGCTGAACGCCTGCTCATAGGCAGACTGCGTCTGATCAGCGACCGCGCAATCAGTAATCAAACCATCCAGCGACAATTTGCCGGCGCTGGCGAGGCGGCAGACTGCCTGCAGATCCTCTGGCTGCCATTCGGCCGCGACGCGCAGACGTGCCCGACGCATGAAGGCAGGAGGAAAATCAAACTGGAGGGGCTGGCTGTAGAAACCGGCGAGGACAACTTCTCCACCCGGCGCCAGGCGGGCGATCAGCGGGTCGAGCATGCCGTCAGCGCCACTGGCATCGACGATGACACCATAGTCGGTGCGCGGATCGTCATCCGACAGGGTCACGACATAGCCCTCGCCACCCCGGCTTCTCTTCGGATCGGTCTCCCAGACCATGGGGGCCTGAGCGGACAGCAGAACGGTCAGGCGCGCCAGCAGGCGGCCGAGGACCCCGTGGCCGATGATCAGCTCCGGCATTCGGAACCCGCCTTCCGGTGCCCGCATGGCACTGTGGGCGGTGGCCGCCAGTGCGAGCAGGATGCCGCGCTCGGCGAGTGTGTCATCAATAACCTGGGTGCGCTTTCCCGCAACAATCAGAGTCGATGAAGCGCCGCCGAACAGTCCGCGGATTTCACCGAAACAGGATGCCCCCGGAACGAAGACTCGCTGGCCGACTTTGCGACCGGATTGTGGGCATGCCCAGATGACTTGACCAGTGGACTCGTAACCCGGGACAAGAGGGTAGCCCATGCCAGGGAACTGCGGCATCGTGCCTTGCCATAGCAGGCGTTCGGTCCCGGTACTGATCCCACTGTAATCGATCCTGACGACGACATCGCCAGTACCCGGCGGAGTCAGTTCAACTCGCCTGAAATCTGCGCATTCAGGATGATCGAAGACGACGGCGTACGCGGTCAGATCAATCACTCGCCGCTTCTATTATTGTGCTGCTGCCGGTTGGCAACCATGCTCTACCCTCCCAGCCACATCATCGTGACTGATTTCAATTCCGAATCTTACGCCATGTGAAGGGATTGTCAAGGGTCCGCGCTGGATGAACACGGGATTTGGAGTCGGCGCTTATTTTCTAAAAGGACTGAGATCGAGACCGCTCGCGTCCGGAAATCTCAGAATTCGATCAGCGCGTGCCTTCCATAAGGACAAAGGAAAGCTGCAGCCAACCAAACTCTAAGAGTCGGATGTGCCCTGCTCAGGACCCCGGGCCTGTTGCAGGGCCTTCGCCATCCTGCGACGTTTGAACCAGTTCATTCGATCGGTCAGCAATTTGCCGATGAAATGATCCATTTCGTGCTGAAGACAAACTGCCGGCATGCCGCTCAGGGACTGCTCGATCACCTCGCCATCGATGCGCCTGGCTCGGATGAGAATCTTGGTCGGACGCCAAACCAGCACGCTCATATCGGGCACGGACAAGCAGCGTTCCTCGACAAAACCGAAGCGACCACGGCCGAGGACCTCCGGGTTGATGAAGACTTCCGGCATCGATTGATCCTCGGAATGATCCATCACCAGAATCTGACGCCGGTCATCGATCTGAGGTGCACTCAGACCAATCGATCGCGTGGAATGCAGGGTATCGATCAAGTCATTCGCCGTTCGCTCAACGGTCTCATCAAACGACTTGACCGGCTCCGAGTGCTCGCGCAAGCGCGGATCCGGGTATTCGATGATCGACCTAATCGCCACGTTTCGTTTCCTGCCTCATGGGTTCTGGGTTGCCCCCCGTCGCTGCGAGGCCGGCCTCTGATCGACCAGAGCCCGATCCAGTGACACCCTCGGATTCGGTCCTGGGGTAGCTGGATGGCTGCGAGCGCATCATCGGCAGGGTCGCCACCAGGGTAATGGTCAGCAAAGCAATCTCGATAGCGTAGACGGTGACGTAACCCATGGCCACGCTTGGCATACCCCATAGACCATCTGACATGCCCCAGGCCCAATTGACCAGATCGCGGATGGCTCCACTCGCCGCCATGGCAACGCCAACCGCCGTTGCCTGTACCGCACCCCAGGAGCCCAGGGCCAGCCCTGCCTGTTCTTTCGGCGCCCTGTTCATTGTCGCGGTCAGTGTGCCGTGGGCGAACAAGGCACCACCAAATCCGACCAGGAAGTTTCCGGCCAGAAACGCCCAGAGCAACTCGAACGGGCCGGCAGTAATCACCAGCAAAAAGGCCGGCAGACCGAATACGATGCCCTGCTGGGTCACCAGATACGGATCGACGCCCTGGTCGACCTGGCGCGCAGCCCATCCAAACCCGACCAGACCGCCAAGGGCGAGCAGAGCGGTCAATTTGGTCGTCGACGCCACAGTCATCGCAAGCACCTGGCCGCCAAAGGGCTCTAGCAGCACATCAGCCATGGCAAAGGCCATGGTCCCGATGCCGACGATGACCAGCCGGCGCCGCGTGTGCTCACCCTTGCAGAATTCAGCCCAGGACTCGCTGAATGTCGGATCCCGCGCCAGCACGACCCGTCCTCGCGGTGGATTGCGGAGCTCCTGCTTCCACATGGCCGCCACGTTGAACACGATCGTGATCACGGCCGCACTCTGAATCACCTGAACCAGACGACCGGGCGTGAAATCACGCAAGGCCGCACCGAACAGCAACGCGCTGACGATCATGCCCAACAACAGCATGACATACATCAAGCCGACCACCTTGGCGTGTGATTCGCGCGGCGTCAGATCCGTGACCAGGGCCAGCCCCGAAGTCTGCACCGTGTGCATACCTGCCCCAACCAGCAGAAACGACAGGGCAGCGGCCGAATGGCCGACCCAGATCGGTGCGGATGCGGCCTCGCCCTTGCCAGCCAACACCAGAAGGGCAAAAGGCATGATGGCGAAGCCACCGAACTGCCACAGCGTGCCTTTCCAGATGAACGGCACGCGACGCCAGCCCAGTTCGCAGCGGTGGGTGTCGGATTTGTAGCCGATCAGGGCGCGAAAGGGCGCAAAAACGAGAGGCAGCGCCAGCATGAAGCCGACCAGCGAGGCAGGGACATCGAGTTCGACGATCATCACGCGATTGAGCGTGCCGACCAGCAGCACCAGGGTCATGCCGGTCGTGACCTGGAAAAGGGAAAGCCGAAGTAGCCTGCTCAGCGGCAGATCCGGTGTGGCAACGTCGGCGAAAGGCAGATATCGTGGACCGAAGGAGACCCACATATCTGTGAGCTTCTGACCAAAGCGTCTCATGTCAGACACTTTCAGAGACCCGTCGATCCACAACGGCGGCATCAGCAGTGATGGTGCCGCACAAACCTTGATGGGGGATCAACCGGCCTTCTGGGAAAAGGCTATCGAAATAGCCGAAAACCGCCTGCACCATTGAGCATGCCCCCTGTTTGACTGGTCTGATGCCCGACTGCCAATGGAGCACCTCCAACAACGCAGAGGGGCGAGCCGCTGCGCCATGGAAGTTTCATCAATCGTTCCTCGGCCCGCTTCAGCAAGGTCTTCTGAGCCACCATTCCAGTCAGGATCAAAATTGAATCAGTTACGTTTGCTGAGCACGCGAAGACTGAAGAATGATGAAAACGGTGCCGGATTTGCCGACATGCGCTCGACTGACGAGCCCCTGGCCTTGCCGCTCTTGCCGCTGAGCAACTTCAGGCCCAGCATGGATGAAAGCGGAGCCGCCTTGGACGACATCTTCTCTACTGCACTGCCCCTCGCGATGGAGCCTTTGCCCGAGGTGAGCACTTTCAGACCCAGCAGCGATGAAAGGGGTGTCGGGTTGTTGCTGAGCATCTTGAAGCCGAACGACGATTTGGAATTGAAGACCGACAGGCGAGCATTCGGCGTGCTGTCAGACACCAGAACAGGAAGACCCAGGGCTTCTGAAAACGGCGCCGGATCGTTGGGTACGTAATCGACCAGCGCATCGGTATCGATCGGGCCAGCCCGATCCAGCGTGGTTTCGACCAGACTGCCCCAACCAAAGCCGGGTTTGACGGTAACGATGGATCGGCCCCTCTCCAGCGCCTTCTTGAGTTCCGTACGATGACCGCTTCCGGCGCGACCTTCTTCAATCGCCTTGTCAACGGCTGAGTCGGCCATCGGAGTGGTCGGATGGATCGACGTTATGACGCCAGGAGACACCCCGGCGGCAACGAGGCGCTCAGCGGCTGACTGCGCCGAGTGCTCGGAATCATAAAAGCGTGTAATCGGATACATCAACAGGCTCCCAGCAGATCATGTGCCCCAAGCTCATCAAGAGCGCACGATCAAGATTAAACCAGATACGGCCACAGTGCCCGGAGTCCGGACACGTGTGGTGTGGTTCACGCGTTCATTATCAATCGAACGCGTCAGCTGTTGTCAGCCGCCAAAAAACGCCGGGAACCAAGACGTATTATTCAAGATAGCGAAGTGAACGATAAACGAGATCGCCGCCACTGAGCCGAGGAACAGTGGCAATCCAACCGTGGGGCTCACAACGCACCAGATTCTTCCCTGATTCATACGATGCTCCTTATCCTAGCCACGGCGTAAACAGATACGCCAGAAAGTGGGCAACCAATGAAATCGCGAAAAACACTCGCGCACCATCAATCACATGCTTGTGGAGCTCCTCAGACTCCTTGATCGTCAAACCCGTAGGCCATACACGATCCGGATCATCTAGATCAGCCATTCTCCTACTCCTCCATAACTCATGTAAACAAGGGTCCATTAGAACCCAACCGTTTGACATCCCCTGAGCCTAGGCCCGGCGAAGAGCCGATATCCCTAAGTACACTACCGGCTGTCCTTAGGCTATGCCTGCCGCTCGACGTTGTCAAGTGAGAGCCTGGCCCAATGATATGGGCCTGAGGGCGATGTGGAGCCAGGGACCATCGGAGGAAAAACGTGGCATCGATCACCCCGGGGCGGCACAGACTCGAAGATTGCTCCTCCGGGGAGCGGCTGCCAGCGATTGATCGGCAGCGACAACGACCACTGAACAAAGACGCTCAGGACGACGAAGAGACACTTGTGGGCCTTGCGATCAGCACTCGCGTCAACAGGGGCGCCGAGGTGCGGATAAGCCTGATCCGGCCAAATCCTGCTTGCTGCAGGAAACCCGAGAGCACTTCCACGCTTCGCGGCCGACCCTGACCCATCGCCATCAGGTAGAAACCGAAGTAGGCAGCCGACACTGGCTCGGCACCACGAGTGCCCAGCATGGGTTCGGCAATCAACAACACCCCATCGGGCGCGATGGCTTTGCGGCAGGACCGCAGGATCGCAGCGATCGCTTCGTCGTCGTGGTCATGCAGGATGCGAATCAGGGACACAAGGTCGGCGCCGCGGGGCAAGGGGTCGAGGAGAAAATCCCCGCCAACAGCGGTGGCACGGGAACCAATGCCATGACGGGCAAAGCGTCGAGCCGCTGTTTCTGCGACCGAGGGCAGATCGAACACGCAGCTTTCGAGATGCTCGTAGCGACGCATCGCTGCAAGCGCAAACGCCCCTGCTCCGCCACCCACATCCAGATGTCGCTGATGCGAGCGTAGCGAGTAAGCCGACAGCACCTGCTCGGCAATCATCACCTGGGATGCCGCCATGAGTTCACTGTAGGCCGCCGTGTCTTCGACTTGAAGCGTCCTGGCATCGGCATTCTTCGAGTAGGCCCAGAAGCGGCCGAGCTCTGTGGCTTTGCTGTCGCCGCGCAGCAAGGCGACGGGGTCACTGAGATCCGCGTACAGGGCACTGTGATGCTCGATCATCAGGCCCACCGACGGATTCCCAAGTAACGCAGCCCCCAGCGGACCCAGACCGAATCGCCCTGCCCCGCGATCCTCGACCAGACGCAGGGAGCCAGCCGCCTCCAGGAGCCGATCCAGCCGGTTTCTGTTCAGGCCCAGGATCGTGGCAAGCTGATCCCCGGTTCGCGGTGACTCTGCGAGCAGACTGAGAAGATCAAGGCGGATACAGGCCAGAAGTACCTGTGAATAAACGAAGCCGCCGCACAGATCGAACAATTCGCGCATGCGTCGACGCGCAATCCATCGAACCCCGGGCATACGCAGCGATCGACGTTGAAACTCGGAGCTGCTCAGAAGGCGATCGCGCCAGCTCTTGAGCGGCGCGATCCAGGACTTGATGGCGTTCAATGGCAATCCCGATCAGGGTTGTTGAAGGCGAGCACCGGATCAGGCTGCATGTTCGGCCATGGCGCGTGGTAGCAGCTGATTGGACTCTTCGAGTATTCGATCCCTCAAATGATCGCGGCCAGGACACGGCGGAATCGCATCGGTGATGCCGGACATCAATTCCTGGAAGTGTTGTCGGGCACCCTGCAGGCCCAGGTCCTTGACCGCACTGGGGTGGCCTCGCGCCTCGTCCTGGCCAATGGGTTTTCCAATGGCTTCGGTTTTACCGGCAACGTCAAGGATATCGTCGACCACCTGATAGGCGCTGCCAATCCGCTCTCCGAGTGCCCACCAGGCCTGCGTGTCGGCACCGGCGATCGCAGCACCCGCAGCGGTCGCAGCGGCAAACAGGGAGCCAGTCTTCAACTGCTGGTAGTTCACTCGATCCACGGTCTGTTCACATTCCCAGGCCTGTCCCGCAATGATCCCCTGATGCATCCCCACCGAACGGGAAATGATTCTGATCAGATCCGGAAGGCGGCCCGGTGCCGTTGCTGCGCTGCGCATCAGGGCCTGGAAGGCAAGCACGATCAATGCATCACCGGCCAGTACTGCGAGTCGTTCACCGAAGGCCTGGTGCACCGACGCCCGCCCTCTTCTCAAAGGAGAATCATCAAAGCAGGGCAGATCATCATGAACCAGCGATCCACAGTGAAGCAGCTCGATCGATGCCGCTGCCAGGTCGGCCGCCTCGGAACGCTCTTCAGCACAGGCTTCTGCAACGGCAAGGCAGATTCTCGGTCTGATCCTGGCGCCGCCGGGGAAAACCGCAGACACCACAGCCTGCTTCAAGCGGGGCGGGCAGGCCTGCAAGTCATGGCCCTCAATGATGTCTCGCAGACAAATCTCGATCCGATCGGTGGCATCCACCCCTGCTCTCTCCTTTCCGGTTGACCAGACTCTGATTGATGCCTATGGCCCACACGGCAATATGGCCTTTGGTCAACAGGTCTCCTCATGTAGACTACTGACATCGTTTGTCGGGAGTCAACACTTGCCCACTTCCTGCGCTGCCCCGCCGACCGGGCATCCATCGAGCCATGTGAAACACACGTTTTCCCGGCCTTCGATCGATTTCAGCATCCGCTCATCAAAACATCAAGTCGCCGATTGAACACCACGCATGTCATCGTGGTGGGTGCCGGCATCGGTGGTCTGGTCGCAGCGCTCGATCTGGCCAGGCGCGGCCTGCGCGTCAGTGTCTATGAGCGATCCGGCCAGCCCGGCGGCAAGATGCGCGAGATCGAAATCGAGGGCCATCGGATCGACGCAGGCCCTACCGTATTCACCATGCCCTGGATTTTCGAATCCCTGTTTGCCGACGCCGGCACCCAGCTCTCCGACCACCTCACCATTCGACCCGCCGAAGTCGTGGCACGGCATGCCTGGCAGAGCGGCGGGCAGCTCGACCTGTTTGCCGATCGCGAACGCTCGGCAGCGGCGATCCATGAGTTTGCCGGGCCTGATGAGGCCCGTCGCTACCGCGACTTCAGCCGTCACGCAGAGCAGGTCTTCCAGACGCTCTACGGGCCCTACATCCAGAACCGGCGTCCCAGCCCATGGTCACTGGTCGCTGATTCGGGTCTGCGAGGACTATTGAAACTCTGGCGGATCCACCCCTTCGAAACCCTCTGGCGACGCCTGGGCAAGTATTTTCATGACCCGCGCCTGCGCGGACTCTTCGCTCGCTATGCAACCTACTGTGGTTCGAGCCCGCTGCAGTCACCGGCCACGCTGATGCTGATCGCACATGTCGAACAGCTGGGCGTCTGGCAGATCGATGGCGGCATGCACGGCCTGGCCAGGGCTCTGACCGAGCTGATTGAGGCGCACGGCGGCACGGTGAACTTCGAGGCCGGAGTGCGCGATATCGATATCCGGTCTGGTCAGGTCACTGGCATCCGCCTGGAGTCGGGCGAACGAATCGAGGGCGAGGTCGTGATCGCCAATACCGATGTTGCCAGCCTTCAGCGAGGTGATCTGGGTCGGCCGACCGCATCGGCCCTGCCCCGTCAGAGCCCAAGCCGCCGAACCCTGTCGGCGGTCACCTGGTCGATGTTGGCAGAAACCTCGGGCTTCGAGCTCAGCCATCACAATGTCTTCTTCCCGGACAACTATCCGCAGGAGTTCACCGACATCTTTCGTGATCAGCGCCTTCCGGACCGCCCCGCGGTCTATGTCTGCGCCCAGGACCGCAGTCCGGGTGCCGGCCGCCCTGAAGGCCCCGAGCGTCTGTTCATGATCGCCAACTCACCGGCCAATGGAGACCGATTCACTCTCGACGACAAGGCGCGAAATGGCCTGGAGAACACCGTCTTCGGTCTGCTCGCGGATTGCGGGCTGGAGATCAGCGGGGCGCAGGCGCATCGCGTCATCACCACGCCGTCGGATTTCGAATCGATGTTTCCGGGCACCGGCGGTGCCCTGTACGGCGCGGTGTCGCACGGCTGGCGCGCCTCGTTCACGCGCCCGACCGCCCGCAGTCGGGCCCGCGGACTGTATCTGACCGGGGGCGGCGTTCACCCCGGGTCCGGCGTGCCGATGGTCGCAATCTCCGGACGGCTGGCGGCTCAGACGGTCGCCGAGGACCTCGGACTCAACTGATTCAGGATGGATTTCATGCAAAGCAACTGCACGCCTCCCCCCTTCGACCAGGACGTCAATCCCGGAGGCTATGCCTGGTGGTATCTCGATGCGATCAGCGATGATGGTCGCTTCGGTCTGACCCTGATTGCCTTCATCGGCAGCGTGTTCTCACCCTATTACGCCTGGCAGCGGACGCGCGTGAGAAGCAACCCGCTCGATCACTGCGCGGTCAACGTTGCCCTCTATGGCCCGCAGGGCCGCTGGTGCATGACCGAACGCAACCGACACGCACTTCGTCGTGACGAGCGAATGCTGAAGATCGGTCCGAGCAATCTGCATTGGAATGGCGACACGCTCGAGATCGACATCGACGAATGGGCGGTCCCTGTTCCCCGCCGTCTTTGCGGGCGGATACGCGTTCGCCCCACGGTCCACCATGGCGAGTCCGTCAAGCTGGATCCTGATGGCCACCACCTCTGGACGCCGGTCATGCCGGCGGCCAACATCGAGGTCGAAATGCAGACACCCGGCATCCGCTGGTCGGGAACCGGCTACTTCGACCACAACACCGGCACCGAACCTCTGGAGAAATGCTTCGACAACTGGTTCTGGCTGCGCGCCATGACGAGCCAGGGGCCCGTGGTGCTCTATGACAGCAAATTCAATACTGGTGAGAGAAGCTCGCTGGCGATGCACTTCGATCAAAACGGCCAGCGACATGAGATTCCCCAACCCGAGCCGGTCAATCTGCCGCGAAGCCGATGGGGCGTGACTCGACCCACCCGCTCCGAGAATGGCCAGGCAAAGATCGAGCAGGTGTGGGAGGATACGCCGTTCTACACCCGCTCACTGGTCTCGACCCGGCTGATGGGAGAGGATGTGACCGCCGTACATGAAAGCCTCAGCCTGAATCGTTTCTCGGCGCTCTGGGTTCAGCTTCTGCTGCCTTTCAGAATGCCGCGTCGCTTCTTCGGGGCCCGAAAGCATGGAGGGAATTAGAGAGCCGTGATACTTTTGGATCATGTCACCGTTCCGTAATGGTCGGTATGATCCCCACCGAGTGAACGAGGGGGACTCCCTTTAGCATCAACGGGCCTTGAAATTCGAGGGAAGCGTGCGCTTGAAGTCAGTCTGGATCGAATGTTCGTCGGGTCGCCTGGCGAGTCGACGGGGGCGTCCACAATGAGGGCGGCCGTGGATTCTGATCTGGTTCGCCAGGCCAGATCGATCATCGACCGCGGATCCAAGAGCTTCGGCGCGGCCAGTCGGCTCTTTTCGCCGGACATGCGCGCCGATGTCACCCTGCTCTATACCTGGTGCCGTCACTGCGATGATGTGACCGATGGCCAGGAGCTTGGCCAGGGTATGATCAGCACCGCTTCGGCTGAAGCCCTGCGCGAACTCCGAGAGAAGTCACTTGCAGCCGTATCCAATCAGCCATCTGATGCGCTGCCTTTTCGCGCCCTGGCCGAAGTATCCGCTCGTCGTCCGATCAATCGCAGTCTGGTCGAAGCCCATATCCGCGGATTCGAACTGGATGTCCAGCGCTGGCAACCCGTGACACTGAGAGACACGCTACAGTACTGTTATCACGTTGCGGGCGTGGTCGGCATCATGATGGCGAGAATCATGGGTGTGCAGGATACGTCGACCCTGCACCGGGCCAGCGACCTCGGGATTGCCTTCCAGCTGACCAATATCGCGCGCGACGTCGTCGAGGATGCGCTGGCCGGCCGAAGCTATATCCCCGAGGAATGGCGATCGGAGGCCGGTTTGAGCGTCGACGACCTGGCCAGACCTTCGCGCCACCAGGATGTCTTTCCGCTGGTACGACGCCTGATCGAAGAGGCAGAGCCCTACTATGAATCGGCCTCGGTCGGCATCAGGGCGCTGCCACGGCGGGCCGCCTGGGCGGTGGCAACTGCCCGCAAGGTCTACCGGGATATCGGACTTCAGATCTTGCGGCGCGGACCGGTGGTCCTGAGTGATCGGGTCTACACCAGCAAATCCCGCAAGATCCTCCGCATGGCGAGTTCGGTTCCGGACGCACTGGCACCGAGGCGGTCCCATATCTCCATCGCCCGCTCCGGGCTCTGGACACCGCCGGAAATCGTTCAGGCCAGGACCGAAGGACAATACCCCTGATTCCTTCCCACCAGTGTATTGTCGAACGGTATTGTGATTTCGGACTGCCCTCGGTTCAGCAACCGAGCCTGGCGGACACAGTGCCGGGGTGACCGGACTGCGTCCACCAGAAAACAGAACTCAGAGTACGGTCATGATCCCGTTCATGACGCCGAAGTGCCCCGGAAAGGTGCACAGGAAGGGATACTCACCTGGCTCTTCGGGTGCGGTGAAGGTGATCGTGTCGGACTCGCCGCCGCCGATCAGCTGAGTAAAGGCCACCAGACCGTCCTGCAAGCCCTCCGGCAAATAGTCATTGTCAACTGACCCACCCTCGCTCATCACCTGACGGCTGAAGGCGACATAGTCCTCACCCATCGGCAGGATCACGACGTTGTGGCCCATGACCTCGATCGGCAGGCTGCCTTCATGGACCAGCGTCAGTTCGACGTCCTGGCCGGCCTCGACGGTAAATGCTCGAACGGTGTACTGCATGGTGTCGGTGCTGCCGATGGTCAGTCTGGCAACGCCGTCATCGCCGACAGTGACCGGATTCTCGGCCGCGGCCGGAGCCGCTGCGTCGGCAGCCTCGGAGGCCTGCTCATCCATTGATGTTTCCGGCTGTGCCTGCGAGCTCATGTCGGAAGCCATGCTGTCGGCCTCATCCGTTGCCGGTGCCGGATCGGCCTGAGCTTCGGGCTCTGGAGCCGACCGTTGCTCGGCGGCGGCTTGCGAGGCGTCGTTCATCGGTGCGGGGGCCGAGGATTCGTTATCGGAACCGCCACAGGCCACGAGCAGACTCGAAACCAGGGCAATGATCAACCAGTTCAGAAGATCGCTTTTGGACGACATATTGCTATCAACTCCGTTTGAGGATGGATTTCTGGAGGGCGGGCCCTCGAACAACCCCATACTGTTACACGTTGGCGCGACAATCGCAAACTATGGTCGACGATCAATCGACCGGCACGCACACCCAGCCCTCCATCAGGATGCGCGCACTTCGGCTCATGCTGACTTTTCTGACGGTCCAGTCCGACCCCCGCAGAACCGCATCGGCACCCACCTTCAGCGTCCCCGACGGATGGCCGAAGCGGATCGAGGCCTTCTCTTCGCCGCCGGCGGCCTGGAACACCAGGGTGCCCGGGACTGCCGCCGCGGAAGCAATGGCCACGGCTGCCGTCCCCATCATCGCGTGATGCAATTGCCCCATCGACATGGCCCGGACATTCAGGTCGATGTCATCGGCCGAGATGGTCTGTCCACTGGAGGCGACATAGTCACGAGGTGGCGCGACCCAGGCCAGCTTGGGGGTGTGCTGACGATCGACCGCCTCGTCGAGGTGGCCGATCAGACCCATCCTGAGCGCGCCGTGCGCGCGAATCCGCTCCAGCCTCAGGACCTGCTCCGGGTTGCCGTTGACGACCGATTGGAGCTCGGTGCCATCGAAACCCAGATCCTCGGCGCGAAGGAAGATGGTCGGAATGCCGGCGTTGATGAAGGTGGCCTCCAGGGCCCCTTCCCCGGGCACCTCGAAGGTATCCACCAGACGACCGGTCGGGAAAAGGGCCGCATCGCCATCGGCCGGGTCGATGAAATCGATCCGTACTTCGGCGGCCGGAAAGGTCACGCCATCGAGGATGAAACCGCCGGTTTCCTGAACCTCGCCATCAGTGATCGGCACGTGGGCGATGATCTGCTTGCCGATATTGGCCTGCCAGATGCGCACCCGGCAGATCCCATGATCGGGAATGCGAGACCGCTCGACCAGACCCAGCCGGATGGCGCAGGCGCCAACAGCTGCGGTCAGGTTGCCACAGTTACCGGACCAGTCGATATAGGGTTTGTCGATAGCGACCTGCCCGAACAGATAATCGACGTCCTGGCCCTGGCGCTCGGAGCGCGACAGGATCACCGTCTTGCTGGTGCTGGAGGTTGCCCCGCCCATGCCGTCGGTGTGCTTGGCGTAAGGGTCTGGCGAACCGATCACGCGCAGCAGCAACCCGTCGCGCGCCGGACCAGGCGATTGCGCGGCCTCCGGCAGGTCCTCGAGACGGAAGAACACCCCCTTGCTGGTGCCCCCGCGCATGTAGGTCGCCGGAATTCTGAGCTGTGGTTGATGAATCATGGTTTGTGTCCTGACGTATCGAAGTCATTCAATGTCAGGCGGCCTCCGAATCCTCGAGGAAGTCCTGGGCGAAACGCTGCAGGACACCGCCAGCCTCGTAGACGCTGAGCTCTTCGCGGGTGTCTAGGCGGCAGCGCACCGGGACATCCAGCACCTCGCCGTTGCGCCGGTGGATCCGCAGGCTCAGGGTGCTGCCAGGCGCTTTCTCACCGATCACATCATAGATCTCGCTGCCGTCCAGCCCGAGGGTCTTGCGCGTGGTGCCGGGCTCGAACTCCAGCGGCAGCACGCCCATCCCGATCAGATTGGTCCGGTGGATGCGCTCGAAGCCCTCGGCCGCGATCGCTTCGACGCCGGCCAGGCGCACGCCCTTGGCCGCCCAGTCGCGGGACGATCCCTGACCGTAGTCGGCGCCGGCGATGATGATCAACGGTTGCTTGCGCTGCATGTAGATCTCGATCGCATCCCACATGCGCATGACCTTGCCGTCCGGCTCGAGCCGGGTCAGGGAACCCTGCTTGACCTCGCCATCGACCACCGCCATGGCGTTGATCAGGCGCGGATTGGCGAAGGTCGCGCGCTGCGCGGTCAGGTGATCGCCACGGTGGGTCGCATAGGAGTTGAAGTCGGCTTCGGGCACGCCCATGCTCGCCAGGTACTCGCCGGCCGCACTGTCGGCCATGATCGCATTCGATGGCGAGAGGTGATCGGTGGTGATGTTATCGCCGAGCACCGCCAGCGCCCGCATGCCGGTCAGAGTCGGCGCGGCGGCCAGCGCCCCTTCCCAGTACGGCGGGCGGCGGATATAGGTGCTCTTATCGCGCCAGTCGTAGAGCGGGTCGACTTTTTTCACGCGCTTGAAGGTCGTACCGAACATCGGCTCATACACCTTCCGGAACTGTTCCGGCTTGACGCTTTGAGCGACGATCCGATCGATTTCTTCATCGCTGGGCCAGAGATCCTTCAGCGTGATGCGGTTGCCCTCGGCGTCCAGGCCGAGCGGGTCGCGCTCGATATCGAAACGCACGCTGCCGGCAATGGCATAGGCCACGACCAGCGCGGGCGAGGCCAGAAAGGCCTGTTTGGCGTAAGGATGGATCCGACCGTCGAAGTTCCGGTTGCCGGACAGCACCGCCACCGAATACAGATCCCGGTCGATGATTTCCTGCTGGATGGCCGGGTCCAGCGCGCCGCTCATGCCGTTGCAGGTCGTGCAGGCGAAGGCGACGATGCCGAAGCCGAGTTTTTCCAGCTCACTCAGCAGGTCGGCCTCTTCCAGATACAGCCGGACGGCAATCGATCCCGGCGCGAACGATGACTTGACCCAGGGCTTGCGCAGCAGGCCCAGTTCATTGGCCTTTTTGGCCAGCAGTCCGGCCGCGATCACGTTGCGCGGGTTCGAAGTATTGGTGCAGCTGGTGATTGCCGCGATGATCACCGCGCCATCGGGCATACGACCGTCATCGAACTGCTCGTAATGAGCGGCGATACCACGCTCGGTCAGATCGGCAGTTGCCAGGCGCTTGTGCGGGCTGGAAGGGCCGGCCATGTTGCGTCCGACGCTCGACAGATCGAAGCGCAGGGTACGCTCGAACTCGGCCGACTCGATGTCGTCGGCCCACAGGCCGGTGTGCCTGGCATAATCCTCGACCAGCTTCACTCGCGCATCGTCACGCCCGGTCAGGGTCAGGTAGTCGATGGTCTGGCGGTCGATGTGGAACATGGCCGCCGTTGCGCCATACTCCGGCGTCATGTTGGATATCGTGGCCCGATCACCGACCGTGAGCTCGGCTGAACCCTCGCCAAAGAACTCCAGCCAGGCCCCGACCACGCGCTCATTGCGCAGGAATTCGGTCAGCGCCAGGACGATATCCGTGGCGGTGATGCCGGGCTTCGGCCGGCCCACCAGCTCGACCCCGACGATATCCGGCAGGCGTAGATAAGAGGCGCGTCCCAGCATCACGTTTTCGGCCTCCAGACCGCCAACGCCGATGGCGATCACGCCCAGGGCGCACACGTGCGGGGTATGGCTGTCCGTGCCGACCAGCGTATCGGGAAAGGCAACGCCGTCGCGCATTTCCACAACCGTGCACATCCGCTCCAGATTGATCTGGTGCATGATGCCGCTGCCCGGGGGAATCACATCGACGTTGTCGAAGGCCTCGCGTGTCCAGTTGATGAAATCGAAGCGGTCGGCGTTACGGCGATCCTCGATCTCGCGATTCTTTTCAAAGGCATCCTTCTCGAAGCCCGCATGCTCGACAGCCAGGGAGTGGTCAACGATGAGCTGGACGGGAACCACCGGATTGACCTGGGCCGGGTCTCCCCCCTTCGCAGCAATGGCATCGCGCAGACCGGCCAGGTCCACCAATGCGGTCTGACCGAGAATGTCGTGGCAGACCACACGCGCCGGAAACCAGGGAAAGTCCAGATCACGTTTGCGCTCGATGATCTGCAGCAACGAGGCCTCGAGCTGCTCAGGAGGGCACCGACGCACCAGATTCTCGGCGAGCACCCTGGCGGTATAGGGCAGACGCTCCCAGGCACCGTCTTCAAGGTGGTTGACGGCTTCTCTGGCATCGTAATAGTCGACCTCGTATCCCGGAAGGGGTTTGCGGTAGCGCGAGTTGTTCATGAGCATTCCGTGCTTTGAGGCTGAACTCTTCATGATAAAGGATTCGGACATTCCGCTCTTGACGTCGATTCAGCTACTCTGCGGCCATGCCCAGGCAATTCGATCCCCCATGGACGCCCCCGGAGGCCCTGCAGACCACCCTGCAGCAGGCTGGTTATGCCCTCCTCGATCCAGCAGGTGTCTGTCGCTGGGCTGAAATCGCTCCAGCCCAGCTCGATGAACTGGCAGCCTACTGGGAGCGACTCCCGCCCGATCCGCACCTGCGCGACGGCGGTCGGTATCGTCGACGGCGTCATGGCTGCTGCATGATCGAAGGGGGCAGCATCGAATCCGTCGCCCACCGGGCGCACTGGCAGCCGCTGGCCTACAACGCCCTCCATGGGGGCATGCAGCGCTGGTTCGAGCCGATCGAGCCTGCGATGGGAACTCACCCGGCCTGGGCCCTGCTGCTCAAGGCGCTGGCGCGGGAATGCTGCGGCCTGCACGGCCCCCAGCGCTGGTATGTAGAAGCGCACCCCTTCCGGATCGACACGACCGACGGTATCGGTCGCCCGACACCGGAGGGTGCTCATCGAGACGGCGTCGACCTTGTCGCCATCTTCATGATCGACCGCCACGCGATCAAGGGCGGAGAAACCCGCGTATTCGATGCCGCCGGACCGAACGGGCTCCGCTTCACCCTGCCCGGCCCCTGGTCCCTGATGCTCCTCGACGATCACCGGGTCATTCATGAATCCACGCCGATCCAGCCGCTGCATCCAGACAGGCTGGGTTGGCGCGATACCCTGGTCGTGACCCTGCGCAGCGGCGGATTTCAGAGCAATCAGGGCGAGGGCTGATCGTTACCTTTCGTCGGCATGACCACCAGGTAGAAAATTCGTGGATGTAATTGACAATGATTCGCATTGCGATATACTTCCGGTCATGTATCTCTGCGTCTGTAATGCCATCACCGTCACCATGGTTCGTGATCTTGCGGCCGAGGGCCTGAGTTTCGAGGAAATTCAGGCGCTGACCAACTGCTCCGGGAGCTGCGGAAGCTGCCTCGAGTTCGCCGAAACGATCGTGGATCAATCCCGACGGAACAGCCCGGCCACTCTGCCGCTCTCCTTGGCGTCCGGCTGATACTGCCCCTGCATTGATAGCCAAGCCGTCTCCCCGGCGGTTTGGTATTCTTGTGTCCTGGTGCACCCTGCCACTAGAAAACCCGCTTCCAGACAGGACACGAGCATGAAAGGCGATCCCAAAGTCATCGAACTCCTCAATCAGGCCCTGAAGGCAGAACTGACGGCCATCAACCAGTATTTTCTGCATTCCCGGATGTATGAGGACTGGGGTCTGAAGCTTCTTGCGGCGAAGGAGTACGAAGAATCGATCGATGAAATGAAGCACGCCGATGAAATCATCAAGCGAATCCTGTTTCTGGAAGGTCTGCCCAATCTTCAGGATCTGGGACGTCTGAGGATCGGCGAGAATCCGCGAGAGGTCCTCGAGTGCGACCTGGCGCTGGAAGAAGAAGCCATTCCGATGTATCGCAGCGCCGTCGAATACTGCGAGTCGGCGCGCGACTACGTCAGCCGGGATCTGTTCCAGACCATCCTGGACGATGAAGAGGGACATTTTGACTGGCTCGAGACCCAGCTCCAGCTGATGGATCGTGTTGGTGAACAGAACTACCTGCAGTCCCAGATGGGCGAGCTGTAGATCCCGGCCGAACGGCTTCGACTCAAGAAAACGAATCGAGAAAACGAAAGGCCCGCAGCGCGGGCCTTTCTTATTTGCTTTGCCGCGGGCCTGATTACTCGAAGCGGTCAGCGAAGACCTGATCGGGAACATCGAGGGTGAAATCGATATCGCTGACAATCCCGCCAGAGGTGACCACCACCGGCTGGCCACTCAGCGGGTCGCAATCCCCGCCACAGGGCGTGTCTCCGAGGGTCACGTCTGCCAGCCCCAGGACGTTGACCGTATGGGCATAGTAGGTTCCCGCAGGCAGACCATCCAGCCTGTACTGCCCCTGAGAATTGCTTCGCTGTATTCCGGCCAGACGCCCCTGCTGATCGAAGAATCTGACTTCGACCTGGACCAGCGCCTGGTTGTTCGGACGGCTGATCCGGCCAGAAATACCCGCGCCCTTCACAAGTTCGAAATCGATGCCTTCGATATTCGAACCTGCAATGTTGATCGCCGAGCCCTGTGCCAGGTCACAATCCAGCGGGCAATCGACATCCTGGTAGAGTTCGTTGATGTAATTATCTGCTACTCCGCGCTGCTGTCCGCTCGCCGTGGACACGTAGTAGGTGCCATCCGGCAGACTCGCCGCCGTTGCATACTCGCCGAGCCCATCGGTGACACCGATAGCGGCCAGCGCTCCCGTCGCCGTTCTGACGAAAACCCTGGCCCCGACGATCGGTTCATCGCTGAGGCCATCGGTGACGCGACCCGAAATGCTCGCACCCCGATCCAGCTCGACACCGATACCGGTGGATCCCTGACCCTGAACCCGACCACCGCCGAGGATGATCGGCGTGCCGAGTGCTGTGATGTCACAGGCGCCTGCCGGACAGGGCACGCCCGCGTAGAGCTCGTCGATCAGGCCCAGGTTGTTTTCAATCAGCAGGAAATAGGTGCCATCGGCCAGGCCGTCGAAGCTCCAGACTCCCTCGATGATCGCGAAGACATCGAGTTCGATGCCATTCGAGTCAAGCAGGCGAGCACTGCCCGAAATGAGGGGATTGCCGAATTGATCGGTGGCCGTGCCGGAAATCGATCCGCCGGGCGAAAGCGCGAAATCGATACCGGGCACTGTCGCGCCGGCGATACTGACCGAGCTGCCCGCAGCCAGAGGACAGGGCGCGGGGGAACAGGTGCTGCCGCCGAAGACCGCGTCGACGAAGCCGCCGGTATTGAGGGTCCGAAGCTTGTAATTCCCGTTCTCCAGGCCGCTGATCGTGTAGTCGCCGCTGGCATTGGTCACCGCCCGGCCGGCGACGAAGCCGGACAGGTCGAAGGCGAGAACCTCGACCGCCGGCAGGCCTGAGGCGCCGTTGCTCACCCGTCCGCTGACCCCCCCGCCGGCCGGGAGATTGAAGTTCACTGACCCCACTGATGTGCTGCCAGCGATCGTCACTGCATCGCCGTTGAGAATGTCGCAGTAACCGCTGCAGTTGTTGGCGTCCCAGAGCTGCGAAACATGGCCAGGCACGTTGACGATGCGGACGAAGAAGTCGCCGTCGGGCAGCTGATCGATCTCGTAATTGCCCGAGGGGTTGGTCGGCCCCTGAAAGACCGGCACACCGCTGTCGTTGTAGACCTGAGCGGTCGCACCGACCGAAGGCGATCCACTGGCCTGTACGTTTCCGCTGATCGAGGCGCCGGGCGCCAGATCAAGCACGTTGCCCGCGGACGTGGCGCCCGCCGCGATCGTCAGGGTGGTGCCGTTCAGCCCATTGCAGGCGCTCGGACAGGGGGCACCGCCCAGGGTCTGATCGACATAGGCCGGTGTCTGGCGCGTCACGAGGTGATAATCACCGGCGGCCAGGGCTTCGAAGCTGTACTGACCCAGGGCATTGGTGGTCGACTCGAATGCCACCGCGCCCCGATCATCGAGCAACTGCACCCGCACACCCGAGAGTTTCGTCGCCGGAGCGAGGCGATCATTGACCTCCCCGCTGATCGTCGCCCCGGGCGAAAGATCGAGCACCAGGCCTGTGACGGTGCTGCCGGCCGCGAGCAGGATCGGATCACCGCGTCGGACCTGACAGGCGTTCCCGACGCAGGGACCAGCGTCATAGAGCACGTCGGCATGTCCGAAGGCATTGCGGGTACGCAGATAGAACTCACCTGCCGCCAGACTGTTGAATTCGAAGCTGCCATCGGCCGCCGACAGGGTCGAGCCGATCAAGTTGCCGATGGCGCCATAGGCTTCGACGGTGACATTGGCCAGGGGTGCACCGCTGAGAGATACGGTGCCAGACAAGGCTGCCGACTGGACCAGGTCGAAATCGAGGTTGCTGACCGTGGCTCCCTCGACCACGACGACCGGCGTGCCGGTGACCGGATCGCAGAATGGATTGCATGAACCGCCGGCGTGGAGCTGGTCCTGGTAGCCAAGCAGATTCCTGGTCCGCAGGAAATAGCTGCCGGTCGGCAGGCCTTCGAGACGGTAATTGCCCGCCACATCCGAGGTATCGAAACCGACCCGCCGCGCGAGGTTGTCGTATACCTCGACGACGACACCGGAAAGATCGCTGGTGGTCAGGTCGTCACGAACCCGACCTTCAATCCGTCCGCCCTGCCGAAGACTGAAGTCGATCCCCGATAGATCGGCTCCGGCCACGGTCAGGCCGGTTCCCGCCCCGGTGACATTGCACTGCAGGCGCGGACAATCCAGACCGTTGTAGACCTGATCGATATAGTTGCCCCCGAAGCTGGTGAAATTTCGGGTGGCAAAGGTCGACACAAAAAAGGTATCGGCCGGAAAGCCGGTTCGGCTGCGATAGAAGCCCTCGCCGTCGACTGCGCTGAAGCTCGCATAGTTGCCTGACGTGCCGTAGAAGGCCACGATGTTCGATCGACCCTCGGCAACGAGATCCGGGGCAACGCCGGTGACGGCATCGGTAATGGTGCCGGAAATGACCGGACCTCGAGGGAGCGTCGCGCTGATGCCCGGCAGGACAGTGCCTGCAGTCACGAAGACGGTAGGCAGCAGACTCAGGTCACAGGAACCCCGCGGGCAAGGTGAACCGCCGAAGGCCGTATCGATGAAGCCGAGGTGCGTACTGGTCCCGAAAGTGGCCTTGTAGGAACCCGGCTGCAGCCCGTTGACCGAGTAATCGCCGAACTCATTGCTCAAGCCCTGGGCAGCCAGCTGGCCGGCGAATGGGCCTGAGGAGACCCATAACTCCAATCGTGGGACAAACCCGAAACCCAGGATCTCGGTCGTCAATGCATCTGAAACCGTCCCGCTCAGACCACCGCCCACGGCCAGGTCGATGTCGATCCCGGTCAGCGCATCGCCAGAGCTGACGGTCAGGGGCGTGCCGAAATCGCCGCAGTTGAACGCAGGACAATTCACGTTGCCCAGGAAGCCTCGTTGCAGACCGGGCGTCAGGACCTGATCCGGCTGAACTCGCAGAAAGAATGTGCCTTCGGTAATGCCGTTGACCGTGTAGTTCCCGGCCGCATCGGTCAGGGCTGATGCGCCGCCCTGCAGGCTGTTAAATACGTTGACCGTGGCACCCTCGACCGGCGTGCCGTCACTCTGCCGACGTATGGTGCCGGAGACGCTGTTGCCGGAAGACAGATCAAAATCCAGCACCTGCGGCGCAGCACCAAGCGCGATGGTACTGCCCACCTCGGGGTTACAGGACAGCCCGAAGCAGTCGACTCCCGGGTAGACCTGTCCCAGTCGGCCAGGGTGACGAACGATGATTCGATAATCCGTCGGACGAAGGGTTTCGAACGAGTAGGTGCCGGTCAAGTCGGTCTGCATGCTGGACTGATCAGCATATCCATCGCTGGAAATCAGTTGGACAAAAGCGCCTTCGAGCGGTGTACTACCGTCGGACTCATACACGGTGCCGGTCAGTCCGAAGCCGCTGTTCAAGGTGAAATCGACGGTGGCCGGGCTGATCGTGTCATTGAGGCTGAGGAACGCCACAGGAAGCTGCCGACACTCGAATCCCTTGCAGTCCTGCCCGTCATGAAGCTGATCGAGGAGGCCCGGATTGGAAAACGGCACGGCAACGACCCGGTAATCTCCGGGCGGAAGTGCAGAGAACGATGTGTAGTTTCCGGAGCCGTCCGTCGACCCCCCGCCCTGCACCAGGCGATTGCGCGAAACGATCTGAATGCTGACCCCGGCAAGGGGGGTCAGGCCCGAGTCGGTGACGGTGCCACTGACCCGCACGCCGCGAGCAAGGGCAAAATCGTGCGTGGACGTCGTCCCGTCTCCGACTTCGATCACCTGACCGCCATAGAAGGATGAACACAGACTGGAATTGACGCAGGTGATGTCCGGCCAGGCCTCCTGAACGTGTTCGGAATGGCTGCGAGTCTGAAGAACATAACGGCCCGGGGGCAGGATCAGCGTGTAGTTTCCGGAGGCATCGATCGGTGCCGAAAAGGCGTTGAAGATATCGGTACCGAAGGGAATGGCGGTCACCTGCCCCGATGGAAACACGGCCGGATTGCCCTCTTCGATGACCGTGCCCTGCAGTGTGCCGGTCGGGCCACGATATTGGCTGATGTCGAATTCGGGAATGTCGACCGGTGCCGCGAGGATCATCCCGAGCCGTTCGACATCGCGCCCCTCGAGTTCGACCAGGCCTGCTTCGAATTGCGCCAGCAGCTCTGCCGCTCGCTTCATATCCCTGATTTCCAGGCCCGGGCCGGATGCGTTGATCGTCCGCTGACCCGCCCATTCCTGCTCGGCCTGCATCCAGAGGCGCTCGATTTCGGCCTGCACGGTGACGGCGTAGGAAGGGGGCACGACCGTCGCCAGCACAAGAACGGCCGACGCGATCAAATAATTCATCATTCTCATATCAACACTCCGCAGGCCGACGCCAATGGGAAGACAGTCTCAGGTATGAAGGCAAGGATACCGAACGCCGCACCAACCTGCCTCTGGCTGGCGCGGCCAGGCTTCTTGCCTTGTCATCAACAATACGTGAAAGCGGTTCGAACCATGCCAGTCAATTTCACTCAGCCGTCCCAGGCCTGCCGGGTGAAGTTCTCCGGCTCATCGTTGGTGATCCGGATATTGTCTTCGATACGTATGCCGCCGAAACATCGCAGTGACTCGACCCGCGACCAGTCTACCTGGCGTCCCTCCGGACTGGCTTCGAGACGCTCGAGAAGCGTGGGAATGAAATACAGACCAGGCTCGATCGTGACTACGTTGTCAGCTTCCAGTACCCGGGTCAGCCGCAGTGCGGGATACTGTTGCGGCGGCGGCAGGGGCTCTCCCCGAGAAGAAACCAGACCGGCCACGTCATGTACCTGCACACCCAGAAAGTGACCGAGGCCATGCGGCATGAAATAGCCGCTCACGCCCGATTCGACCATGTCATGCGGGCTCATCTTCACCAGATCGGCCTGCTCGAGCACGCCGGCGACGGCCAGCTGGGTTTCGCGGTGCAGATCGACAAAACTCTGGCCGGCCCGCGCCTGAGCGACCAGATGCTGCTGGGCCTGATCCATTGCCTTGATCAGCTCAGCGAAGTCACTCGACTGATCGGCCGCCCAGGTCCGCGTGATATCCGACGCATAGCCATGGCATTGGGCGCCCGCGTCGATCAGGAAGCTATGCATTGTTTCCGGCTTGCGGGCCGAACGATGCTGATAATGCAGAACCGCGGCATGCTCGTTCAGGCAGACGATGCTGTTATAAGGCAGCTGATCCTGATCGAAGCCGGCGGCGGCAAGGTAGGTCAGATGAATCTCCAGCTCGCTTGCGCCCGTCTCGAAACAGCTCGCTGCGGCACGATGGGCTCGTGCACCGATCCGATTGGCCTCTCTGATGCAGTGCACCTCCCACTCGGTCTTGCGGGTCCGCGCCTCGTGCAGGTACTGCATGAGCGCCGCCGGATTCAGATCACCGTTACCCAGCACCCCCTCAAGATCGCCCGAGCGCCCGATGACGGCACATGCCCGTTCCTGACTGAAACAAGTCTTCCAATCCTCGGCACTGCGACAGATTCGCACGTCAAAGCGGTCGGCCCACCACTCCGCGGGAGGATCGGGGGGAACATGCCAGAAATCATCCGGCTGGCAGAACCACAGACGGGGTTTCTGACCGACCCGCACTTCGAGCAGGCTGTCCTCGGCAAAGGGCTGAGGCACCCAGGATACGAAGGGCGCATTGGCCCGGAATGCCGGACCCTGGTCATCGAGGAAACGCAGGTCCGATCGGCCCGAGTGAATCAGAAGGGCATCGTAGCCCAGCTCACTCAGAACCTGATCGGCCTGGCTCTGGCGCGTCTCGAGATGGCGTTGAAACAGCTGCGCTTGGCGATCGGACATAAGATTCTCCGTGATGCGTTAGACTTGCCGAATCGCACATTGTAGCGCTCCTGCAACCCCCATCCCGTTCTGCCAGACAAGACCGATGAGCATTCATATCTACAACACCCTGACCCGTCGCAAAGAGGCCTTCGAACCGCTCGACCCGGAGCGTGTGACGATGTATGCCTGCGGCCCGACGGTCTACAACTATGCCCATATCGGGAATGCACGCCCGGCAGTGATCTTCGATCTCTTCCGGCAGGTACTGTCTCGCCACTACGCCAATGTGGTCTACGCCAGAAACATCACCGATGTCGACGACAAGATCAATCAGGCGGCGGCCGAACAGCATGTCGATATCGAGGTGATTGCACAACGCTATACGGATGCCTATCACCAGGATATGGACGCTCTGGGTGTGCAGCGTCCGAGCATCGAACCACGCGCCACCGACCATATCGACGAAATCATCGAGATGATCGAGCGCCTGCTGTCATCCGGTCATGCCTATGAAGCCAGGCAGCACGTCCTTTTCAATATCGACTCGTTTGCGGACTACGGCGAGCTGTCACGCCGCGATCGACGCGAGATGATTGCCGGCGCGCGGGTCGAGGTGGCGCCGTTCAAGAAAAGCCCCGGCGACTTCGTCCTGTGGAAGCCCTCGGAAGAGGATCAGCCAGGCTGGGACAGCCCCTGGGGTCGAGGACGGCCGGGCTGGCATATCGAATGTTCGGCGATGAGCGCGGCCCATCTGGGGAGCGTCATCGACATCCATGCCGGTGGCCAGGATCTGATCTTCCCGCACCATGAAAACGAAGTGGCACAGAGCCGATGCGCCCACCAGAGTGACATCTTCGCCCGCTACTGGATGCATAACGGTTTCGTTACGGTCGAAAAGCGCAAGATGTCGAAAAGCCTGGGCAACACCCTGACCGTTCACCAACTGCTCAAGCGCTGGCCGGGCGAGGCACTGCGCTACGTGTTGCTATCGGCCCACTATCGACAGCCACTGGACTGGTCCGATGCTGTGCTCGAACAGGCCGTCGCCACTCTCGACAGGCTCTATGGTCTGCTGCGACACCACGGCGCAGGACAGGAGGCGGCCGAACCGGATACGGCAGTGATCGGCGCGCTGGAAGACGACCTGAATACACCCACGGCCCTGGCCGCGATCAACGGTCTCGCACGCGAACTGGCCCGTGCATCGGATGCCGACAAGCCTGCCCTGGCAGGCCGACTGCGCGCAAGTGCGGGACTGATGAATCTGCTCCAGCAGAAGCCCGAAAACTGGTTCGAGCAGCGCCAGACGGAAACCGATCTCGACGATACAGAGATCGAGGCCCTCATCGAACGTCGGAACAAGGCACGTCGCGAGCGCGACTTTGCCGAAGCTGACCGAATCCGGGATGAGCTGGCCGACCGTGGCATCACCATCAAGGATGGTGCGGACGGGACCCGCTGGGAGGTCGCAAGCCGATGAGCATCGATGCGGCCCAGCAGGAAATCATCGATGAATTCGACCTGTTCGACGACTGGATGGATCGATACCAGTATCTGATCGACCTGGGCAAGACCCTGCCGCCGCTTCCAGAGGAACTGAAGACCGAGGACCGCCTGCTCGCCGGCTGCCAGTCACAGGTCTGGTTCATCGGAGAGGGAGACGCCAAGCGTCTGGTCTTTCGGGCCAACTCCGACGCCGCCATCGTCTCCGGTCTTATCGCCCTGCTGCTGAGGGTGTATTCGGATCGCAGTGCGGAAGAAATTCTGGCATCCGAACCCCATTTCGTCAAAGCCATCGGCCTCAGTGAGCATCTCTCACCAACCCGGGCCAACGGTCTCAGCGCCATGCTCAACGCCATCGGCAATATCGCTCGCAGCGTCTCGACCGCCAGCTGAGCTGACCGCACTTCCTGCAGAACAGATCAAAAAAAAGCCGGGTCGAAAGGACGACCCGGCCTGCTTTGATTGCTTCTTACTGGAACCGGATTACCGGTCGCTTCGATCCATGACACGAAGCTCGACGCGACGATTTTCTCGACGATTGGCATCCGAGGTGTTGGGCACTTTCGGACGCGATTCGCCGAATCCGCGGACTGACAGGCGGTCGTCCTCGATGCCGTTCTCGACCAGGTAATCGTGTACCGCTTGAGCCCGGCGCTGCGACAGGCCCTGATTGTAGTCGCTGTCACCCAGGTCACAGGTGTAACCGGCGACCTCGATCAGGGTCAGCTCGGGATGCATCGCCAGCAGCTCGATGGCGTCGTTCAACTCAGCGATCGCAGACGGCTGCAGGGTTGCCGAATTGAGCCCGAAGGTCACTTCTGAAGAGAACTCGAAGATGACTTCCGGCTCCGGCGCCGGCGGAGCGGGTGCCGGCGCAGGTGCCGGCTCAGGAGGAGCCTGGCGTACCACCGGTCGAGGTGCAGGCTCCGGTGCTGGAGCACGCGGACGCTCGCCAAACGGGAAATTGAATCCCAGGGTGACGAGCGTATCGCTGAACCCACGCTCCTGATCAATGGTTGATCGATCATTGTCGCGGCGGTATTCGGCCTCGAGTCGCATGCTGACGCGATCATTGAAGGTGTGCAGGAAGCCCAGACCCAGCGATGCGTAGATATCGCGGCCCTCATCGAAGAAATTGTCGTGTTCCTGAATACCGAGGCCGGCCAGGAAGTAGGGGCGAGTGTCCCCTTCGGTGAAGTGATAGCGCCCGACCAGGCCATAGGATTGCTGCGTCGCATTGCCCGTGGCGCCGAGGGCCGGGTCGTGATCGAGCTTGTAACGATCAAGGCGCAGATCCAGGCTGATGGCCGGCGACAGGAAGCGCCCGAAGTGAATGCCGTAATGCATTTCCGGCCGATCATCGGTCAGGCGATCGCTGTCCGGCCAGACCAGTCCACCGGCCGCCCCGGCGTACCATCGATTGTCGTACGGATCTTCCTGGGCGAGCACCGGGGTCGCCAGCACTGCCAGGAGCAGGGATAGGATGAGCAAACGGTCGAGCTTTTTCATGGTTGATCCTCTGAAATTGGAATTCGCCCTTGTCATTCTGTGATCGAGAGAAGCCGTATCGAGACTCTCTCAGACCCCATCATGCCTCAAGCCATTGACATTTGGCAAAAGCCATGCGCCGCTATCGGGCTCGCTAACGGCTGTCGCGCATCTGTTTCTGCTTCAACTCCCAGCGCTCCTGAGCATCCAGGCAGAGCGTTGCATTCGGTCGGGCTTCGAGCCGCGCCAGACCGATCTCCTCGCCGGTTTCCTCACAATAGCCATAAGAGCCATCATCGACGCGGGTCAGGGCCTCGTCGATCTTGCCGAGCAGCTTGCGATAACGGTCCCGGGTTCTGAGCTCCAGACTGTTCTCGGTTTCACGGCTGGCGCGCTCGGCCTCATCACCGACATCACGCACTTCGCCTCTGAGATTGTTGATCGTCTCCTGCGACTCCTCGATCAGGCTGTTCCGCCAGGCAAGCAGCTTCTGCCGAAAGTACTCCAGTTGTTGAGGATTCATGTACTCTTCGTCTTCTGACGGCTTGTAACCCTTTGGAAGCTTGACTGTATTACTGGGCATCGATGTTCGCGGCCTCGAAGTCATTGTTGGGTAAACCCGCAATTATATATCCTAGAGCGATTCGGAGAGCAAGGATATGAAGAGTCTCCTGATCTGGATCATCAAGGCCTATCGATACGTGCTTTCACCCTGGCTGGGCCGTCAGTGTCGATTCACGCCGAGTTGCTCGATGTATGGGCTGCAGGCGATCGAACACCATGGCGCCCTGCGCGGGAGCTGGCTGACCTGCTATCGCATTCTGCGCTGCAACCCGTTTTGCCAGGGTGGCTATGACCCGGTCCCCGGCCTGGAGGACCCGGAGCTCGAAGCGGACGAGCGGCCCGGACCGGATGCGCCCGACCCGAAGGATCAGGATCGAGAGGGCTCCTGAGCGCTTCAACGAGATGTCAGGCGCAGGAACTGGCGCCAGATCCGGATCAGCACCCAGAGGAAGAGCAGCGGCAGGAGGATGGTCTGGAGCACGAAGACCGCCACCAGTTGCACCACGTTTTCGGCCAATCGGGCAAACAGCGCCTGATAGCGGTCGATGCGCTCGGTCCATCGAAACTGATCGCTGGTCCGCCCCCACCAGCCGAGCAGCCCGTCGGAATCACCCTCCTCCGCTTCCGCAGCGGCCTGTTCATGCAGCTGCGTCAGTTCATTCTGGGTCTGCCCGATCTCGGCGCTGGCACTAACATAGACCGGCTCTAGAAAGAGCTGGTAGATCGCATCGGAGGCCAGCATCACAGCCGGCACGGCAAAGCGGAGGAAGATGGCCAGCAACAAGGCGCGACCGAACCAGGCACGCCAGGGGCGCTGCGAGCGGCTCGCAAGCGCCAGCAGCCAGAGCAGTGCGCAGGCGGCCAGGATCAGGGTCATGCCCGGCCACTGGCTGATTTCAAGCAGCAGACGCTGAATACCGAGGGAGGCGGCAGAGGCCAGCATCACCCAGGAGAACTGCTCGACCAGATCATTGACCGGATCGAGTATCTGTCCGGGCGCCAGCTTGACGCCCACGCCGGCCGGCTGAATCGCGACCTCGGTTTCCTGAATCACCGAAATCACGCCATTGAGCGATCGGGCGACGGCAAAAGTCACCAGCGCCCGAGTGAGCATGGCCTCGGCCTGATCCTGGGCATTGCGATCGACCCACCCCGACCACGAAGCCGCGATCAGCAGACTGCTGACCAGAATTCCGAGCCCGAGCGCTCTTGTGGTCCGGTGGTTCGAGGGCACTGCGTCGTCCATTACTGGGCTCCCGTCATCCTGCCTCCAGAGTACATCGAATCTCCTCGAGGGCGGGCATGGGTCAATCTCAGACGACCACGATCACGGCTACCCCGATAAAGGCAAGGGCGACTCCGAGGAGACGCTTGACGTTCATTTCTTCCTTCAGGATCAGCCAGGCGAACAGCACGATGAAGGCACCCGCAGTCTCGTTGAGCACCGCTGCAATCGAGGCATCGGTCAATTTGTAGCCGGCCAGCCACAGAATCATCGACACATAGCTGCCGAGCAGACTGCCGAGCACGATGGTTCCCCAGGGCTGGGGAGAGCGGTAATGGCCAAGGACCACGGGGGCACTGCGAGCCAGAAGCACGAACAGAGACATTCCCACGGCGCCGGCCAGCAGCCGCAGCCCGACGGTCCAGAGAAAGGCGTGCGTCTCCAGAATCGGCTTGACCATCACGATGCCGATGGCCATCAGCGCCACCGATCCGGTGCCATAGAGGACACCCAGCCTGAGCGCACGCATCGAGATATCCTGCCGGTTGCGGCGCCAGGTCACCAGCAGGATCCCCGCCAGGATGATCACGAAACCCAGATACTGGACCGGTCGCAGCGATTCGGCCAGAAACAGGCTGGACAGCAGGATCACGAAGGGCGAAAACAGCATTGCGACCACACCGGTGCGACTGGCGCCCATGAGATTGAGCGCGCGCAGGTACCAGGTATCGGCAATGGCAATTCCGATGACACCTGACACGAGCACGATCAACCATTCGCTGCCCGAGTAGCGCGGCAGGGAGGCGCCATGAAAGATCAGGATGGTCGGGATCATGACCAGTACTGCCAGCCAGTTCTTGAACAGGTTGAGCTCGAAGGCCGGCAGCGTCTCGCCGGAGCGCCGAAACAGGATGACCGCCAGCGCCCAAGTGGCAGCGCAGGCCACCGAGAAGAATTCACCCACGACGCACCACCAGCCACCAGGGTGCCAGGAGCCCGATGGCGATAAGAACCTTCACCCCGTAATCTCCAATGGCCAGCGTCACCCAGGGCATCCCGGTACCGTAGAAGGCGAGTGCGAAGAACAGCGCCGTATCGACCAGAGAACCGAGCGTCGACGAAACCAGTGGGGCCTGCCACCAGCGCCCGGAACGCAATCGATCGAAGATCATCACGTCCATCAACTGGGAAACCAGAAAGGCACTCCCCGAGGCCAGGGCGATGCGGGGGCTGGCCAGCCAGATCGAAGCCAGGACGGCGAGCACGAAGCCGACGAGGACGACCCGGCGCGCCAGGGTCTTGCCGTAGTGGCGATTGGTCAGATCGGTGATGAAATAGGACAGGGGATAGGTCAGCGCGCCCCAGGTCAGCCAGTTGTTGACCGGAAACTGGACGAGGTAATTGGCGCTGGCCACGATCACGACCATCGCGACCGTCAGGGCCGTCAGTCCCCGATCCAAATGCATGGCGGTGTCCATCTCACTGGCGAAAGCAGCGTAGTGTAATTGACCCACGGACACAGCGGCATGCGGTACTCTTTCCCTGACTGATCGAAACCACAGATAGGAAAGGCCGAGTTGATGGACGCACTGGCTGTCTGGCTCCTGATTGCTGCGACCCTGATCGTGGCCGGTCTGCTCTGGTGGGTCTTTCCAGGCCCGCTGGGCCGTCTGTTTCTGGCCCTCGAACGCCTGCAGGCCGGACTGCGCTCGAAACGTCGACACGGCTGGCATTACCTCGAAGGTGGGCGAGGAGAACCGCTGGTTCTGTTGCATGGATTCAACGCCGATGCGCATCATTTCTGCCAGTCCTCGCGATGGCTTGGCGCGCATTTCCGCATCATCGCGCCCGACCTGCCCGGTTTCGGTCAGACCGTCCTGGCCGACAACAGCAGCCTCAGGATCGAGGATCGCGCCGCGGAAATTCTCGACTGGCTGGACGGCATGGGCATTCACGAGTTCTACCTTGGCGGCAGTTCGATGGGCGGCTATCTGTCGATGGCGATGGCGCGTCTTGCCCCTGAGCGAGTGCGTGCACTCTGGCTGCTGGCTCCCGGCGGCCTGCACACAGCGCGCCATTCAGCCGTTTTCGAGGAAGTCGCCGAGGGGCGGCATAATCCGCTGGTCGTTCGCGATCGATCAGATTTTCTGCGCCTGATCGACTACTGCTTCGTTCGCCCACCCTGGATCCCGGGCCCGCTGCAGCGCTTTCTGACGGCGCGCAGCCGACAAACCTCGACCCAGGCTCAGAAGCTCTTCGATGCCATGCGCCATGACTCGGAACCCGTCGAGACCCTGGCCCGTGGCCTCGATACCCCGACGCTGATGATCTGGGGCCAGGCCGATCAGGTACTCCATCCGGATGGCGCCACCGTCGTCAAGTCGCTGCTGAGCGACTGCGAAACGCTCATCCTGCCCTCGATCGGACACCTGCCCATGATCGAAGACGCCCGAACCTGCGCCGAGGCCTGGATCGCCTTCGCCGAGGCCCGCGCTCGCAAAGCCACAGCTTCGGCGTGAGCTGGCGCTCCTTGAGCGGCATCCCTTTCCCGACCCGTGGCATGTTCCGCCACGCCACTTTGGTGTAGATTGAAGTAGTAGTAATCGTCAAAGGCACCGGGCCGCAGCGACAGCGGTCGGATCAAATCGAGGCACAGGCATGGTCAGTTTCACGATTCCGCCAGAACAACTCCGATGGACTCCGGAACGTGACAGCGTCAAGGAAAAGTCGACCCGGAAGGCGCCGCAGTCAGACGGAATCGTGGGCCAGGCAGATGCGCGCCAGGCACTGCGCCTGGCGTTGACCTCCCAGAGCTGGAACCACAACGCCTATGTCCGCGGCCCTGAGGCCAGTGGACGTCGCGCCCTGATCCACGGCCTGTTCGATGAGCTCAAGCCATCGCCTCGCAGATCGCTGGATTTCTGTTACGTCCACAATTTTTCCAATCCCGATCGCCCTCGCCTGATCGTCCTGCCAGGCGGACAGGGCCGTCACTTTCAGCATTCGATGACCCGAATCAGTCTTTTTGTCAGGGACCGACTGCCGGAAATACTGAAGAACGACCCGATCCGTTCGCGGCGGGAAGCCAGGAAAGAAGCCGCCGAGAGAGAGATCCGGCACAAGATCAAGCCGGTCGAGGCCCGTCTGGCCGAGGATGGTCTGGCGTTGATGCGAACGCAGTCCGGTCCCACCTCGAGGGTCAGCATCTATCCGCTGGTCATGGGCAAGCCGGTATCTCCAGAGGAGTACCGGAATCTGGTGACCCAGGGCCAGGCACGCGAAGAAGACCGGCTAGAGTCACTGAAAAAGGCCGAGCGCTGGCAGCCTGAGGTCAATCGCTTCGCCCATGAAATCAATCTGATATGGCAGCAG
>CAYTQT010000017.1:48189-64406 GCA_964439915.1 uncultured Wenzhouxiangella sp. | reverse complement strand
AGCGGGTTCGACTCCCGCGGATTTCGGAATGACAGAAAAGCGAAAGGACCGGCACAGAGGCTGGTCCTTTCTCGGGGATTTGGTGGAGGCGGCGGGAGTCGAACCCGCGTCCGCAAACCATCAGATCCTGGTTCTACATGCTTAGCCACTCGATTTTTTCTCGTTACTGCACCGCCCGAGCGGCAGGGCACATGCAGCAACCAGCCTCAGTTTGGTTTAACAGCAATGCCCTGATGCACGACACGCTGCGATCCTGCTGAATGATCCCCGGTTCAGAAGCGCAGGCTCAACTGATGGGGAGCAGGCTGTTTCTTAGGCAGCCAGTGCGTAGTTGTCGTCGTTGGCAACTAACTTTTTTACAGCCAGGTTTTACGAGGATTGCTGTCTCCTCGGCATGCCCCAGGGTACGTCCGATCCACGTCGAAGCCAGTACGCCCCCGTAGGTAGTTGATCAGACTAGCAGTACCCGCACAAGTTCCGCAAGCATTGTGATTGATCTCCCGAGTTTGAAAGGCATACTCGCGCAGAGACGCGGAGGCGCAGAGAGGGAAAAATCAATTAAAAGAATGGTTTAAAAAGATGTTCGAAAAAACTTTCGAATAAGGGAGCCGTTCGAATCAATTTTCCTTTTGCTTTCCGCCGCGTCTCCGCGCCTCCGCGCGAGAACATTCTTTATGCTTTTCCAACCAGACCGACCAAACCAACCAAACCAACCACCCGTCTACCCGGCGTTCTTCATCAAGCGGCCTTTCTGGCGTTCCCAGTCGCGGTCTTTCTGGGCGCGGCGCTTGTCGTGGGTCTGCTTGCCTCGGGCAACGGCAATTTCGACCTTGACCTTGCCCTTCGACCAGTACATCGCGGTCGGGATCAGGGTCTGGCCCTTGCGCTCGACCAGGCCGATCAGGCGATCGAGTTCGCGCCGATGCATCAGCAGGCGGCGGTTGCGCATGGGGTCAGCGTGGACGTGGGTCGATGCTGAGGTCAGCGGGGTGATCAGGCAGCCGAACAGGAAGGCCTCGCCGCGTTTGAGCAGCACATAGCTCTCGCCGAACTGGATATTGCCTGCCCGCAGGGCCTTGACCTCCCAGCCCTCCAGGGCAATACCGGCCTCGATGCGATCGTCGAGGTGGTACTCGAAGCGGGCGCGCTTGTTGACGGCGATGGTGGAGGAGTTGGGCTTGGACTTGCTCACTGCGGGCCTTGATCTGTAAAGGGTCGTCGATGATAGCGCAGTGCAAATCCGAATGTGTTTGTTTGCCGTCAGCCCGGTCTGCCGCGATGACAAGAGTTTCGTACACTAACGGGTCAATTCCGATTCGCTTGCTGCTCTTATCCAGACTCAGATCTCATGCCTGAAATTCATCGATTCGCGCTGGTTCCGCACAGTCCTGCCCAGATGTTCGAGCTGGTCAGGGATGTGTCTCGTTATCCGGAGTTCCTGCCCTGGGTGCGCGGCGCCGAGGTGCACGAGGACGGGGATCAGCATCAGATCGCGACCCTGGATGTGCGAGTTGCCGGGCTTTCGCGCCGATTCACGACACGCAACACCCTGGTCAAGGACGAAAAGCTGTCCATGGAACTCGAGAAGGGACCATTCGATGAGCTTTCAGGGCGATGGGAGTTCAAACCGCTTGGCACGGCGGGCACCCGGGTCAGCCTGGATCTGTCCTTTCATTTGCCCGGGTCGATGCTGATGCTGCCGTTTCAGCGCGGCTTCGGACGCGTTGCCGACCGCATGGTCGATGATTTCTGTCGCCGTGCCGATCATATCCATGGCTGACTGGATTCAGGTCGAGGTGGTGGCAGGGAATGCCGAGGCGCAGGCGTTGGTGCCGCTCAGCCTGCTGGCCGGCGCGACCGCGGCGGATGCCGTCAGGGCAGCCGGTCTGGCCGAGCGTTTGCCTGGCCTGGAGTTCGACGAAGGGGCTGTTGGCATCTTCGGCAAACGCTGTCGGCCCGATCGGATCCTGTCCGACGGTGATCGCGTGGAAGTGTATCAACCGCTGAAGGCCGACCCCAAGGTGGTCCGCCGGGAATTGGCAGAGGTCGAGCGAAGAAAAAAGACGTAGCCTCTCTAGATATCCTGCACCCGCTCCATGTCTTCGATCGGTGTGTCCGAGGGGCGCTGCAGTTCGCGCAGGGTGCGCGCGACTTCCGAATCCTGGTCCAGATAGTTGCCCTCGATCGCCTCAAGACGGTCACGTCGGTCGAAGATCAGGGTCAGGACGCGTTTGTCCGGAGTGCGGCCGCGGCGGGAGTAGGTGTTCATGTAGTCCCAGCGGCTGGCGTGAAAGGGGCTGGAGATGGATGGCGAGCCCAGAAGCACCGCAACCTGGCGTTTCGACATGCCCAGTTCTAGCTGGGAGACTTCGTCATCCTCCAGGACGTTTCCCTGTTGAATATCCTGTTTGTAGACCAGGTTGCAGGCCGTCAGGCTCAGGGCGATGGCGAGGGTCAGAATCAATCGCATGGGGACAGGCAGTCTCGGATGGGAGTTACGGCTTCCAATGATACAATAGACATCGATCCGCCGAGTCGTTCCCCGCAAAGAGAGCCTGAGCATGCCTGATGATCGGACAGACCTGAGAAAGGTGGGCCTGAAAGTCACCCACCCGCGCCTGCAGATTCTGCGCCTTCTCGAGCAAGCCCCCCAGAAGCACATGACCGCGGACGAGATCTATCGTGCGCTGATGGAAAACGGCGACGATATCGGCCTGGCAACGGTCTATCGTGTGCTCAACCAGTTCGAGAACGCGGGTCTGGTGCGCAAGCACATGTTTGCCGAATCCAGCGGCGGGGGCTCACAGGCCTGCTACGAACTCGACGAAGGCGAGCACCATGACCACATGGTGTGTCTTGAGACGAACGATGTCATCGAGTTCTTCGATGAGGCGATCGAAAGGCGGCAGGAAGAGATTGCCAGAGAGCACGGTTACGAGATCGTTGACCACACCCTGGTCATGCACGTACGGCCCCTGAAAAAAGACTGACGACCAGCCGTCCTGGCGCCAGCCTTCAGGCCGAGCTGCCGGGAGTCAACGCCCGCTTGCCTGACCCGACAGCAGTTCCTCGGCGTGCTGACGGCTTTTTTCCGACAGACTCCCCCCGAGCATTCTGGCGATCTCTTCGCGCCGCCGTTCGTGATTCAGCGCTGTGACGCTGATCTGCACCGTTGCCGCATCACTGGTCTTCGTGACCTGGAGCTGATGGTCGGCGCGCGCGGCCACCTGAGCCAGATGGGTGACGCTGAAGGCCTGGCCAGAGTTTGCGACTTCGCCGAGGAACTGTCCGACCACCGTGGCTGTCTGCCCGCCGATGCCTGAATCGACCTCGTCAAAGACACGGATTCTGGGGCCGTCCTTCGGCCGCGCGGCGATCATCAGCGCCAGACTGACCCGGGACAGCTCGCCGCCTGAGGCCACCCGTCCAAGGGGCTTGGGCGTCTGCCCGGGGTTTCCTGCAAACAGAATTTCGATCTGATCGGCGCCATGTGGCCCCGGTCGGGCCTGTTTGTCATGCGCGACGGCGAATTCGAGCCTGGCCTGGCTCATGCCTAGGGCGCCGAGGCGTTCATCGACCTTGGCGGCAAGGGATTCGGCAGCTCTGATGCGCTTGTGATGCAGGTCGGCAGCGGCCGATCGCCACTTCGCTTCGGCCGCTTTCAGTCCTTCGAGCAGTCCGTCGCGCTCCTCACTCTGATTCTCGAGACGCGCCAGGCGCGTATTGAGCCCCTCTGTCAGTGACGGCAAATGATCGCCTTCGACTCGATGTTTTCTGGCCAGGTCCAGCGCCCGCTCAAGGCGACGATTGACCCGATCGAGGCGTTCGAGATCCGCGTCGTCCCCGCGTTCCATCCGTTCGAGTCCGGCAAGAGCTTCGTCGATATTGATGGTCGCTTCATCGAGCATTGCGGCGACCTCATCGATAACCGGGTCGAGCTGCCGGATGTCGGCGAATCGATTGCGCACGTCGCGCAGCATTCCGCGCACGCCGGGCGCGTCATCTCCCTCGAGCAGCTGAGCGGCGTGGGCCATGGCCTGGCGGATCTCGTCCTGTCGCGACAGACGCTCCTGTTCGGACTCAAGCGAACTGAATTCCCCTTCCTGAAGGTTGAGGGCATTGAGCTCTTCGACCTGGAAGCGGAGCAGTTCGAGCTGGCTGGGATCGCCGGCATCGCGTTCGAAGTCATCGAGTGCCGTCCGGGCCTCGCGCCAATGGCGAAACGCCTGACCGACGCTGTCACGCGCCTGGGTCTCGATCTGCTGGTCGAGCAACTGCCGCTGGATGTCGCTGCGCTCCAGCTGCTGGTGCTCGTGCTGGCCGTGGATCTCGACGAGGCGGCGCCCGATTTCGGCCAGCTGGCCGATGGTCGCACTGCGGCCGTTGATCCATGCCCGCGAACTGCCTGCCCGTGGAACGACACGGCGCAGGATCAGCAGATTACCGTCGTCCATGGCCTGATCGATGAGCCAGGCGCGGGCTTCCGTGTCTTGATCATCCAGCTCGAAGGTGGCCGAAAGTTCGGCGGCGTCCCGTCCTTCGGCAATCATGCCGGTATCGGCGCGGTGGCCGAGGAGCAGGCCGAGCGCGTCGATCAGGATGGACTTGCCGGCTCCGGTTTCGCCGGTAATGGCGGTGAAGCCGGGCTCGAATTCCAGCTCCTGTGCCTCGATGATGGCGAAGTGGCGGATTGAAAGTGCGCGCAGCATGATCCCGATGGACATCTCGATGGTCGGCCAGGCCCGCGGCAGCGGGCCAGCGGGGAATCATCCCAGACCCTCGACGCGGGAGCAAGCCTGGTTGTAATCGGAATCACCCAACCCCACTTCTTTCGGCAGTGTCAACACGGCAGGAGTATCAGCTCACTATGAGTGAGAACAACAAGCCAGGCGAGGGCTCTGCGCAGACAGAATCCGCGCACTTCGACCGGGACGCGGTCGAAAACGATCAGGCAGGCGAACAGCGGCCAGAAAACGGATCGGACGCCGATGAGCTTCAGGGCGGGATCGACGAGTCGGCGGCTCAGCACGGCGGCGAGGACTCGGCTCGTGAAGGTCCCGATGGGGCGTCCGACGAGCTCGGGCGGATGCGTGAAGCGCTGCTCAGGACGCGAGCGGAAATGGACAACCTGCACAAGCGGGCCGAACGTGAGCTGGAGAAATCCCGGAAATTTGCTGTAGAAAGCCTGCTGAGGGACTTTGTGCCGGTCATCGACTCTCTGGACCAGGGCATCGAGGCCAGTGGCGATGCCGGCTCGGAGGGGCTGGAGCTGACCCGGAAGCTGGCGCTGGATACGCTGAAGCGCTATGGCCTCGAGGTGGTCGACCCCGGTGGTGAGGTCTTCGACCCGCAGTGGCACGAAGCCATGAGCATGTTCGCGAGTGACGAGCATGAATCCGGGCAGGTCATCACGGTGCTGCAGCGCGGCTATCGGCTGCATGATCGGGTGGTTCGCCCCGCCCGGGTGATCGTGGCCCAGTGAACGGTTTGCATCAAAGCGAGCAGAAACCCCGAGCAGGATTTGGCCCGAATCCGCACGGGATCAGCATTCTCGCCTCTCGGATTTACGAATACGGTTTGAAAAGCGGACGCAATAGCCCCACTAAAGCGCTTAGGCAAGATTTGAATTCTCGGTAGAACCGGAGAACAGGATTACAAAATCATGAGCAAGATCATAGGAATCGATTTAGGAACGACCAACTCCTGTGTTGCCATCATGGAAGGTGGCAAGACCAGAGTGATCGAGAACGCCGAGGGGGATCGCACCACGCCCTCGACGGTGGCGTTCACCAAGGACGGAGAGGTCCTCGTCGGCCAGCCCGCCAAGCGGCAGGCGGTCACCAACCCCAACAGCACCCTGTATGCCATCAAGCGCCTGATCGGCCGCAAGTTTTCCGAAGATGTGGTCCAGAAGGACAAGGGCCTGGTGCCTTTCAAGATCATCGAGGCTGACAACGGCGATGCCTGGGTCGAGGTCGGTGGCAAGAAGATGGCCCCGCCTGAAGTATCGGCCCGGGTGTTGATGAAGATGAAGAAGACCGCAGAGGATTACCTCGGCGAAGAGGTCACCGAAGCCGTGATCACGGTACCGGCCTACTTCAACGATTCGCAGCGCCAGGCGACCAAGGATGCCGGCAAGATCGCGGGCCTGACCGTGCGCCGCATCATCAACGAGCCGACCGCCGCGGCCCTGGCCTACGGGCTGGACAAGAAGGGCGCGGACCGCAAGGTGGCCGTCTATGACCTGGGTGGCGGTACCTTCGACATCTCCATCATCGAGATTGCCGATGTCGATGGCGAGAAGCAGTTCGAAGTGCTGGCGACCAACGGGGATACTTTCCTCGGCGGCGAAGATTTCGATCTGCGCCTGATCGACTATCTGGCCAGCGAGTTCAAGAAAGAGCAGGGCGTGGACCTGAAGAACGATCCGCTGGCGCTGCAGCGGCTGCGCGAAGCGGCCGAACGAGCCAAGATCGAGTTGTCCAGCGCCCAGCAGACCGAGGTGAACCTGCCCTACATCACGGCGGACGCTTCCGGACCGAAGCACCTGAACATCAAGGTGACGCGCTCCAAGCTCGAGTCGCTGGTCGAGGATCTGGTCAAGCGCTCGATCGATCCCTGCCGGACCGCCCTCAACGATGCCGGGCTGAAGGTCAGTGAAGTCGATGAAGTCATTCTTGTCGGTGGTCAGACCCGTATGCCGGCGGTCCAGCAGGCCGTAGCCGACTTCTTCGGCAAGGATCCGCGCCGGGACGTCAATCCGGATGAAGCCGTTGCCGTTGGTGCAGCGATTCAGGGCGGTGTTCTGGCCGGTGACGTGAAGGACGTGCTGCTGCTCGACGTCACGCCGCTGTCGCTGGGAATCGAGACGCTCGGTGGCGTCTTCACCAAGGTCATCGAGAAGAACACGACAATCCCGACCAAGGCGTCACAGGTGTTTTCCACCGCCGAGGACAACCAGAGCGCGGTCACCGTGCATGTGCTCCAGGGTGAGCGCGAGCAGGCTGCCGCCAACAAGTCGCTGGCCAAGTTCGATCTGACCGGGATTCCGGCGGCGCAGCGCGGCATGCCCCAGATCGAGGTCACCTTCGATATGGACGCCAATGGCATCCTGCACGTGTCGGCCAAGGACAAGGCGACGGGTCGCGAACAGCGCGTCGAGATCAAGGCCGGTTCCGGTCTGAGCGAAGAAGAGATCGAGGCCATGGTGCGCGATGCCGAGACGCATCGCGAAGAAGACAAGAAGTTCCATGAGCTGGTCAACGCCCGCAATCAGGCCGACGGAGTCGCGCACGCCACCCGAACCAGCCTGACCGAGAACGCCGACGACCTCGACCCTGAAGTCAAGCAGAAGATCGAAGATGCGCTGGCCAAGGTCGATGAGGTCATCAAGGGTGATGACAAGGCTGCGATCGATGCGGCGGTCAACGAGCTCCAGCAGGCAGGCACCGAGCTCTACCAGAAAGCCGCTGAGAAGGCTCAGGCTGAAGGTGGTGGTGAGGGTGGTGCCGATGCCCAGTCCTCGACCGAGTCCGGCCCTGAGTCTGCCGACGACGTCGTGGATGCCGAGTACACGGAAGTCGATGACGACAAGAAGTGATTCGGCGCTTCTTTGCCAGTTGACGGTCAAGCCGGGCGATGTCCCGGCTTTTCTGTCTTGGCTGTGATCCAGAACGCTAACTGAAAAACCGGGCCAAGCCATCATGCCGGCAGATTATTACCAAACACTGGGTGTAGCGCGCGACGCCAGCGCTGCAGACCTGAAAAAGGCCTATCGCCGCCTTGCGATGAAGTATCACCCCGATCGCAATCCCGACGACGATCAGGCCCAGGAGCGATTCAAGGAGATCCAGAAAGCCTACGAAGTGCTCAAGGATGATCAGAAGCGCGCGGCCTACGACCGCTTCGGCCACGATGGGGTCAACGGCATGGGCGGTGGACCGGGCGGCGGCGGTGCCGGCTTCGGCGACATCAATGACATCTTCGGTGATATCTTCGGTGACATCTTCGGCGGCGGACGTCGCCGTGGACAGAGTCAGTCGCGGCGCGGTCAGGATCTGCGCTACACCCTCGAAATGGATCTCGAAGAGGCCGTCAACGGCATCGACAAGGAGATCCGCATTCCCACTGTGGGACGCTGCCAGACCTGCGATGGCTCCGGCTCCCAGGACGGCAAGATGGATGTCTGCTCGACCTGTGGTGGCCAGGGTCAGGTTCGCATGCAGCAGGGCATCTTTTCCGTCCAGCAGACCTGTCCGGCCTGTGGCGGTCAGGGGCGGCGCATCTCCGACCCCTGCCTCGACTGCCAGGGATCCGGACAGGTGCGCGAGACCCGGACGCTCCAGGTCAAGATTCCGGCCGGTGTCGACGAGGGTGACCGCATTCGCTTGAGCGGTGAGGGCGGGGCAGGCATGCAGGGAGGCCAGGCCGGTGATCTGTATGTCGATGTCCATATTCGCGAGCACCCGCTGTTCCAGCGCGACGGTGATGATCTGTTCTGCGAGGTGCCGATTCCGATCACGACCGCGGCCCTCGGCGGTCAGATGAAGGTGCCGACGCTCGACGGTTCGGTGATGCTGAAGATCCCGACCGAAACCCAGTCAGGGAAGCTCTTTCGTCTGCGCGGCAAGGGCGTCAAGTCGGTTCGAAGCCGATCGGCCGGGGATCTGATCTGTCGGGTTGTCGTCGAAACACCGGTCAATCTGACGCGCGATCAGAAGGACCTTCTGAAACAGTTCCACGATTCCTTTGGCGAGCACGGCGACCACAACCCGCAGGCCAGCGGCTGGACCAACAAGGTCAAGAGCTTCTTCGACCGGATGGGTCTGGGCTGACCGGGCGAAGGCCTGCAGACGGCTCGGTCCACCCCCGTCTGGGCTATCATCGGCTGATGACGGGAATCAGCCCATGACCATCCAGGTCCTGCTGAGCGGCGCCACCGGCGCCCTGGGCAGGGTGATCGCCGATTGCATCGATCGGGACGTTCGTTTTCGTCTTGCCGGGACGGCTTCGAGCGACCGGTTCTTTGCGCCGGATGCCGAGGCCGATGTAATCATCGACTTCTCCCACCCTGCGCTATTGAGCCAGGTCGTTGCTTTTGCACAGCGGCGCAGGCTGCCGCTTGTGATCGGAACCACCGGACTGCCGGACGACCTGACGGCACAGCTCCAGCAGGCATCTCGGGACATTGCGATCTGTCAGGCGGCCAACTTCAGCCTCGGCGTCAATCTGATGCTACGCCTCGTCGGCGACGCTGCTGCCGTCCTCGGCGAGGATTTCGATATCGAGATCTGCGAGATGCACCACCGGCGCAAGCTGGATGCGCCCTCTGGTACGGCTCTGGCGCTGGGTGAGTCAGTGACCCGGGCGCGTCATCTCGACGCCAGCGACAACGCGGTGTTCGATCGCTCGCGCCATCGAATTCCCCGTGCTTCCAACGAAGTCGGTTTTCAGTCCATTCGGGGTGGCGATGTCGCCGGAGAACACACGGTGTTCTTTCTCGGTCAGGGCGAGCGTCTTGAAATCACCCATCGGGCGACGGAAAGAGCAATTTTTGCCCGCGGGGCCCTGCTGGCGGCTCGGCATCTGATCGACCAGCCGCCGGGGAGGGTCGAATTCATCGATCTGGTCCTGTCGCGTTGAAGCGCGATCGCCCGGTGCAGAACCGAGCCGGTGTTGACCGGCTCAGCTCACCACCGGATCGATCAATCGTCCTTGTTCGAGGGAGTGAGACGGTAGATGCCGTCGTCCCCCTGGACCGACTTCTTCCTGTCGCCTTGATCGTTCCCTTTTTCAGCAGGCCTGTCCTGAGCCCGATCGCCTGATTCCGGCGCTGCCGGCGGCTTCGATTCCGTCGGCTTGGCGGGGGCGGGCCTGGTGTCATTGCCGTGGCGCGAATCGGACTCCGGGCCGGGGCGGTGGCCGGCTTCCTGGCCCGAGTCGGACCTCACCCTGGCAGGCGCCGGATCGGACTGCTTCGGGGCCTGGCGATCCGATCGAGTTGCAGGGTCGGGCTGATTCTGGCTGCCCTTGTCCTCCGACGGCTGCTGGGACGACTGTACTTTCTTCGGCTTGTCTCCCCGATCCTGCTCGTTCTGGGGACGGTCCGCCCGCTGCTCCTCACTTCTTGCCTGGGGCTTTGCACCTTCATTGCCTGGCTGCTGCGTCCCGGACTCCTGGCCTGTCTTGGCGCTGGCGACCTCTGCGGTGCGGGTCGGTTCCGGCTTCGAGCCGTCCTCCTTGCGCGCCCCGGGCTGGTGGACGTTGCGGCCGGCATTGTTGTCCGAAGTCTTGTTCGAGTCACGCTTCTCGCTGTCTGTGCCCGAATGTCCGGCTTGCTGGTCTTTGTTGTCGCCGTCGTTGGCCTGCTGATTCTGTTCACGGCTCTTGCGCTTCTTGCCGCCGCGTCGCCGACGCTTCTTGCGCGGCTTCTGCCCACCCTTGTCGTCGCCGGATTGACTGTCCGGGCCTGATCCCTGACCCTGATTCTGGCTGGAATCATCCTTGTGAGCGGCAGACTTCTTCTTTTTCTTCTTTTTCTTCTTCTTCCGGTTGCCGTCCTGCGGCCCGCTGGACGGCCTCGGGTCGTTTCGATTGCTGCCTGCGTTCTGGTTGGAGCCCGCCTGCCGGCCCCGGTCATTCTGTCTGGCCGGCTTCTTTCTGACGTTCGATTTCCCGTCGTCAGCGCCTCCGAACAGCCCGGCGAAGAAGGTCTTCAGCCAGGTCCAGAAGCCGGTCTGCTTGCGTGCTGGCGCCGGGCTGGCGGGTCTGACGCCGGACACGGCAGCCTGCTGCGCGGGGACAGGAGCAGGCTGCACCGCATCCTGACGACTGAAATTGTTTCCGCTTTCCGGTTCTTCCGACATTGGAAGTGCGTAGCTTGGTGCGTCGGTATCCTCGGCCGTGCGCAGCCGCTGGACCTCGAAACGGGGAGTGTCCAGATCCTTGTTCGCGACAACGGTGATCGGCACCTTGTTGCGTTGCTCGATCTTGGTCATCACCGCGCGTTTCTCGTTGAGCAGGAAGTTCGCCGAAGAGACCGGCACATGAATGACCACACGGGCAGTGTTCTCCTTCATAGCCTCTTCCTCGGCCAGGCGCAGGACCGAGAGCGCGAGGGATTCTATCGAGCGGATCGATCCCATGCCATCACAGCGAGGGCAGGTGATATAGCTCGATTCCCCCAGTGAGGGACGCAGCCGCTGACGCGACATTTCGAGCAGACCGAAGCGGGAAATACGGCCGATCTGGACCCGAGCCTTGTCGATACGCAGGGCTTCGCGAAGCCGATTCTCGACCTGGCGCTGGGCGTCCTTGCTCATCATGTCGATGAAGTCGATGACGATCAGGCCGCCGAGGTCACGAATTCGAAGCTGGCGAGCGACTTCGTCGGCGGCCTCGAGGTTGGTCTGCAGGGCGGTTTCCTCGATATCGGCGCCTTTGGTGGCCCGAGCCGAGTTGATGTCGATTGACAGCAACGCTTCGGTGTGGTCGATGACCAGAGCGCCTCCGGAGGGCAGGCGGACTTCGCGCGAAAATGCCGACTCGATCTGACTTTCGATCTGATAGCGCGAAAACAGCGGTATCGGATCGCTGTAGGCCTTGAGCTTGCGCAGATTGTGCGGCATGACCTGCTGCATGAACTCGCGGGCGTCCTCGAAGACCTGATCGTCGTCGATCAGGATTTCACCGATGTCTTCGCGCAGATAGTCGCGCAGTGCTCGAATGATGAGCTTGCTTTCCTGATAGATCAGAAACGGCGAAGGGCGGGAAACGGTCGCCGTCTTGATGGCCTCCCAGAGATGCAGGAGATAGTCAAGATCCCACTGCAGTTCTTCCTGTTCGCGACCGACGCCTGCGGTGCGAACGATCAGTCCCATGCCATCCGGGATGGTGATCTGCTTGAGAGTGTCAAGCAGTTCTTTGCGGTCATCGCGGGAGATCTGGCGCGAAACGCCGCCGGCTCGGGGATTGTTGGGCATCAGGACGAGATACCGTCCGGCCAGGCTGATGAAGGTGGTCAGAGCCGCACCCTTGGTGCCGCGCTCTTCCTTCTCGACCTGGACAATGATCTCCTGTCCGGCCTTCACGGCATCCTTGATGTCGACGCGCTGCCCGGCAGCGAACTGCTTCTGGGCTTCGTCGTTGAAGTACTCGCTGGAGATTTCCTTCATCGACAGGAAGCCATGGCGTTCCGAGCCGAATTCGACGAAGCAGGCATCAAGGCTGGGCTCGACCCGCGTGATACGAGCCTTGTAGATGTTCGATTTCTTCTGTTCCTGGGCAGGAACTTCGATGTCCAGATCCAGAAGGGTCTGGCCTTCCGCGATAGCGACGCGAACCTCTTCAGGCTGGGTCGCGTTGATCAACATGCGTTTCATTGTGTGTCCTCCGGCATCCAGACTCCGGCAATGCAGAGTTCGGAACGGAAAACAGCTCGAGGCCCGGGCATCTTGCAGGAGTGCCCTGACGCGTCACGCCGATGTCGTGTCTTCAACTACATGGTACGGGCAGGGCAGGTGTTGCCACCGCGCGTCATCGGGTGCATCGCCGTTGCGTTGCTCTTGCATGGGACGATGCACGTCTCAAGGTTGTTCGCCCGTTATCGGTGCGATCCCCCCAAGGGACTCGGTCTGTCATCCGCCCCGATCCACCCTCTCGGGCAGAACTGGAGCGCGTCAATCGTTTCTGTACACCCGCTCTCCGAAATCGGGGGCGCGGGCTCTCATTGTGCCGCTCGGGACATTGCTGGCCCGGTGGCCCTGGTCTGTACTGCTTTGACCTCGGGCTTCCAAAAGGAGGCCTGTGGTCGGCGGTCCGCCCTGTCAGAGCAAACCGGCCGGGTTGTTTTGTTCTGGTGATGCCAATGACCCGACACCACCATCACCTGGCGAATGTGTCGCTGAACCGTGTCGATTCAGCGCCTTCTACCCTTCGCCGGGTGCCTGCGGATGGGCGATCCATCTATGGCACAATGGAACGCTTATCCCGCTGTATCGATTGTCCGAAACCTGTGGCTCGGATCGAAGGCAAATCGATGATTCGGGGAATGGACACGATTTCTGATTGCCCATTTCCTAACCGGCTGATAATAGCATCTTTATCCAGTTCATCGCCAGCGAGACCCGCGTTTCGAATGACAGAAGCCCGAACCGAAGGCGTCCGACATGAAACCGTGCGCCAGGATCGCGCCGGTCAGCGCCTCGACAATTTCCTGATCGGACTGCTTGGCGGTGTGCCGAGGAGCCTTGTCTACCGGATCGTTCGAACCGGCCAGGTGCGGGTCAACGGTTCGCGTGCCAAGCCGATGAAAAAGCTCCGGGCGGGCGATGTGGTCCGTGTTCCACCGGTCAGGCTGGAGTCCAGGCAAGAACCGCGCCTGCCTGCCGGCCTGGTCGACCAGGTCGAGCGCTGTCTGATCGAGCAGAATGATCAATTCGCGGTCATCGACAAGCCGGCCGGTCTGGCGGTACATGGTGGAACGGGACTTGATTATGGCCTGATGGATGCCATCAGGCACAAACATCCCGACTGGCGTCCGGTGCATCGTCTTGACCGTCCGACCAGTGGCTTGCTCCTGCTCGCCTGCAACCATCGCGCGCTGCGCGCGCTGCAGCACAGTTTCATGGCACGCGAGGTCGAGAAGCGCTATTTTGCCCTGCTGGACGGCGTGCTGCCCGAACCGCTGATGCGAGTGGACACAGCGTTGAAGAAGATCAGGGATGGCAGTGGCCAGCACCGGGTCATCCCTGCCGATGACGGCCAGGATGCGGTATCGATATTCCGCCTGCTGGAGCGCGTCGGCAACTGCAGCTATGTGGAGGTCGAGATCGAGACCGGTCGGACCCACCAGATCCGCGCCCATGCGGCCAGTCTGGGACTGCCCCTGGTCGGTGACGAGCTCTACAATTCAAGGACTGCCGGGCGTCCTGCCAGCCGTCTGTTTCTGCACGCGCACTACCTGAGGCTGTCCTGGCCCGAGGATTGCGTGTACAGTTCTCCGCTGCCGGATGAGCTCGGTGAAGTCTTGAGCCGCTACCGGCTTGATTGAGGTCGGAATGGAGATCGCTATCGACGCTGTCTACGGAACGACTGTGCCTGATTCATTGTCTCTCTCCCGATCGTTCATCTAAGGAAATACGGCGTTCATGTATCAACCGCTGACCCTGTTTGTCGGACTGCGCTATCTGCGCGCCAAGCGACGCAACCACTTCATCTCGTTCATTTCACTGATCTCGATGATGGGAATTGCCCTCGGGGTGGCAACGCTGATTACCGTGATTTCGGTCATGAACGGCTTCGAAACCGAGCTGCGCGAACGCATTCTTGGCATGATCTCGCATGCCACCATTCAAGGTTATGACGGCGAGTTTGCCGATTGGCCGGAAGTGATCGAGCGTGCCGGCCAGCACCCTGAAGTGATCGGGGCAGCACCCTACATCGAACAGGAAACCATGCTGCGGGCGCGTCGCACCGCCGGCGCCCTGGTTCGCGGGATCGACCCGGCCACCGAACCCTCGGTGTCGGACGTTTCCGAGCTGCTGGTCCGGGGCAGTCTGGAGGATCTCGAACCGGGCGCCTGGAATGTCCTTCTGGGCGCAGGCCTGGCGGCGCGTCTGAGCGTGGGAATCGGTGATTCGGTGACCGTCTTTGCGCCCGAGATTCGGGCAACACCGGCCGGTGTTCTTCCGCAGGTGCGTCGCTTTACCGTGGCCGGCATCTTCGAGGCTGGCGTACATGAATACGACACCGCGCTGGCGGTGATTCACTTGAGCGATGCCCAGCGCTTGTTCCGCCTGAATGACAACGTCAGCGGGGTCCGGCTGAAGCTTGACGATATGCTTCGCGCCCGCTGGGTCGCGCAGGAGCTCAGCTCGGAGCTGCCCGGCTTCTATCGGGTGCGCGACTGGACCCAGCAGCATGCCAACTTCTTTCGTGCCGTTCAGACCGAAAAGACGGTGATGTTCATCATCCTCTCGCTGATCATCGCTGTGGCGGCGTTCAATATCATTTCCACTCTGGTGATGGTCGTCACCGACAAGCAGGCCGATATCGCCATTCTCAAGACCATGGGCCTGGGGCCTCGCCGCATCATGGGTGTATTCATGGTGCAGGGGTCGCTGATCGGGATCATCGGAACGCTGCTCGGCGTGCTGGGCGGGGTGGTCCTGGCGCTCAACGTCGAGACGGTCGTTGCCTCGATCGAACAGATTCTCAGCGTCGAATTCCTGTCAGCCGAGGTCTATTACATTTCCGATCTTCCCTCCGAGCTGCGCTTCGATGACGTCGTCAAGTTCGCCGGCGTGTCCCTGGTGCTGTCGCTGCTGTCCACGCTCTATCCGTCCTGGCGTGCCTCCAGGACCGAACCGGTCGAGGCGCTTCGCTATGAGTGATCAGGCCGTGATTCGCTGTCGTGATCTCACCCGTACTTTTGTCCAGGGTCAGAGCGAGCTGCATGTGCTCAATGGCGTCGACTTCGAAGTTGCTGCAGGCGAGCGTGTCGCCATCGTCGGTGCCTCCGGTGTCGGCAAGAGCACCCTGCTGCACATCCTCGGTGGTCTGGATCAACCGACCTCGGGCACCGTCGAGATCGAGGGGCAGGACATGGCGGTCCGCGATGAGCGCCGGCGGGCTGCGATCAGGAATCGCTCGCTGGGTTTCGTCTACCAGTTTCATCATCTTCTGCCCGAATTCACCGCGCTGGAGAACGTGGCCATGCCGCTGCTGATTCGCGGTGACGCAGCGGACAAGGCCGCCAGCGCTGCGGCCGATCTGCTCGGTCGGGTCGGTCTTGGCGAGCGTCTCGGCCACAAGCCCGGAGAACTGTCCGGCGGTGAGCGGCAGCGGGCGGCCGTGGCGCGCGCCCTGATCAATCGCCCGGCCTGTGTCCTGGGTGACGAGCCGACGGGCAACCTCGATGAAAAGAACGCCTCCCAGATCTATGACCTCATGCTCGAGCTCAACACGGAGCTGAGAACATCCATTGTTCTGGTCACACACGACCCGACCCTGGCGGCCCGCATGGATCGTCGTCTGGAAATGACGGGTGGCCGGCTGAATCCGATCTAGTGGGCCACGCGGCTAATCAGGTAACGCTCAGCCGCCGCCCAAGCGTCGCGGGGGAAGGCGCGCGAGGGCAGGACTGGCGGTCGCCAATTCAAGCGAGTGGAACACGGGCAACGGCTGCGCTCGCAAGGCTTCATTCGCTACGCGAAAAT
>CAYTQT010000017.1:0-48089 GCA_964439915.1 uncultured Wenzhouxiangella sp. | reverse complement strand
CGCCATGCGGCTACGCCTGCCCTGGCAACGGCTGCGCTCGCAAGGCTTCATTCGCTACGCGAAAATCGCCATGCGGCTACGCCTGCCCTGGCAACGGCTGCGCTCGCAAGGCTTCATTCGCGCCGGCACAGTGACTCTGAGCGCTACCTGATTAGCCGCGTGGCCCACTAGAGTTCATGGGGCGCCGTTTGCAGACGGAAGAACCGGGCAGCGGCCGAACTCGGCAAGGCGGTTCTCTTGTCCAGTCAGCGCAGACGGGTTCACAAGGCCTATTCCAGAATCCGCCTGAGGCGGCATGAGCTGGCGCTGGCTGCTGGCCTTTGCCCTGGGTTCGGTGCTGGCAGCACTGGTCCCGGCCGTTCCGAACGGTCTGCAGCTCCTGAGTCTGGGGCTTCTGGCTGCTCTGCTCCTGTTCGGGTCCCGGACTCGTTTGCCGGCGGTGTTTCTGCTTGGCGCCCTGTGGTTCCTGGCCCAGGCGGGTTGGCAGCTGGCAGATCAATGGCCAGAGAATCGCGCGGGCGAAGTCGTCGACCTGCCGGTCCGGGTGGCCAGTCTGCCTGAATGGCGCGGCGACAGCATCCGTTTTGTCGCCGAGCCGATTGACCACGAAGAGCACTGGCCGGGCCGTATCGAGGTTCGCTGGTTCCGGCCGGATGGCTACATCCAGCCTGGCCAGCACTGGCAGCTTCGGCTGCGGATGCTACCGCCCCAGGGGCGACTGAACCCGCACGGTTTCGACTACACCCGCTACCTGCTGAGCCAGAGGATCGGCGCGATCGGAACGGTCCGTGAGGCCGAGCGCCTGAAGCCGGCCGACGGCCTGGCTGGTCTGGTCAATCGGGCTCGACAGTACCTGGCCGAAGTGATCACGGCCGAGACCCGCTCGCTGACAGCCGCCAGCCTGATGCGGGCGCTCTCGATTGCCGATCGAAGCGCGATCGACGAGACGACCCGCGAGCTGCTTGCAGTGACCGGAACCGCGCATCTGCTGGCCATTTCAGGATTGCATGTCGGCATGGTCGCGATGCTGGCCGCGGCACTCGGATCGGTTCTGGCCGGTCCCCTGATGCTGATCTTTCCTGGCGTCGATCGGAGACGATTTGCCCTGATTCTGGCCCTGGCCGCCGCGCTGTCCTATGCCCTGCTGGCGGGGCTGACCCTGCCCACTCAGCGGGCCCTGATCATGCTCAGCGTCGTCGGCCTGGCCCTGCTGCTGCGCCGCGGCCTGCAGCCGGGCCATGCGCTGCTGGTGGCTTTCACTGCTGTTTTGTTGATCGATCCGCTTGCGGTGTTGTCCACGGGCTTCTGGATGTCGTTTGCCGCGGTGGGCGTCCTGATCTGGACCTTTGCCTGGAGACCGGGCGGGCGCAAGGGCGTGTGGCCCTGGCTGCTGGGCTTGCTACGAGCCCAGCTGGCCATCGGCATTGGCTTGCTCGCGATCAATGCCGGTCTGTTCAGTCAGGTCTACTGGGCGGCTTTTCCGGCCAATCTGATCGCCATTCCGCTGGTCGGCTTCTGGATCCTTCCCAACCTGCTGGCCTCGCTCGTTCTGATCGCGGTAGACCTGCCCGCAACAACCTTTCTCTGGCTGGCCGAGGCGGGATTGAAGCTTTTGCTCGGATACCTCGAATGGCTGAATCATCTCGGGCCGGAAACCCTGCTGCGCCCGCCGCTGGGTCTTCTGGCCATGCTGCTGGGCATGCTCGGGTCGCTGTGGCTGATCGCGCCCCCGGGCTGGCCGGCACGGTGGCTCGGGCTGGGACTTCTGGCGCCGGTGCTCTGGCCGGCACTGTCCCCGCTGCTCGGGCCGGACGAGCTGGAGATCCAGGTATTCGACGTCGGTGCCGGCCAGTCGATCCTGATCCGGACCCGGAACGAATGGACGCTCTATGACACCGGACCGGGCGACGGGCAGGGGCGCGATGTGATCGGGCAGCTGCTGCCGGGGCTTCTGGCTGCGCACGGTCGCGCCGATCTGGATCGCCTGATCCTCTCCAGCGACCATGTCGGCGCTCGCGGCGGCCTGGGCTCGGTTGTCGGGCGGGTGCCGGAAGACCGGGTTCTGTCACCACTGGAGGGGCTCGGTCAGCCCTGTCTGGCCGGGGAGAGCTGGCGATCGGATTCCGTCATCTTCAGCTTTCTCCACCCCAGCGCGGGGCTGCCTGACCTCGGACCGAACAGCTCCTGCGTCCTGCTGATTCGCAGCCCGGCGGCTTCGGTGCTGCTGACCGGTCGGATCGACGCTGCGGTCGAAGCGCGACTGATTGCCCTCTGGCCTGATCTCGAGCTGGATGTGCTGGTGCTGTCCGATGGTGGCCACCGCCGGGCCAGTTCAACGCCGTTTCTCGAGCTGACCTCTCCCCGGCTGGCGCTGGCCTCGATCGAGCGCTACGATCGCTTCGATCGGCCCCATCGGGAGGTGGTCGAGCGACTCTCCGATCGCGAGATCCGATTCATGTCGACGGCAGAATGCGGGGCGATCCAGCTGCGTCTGGACGCTGAGGGGCAATGGCATCTGCAGACCGCCCGCGGCCGCTCCAGGCGATTCTGGCACCCTGACACCGGGTGTCCCTGAATGCCGCGTCTCCGAAGAGCACGTTGGGGGTCGAAGACGCCTTAAGGAACCTCTGAACAACTATGCTCGGGCGCGACAGGTCTTTGCGGGAGTCTCCGGCTTGGCTTGGGTGAACGCAGTTTGGTCGTTCCAAATAAGCGATCCCGGATTTTCATGACAATCGGGTAGAGGCCCCGCAAAGGCCTGTCCCAACTGGGTTTCGCCGGAAAAGCCGCATCTCGCGCGGATTGTCATGACAATCGCCACTCGGCCGTAGCGACGGCTACTGTCACTCCTTTCGCACCACACGATCTGCGGCTTTTCCGACTGAAATGCGCTCCGAGCATAATTGGTCAGAGGTTCCTTAACGCTTGCAAAACGACTCGGGCACGGAAACCCGGTATCATCGCGAGCGATCAGAAGTGAATAAATTGCCTAGAGGAATTCCGAGAATCCATGCTTGAGATCATGCTTGCCGGCGGTTGGCTGATGGTGCCGATCGTTCTCTGTTCAGTGATTGCGGTTGCAATCATCCTCGAGCGTTTCCTGGCGCTGCGTGTTTCCAGGGTCATGCCTGCAGCGGTTCCCGCACAGGTACGCCAGTGGGCACAGCAGCACGAGCTCGACGCCAAACATATCGAACAACTTCGCCGATCCTCTCCGCTGGGCCGGGTGCTCAGTGCCGCCCTGGACAATCGTGACCGGACCCGGGAAGTCATCAAGGAGGCCGTCGAAGACACCGGCCGCCATGTGGTGCACGAGCTGGAACGCTTTCTCAATACCCTGGGGACGATTGCCGGGATGGCGCCGCTGCTTGGCCTGCTGGGTACGGTCGTCGGCATGATCAAGGTCTTCAGCGCCATCATGGTCGAGGGTGTGGGCGACCCGAACGAGCTTGCCGGCGGTATCTCCGAGGCGCTGATCACGACGGCAGCCGGCCTGACCGTCGCCATTCCCGCCTATTTCTTCTACCGCTATTTCCGTGGTCTCGTGCGCAGCCACGTGCTGCAGATGGAGCAAGAGGCCCTGAATCTGATCTCCGCCATCGAGAAGGCTCCGCGTCGCCGCGCCCGCTCCTCATGAAGCTGATCGACGAAGAAAAGGAAGAGCCGGAGATCAACCTGACCTCGCTGATCGACGTTGTCTTCCTGCTGCTGATCTTCTTCATGGTCTCGACGACCTTCGAGCGGCAGTCCCTTCTCAGCCTCCAGCTGCCCGAAGCCAGCACGGCCGAATCGCAGTCGCTTCCCGAATTGATCGAGCTGATCGTGACCGATGATGGCCGGCTGTTTGTCGGCGATGCCCAACTGGCCGATGATCGGCTTGCCACGGTCCAGGCCGCCATCAGTGCCGCCATTCAGGCCCAGCCCGAGGCGACCCTGGTCATCCGGGCCGATGCCGAGGCCGCCCATCGGCTGGTCGTGCGGGTCATGGACGCCGCTGCCGCGGAAGGAGTCGAACGCCTGACCATCGCCGCCGTTGATGAGTCCGGGACCGCGCCGTGAGCTCGAGCACCGGCCGCGGCTCCTTCCGCCGGCTGCTGTCCTATCTCGCTCGCCAGCGACTGGTCTTCAGCCTGGCCATCGTCGCTGTAGCTCTGGACGCCTTCGGGCAGGGCCTGTTCTTCTATTTGCTGCGCCCGCTGATCGACAACACCATCGTCAATCCGGATCCCACCTTCAGCTGGTGGCTGCCTGGGCTGGTGATGGTTGCCGTGCTGGTCCGGATCATCGGAAACTTCGGTGGCGTATTCGGCATGGAATGGGTCGGTCGTCGCCTGATTGCCGACCTGCGCCAGGAACTGTTCGATCGCTATCTCGGCCTGCCGGCCAGCCATTTCGATCGGGAGTCGTCGGGCCAGATGATTTCGCGCGTGACCTACAACGCCGAGCAGGTCGCCCAGGCCGCGACCACGGCGCTGATCGGATCGCTCAGGGACGTCTTTACCGTTGTCGCCCTGATCAGCGTGATGCTGATCCAGTCCTGGCGTCTGACCCTGTCGATGCTGCTGCTGGTGCCGGTCATCGGCCTGGTCGTGACCGTGATCAGCCGTCGGTTCCGGCGAATTTCTTCCCGGATCCAGGACTCCATGGGTGATGTTACCCATGTCACGGAAGAGGCGGTCAATGGCCAGGAGGTGATCAAGATCTTCGGCGGACAGAGTCAGGAACGCGCCGCTTTCGGGGCGATCAATGAAACCAACCGCGGCCTGCATCTGCGCCTTGCGGCCACCCAGCTGGCGTCCTCGTCCATGATTCAGCTGGCCGCAGGACTGGCGGTGATCGTGCTGCTGGTGATTGCCGCCAGCGACTTCATGCGCGAGGAAGTCACCGCCGGCATCTTCATGTCGGTTCTGGCCGCGATGGTCGCCTGCATTCCGCCGCTGAAGCGATTGACCAAGATGCATGTGGTCATCGAGAAGGGCATTGCCGCCGCCGACAGCATTTTTCAGGTCCTGGATACGCCGACCGAGCCCGACCCCGGACAGTTCGAGCCCGGGCGCGTCCGTGGCGCCATCGAGTTCGACCGGGTCAGCTTTCGCTACCCGGGCACCGACGCGCCGGTTCTCCAGGACATCAGTCTGGAACTTGCGCCGGGCAGCGTCACCGCCCTGGTCGGCCGCTCCGGCTCGGGCAAGAGCACCCTGGTGAGGTTGCTGCCCCGATTCTATTCGCCGGATGACGGAGTGATCTTGATCGACGGGGTGGCGCTGGAAGACTTCAAACTCGATGCTCTGCGTCAACAGATCGCTCTGGTCAGTCAGAACGTGGTGCTTTTCAACGACACGGTGGCCGGCAACATCGCCTATGGCGCACTGGCGCCGATCAGTCGCGAGCGGATCATCGACGCCGCCCGGCAGGCCAATGCGATGGAGTTCATCGAGCGCATGCCGCAGGGTCTGGATACGCCGATCGGTGAAGATGGCGGGCTGCTTTCAGGCGGGCAGCGCCAGCGCATCGCCATTGCCCGGGCACTGCTGAAGAACGCACCGATCCTGATTCTCGATGAAGCGACCTCGGCGCTGGATGCCGAATCCGAGCAGAAGGTTCAGCAGGCCCTCGAGGCCCTGATGGCGAACCGGACCTCGCTGGTCATCGCCCATCGCCTGGCCACGGTCCAGCGGGCCGACCAGGTGGTGGTGCTCGACCGCGGGCGCATCGTCGAGCAGGGCGCCCACCACGAGCTGCTCGAGCGATCGGAGGGGCTGTATCAGTATCTTCATCGTCTGCAGTTCGAAGATGCCGGGCCATGAGCCTGAGGTCGCGCGTGGAGGACTATCTCAATTCGCTCTGGTATTCCGGGCATCGGCGCCCGCCGGTGCTCTTGCGCGGGCTCGAGCGCGTCCATCAAGGCCTGGCGGGTTCACGTCACCGTCGGCCCGCCGCCCGCCCGCCGGTGCCCGTCATCGTGGTCGGCAATCTGTGCGCCGGCGGTAGCGGCAAGACTCCGACGGTCATCGCGCTGAGCCAGGCGTTCAAAGCGGATCTGCGGGTGGCCGTGATCAGCCGTGGCTATGGCGGCCGTGCGCCTGCCTATCCGCTGCTGGTGGAGGCGGAGAGTTCGGCCGAGGACAGCGGTGATGAGGCCCTGCTGATCCGGCGCGCAGCAGGGGTGCCTGTGATTGTCGATCCTGATCGGGCGCGGGCGCTGCATCATGCCATCGAGATCTGCAGGCCGCAGGTGGTGATTTCCGATGATGGCCTGCAGCACCAGGGCCTGCCAAGAAGCTTCGAGATCTGTCTGTTCGACGGCGGGCGAGGGGTCGGCAACGGCCGTCTACTGCCGGCCGGTCCCCTGCGACAGCCCCTGCGCCGGCTCGACGAAGTCGATCAGGTCCTGATCAAGGGACAGGGGATGCGCTGGCCCGGGGCAGAGCGTTTCGAGCTCGAGCCGGTCGGGTTCCGTTCCCTGGGCGGCGTGCTGAACGCTGATCTGGACGCCTGGCGAGGACGATCGGCCACCGCCTTCTGTGCCCTGGCCAACCCCGGGCAGTTCGGGGCGAGCCTGGAGCGGCTTGGCATCACAGCTCACTTGCGCAGGTTTCCGGATCATCACCGATATGAGCCGACTGACCTGGAGGGGCTGGGCGGCCCGCTGCTGACGACCGCCAAGGACGCCGTCAAACTGGGACAATGGGCCCGCGAGCTGGATATTCACGTCCTTGAGGTCGCCGCACGCCTGCCGACCGATCTGGTCGGTCGCCTGCGCTCGCATATCGACCAATTCGAACCATGACGGATCCATCGGCCATGCAGGATTCGAGAAACAAGACCCCGACCGGTTTCCATGTGATCATTCCGGCGCGCCGGGCATCGACCCGACTGCCGGCAAAAATGCTGGCCGAGGTTCAAGGGCGTGCGCTTATCGTGCACACCCTTGAGCGCGCGCAGGCCAGCGCGGCCCGCAGCGTCCATGTGGCGACCGACGATGCGCAGATTGCCGCGGCGGTCGGTCAGGCCGGCGGCGACGGCGTCATGACCTCGTCCGATCATCTTTCCGGGACCGATCGACTGGTCGAGGCCGTCAATGCACTGGGCCTGGACGACGAGGCCATCGTGGTCAATCTTCAGGGCGATGAGCCGGGAATGCCGGTGGCCTGTATCGAACAGGTGGCCGGACTTCTCCAGCGCCAGCCCCTGGCCCGGATGGCCACGCTCTGGGCTCGCCTGTCGGATGAGGCACAGTGGCGCGATCCCAATGTCGTCAAGCTGCTCAGCGGACACGATGGCCGGGCTCTATGCTTCTCGCGCGCGGCCGTGCCCTTTGTCCGTTTCGGGCCCTGGCCGCAGAGCGAAGCACGTCGCCATGTCGGGCTGTACGCCTACCGCGTCGATGCGCTCAGAGCCTGGCCGCAGCTGCCGCCCAGCCCGCTGGAGTCGCTGGAGTCGCTGGAACAGTTGAGGGCCCTGCAGGCCGGCTGGTGGATCGCAACCGCCGAGGCCTGCGAATCGATTCCGGTCGGCATTGATACACTGGAGGATCTTGAGCGATTCCGGCGAGAGGCACCGTGGACTTGAATGAGATAAAACATCAATTTCAGCGTGTAAGCCAATGAATAAAATACTTTTTGTATGTCTTGGAAATATCTGCAGAAGCCCGACGGCCGAAGCCGTGTTCAGGGCAAGGCTGGAGCAGGCCGGCCTTTGTCTCGAAATCGAGTCGGCGGGGATGATCGCCAATCATGCCGGCAGTCCACCGGACCCGAGAGCCGTGGCGCATGCCCTGGCGCAGGGCTTTGATCTGTCCAGCCAGCGGGCCAGGGCTGTCGTCGAGGAAGACTACTGGCAGTTCGACCGGATTTTTGCAATGGACCGCGCGAATCTTGCCGAACTTGAGCGTCGCCGCCCCGCGGGCTCACGCGTGGAAATCGGTCTGGTCATGGCACTGGATCCCGACTACGGGCTCGACGAGGTTCCGGACCCCTACTACGGTGGCGAAGAGGGTTTCCGGCGCGTGCTCGACATGCTCGACTGTGCGGCCGAACGGCTGATCGAACAGCTGCATCGGCGCGCTGGATGAGCGAGTTCGATGGCCGCAGCTTCGCCCGTAGCCTGGCGACCGGGCCCGGTGTCTATGTCATGCGTGATGCTGACAGGAACGTGCTGTATGTGGGCAAGGCGCGCAATCTGCGCCGCCGCGTCGGTAGCTACTTCGCCAGCCGCGACAAGGGCGCCAGGATCAACCTCATGGTCCGCAAGATCGCCTCGATCGAGGTCAGTCTGACTCGCACCGAGGCCGAGGCCCTGCTGCTGGAAAACGAGTGGATCAAATCACATAAACCGCGCTTCAATATCAACCTGCGCGATGACAAGAGCTACCCCTGGATTCGTATCGATACCCGTCATCCGTTTCCGAGAATCGGCTTCTACCGGGGAAACCGATCCAGGCCCGGCCGTTATTTCGGCCCCTATTCGAGTGCCGGCGCCGTGCGCGAGTCCCTGAACCAGATCTACCGTCTGATGGGCATTCGCCAGTGCCGCGACAGCGTTTTTTCCAATCGCTCGCGGCCCTGTCTTCAGTATCAGATCAAGCGCTGCTCGGCACCTTGCGTGGGCTATATCAGTGAAGAAGACTACGCCCTGGACGTCGAGGCGGCCGCGCAGTTGCTCAAGGGGCAGAACGAGGAAGTCATCGAGCATCTCAGCCTGAGGATGCGCGAAGCCAGCGAAGCCCTCGAGTTCGAGAAGGCGGCCGCCTTCCGGGATCATATCCGCTCGCTGCAGCGCGTGCGGTCCAACCAGTATGTCACCGACGCTGCCGAAAGCCTGGATGTGATCGCGCTGGCCACCACGCGCGGGCAGGCTGCAGTCCAGGTAGTCGAGTTCCGGCACGGACGCAATATCGGAGGGCGCTGTTTCTTTCCCGGCAACCTGACCGCCGAAGACAGCGATGCCGAGGTTCTGAGCGCCTTCCTCGGACAGTACTACGCCGAGCGGATTCCGCCGATTGAAATCCTGATGTCGTCCGAACCTGCCGAGCTTGCGCTCTGGAAGGAGGCCCTTGCAAGCCGCCGGAACGGTCCGGTCACGATTCGCTGGCGGGTGCGGTCTCAGCGCGCCCAGTGGCTGGCGCTGGCCCGGACCAATGCAGAGGACGCCCTTCGGCGGCGTCTGTCCGAGCGCGATCATGTCGGTCAGGGCTTGAGTGCATTGGCCGAGCTGGTCGATCTGCCGTCGCCACCGGCCCATCTGGAGTGTTTCGATATCAGCCACATCTCCGGCACGGAAACCGTCGCCTCCTGCGTGGTTTTCGGGCCGGAGGGCGCGCAGAAGAAACAGTATCGCCACTACAATATCGAGGGCATTACCCCCGGCGATGATTATGCGGCAATGGAGCAGGTCCTGACTCGGCGCTACCGGCGCCTGATCGACGACAATAGCACGGTGCCCGATCTGATCGTGATCGATGGCGGAAAGGGTCAGACGAACCGCGCCCGGGAGGTTCTGACAGAGCTGGGCCTGGATGGGATTCCCATTCTGGGGGTGGCCAAGGGCCCGGGCAGGAAGGCCGGTCATGAATCCTTCGTTCTAGGTCAGCGCCAGGTCCGCCCCGGACCCCACCATCCGGCCTCTCATCTGATTCAGCAGATTCGCGATGAGGCCCATCGCTTCGCGATCACCGGCCATCGTCGCCGGCGCCAGAAGCGCGCTCAGGGCTCACCGCTGGAGCAGATCAGCGGTGTGGGACCGCGTCGCCGGCAGACGCTGCTGACCCACTTCGGCGGGCTCAAGGGGCTGAAGAAGGCAGGGCCCGATGAGATCGCTCGACTTCCCGGTATCAGTAACGCGCTCGCCGAGCGAATCGCCGCAGCGCTTCGAGAGATGTAAGACGAGCGCCATCATTGCTCAGTGATGCGTAATAATGGCGGGGTTCCGTTGCAGGTCATCACCTTTGAAACTCACCATCCCCACACTTCTGACCCTGGCCAGGATCGTCATGATTCCCGTGCTGGTGCTGGTGTTCTATCTGCCGTATGGTTGGTCGAGTATCGCTGCGGTCACGCTGTTCATTCTCGCCGGTCTGACCGACTGGCTGGATGGGTGGATCGCGCGACGATTCCAGATGACCAGTTCCTTCGGGGCCTTCCTCGACCCTGTGGCCGACAAGTTGATGGTGGCAGTGGCCCTGATCATCGTGGTCCAGCGCCATCCGGAGATCGGCCTGGCGCTGTCTGCGGCCATCATCATCGGGCGCGAGATCACGATCTCGGCGCTCAGGGAATGGATGGCGGCGCTCGGGGAGAGCGGGCGGGTCAAGGTCGCCTGGACCGGAAAGATCAAGACCATTCTGCAGATGGTCGCCATCGGTTTTCTACTCTACGGCCAGGACCTCGGCCCGCTGCCGGTTCTCGAGATCGGGCGCTGGCTGTTGATCGCGGCCGCGGCGCTGACCATCGTTTCCATGTTCAGCTATCTGCGCGCGGCCTGGCCTGCCATGCGAGCACCGGGCTGAATCGAATCATCAGGGGCAAGAAATGGCAAAAATCAATCAGGCGGCACTGGCAGATCGCCATGTGCTCTACGAAGCCAGCGTTCAGGATCCAGAGACAGAGCTGGAGTTCGTTGCCGAGACATTTTCTGATCTGACTGGACGCGAGCTGCGACGGATTCGAGAGGATTTCTGCGGCACCGCCAATACCGCTTCGCACTGGGTCAGGCAGGATCCTGGTAATCAGGCCATCGCTGTCGATCTGGATGCCGACACCCTGGCCTGGGGTCAAGCGCATCATGTCGATGTGCTCAGTGCTGATCAACGTTCGCGAATCCGGTTGATTCAGGCCGATGTGAATGCGGTCGACAGCGAGCCGGTCGACGCGATTCTGGCCATGAATTTCAGCTATTACCTGTTCACCAGCCGCCAGTCATTGCGGCAATATTTCGAAAGGGCACGCGCGGCCCTGGTCGACGACGGCATCCTGTTTCTCGATGCCTTCGGCGGCTATGACGCGCACCGGGAGCTGGAGGAGCGGACCGAGTACGACGATTTCACCTACGTCTGGGATCAGGCCAGTTTCGATCCCATCAGCCACGCGATGACCTGCAGGATCCACTTCGAATTTCCGGACGGCTCAGAGATGGCCAATGCCTTCGAGTATCACTGGCGACTCTGGACATTGCCCGAGATCAGGGAGCTGCTTCTCGAAGCCGGGTTTTCCCAGGCGAGCATTTACTGGGAGGGGACCGACGAGGAGACTGGCGAAGGCGACGGGATCTACACCGCCAGCGAAACCGGCGATGCCGATGCCGGATGGATCTGCTACCTGATTGCCAGAAAGTAAGCGCTGGCGATCATCCGCTTTGCTTCGGTCACCTGGCGGGTGCCGGGGACTACATTGTGCCGAAGCCCTGCAGCCAGTCCTCCAGGTCCTCGTATTCGTTCGCCTCGGCAGGTACGAACTGATTGATGTCGAGCTCATGGAGTGCCGAGAAGTAATCAGCATTGTTGTGCAGATCCAGCAGGCTCTCCCGGATCTGGTTCTGGACCGCGGCCGGCACAGCGGGTGAAGCGGCAATGGTGACGTGGGGGAATTCCTGCGATGTCCGAACGACAGCCAGATTGACATAGCGGGACACCATGTTGTGCGGTGCAATGGCCGCTTCGGATTCCATGGCAAAGACCATCTCGATCGCCTCCAGCCATGAGGACGCGTTCGAGACAATGCGGGGCTGCGCCATCGGATTGGTGTACCAGCGCTGCAGGACCATGTAACCGAGACTCGGCGAGGGCATGGAGGACACCGGCCGGGCAATGTATTCATCAAGGGTGGGCTCCATATTCATGGAGTTGCCGATCAGCGAGAACGTCGCCGGCTCGGCAGCCTTGACCAGCGGGGTATATCCGTCCCGCTGCATGCGCAGCGCAATCAGGTGGGCATCTTCCAGCACCAGGTCGGGTTGATTGCCGCGTCGAATGGACAGCCAGAAGCGATGGAAGTCGCGGGCAGTCGACAGTTCGTATTGATGCGGTGTCATTGCGCGCAGGTATTCAAGCAGGGGTGCGTAGACCATCTCTGCCTGGTCGGGTGGGAAGATCGGGTGCACCTGCAGCGTCAGGCTCATCGGAGCGATTGTCGGCGCCGCCGGGACAATTTCCGCGGTTTCATCCTGGCTGAATCCCGGAACAGCGAAACTGGCCGAGACAAATCCCAGAAAGATCAGGATTGATGTTTTCATCTAAATTTCCCCTTTAACTCTCTGATTCTCGAGCGGTTTGGACCGGATATTATCACAGAGATCCGACAGGCGTCATTTTCGCCTGAAGATGGCTGCCGTTGAGCTTGAATTCGATCGAATCGCCGTTCCCTGCCTTGTCCGGCACCACGGCCAGTCCGATCCAGTTGTCGTCCTGTCTGGCTACCGATAGCAGGGTGACGCGCTGGCCGTTGGAGGTGCTTGCATCGGCCAGGGTCAGGTCGCGGCTGGTGACTCGCTCCAGGGCCTCGATCCTGAACCCTGTCAGACACTCTGGCGCGCGACCGAGGTAATGAACCCGGGCGACGATTTCCTGGCCGGGATAACAACCCTTGGTGTAGCTCAAACCCCCGTTGTTCTCGAGACCCAGCGCCTGGGGCAGGAATCGATCCTGGGTTCGGTCATCGAGCCAGGGCAACGGTACAAGCACATCCTGCAGCAACCAGCGGTCCAGCGATTCGCGATCAGGCGCGGCGGGATCGTCCTGGCTGACCGACAACAGCCGCAGTGCCCGTCCGGATCGGTCCCCGCCGACGGGCGTGTCCTGGCCGCTGGCCCATGCGCCAGCTACCGCCTGCACCGGGCCTATTCCGACCTTCCGGCCGATCGTGAACAGGGCCAGCTCCTTGAGCAGTCCCGCCTGGCCGGCAGGAAAGACGAGTTCGACATGATCTTGATTTCTTTTTGCGAGACTCAGCAATCGAACGCGGCCTTTTCTGCTGCACCAGGCCATCTGTTGCCATTGGTCTCTGGTCACTGCCTCGATATCGGCGGTGAATTGCGACTGGCAGAATTCCAAGGCATCCGGCCCCTCGATCCGGCATCCGGAAAGGTAGTCAAGTCTGAACCATTGGGTCATTGATCATCACATCCTGATGTACAAATCGGTACAATATCAATATGAAGTCTGAAGACTCCTCTCCAAACGATTCCAAGGTCGATCAGACCAAGCAGCAAGACGTCCAGATTACCGAAGGCTCCGCTGAGCAACCGACGGCACCCGCCGAGATCGGGGGGCGGAAGAACGGTCTCGACCCAACCCGCTATGGCGATTGGGAAATGAATGGACGCTGCATCGATTTCTAGACACCTACCGACATGAGAAATTCAACCATGGCGACGGATAACCGACCGCTCTCACCGCATCTGCAGATCTATCGGCCCCAGCTGACTTCGGTGCTGTCGATCACGCATCGATTCACCGGCATCATCCTCAGTGCAGGCCTGATTGCCGTTGTGCTCTGGGTGATCGCCCTGGCTTCCGGGCCCGAACAATACGATCGCTTCCTGGCGGTGGCCAGTCATCCCGCCGGATTGATCGCGATGGTCGTATGGACACTGGCGCTTTTCTATCATCTACTCAATGGCATTCGTCATCTGCTGTGGGACGCCGGCTGGCTGCTCGACCTGAAGGGTGCCTATGCCTCGGGCTACATGGTCGTGACCGGTGCGGTGCTTCTGACTGCCTTGAGCTGGTGGGAGGTGATGACATGAAATTCAGAAATCCTCTCGCCACTGCGCGTAATCACGGATCCGCCGGAGATGGGGTGGAGCATTGGTGGGCGCAGCGTTTCAGCGCCATCGTGATGCTCGTACTGGCCGCCTGGGTCGTGTACGCCCTGGTCTCTGTGATCGGAGCAACGCATGCCGAGGCCTCGAGCTTTCTGGCCCAGCCATTCAACGCCGCGCTGGCCATCCTGTTTCTTGCCACATCGCTCTATCACAGCCGGCTGGGGCTACAGGTGGTGATCGAGGACTACATCCATCACCGCGGCCTCGAGCTGGCGCTTGTGCTTCTGGTCAAAGTGGGCGCGCTGGTCGGGGGAGTCCTGGCGGTGGTGGCCATTCTGAATATCGCTTTTGGAGCCTGATCCGAGCATGTCTTACGACATTACCAAACATGAGTACGACGTCCTGGTTGTTGGTGCCGGCGGCTCCGGTCTGCGCGCCACCATGGGCCTGGCAGCGACCGGTCTGTCAACGGCCTGCATCACCAAGGTTTTTCCGACCCGGTCGCACACTGTCGCGGCACAGGGCGGGATGAGCGCCGCCCTCGGCAACATGGGTGAGGACGATTGGCGCTGGCACATGTACGACACCATCAAGGGGTCCGACTGGCTGGGCGATCAGGATGCCATCGAGTACATGTGTCGCGAGGCCATTCCATCGGTCATCGAGCTCGAACATTTCGGTGTTCCCTTTTCCCGCACCGAGGCCGGCAAGATCTATCAGCGCCCTTTCGGCGGCATGACCACGCACTACGGCGAAGGCACGGCGCAGCGGACATGCGCTGCTGCAGACCGTACCGGTCATGCCATTCTGCATACGCTCTACCAGCAGTCTCTCAAGCATGATGCCCAGTTCTTCATCGAGTATTTTGCGATCGACCTGCTGATGGATGATGGGGTCTGTCGCGGCGTTCTGGCCTGGGATCTGTCGACCGGCACATTGCATGAGTTCAGAGCCCATGCGGTGATTCTTGCCACCGGTGGCTATGGTCGATCCTACTTCTCGGCGACCTCGGCGCATACCTGTACCGGCGACGGTACCGGGATGGCCCTGCGCGCCGGTCTGCCGATGCAGGACATGGAGTTCGTTCAGTTCCATCCGACCGGCGTCTACGGCGCGGGCTGTCTGATTACCGAAGGCGTTCGCGGAGAGGGTGGCTATCTGACCAACTCCGAGGGCGAGCGCTTCATGGAGCGCTACGCCCCGAATGCCAAGGACCTGGCTTCGCGCGACGTGGTTTCACGCTCGATGACGATGGAGATTCGCGATGGCCGCGGTGTCGGCGACAAGGGCGATCATATCCATCTCAATCTGCAGCATCTCGGCGGCGATGTGATTCATGAACGTCTCCCAGGAATCGCTGAGACCGCCAAGATCTTTGCCGGCGTCGATGTCACCCGGGAGCCGATCCCCGTGTTGCCTACGGTCCACTACAACATGGGCGGCATTCCGACCAACTACCACGGTGAAGTGGTGACCCTGAAAGATGGCGATCCGGATGCCGTCGTGCCAGGCCTGTACTCGATCGGTGAGGCGGCCTGCGTGTCGGTTCATGGTGCCAATCGCCTGGGATCGAATTCACTGCTTGATCTGATCGTCTTCGGTCGCGCGGTCGCCAAACGCTGCGGTGCAACCATCAAACCTGGTCAGTCGCACAAGAGTCTGCCGTCCGGGGTCATGGACGACCTGGTGGGAGAATTCGACCGCTTGCGCCACGCCAGGGGTTCGACCTCGACGGCCGAGCTTCGGGATCGCATGCAGCAGGTGATGCAACAGGACGCTGCAGTGTTCAGAACGAGCAAGACCCTGGCCGAGGGCGTAGAAAAGATTAATGCCGTTCGGGCCGGTTTCGATGACGTCAAGGTGAGTGACCACTCGATGATCTGGAATTCGGATCTGGTCGAAACTCTCGAGCTGAGAAATCTGCTGGCCAATTCCGTGACCACCATGGTGTCGGCGGAAAATCGCAAGGAGAGTCGGGGAGCGCATGCGCACGAAGACTTCCCCGATCGGGACGACGATAACTGGCACAAGCACACGCTGATCTGGATGGATCATGACGGGTCGACCAAAATTGATTATCGCCCCGTTCACATGTACACGCTCAGCGACGATGTCGAAGTCGTCCCGCTGAAAGCGCGCACCTACTGATATCGAACCCTACGAGACTGGCAAGGCAACATGGCTGAATTCAGACTTCCGAAAAATTCGCGCATCCAGAAGGGCAAGGTTCACACGGCCGAGGGTGCCAAGCGCGTCAAGACATTCCGGATCTATCGCTGGGACCCCGATTCAGGGGAGAATCCGCGTGTCGACAGTTACCAGATCGATCTCGATCAATGTGGTCCGATGGTTCTCGATGCCGTCCTCAAGATCAAGAACGAGATCGATCCGACGCTGACCTTCCGGCGCTCCTGCCGTGAGGGTATCTGCGGTTCCTGTGCCTTCAATATCGACGGCGTCAACACGCTGGCCTGTACAACGGCCATCGAAGATATCAAGGGTGACGTCAAGATCTATCCGCTGCCGCATCTGCCGGTGATCAAGGACCTGGTGCCCGATCTCAGCCATTTCTATGCCCAATACGCATCGATCAGGCCCTGGATTCGCACCCAGAGCCCGGCGCCCCCCGACAAGGAGCGCCTGCAGTCGCATGAAGATCGCGCGAAGATCGACGGTCTGTACGAGTGCATTCTCTGCGCCTGCTGTTCCACCTCCTGCCCCAGCTACTGGTGGAACGGGGACCGCTATCTGGGCCCGGCCATCCTGCTACAGGCCTATCGCTGGCTGGTCGATTCCCGTGATGAGGCCACGGGCGAGCGCCTGGACGACCTCGAGGATCCGTTCCGCCTGTATCGCTGCCATACCATCATGAACTGCGCGCGAACTTGTCCCAAGGGGCTGAACCCCGCCAAGGCGATCTCCGAAATCAAGAAGATGATGCTGGCCCGCCGCGGCGTCTGACCCGGTGAACGACAACCTTTCAGCCACCGAGCTCTCGCGCCTTCGCTGGCGCTGCCGACGTGGTATGCGAGAACTGGACGTGCTGCTCACCGCCTGGCTCGAGTCGACCTACGAGAGGGCTGCGGTCGTTGATCAGGAAGCCTTCGATCGACTGCTCGCCTGCGAGGATGATGCCATCTGGGACTGGATGATGGGCCGCGCCGAGCCCCCTGATGACCTGGCCGATCTGGTTCGGGCCATTGGTCAGCACCATGCCGAGCAACGGGCTTCGTACTGAGTTGTTGTCGGTCGTGCGTCCGGCACGCGCCATCGCTTTCCTGATCACGCTGCTGGGCGGGCTGACGATTCTGGCCGTTTCGATCAGCGGCCTGGGGCAGCTCTGGAAGGCCTTGCTCCTCCTGGCCCTTCTCATCCCTGCCGCGTTCACTGTGTATCGTCTGCTTCGACCGCGCTACACACGGATCGGCCTTGAGGCGGGTCGGCTGGTGACCTGTGACTCTTCAGGCTGCTATGGTTGTTGGGAAATTCGCGGTCGGGCCTTTCTCAGCCCGATTTATATTGGATTGCCGCTGGTCGATCAGGATGGTCGCCGATCACGGTTGGGCTTGTTCAGAGGTCAGGTGGATTCACAGCTCTGGCGGCAAGCTCTGATTCGATTCAGGGGGCAGTCGCCGGGTTGACCGGCGAATCAGACGGTAGATCAGCCAGACGATCAATCCGATGACCAGCAGCCCGAAGGCGACCGGGATGAGCAGAGCGAGGGCGACGGCCACGATGCTGCCGCCGGTTTCCAGCGTGGCCAGGACAGGATTGGCAAGTCCTCCGGTTGTGGCCGTTGATGCACCTCTTGCAACCACCGTGCTGGCCTGGACGATACCTGCCGTTCCTCCGCCCAGCAGCAGTGCCGTTGCCCAGTGAGCCGGCGCATTCAATTCCGGCATCAGCGAGGACACGATGACCGTCCCGCCGGCCATGGCAGCAGGCGTTGCCAGGGTGTCGAGCAGGTTGTCGACAATGGGAATGTAGTAGGCCGAGGCCTCGAGCATGGCGGCAACGCCGACCACGATCAGCACTGGTTCGCTGGCCATCCAGTCGAACCCCTCTCCCAGTTCCAGAAATCCGAAGTGCGAGGCCAGACCAACGCCAAGCAGGGGCAGAAAAACCCGCAGCCCCGATGCAGCACTCAAGCTGATTCCGGCCAGCAGGGCAGAAAACATTCCAAGATCATTCTCGATGCCGGTCATGCTCGATCTCCTTTCAGATCCTCACTTGCCTGCGAGATGGCTTGTGCTGACTTCGTTCAGGCGTCTTGCCGGTCTGAGCGCATGGCCAGCTGACCAATAGTCTAGCGCAACGCCAGTCTCCTTCAGCTCATCGACCCGGTCGATTGTCTGGAAGTGAGGTCAAGCTGCGGAGAGGATTGCTAGAGAAAATAGCGTGTCGATGCGATCGCAGCGGTCAGTCCGCTGCTCAGAATCAGGAACCACAGCAGCAGGGCAACTTCGACTGCGGTAGCACGCGCCTTTCTGAACAGGAGAAACAGGACGATCGGAACGATGTAGTAGCGTTGCTCGATCAACTCGATCGGGAGCAGGGCAATGGCAGTCACCGGATAAAGCCAGGCTCCGATCGGGCTTCTGACTCGGGTGACAATCAGCGTCAGAACGCTCCAGGTCATTGCAATGGAACCAAGCAGTAGGAGTCGCCAGTCAGTGTCGAGCAGCCTGAGTACGCCGTTTCTCAGATGGAATTCCGGCAAAGCCAGGTTGTAGGGGTGAGTGACATCGAAACTGATCATGACCAGGGCTGGTAACGCCAGTATCAGAAGCATCCGCCAGAGGCTTTTGCGCAGCCATCGAATGGACTCGCCCAGGGAAGCAATGTGCAGCGGAAGCAGGATCAGCCAGAAAACCAGAAGCAGGAACCAGACCTGGGTTGGGTGCAGTTTCTGTCCGATCTCGTGCATCGCATGGTCGCCCATGGCTACGCCGCGGTTGATGATCAGAAAGCCCAGAAACGCCACCATCGGCAGGGCCAGAATGCAGGTTCTGATGATCCAGGGGCGGAGAGCGGCGGCATCGCCGCGGGTGGGCCAGGCCGTTTGAAAATGGGTCAGCCAGAACAGGCCTGACCAGACGATATTATTTTGCCGCCAGGCCAGCATCGCGATGCCGACCAATGCCGATGGCCAGAATAGCCCCGCCGAGAACAGGCTCAATGCCGCAAGGACCAGGCTGAGAGAAGCAAGGTCTGTGTAGAGCAGGAAATAGAACGGCCAGAGCAGGGGGCAGACAAGAATCTGCAGGCTCCGGAGCACCGGCAGAGCGGAGCGTTTCTGTCGCAGGTAGGCCCAGGCCAGGAATACGCTGATCAGACCGAGGAACGCACTGATTGCGCGCAGCCCGTAGACCGATTCCACATTGAAGAGCCGGGCAAGCAAGGCAACGCTGTGGTGATAGCCAAGCGGGGTTGTCAGTTCAGGGACACGCTGGGACTCATCGCTGTTGATGAGGAGGATCTGGCCGTGATGAAAATGCTCATCGACCATCGGACCGTCCGGCAGAATGCTCAGCATCGCCGCAGCTGACGCCAGAGCGGCAGCGAGCAGGATGAGGACCCCGCGATAGCCGGCGGGGTTTTCCGGATTCCGGTGAGGGTCCGGGTCAGCAATCATCGCTGCTCTCGGGTACGTTGACGTTGTTCAGTCAGCCCTGTCCGCGCGTCCGAGTCTTGTGCTTCTGGGCGTTCTTCTCGAGGAATTCGATGATCAATCCGGCGACATCCTTGCCGGTGGCCGTCTCGATCCCCTCGAGACCCGGCGAGGAATTGACCTCCATGACCAGCGGGCCGTGATTGGAACGCAGGAGATCCACGCCGGACACGTTCAGCCCCATGATCTTGGCTGCGCGAACGGCGACCGCGCGCTCCTGCGGCGTGATCTTGATCAACTCGGCAGAACCGCCGCGGTGGAGATTGGAGCGGAACTCTCCCGGCTTGGCCTGGCGTTTGATGGCGGCCACCACCTTGTCTCCGATCACGAAGCAGCGAATATCGGCACCGCCGGCTTCCTTGATGTATTCCTGGACCAGAATCGAGACATTGAGGCCCATGAAGGCTTCGAGCACGCTCTCGGCTGCCTTTCGGGTCTCGCACAGAACCACCCCGATACCCTGCGTGCCCTCGAGCAGTTTGGCCACAAGGGGTGCGCCGCCGACCATCTCGATCAGGTCGCCGATATCATCCGGTGCCCGGGCAAAACCGGTCACGGGCAGGCCGATGCCGCGTCGCGCGAGCAGCTGAAGGGATCTGAGCTTGTCGCGTGATCGGGTGACGGCAACTGACTCATTGAGCGGGAAGGTGCCCATCATCTCGAACTGACGCAGCACGGCCGTTCCGTAGAAGGTAATCGATGCACCGATGCGTGGAATAACGGCATCGAAGGCATCGAGTTGCCGGCCCCGATAGTGCATGGTCGGACGGTGTGACGCGATATTCATGTAGCAGCGTGCCGTGTCCACGACTTGCACTTCGTGCTCGCGTTCCTGGGCAGCTTCGATCAAACGCCGAGTGGAGTAGATCGTCTTGCTGCGTGACATGATGGCAATGCGCATGGAATCTCCGGTTTGTTTGGGATCAGTCGAGCCGAGGTGTGCCCTGCAGGAAGGTCCTGGCTGGATAAACCAGGCAGTGATTCTTCATCGCAGCGCGACCCAGCAGCATGCGGTAGCGCATACGCTCTCGATTGCTCAGCGTGATGTCGACCGGCCAGCTCGAGTGGCCGATCACGATATGGGTTCGGATGCTCAGCCGCTGCTCGCTCTCGCCGGAAGTGCTTCGAACCGTCTTGATACCCAGGAGTTGGCATTCGCAGTGTCGAGTCCGACTGGGTTCCGGATAGCCGAGATGAACGTCGAACCGAACCCAGTCCTGATCGTCCCGAACGAATGTTTCGATGTCCGTGGCATGGAGTGAGCAGGATTTCGCGCCAGTATCGACGCGAGCGCGCAGCTTGACGATGCCCAGAGCGGGCAGGGCAACCCACTCACAGGCCCCGATGATCATGTTCGGCCCTGACTGGCCCGTTACGATCATGACCCTTTCCGCTCAGCCGAAATCCGGCGAAGGTCGCCGGACGACAGTCCGTTGCCAGGCGCGTGGATGGATTTCACTCGGCTCTGGACAGATCGTCCAGCATCGCCTTGAGAAAGCGGGCCGCCTCGCCTCCGGTGCAGGCGCGGTGATCGAAGGTCAGCGACAGAGGAATCATGCGATGGACCTCGATCCCGCCGAGCACGGGGACCACTTCGTGCCGCAGCGTACCGGCCGCCACGATGGCAACACAGGGCGGGGTGATGACCGGCGTGGCATAGCGTCCGGCAAATTTGCCGAAGTTCGACAGGACGATCGTGTAATCCTTCAGATCCTCCGGAGGAATCGACCGATTGCTGGCATTTTCGCGAAGGCGGTTGATCTCGCCTCGAAGCTGCCCGCGATCGGCCTTGTTGACATCACGCAGGGCAGCGACGAACAGGCCGTCAGCAGTGTCTACGGCCATTCCGACGTGCATGTTCTTGTGGACCATCCGCACGCTGTTCTCACCGTCGTACCAGGCGTTCAGCCCCGGTTCGGCCTGAGCTCCGGCCCAGAGTGAGCGCAGCAGGCGGGCGGTAATGTCCTCACCGGGCTGCCAGGCGTGGATGTCGGCATCGTCCATCAGCGTCGTGGGCACCACCAAGCGATGGGATTCGCTCATTACCCTTGCCATGGTCCGGCGAGTGCCCCGGATCGGCTCCCATTCGTCGCTCGGTGGCTGGGACGGCGCGGCGGCCTCAGGTGCCGGCGCTGGCGTTGGACTGGCCTGTGGAGCGGATGACCTGGCCGATTCCGACCCGACCCGGCTCGCGGTTGGATTCTCGGCGGCCTTGCGGACATCGCCAGCGGTGACAACCCCGTTCGCACCCGTCGGACTGATCGAGCCGATGTTGACTTTCAGCTTCCGCGCGAGGGCACGAACGGCCGGTGTGACCTTCACGCCTCCGACGGTGCTGGTCCGCTCGTTCAGGACTTCATTCGAAGACTGGACGTTGCCCACGACCGTTCCGGTGTCCTCACGTTCAGTCTCTTCGCTACCGGTCTCGTCGCTGGTGGCCTCGTCCTGATCCGAGTCGATGGGCGACTCCGATGCCTGTGCAGCGATCGACTTCGAATCGGGTTCTTCTGCCGGATCGGCCGCCCTGTCTGCGGTGAATGCCGCCAGGTCGACGTCGCCAGCGTCAACATCATCCAAGCCGATTTCCTCGCTGCCGGTCTCGGCGCTGCGCGTATCGTCCGCAGCAGAGGTGGACGAAGTGCCATCGCTGGCGGCTTGAGACGGTTCTTCTTCGCCATCGACAAGAAACTCGGCCAGGGGCGCGCCGGTCTGGATGACATCGCCGGCGCGTCCATGGAATCTTGCAACCTTGCCGGCAAACGGACTCGGTACTTCGACCACCGCCTTGGCGGTTTCCATCGACACCAGAGGTTGATCCAGTTCGACGACATCGCCTTCCTCGACCAGCCATTCAACGATTTCGGCGTCAGGCAAACCCTCGCCCAGATCGGGCAGATTGAAAACTTTCATGAGACCTCCAGAACCTGGTTTGCTGCGTCGACGATTCGGCGGACGCTCGGCATGTATTTCATTTCATTACGATACAGGGGCATCACCGTATCGTAGCCGCAGACGCGCTTGACCGGGGCCAGCAGGCTGTAGATGCCCGCATCGGCCAGGTTGGCGGCAATCTCGCTGGCCACACCACAGTGGCGCGGAGCCTCCTGAACAATGACACAGCGGCCGGTGCGTTCCACCGATTCGATGATGGTGTCCATATCCAGCGGGCTGATGGTCGCCACATCGATGACCTCGACGCTCACGCCCTGCTTCTCGAGCTCGTCGGCTGCCTGCATGGTTTCCTTGACCATCGCGCCCCAGGTCACCAGAGTGAGATCCTGGCCGTCGCGCAATGTGAAACACACGTCCAGCGGCAGTTCCTCTCCGTCGTCGACGACCTCTTCGCGCTGCCAGCGGTAGATCCGCTTCGGTTCCATGAAGACGACCGGATCCGGGTCACGGATAGCGGCCAGCAGCAGGCCATAGGCCCTCGATGGCGAGGACGGGATGACGACCCGGATTCCCGGCATGTGGGCATACAGTGCTTCCGGACTTTCCGAGTGATGCTCCGGTGCGTGGATGCCACCGCCGCTGGGAAAGCGGAGCACCATCGGGCAGCTCAGGCGGCCCCGCGTCCGATTGCGCATCCGTCCTGCGTGGCACATCAGATGGTCGATCATGGGCATGGTGAAGCCGCAGAACTGTGCTTCAGCGACCGGCTTCATGCCTTGTGCCGCCATGCCAACGGCGATGCCGGCGATCATGACCTCGGCCAACGGCGTATCAATGACACGCTCGTCACCGAAAGTCTCCTGCAGTCCGGCGGTGGCACGAAACACGCCACCGTTCACGCCCACATCCTCGCCCAGCACAACGACGCTGGAGTCCTCTTCCATCGCCCGCTTCAGAGCCAGCGTAACGCCTTCGATCAGGGTGATCTGAGCCATCAGTGGTGTCCTCCGTCTTCGGGGTACTGCTCGGCGTAGGTCCGCTGTTCGGCGAGATCATGCGGCAGCTCGGCGTACATGTAATCGAAGATCGCCGTGACCGGCTGCGGATCGTTGGTCACGATATCGATGTATTCATCGGCGGCCTGCTGGACGAACTGGGCACATTCATCGACCAGTTCCTGCTCGCGCTCCTCGTCCCAGGCGCCCTCGTCAATCAGGTAGCGACGCAGGCGGATCAGAGGCTCTCGCTCCCAGGCCGCATCGACTTCGTCCTGCGAGCGATAGCGACGGGCATCGTCGGCCGTGGTGTGGTCGCTCAGACGATAGGTCAGCATCTCGATCACGAACGCACCCTTGCCCTCGCGAGCTGCCTTGACCGCCTTGTCCATTGCCCAGAGACAGGCGATCAGATCGTTGCCGTCGACCTGAATGCTCGGCAGACCGCCGGCGATGCCTTTCTGGGCCAGGGTGGCCGCCGTATTCTGCTTGGAGCGGGGAACCGAAATGGCCCACTGATTGTTGACGATGACCAGAACCAGCGGCAGCTTCCAGGCGCTGGCCGCATTGATCGCCTCGAGGAAATCGCCCTTCGACGAGCCCCCGTCCCCCACGACCGACACGGCGACCCGGGCTTCATTGCGCAGCTTGTAGGCCATTGCCGCCCCGGCTGCATGCAGGCACTGGGTGGCAATCGGAACACACCAGGCAAAATCGTGGCGAGGACCTGAAAACGCATTGCCGCGCTCATCGCCGCCCCAATAGAGCAGGACCTCGGTCATCTTCACGCCGCGATAGAACTGCGCACCGTACTCCCGGTACATCGGCGCGAAACAGTCTTCGTCGGCCATCGCAGCACCGATGGCCACATGGGCGGCTTCGTGGCCCAGGCTGGAAGCGTAGGTGCCGAGCTTGCCGGTTCGCTGCAGCGCCACCGCCTTCTTGTCGAAAACGCGGGTCAGGGTCATCAGGGTGTAGAGCTCGCGGAGGCGGTCGAAATCCCTGGCCAGGGCCGGAACGTGCTGGCTGTCGAGCAGCTTGCCGTCGGCTCCCAGAAACTGGAAATGATCCACCTTGAATGCGGCGACAGTGCGCGCCATGGCAATTCCTCTTTTTTGAACGTGGCTTTGGTAACGAGTCGTGATCGATACTTGCTGGTCCTCGGCGTCCGATTTCTTTGTCGGCAGTGATCGGTCGGCCAGGCCATCGGCATTATACGCCCCCGGCACGCTCGCGTTAAACTGCAGCGCCATCTATCTGACACCGAGTGGAGTCGGGCCAGCTGATGAACAAACCACCCAATCAACGCGACCTCGAGTCCTCGATTCAGACCGATCTGAAGGACCGGCTGGACTACGCCAGCTATCTGGATCTGCCACGCATTCTGTCGGCACAGCATCAGTTGTCGGACCCGCCGCACCACGACGAATTGCTGTTCATCATCCAGCATCAGACCTCGGAGTTGTGGTTCAAGCTGATCATCCATGAGCTCAGGGCCGCAATCCGGCACCTCGCGGACGATGATCCGGGGCCGTGCATGAAGATTCTGGCCCGAGTCAAGCTGGTTCAGAGTCAGCTATTCGATCAGTGGGCCGTGCTCGAGACCCTGACACCAAGCGAATACGTCGAATTCCGGGGCGTTTTCGGTGATGCCTCCGGATTCCAGTCGCACCAGTATCGACTGGTCGAGTTCCTGCTCGGCAACAAGAATGCCCAGATGCTCGATCTGTTCGAGCATGACCCCGAGGCACGCGCGGAGCTGGCCTCGACGCTGGCCTCACCCAGTCTGTACGACGCCTTTCTGTTCTTTCTCGCCCGTCATGGCCATGCGGTTCCATCGAACTGCCTGAGTCGCGATCTGACCCGGGCCCACCAGCGCACGCCCGAACTGGTCCCGGTCTTTGTCGAGATTTATCGCGATACCGATCGCTACTGGACCGAATACGCCCTCTGCGAGCGGCTGATCGACGTCGAGCAGTCCTTCCAGCTCTGGCGTTTCCGGCACCTCAAGACCGTCGAGAGGATCATCGGATTCAAGACCGGTACCGGCGGGTCCAGCGGCGTCAGTTTTCTCAAGAAAGCGCTCGATCTGACCTTCTTTCCGGAGCTTCTGGATGTGCGCACGGAGCTTTAGTAAGTTCGATCGGGCTGAAACGTGAGCAGTGAGTTCACCGCCCGGCTTGTGCAATAATCACCGGACCTAACAAAAAGTAACGGGGTATCAACAATGAAACTACTATCCACGCTGATGGTGGGTCTGCTGGCGGCCAATGCCTTGCAGGCCCAGACCATCGAAGTCCCGCGGCTGAATGATTCGGTCACGGTTCAGGTCGACGCCAACGGAATTCCCACCATCATCGGTGAGACCGAAACCGATGTTTCCTTCGTCAAGGGTTACCTGCACGCCAAAGATCGGTTCTTCCAGATGGATTACCTCCGTCGAATTGCCAGCGGCACCCTGGGTGAGCTGCTTGGAGCGCCCGCGTTGTCCAGTGATATCACCCTTCGGACGCTGGGTTTGCGGCGCGCAGCCTGGGCCACCTTCGCCGAGCTCGATCAGGACGAGAAGGGCGCACTGAAGGCCTATGTGGATGGAGTGAACTTCTATCTCGCCAACAATCCGCTGCCCCCCGAGTACGGCGCGCTCGAGCTGTCGATGGCCGAGCCCTGGTCGTCGGTGGATTCGCTGGTGGTCGGCAAGTTGCTCGCCTTCCAGCTATCCTTCGACCAGAGCCTGTCGGATATCACCAATACCGTTCGAGTCGGGACCTACCAGGCCGTGGGTGATGTGGTCGGCTTCGACGGAACCGCGCTCTATCTGCAGGATCTCAACCCGTTCATCCCGGTTGATGGGCGCGTGTCTATTCCCGACTGGTTCGAGCGGATCGGGATCGTGGTGCCGCAATCGGCAGCAGAGGCCGGTATGGCCGCCGCCGGTGACGCCGCGATGCCGTTGAAAGCCTCCCTGGCGCAACTCGATGCTGACACCGCCCAGGTCGATGACATGGGCCGGATCAGCGCCAGCACCATCGAGCTGGCACGCGGCTATCGGGAAAAGGTGGCTGGTCTGCCGTTCCTCAACGAAGGCTACGATATCGGCAGCAACTGGTGGGCGGTGTCGGGAGAGCACACGGCATCGGGTTATCCGCTGTTTGCCAACGACCCGCATCTGCAGCTCGGCATGGCGCCGATCTTCATGAACGAAAACGTCGTGATCCGCGACGAAGAAGTGGTCATCAGCGGCGTGGCATTTGCCGGAGCGCCGGTCAACGCACAGGCCTGTACCGATTTCTTCTGCTGGGGTTCGACGGTCAACCGGATGGACGTTACCGACGTCTTCGAGGACCAGATCCTGGTCAATAATTTCGGTCTGCCGACCCACACGGTTCATGACGGGGTCCCCGAGCCGATCGTCTACGCCTTCCAGACCTACTTTGTGAACAATCCGGGCAGCGGCACCCTTGATGACGTCAATCGGGCCAATGTCGGATACGACTCGGGCGGCATCGTTTTCATCGTTCCGCGCCGTAACAACGGTCCGATCGTCGAATTGCTCGGCGACACGGCGCTCACGGTCCAGTACACCGGCTGGGGCCCGACCTTCGAATTGTCGACCTTCCGGTCCTGGGCGCGAGCTCGCAGCCAGGAGGACTTCGAACTGGGTCTGCGCGATTTCGCGATCGGTGCCCAGAACTTTCTCTACGCCGATATCGAAGGCAATATCGCCTACTACACCGGCGGTGAGATGCCCCTGCGCGAAGACCTCCAGAACGACCTGGCCCCTGACGGCGGCCGTCCGCCCTGGTTCATCCGGGATGGCAGCGGTGCTTTCGATCATGAGTGGTTGATCGCAGAGTCGCCGCAGCCAGGGCAGGGCACGCCGTATGCCCTGATTCCGCGCGATGAAATGCCGCAGATCAGCAATCCGCCCTGGGGTTATCTGGCCAACGCCAACAACGACCCGGTCGGAACCACGCTCGACGGCAATCCGCTCAATCAGCTGCGTCCGGGCGGCAACGGGATCTACTATCTCAACCCGGCCTACGCCGACCTGCGCATGGGACGTATCGATCGTGAGCTTCAGCAGTTGGTCGCCGAGGGCAACGTGACGATCGAGAACATGAAGGAACTCCAGGCCAATAACCAGCTTCTGGATGCCGAACTGCTGCTGCCGTTCCTGCTGCAGGCCTACGCCAACGCATCGAGCGAGGATGCCTGGGCCGGGCTTGCTCAGTTCACCAGTGACCCCCGCATGGCAGAGGCCATGGCGCGTCTGTCGGACTGGGATTTCTCGACACCGACCGGCGTCGAGGGTGGATTCGATCCGGGCGGTGATCCCAGCGGCAACAGCGTTCCGACCAGCAGCCAGGTCGCCAACAGCGTCGCGGCGACGATCTACAGCGTCTGGCGTGGAGAGGTCATTGCCAACACCATCGATGCGACTCTCCAGGCCGTCGGCCTGGGTGATGAGTTGCCCGGTTCCACTACCGCCTGGCGAGCACTGGTCAATCAGCTGAGACTCTTCCCGCTGACCCAGGGTCAGGCGGCATCGGGCCTGACCTACTTCAATCTGCCCGGCGCGCCGGACCCGGCCTCTGCGCGTGACGGCGTTCTGCTGGCTTCGCTGCAGATCACGCTGGATCGGCTGGCATCCGATGAATTTGCCGCGGCATTCGGCAATTCCTCGGATCTGGACGACTATCGCTGGGGCCGACTCCACACCATCGTCTTCAGTCACCCGCTGGGCGACAACACACCGTTCAGTTTCCCGCCGGGAGGCAGCGCGCCGATTGCCCGTGCCGGCGGCTATGAAGCAGTCGATGCATCGAGTCACAGCGCGCGCGGCCGGAACGTGAACAGCTTCACCTTCGGCAGTGGTCCGGCTCGCAGGAACGTCGCGACACTTGCGCCGACCGGACCCCAGGCCCAAGAGGTCATTCCCGGCGGTCGAAGCGGCGTGTTCCTGAGTCCCTTCTACACCAATCAGCTTCGCCTCTGGCTGGTCAACGATTATCTGCCGCTGAGCATTGGCGAGGCTGATGCGAATGCGACTGCGGTGCAAACGCTGACCTTCACGCCGGCAGACTGAGGCTCGGAGTCCCCGGTCCGGATCACGGGCCGGATGCAGGAAAGTGGCCCGGATCGAAGGATCCGGGCTTCTTTTTTGTCGGATTCCAGCTTGAAAGTGCCTGACCTCGCTTCCATACCTGAGAATTGATCGCAAGGATCGTGAATACATGCTCAATCTCCTCGACAGGTTCGCCCTGGCTCACACGCAGGTGACCCGCCTCAGCGCCGATCTCAAGGAGATCGTCGCCCCGGATCAGAAATTCAGTGCCAAGGTCGAGCTGAAGCTGACGCCCCGGGACATGCCGAAGGACGGCGGTGTTTCGCAATATCAGGTGACCGCCCGGCTCCTGTGTCGAGGGCATCGAGAAGGCTCCGAGGCCATCGAGCCACTGTTCAAGGTGGAGATCATCGTTCAGGCCGTGTATCGCCAGTTCTGCGGGGAATCGGTCGATTTCGAGACCTTCACTGCGTGTCATGGCTCGCTCACCCGACAGCTCTATCCGCTGATTCATCACCAGCTCAGACCGATACTCAAGCAATTCGAGCTTGACCAGGTGAAGTTGCCCTACGATCTGCCGGGTCAGGCCAGCGAAACGGTGAGCCAGCGTCAGGTGCATTGATGTCGGGTTGCCTGGTTCTCCCGGGCTGACCGCTCCCGCGTCCCCCTTCAAATCTCATCGGGTATTCGTTGAGCTGAGACTTCAGTAGGGTCTGGGCTGTGTCGAAATTGACCAATCGACAAGGCCGTGGAAGAATGCCAGCTTCCGACATCCGTCATCCGGGACACACTCGATCGTGCCGACCGCTCGCAAGGAACCTATCGCCAATGTAGATACCGCCTGGCTGCGCATGGAGCAGCCGACGAATCTGATGATGATTACCGGTGTGATCGTTCTGGATCATCCGGTCCAGTTCGAGCATTTCCGGGACGTGATCGCCAACCGTTTCCTTGCCTTCCCCCGCTTTCGCCAGAAAGCGGTCGACACGGCCCGGGGCTGCTGGTGGGAGGAAGACACCAACTTTGAAATCAGCAGCCATGTTCGCCATACCGCACTGCCGGGAAAGGCGGACAAGCGCGAGCTCGAAGAGCTGGTATCCGAGCTGGCCTCAACGCCGCTGGATCAGACCAAGCCGCTCTGGCAGTTCCATTTGGTGGACAACTACGTCGACGGGCCGGTCGTGATTTCAAGGATTCATCATTGCTATGCCGATGGCATTGCTCTGGTTCAGGTGATGTTGTCGCTGACCGAAACCAGCGCCGAGAAGTCCGAGCGACTGGTCGAGCAGGAGCAGTGGAAACAGCGCCGAGAAGCCGAATCGAGCATCTTTCGGCGTCTGGCGGCACCCGCCAGGGATGGGATTGACGCAGTCCAGCATCTGGGCCAGAAGGTCATTGATGAGGCGCTCAGTCTGATCAAGCAACCGCATCTGGCCTCGGAATACGCCGTGGGTGCGGGGGAGATCATGTCCGAGCTGGCCACGGCCATGCTGTTGGAGGATGATCCGCCGTCGCGGTTCAAAGGAGAGCTTGGCGTCAGGAAGAACGTCGCCTGGGCCGAGCCGCTGGATCTCGAGGAGGTCAAGGCGGTCGGCAAGGCCCTGGGCTGTACCGTCAATGATGTGCTGATCGCCACCATGACCGGTGCCCTTCATCATTACCTGCGTGATCAGGGCGACGATCCCTCCGAGCTGACCATGCGTGCCACCGTACCGGTCAATCTACGGCCGCTGGAGCATGCACGGGATCTGGGAAATCATTTCGGTCTGGTCTTTCTTGATCTTCCGGTGGCTGAATCCAATCCCCTGGCGCGGCTGTATCAGGTGGCCGAGTTCATGCACCAGCTCAAGAGCTCGAAGCAGGCGGTGATGTCGCTCGGTCTCCTGGCGGCTCTGGGAATGACTCCAGGCGCCGTTCAGAAGCCCGCACTGGAGCTTTTCAGCCGCAAGGCCAGTACCGTGCTGACCAACGTTCCCGGGCCGCAGGACACGCTCTATCTGGCCGGGTCGCCGCTCAAGGAAATGATGTTCTGGGTTCCGCAGAGCGGGTCGATCGGCATGGGCATCAGTATCCTGAGTTATCGGGGTCAGGTCTTCTGCGGTTTGATTGCCGATCAGAAGCGGATTCCCGATCCGTTCAACGTGATGCGGCGTTTCGAGTCCGAATTCGAGCATCTGTTGAATCTCACCCTGCTGCTCGGGCCGCAGGAGGGCTGGGTCAGCCCGGACATGGTCGATTCGGTTCACGCCTGGATCGAGAACGATCTGATCGATGACTGACGCGTGATCCAGATCTGATCATTGACCGGTTTAGATGACCGTTGGTGTTCAGGCTTTCGGTCGATTGCCCGGTCGGAAGTCAGGCCAGTGAGGCTTCGGCGTAGTCGCGGTCGAGCGCCTGCATGGCGTCTATCGGGGTCTTTTCAGCGGCCGTGGCGTAGGCGGCATTGGAGTCATCCAGTCGCTTGTCTCCGAACAGCAGGTACAGGCCGTTGCCGTATTCCATGTGGGCAATCGGGGCATCCGGGGTGATTTCCAGGGCCCGGGTGAAGCAGTCCAGTGCCTTGTCGGCGCTGGCACCGTAAGTCATCGACCCGACCAGTTTGCCGACCTTGTCAATGATTTCGGCGTGGTACAGGCCGAATGCAGTCAGAGCTTCCGCGTGTTGCGGTGCCAGTTTCAGCGTGGTTTCAAGCGATTTCCTGATTTTTCCACCGACACCCTGAGCAAGTGCCTGTGCAATTGAGATGCACTGACTGTAGCGACCGAGTGCGAAGGCGTGGAAATAGTGAGCGTTGGCGTCCCTGGGGAAAGCCTCGATTGCCGATTCCGCCCGTTCGATGGCTGACTGATAAATGGCCAGCTTGACCTCATCCTCCTCTTCCAGATAGTCGGCATAGATGCCGGAGGCCTTGTTGGCGACGGCATGGGCGAAGAGTCCGATCTCTTCGGCCAGATCGACCGCACCGGCAAAATCGCCGCGATGGTAGCAGCGCCAGGCCTCGGCCAGCTGCATCGCCGCCGCCTCCGGGTCAGGGTGGTCCGGGTCCAGCAGACGGATTCGATCCCCATCCGGCCAGGGCTCGCAGTCGCCCTGATGAAGTGCCGCCCAGCGTTCCGACAGGGCGTCGCCCTGATAGTCGAATTGGCTGTTGTCGTCGGCGAAAGCCGCCCAGTCCGATGTATTCATGTTTAGTGTGACCACTCTAGTTCGCTGACCTATCTTAGCGTTGTCAGTGGCGGAATACAGCCGTCGCGAAAGAATTCAAACCTAATCCGGAGATACCTCTGATGAGCAAGAAAACCGCGAAGAAGAAAGTCGCAAAGAAGAAAGTGAGCAAGAAAACTGCCGCGCGCAAGACAGCCGCCAATCAGGCGCAGGATTATGCGCACGAGATCTGGCTGGCTGGACTGGGTGCATTTTCACTGGCCCAGGATGAAGGCAGCAAGGTCTTCAAGCAGAGCACCAAGGCTGTCGAAGACACGCGCAACAAGGTGCTCGGCGAATCAGCGAAGCTGTTCGATCGCCTGGTCAAGGAAGGCTCCAAGCTCGAAAAGAAAGGGCGCAAGGCCGCCAATGATGCCGTTGACGGCGTTCGTGGCGACGTCGAAAGCCGGGTCGGCAAGGTCCGCGGCGATGTCGAAAGCCGGGTCGAGAGAGTTCGTGAGCAGGCCCAGACCAATTGGGACAAGCTGGAGAAAGTCTTCGAGCAGCGCGTGGCGCGCGCACTGTCTGGCCTGGGCGTGCCGACATCCGATGAAATCAACGAACTCAGCGAACGCGTTGCAGAGCTCAACAAGCGGGTCGCTGCGATGACCAGAAATGCTGAAGCCGATTCGGCGCCGAAGAAAACGCCGGCGAAGAAAACGGCCCCGAAGAAAGCAGCATCAGCGTCCAGCTGACCGGATGCCACATCCGGCTTGATACTTCTACCCCGAGGCAGCCAAGGGCTTCCCTCTTGCCCTAGCGTGGCTGCTGATTTGGCCCGGATCAACCGATCCGGGCCTTTTTTATGGTCTTGACTGGTCCAACCCTGGTTAAAGCCCTGTCCAGGGCCCTGAATGAGGCTTTACTCAGGATTGGACTAGTGCCGATAGGCTGATGCCAGGGCTTCCATTTCCGTTCTGGCCCGTCCCCTCAGATAGGGACTGACGATGCTCAACACCTGCGCGACGGCGCGTCCTGGCCGCGGATCGGATTCTCGTTCCAGAACCTGATCGAAAGCCAGCCAGAAGGTACTGACCAGGATGATATTGCGAACGATCGAGTCGAGCTCGTGGTCGTTGGCCTCCAGCTGTCCGGAATGCGCCATGCCATCGAGCAGGCCACGTGCCGTGTCCATCGAAAGCCTCAGGATGCCGCGGAAACGGTGGTGCAGGCCCCGAAATCTCGAGCACAGATCGGTCAGGTCGCGATAGAAGAAGCGGAATTCTCCGATCGTCTCGAAAGCCAGGTGCATGAACAGCCAGATGTCTTCGATCTCCGGATCGCGCTCCTCCGGGGTGGCGAGCAGGCTCAGCATCCGGCCCTCATAGGCCGAAAAAAGTGTTTCGATCAGATCGCCCTTGGTCTTGAAGTGATAGTGGAGATTGCCGGGGCTGATCTCGAGCTCATCAGCGATCCGATTGGTGGTGACATGGGGTTCGCCGTCCTCGTTGAACAGCACCAGCGCCATGGCCAGGATTCGCTCACGTGTGTTCTTGGCCATCTCGGCTCAATGCCTGATCGGCTCGGATCGGGCAATCAGCCCTGCAGCGATTTGACCAGATCGATGTACTGCTGTTTGGCTTCATCCTGGTCCATCCCCTTGAGTTTCTCCCAGGCCTCGTACTTGGCGACGCCGACAAAATCGAAGAATCCCGGCTTTTCACCGCTGACATCGCCTTTTGATCCCTGCTTGTAGAGGGCATACAGCTTGAGCATGGTGTCGTTGTCCGGTCGCTCCGGAAGCGACTGGGCAGCAGCGGCGGTTGCTTCGAATTCCTGGTCGAGGGTGCTCATGGTGTCGAATTCCTTGTTCGAGACTCTGGTGCGTGTGCGAAAGCGCAATTACTTCTAGCATGCTGGCGCAAAAGGGTCAATCTGACTTGGCAGGCGTGAGGGCAATCGGTATCTTAGAGGCAATTACAACGACTCTACATCGGGGAGAAGCAACTTCATGACTTACTTTGTCACCGGCGGAACCGGTTTTATCGGCCGCAATCTGATCGACCGTTTGCTGGAACGCAAGGGGACCGTGCACGTCCTGGTGCGCAGAGGATCCAAGAAGAAATTCAATCAGCTGGTCAAGGACCGTTGGTCCGACCATGCCAAGCGAGTCGTTGCAGTCTCCGGCGACCTGACCAAACCGGGGCTGGGAATTTCCCAGAAGGATGCCCAGGCGCTGAAGGGCAAAGTCGATCACTTCTTCCATCTGGCCGCAGTCTATGACCTGAGTGCAGATGCTGAAAGCAATCAGTCCGCCAATCTGGACGGTACCCGACACGCGATCCAGGCTGCAGAACAGATTGAGGCGGGCTGTTTCCATCACACCTCTTCGATCGCAGCGGCCGGGCTCTATCAGGGCACCTTTCGGGAAGACATGTTCGAGGAGGCACAGGGTCTCCATCACCCCTATTTCAGGACCAAGCACGACTCCGAGGGTCTGGTGCGACATCACTGCTCGATTCCCTGGCGGGTATATCGCCCGGGCATCGTCGTCGGTCATTCAAAGACCGGCGAGATCGACAAGATCGACGGTCCCTACTATTTCTTCAAGCTGATCCAGAAAATGCGCCGGATGCTGCCGGCCTGGGTGCCGACTCTGGGCCTGGAGGGTGGCCGGATCAATCTGGTGCCGGTCGATTTCGTGGCGGGCGCCATGGATCATATTGCCCACAAGCCCAAGTTGGATGGTCAGTGTTTCCATCTGACCGACCCGAATCCGAAGCGGATTGGCGAGGTCATGAATCTGTTTGCCCAGGCAGCCCACGCGCCGCTGATGTCGATGCGTATCGATGCGCGCCTGTTTTCCTTCATTCCAACTCCGGTCAAGCAGGGGTTGAGCATGCTGCCGCCGGTCCGCCGGATCATCAACCAGGTACTGAGCGACCTGGGGATTCCGAAGGATGTACTGAGCTTCTTCAACTACCCGACCAAGTTCGATACCCGCGACACCGAGCGTGCACTCAAGGGCAGCGGCATCGAAGTCCCGTCACTCGATGACTATGCATGGGTGCTGTGGGACTACTGGGAGCGCCATCTGGATCCCGAGCTTTTCATCGACCGTTCCTTGTCAGGTCAGGTGTCCGAGAAGAACGTTCTCGTGACCGGAGCCTCATCGGGCATCGGCAAGGCGACCGCCATGATGATGGGGCGGGCAGGGGCCAATGTGATCATCGTGGCTCGGGGAGAGGAGGCGCTGATGGACACCAAGGCCGAGATCGAAGCCGAAGGCGGCAAGGTCTTTGCCTACACCTGCGACCTTTCCGACCTCAAGGATGCGGAGCGGCTGGTCAACGAAGTCCTGGCCGAGCATGGCACCGTGGATGTCCTCGTCAACAACGCGGGCCGGTCGATTCGACGCTCGATCGCCTTGTCCTACGATCGTTTCCATGACTTCGAGCGCTGCATGCAGCTCAATTACTTCGGTGCGCTGAAGCTGATCATGGGCTTTCTGCCATCGATGGTCGAACAGCGGCGTGGCCAGGTCATCAATATCTCCTCGATCGGCGTACTGACCAATGCGCCGCGGTTTTCGGCCTATGTCGCGTCAAAGGCCGCGCTGGATTCGTTTTCGCGCTGTGCAGCTTCCGAGTTCAATGACACCGGCATCTCGTTTACCACGATCAACATGCCGCTGGTTCGTACACCGATGATCGCGCCGACCAAGATCTATGAGTCGGTTCCGACCATCACGCCCGAGGATGCGGCTGACATGATCAAGCAGGCGGTGATTTTCCGACCGCAGCGGATTGCGACCCGCCTTGGTATTTTTGCCCAGGTCCTGCATTCGGTCGCACCGAAGATTGCGGAAATCGTGATGAACTCGGCCTTCCGGATGTTCCCCGACTCATCGGCGTCGCGAGGCGAAAAACCGGGCCGCGACGACCAGCCGACGCAGGAACAGGTCGCATTTGCTTCGCTGATGCGTGGTATTCACTGGTAACCGTGAAGCCCCGGTCCCCGGGACCGGGGTTCAGCGGATCAGTCGCTCGAGGCGATCCAGGGTGCGGGCCAGATCATTGCCGACCGGTGCCAGGTAGGGCGCCTCTTCGGCCATGGCCTCGTGGAAAGTGCGCTCCTTCTGCAGCATGGCGCGATTCAGGCCCAGGCCATAGGGCTCCAGAAAGGCCTCGAGCTCGTCGGCCCGGGCGAACAGCTCCGAGCGCGTACTCTGATAGGCGTGGTCGACCAGTTCATTGCGCGATGAATAGCTGAAGATATTGGTGAAAAACATCTTTTCATCGTTCCGATTGGGCTCGACCAGCATCATGCCGACTGCCGGAAACTCGCGTTCATACTTGGCCATGCCGACCTGCATTCGGGACTGGATCAGGGCGCGGAAGGTCTGGGAGAGCACCATCGGTAATCCGCCGCGCATCATGCGGCTGCGTCCGGACTGGCGGGTGATTTCGCCGTCCCCATCGAACGGGACCAGCGGGTTGATGCCGATCAGCAGATCAGCGCCCTCCTTGAGTGCGACAGAGGCGTGCAGCGTCCTTCGCAGAGCCCCATCGACATAGAATCGCCCATCGATCTCGACCGGCGGATAGAGACCGGGCAGGGCGGCGGAGGCCTGGACCGCGGTGGAGATCGGAACATCGTCCAGGCCCGGCTCACCGAAGCGCACTGCGTGGCCCGAGTCCAGCTCCACGGCGACGATCCGCAGTTTGGCCGACAGAGCCCTGAAGTCGTTGCTGCGGCCCTGGCGGGTCAGCACGCGCTTGAGGAATTGCTCGATCATCCGGTTATCGAACAGGCCCGTCGGAATCAGACGAGCAACGCTGTCCAGACGCTCGAAATGGGCCAGCCGGGAAGGGTTGTTGATCACTTCCTTGATGACCTCGGCGATGACCGAGGGGACGGCACGCGCTCGATCGAGATACTCCCTGAGAGCAGGCCGCAAAAAAAGCTCTGGCTGGAAGCTGAATTCGGCTGCCGGTGAGCTCATGAAGATCCGCCCCATCTGCGTCGCCGTCACCCGGTTGGCCAGGCTCGCGGTCAGGAAAGAGCCGGATGACACGCCGACATAGATATCGAGATCGTGCATATGGGCGCCGTCGATGGCTTCATCGATGGCCTGCAGGGCACCGAGCTCATAGATCGCGCCAAGTGGCCCGCCACCGGCGATCGCGAGCCCGATGGTCGGGCGTCGGTGGCGCGGCATCGTCTGACTTGCGGGTGTGAGTTTCAACATCGGAATTCACCTGAGATGGTTGGGCAGATCAGAATCGACCTGTCCGGATCGAACACGTCATTTCATTATAATCAATGCATCCTGAGAGAGCCGGGGTCGGGCATAATTGTTCAGGTTTCTCTGAATAAGGCAAAAAGCGGAAAATGTCGAAACAAATCAATCAAATAGCACCTGACTTCTCGCTCAAGGATGCCGATGGGAAAACCTTCCGTTTGCGCGATCATTCGGGAGAACGACTGTTGCTGGTGTTCTACCCGGGTGACGACACACCCGTTTGCACCCGGCAGCTCTGTGATTATCGTGATGGGATCGAGGCATTTGCCGAGTTGGGTGTGCAGGTCGTCGGGATCAGCCCGGACGACGCGGATTCTCACCGTCGTTTTCGTGAAAAACACGCTTTACCCTTCATTCTTCTGAGTGACCCGGACCTCGAAGTCGCGCAGCGCTACGACTGCAAGGCCCTGATCGGGATGAAGCGGGGGGTGTTCCTGCTGGATGAGGAGCAGATCATCCGCTATCGCCATGTGGAGGCGGTTGCCGTGTTCCGACGTCGCCGGGAAGAACTGCTGGAAGCCATCAGCGAGCTGTAAATGACGCACGCGGAAGCCATCGAACATCTGACCTCCCAGATTCGCCGCAATCAGGAGGTTGCCGAACGGCTGAATCGTGCCGATGAGGATCTGACCGATCGGCTGATCGAGCTTCAGGACTGGCAGCGGCGCCGCCTCGACGGCTGCTATGACGACCTTCGCCAGACCGCGCGCTACCGGCCGGCCTGTGACTTCTTTCTCGACGAGCTCTATGGCGGGAAGGACTTCCGCGAACGCGACCGTCAGCTGTCCCGCGTTGTTCCGGTGATGCGGCGGTTCTTGCCCGACCATCTGCTGATGGCCGTCGGCGATGCCATGCGACTTCAGGCGGTCAGTCTCGAGTTCGACCTCGACATGGCCGAACTGCTTGTCGATGAGGCCACTATCGATCAGCCATCCTATGCCCACGCCTATCGGCGCCAGGGCGCGTGGGATGCGCGAGCGACCCAGATCGAATTGATCGAGGGGCTGGGGCAGGTGCTCGACGAAACGGTCCATCGACCGATGGTGCATCGACTGGTCCGCATGATGAGAGGGCCGGCGGTACTGGCCGGTTTTGGGGCGTTACAGGGGTTTCTGACGCGTGGGCTCGATGCCTTCGCCCGCATGCACGGTGCAGATTACTTCCTTGACACGATCACCGATCGCGAGCGGCGCGCGCTGGAGGCGATGCGCGCCGGTGCCGACTGGCCCTTTGAGCCGTGGATCGGTCGCGGGCCATAAGCAGGCCCGGGCGGGGTCTGGCCAGCGTTGCGGCGCCGGTCCAAGGCTTACGCTGCGATAGTCTGCGGCATGTGGGGTTGGTTCTGACGCGGCAGTTCGATCTGTTCGACCAGTGATGTGAAAGCCGGGACGGGCCGTCCACGCACCGCGTCATCGATCAGGGCGAGGTCGAGATGCGGCGCCAGCAGCTGCAGGAACATCCCGTGGAAGTGTTTGAGAAGCTGGTCCTGACGCCATCCAATCCAGGTGGTCAGAGTGGGGAGTAGATGATTGACGGGCAGGGCGGCGAGATCGGAGTCCTGGGACTGCTCGATCGCCATGGCGGCGACGATACCGATCCCCAATCCATTTCGTACACAGGTCTTGATGACATCGGAGTCGCGCGCCGTAAAGGCGATGTTCGGGGTCAGAGCGGCCCTGGAGAAGGCATTCATCAGCGAGGACTCGGGGCGGTCGCTGAACAGATAGGTCACCAGCGGAACCCGGCTCAGCTCTTTCAGGGATACGGGATCGCAGCGTTCGGCCCAGGCATGGGTCCTGGGAACGACGATGACGCGATCCCAGCGATAGACTGGTAACCGGATCATCTGATCGACCTCGGCCTCCGGGCCGCTGGCCATGGCCAGGTCGACCTGCCGATCGTTCAACATCCGTCGAATCTGTTCAGAGCTGCCCTGGTGGAGATCGACAGCGGTTTCCGGAAACGAGCGATGAAACCGTTTCAATACCGGCGGCAGCAGGTAGCGCGCCTGAGTCTGGGTCGTCGCCAGACTGAGATGACCGTTCTGCTCCCCCCTCAACTCGTCCGACAGCGCCTTGATCCTGTCCACCTCGAGCAGGACGCGATCAGCGCGAGCGACCACCTGCTCACCTTCCGGTGTCAGTGATACCAGCCGCTTGCCCCGGCGGACGAAGAGGGTCAGACCCAGCTCGTCTTCCAGAAGTCGGATCTGTTTACTGATGCCGGGCTGGGAGGTGAAGAGTCGTTCGGCGGCGAGCGAAATATTCAGACCGCTGTCCACGACGGCTTTGATGAATCGTAATTGTTGGAGCTTCATGCGCAAGTATCCCGTGTTCGAGCAATGGTCGCCGGGTCGCGTGCTTGCGGTAGAGAAGGGACGATGATCAGGCATCGACCGCTTTAGCTGCATTTTTCAGGCGCCCGCAAGCTGGTTCAAATCGGCGCGATATCCAATATTGCCCGTTTGTTGGATCGTGTCAAGGGCGAACGGCGATCTGGCCGGCACCCGCCGATGATCGATGCCAACCAATTCGCCACCCGATTGTCTGGCAGGAAGTGAGGACAACCTACTGAGAGATCACACCTAGGAAAAGGTCGACAGATCGGTAGTCTCGCTGACGGCAGCGCCCTGAAACAGGGTGGCTCCGGCATCGCTGAAGGGCTGGATCAGCCCGGATTCGTTGATCTGGTCGACGAGGATGCGGACGAAGCTGCCGAGTCCATCGACCAGCTCGGTAATGCGATCCGGTCCGCGCAGCGCATTGACGCGAAGAAAATCCAGGCTGCTGCGATAGTGAGCGAGTTGACTGGCGGGCAGTCCCAGAGCAGATCCGCAGATTTCGACTTCGAGTGGCTTCAGATGCGATCGCAGCGAATTCAGATCCTCCGGATCCCCGAGGGCTGTGAGCGGGATATCGCAGGCCAGCGCCAGATGTCGGTATCGAGCAACCAGTTGCCGCCACTCGTCGACCAGGATATCCAGGTCTTCGCATTCGGCAGCATGAACCGGGAGAATCAGGGTCGACTGCAGCCCGGCCTGACTGGCCTGTTCGAGACAGATTCGTCGAATCAGCTGGGCCAGGCGGGCCTCCTCACCGAGGTCCTCGGCCAGCCTGAACAGGACCGTGGAGTCTGCATGAAGCTCCGGATGCGAACTGCGACCGTTCAGCGTCAAGGCGATCACGGTACCCGAACTTGTCACGACCGGCTGGGCCGTGCCCGCGATCTGCTCGTCATTGAGCATCTCGAAGAATTCCGGCGCCTGGACCGGAAAGCCGGTCGGTTGGGCAGTGAAACCGATAATGGTGTCGTGGCTGGACTGTGCCTGGCTGGCTGCTGTCTGGACCAGGGTGTCACCGCTTGGCTCGCGCATTTTCAGCACGAATGGATGGTTGCCGAAGTGAATGATGTCGCCCACATCGAGGGGCTCGGGCTCCTCGAGGCGTCGGTGATTGAGGAAGGTTCCGTTCGTGCTTCCGAGATCGGTCAGCAGGAGGGCACCGTCGCGGAGTTCGAATCGGGCGTGCTCGCGTGAAATCCGCTGAAAATCCAGCTGCAGCTGGCAGCTCGAGCCACGACCGACCGTGCACGGCAAGTCCCCGAGCGGAAACAGCGTGCCCTCCGAGGTCTCGTTCTCGCCGCGAACCAGATAGAAGCGCTGCTCCGACATTCATTCGAAAAGTGCAAAACCGGTCACAAGTCTAGCGCAAATGCAGCGGATGGTTTATTTCAATTTCGCGTCATCCTTTCGCTCTGCTCCAGGCGCCTGTCGAGCCTCGGCAGGGCTCGATATAGCCAGAAATTATTTGTCCTGCGATCGCGCCTCGACGTAATCTTCGCCACGCAACTCATCGAGACCGACCGAGGGACAGGCCCTTAGACGTCGGGGCAACCAGTCAGCACTTGCCAATGAAGGCTCGACGCTGATCCAGGTGCCAATTCCTGCGGTATTCGCGGCAGTCCGCGAACCACCGAGAGATGAGCCGCGTGATCAAAGCGCGCTGAGCCGGATATCCATAGCCGGCCAGTGTGCCCCGTCATTCGAGCTCCCTCCTGCCGCAGCGATGAGATCCGCGCTGACGCTTGAACCGACAATGGGAGACTCGAAATCATGACCGCGATCGCCGCTGAAAGACCGCATGCCGTTCGGCTGGATCCTTCTCCATTAAGCCAGACAGCACCCCGGCCGACTCCGATTCTGGTCGAGGATATGCTGAACTGGCAGGCCACCGATGACAACGGTCATTCGCGCTACCTCAATCTGAAATTCCGTCTGCACGGACGACTGGACGGCCCGCTTCGCATCGTGCTCGGTGGCGTGAGTGCCAGCCGGCAGGTGCAGTGCTGGTGGCGAGCACATTACGGTGAGGGCCAGCTGCTTGATCCGGACGCTGCCCTGATTCTGAGCATGGACTGGCTGGACCATCCGACCGGAATTCGCACCAGTGATCAGGCCGATGCGCTGGCTCGGGTGCTCGACCATCTCGACCTGGCCTCGGTCGACGACCTGGTCGGCGCTTCCTACGGGGCGATGGTCGGTCTGGTATTTGCCCAGCGCCACGGGCACCGTCTGCGCCGACTGATTGCCATCAGCGGCGCTCACTTTTCGCGACCGGCAGTACAGGCCCTCAGGCTGATCCAGCGGGCCATCATCCAGATGGGGCAGGAACTGGGAGAGCCGGAGCGCGGGGTTCGATGGGCCAGAGCCCTGGCCCTGACCAGTTACCGCCCGTCCGATCTGTTCGATCAACGATTTGCCGATCCTGATCCGCACCAGGCTCTGCGTCGCCTCGATGAGTACCTAGCTCATCAGGGACGAACCTACGGCAGCAACGTCAGCGCCGTTCGCTATCGCTGCCTGTCAAAGTCCATCGATGCGCATTGCGTCCAGCCCGAGCTCATTCGTTGCCCGGTCGAGCTGATCGGCGTCGACAGCGACACCCTTGTTCCGTTGCGCCAGCTCAGGGACCTGCGCGATCGCCTGTCGGGCCGTGCCCGGCTTCATACCATTTCATCACCCTATGGTCACGATGCCTTCCTCAAGGAAGACAATCAGTTGAGAAAGATATTTTCCAGACTGCTTGAGACTGAGTCCGGCCTGGATAAGCCCCATGGATGAGCGGAGACGGCGCGACCAGGCGGCCACGGTGGCGGCACGAACCGGCGTGGACTGCGATACCCAGCACGGGGCCGTGATTCCACCGATCAACTTGTCCACCACCTATGCCTTCGAGGATTTCGGGCAACCCCGCCGGCATGACTACAGTCGGTCCGGAAACCCGACGCGTGATTATCTGGCCCGGGCGCTGGCCGATCTGGAGCAGGGAGAAGATGCGGTGATTACTGCCAGCGGGATGGGGGCAATCCACACCGTCCTGCAGCTGATCCGACCGGGGCAATGTCTGATGATGCCCGCAGACTGCTATGGCGGCACCTTTCGGCTGGTCGATGCGCTGGCCAGGCGGGGTATGTTCGAGCTCCTGTGGACGGACTATCAGAACCCGGAGCGATGGCCGCGCGACCTCGATCGGGCCGATTGGGTCTGGATCGAAACGCCCAGCAATCCGCTCCTGCAGATCACCGATATTCAAGCCATCTGCCAGTCGGCCCAACGACGCGGGGCGCGCGTCATTGCCGACAACACTTTCCTGTCTCCGGCCCTGCAGCGGCCGTTGGAGCTGGGGGCTGACCTGGTGGTTCACTCGACAACCAAATACATCAATGGCCATAGCGATGTCGTGGGCGGTGCCGTCATCGCGAAGGACTCGACGCTCGGAGAACAGGTTGCCTGGTGGGCGAACTGCATCGGCGTGACCGGCAGCCCGTTTGACGCCTGGCTGACCCTGCGCGGACTGCGGACCCTCGATGCACGTCTCAGGGTCCAGCAGCAGACCGCAGGGGTGGTGGCCGAGCGCCTGCTCGATCATCCGGCTGTTCGACGCGTTCACTACCCGGGTCTGTTGTCCCATCCCGGGCACGCCATCGCCTGTCGCCAGCAGTCGGGCTTCGGGGCCATGGTCAGCTTCGAGCTGCGGGGCGGCGAGGCGGCCGTTCGGGCTTTTCTGGCAGGCCTGCGGCTTTTCACTCTGGCCGAATCGCTTGGCGGCGTCGAGTCTCTGGTTGCCCACCCCATTACGATGACGCACGCTGCGATGCCGGAAGAAGACCAGAAGCGGGCCGGTCTGAGCCCGGGACTATTGCGACTGTCGGTCGGCCTCGAGGGCGAAGCAGACCTGCTGGCCGACCTGGACCAGGGCCTGAGCCGGGCCGCGGTCTCTACTCGAGAGCGCATCACTGCCGGGGCTGAACATCATGCTGGCCGGTGAATCACGCGCATCATCGGCTTTCTCGGCGTCGGAGCAGGGGCGCGCTGTTTATCCCCGGCTGGCCCTCGCCCTGATCGGCCCGGGACGGGTGGGTCAGGCGCTGTTGCGGCGACTGAAGCGCCAGGCACCCGCCGACTGGGCGCTGGAAGTGCTGGTCAACTCACGCGAGACCCGGTCTGCTCCAGTGGATCGAAGGTCAGGGGGAATGGATGCCGGGTCCCTTGAACGAGCCGGTGATCGCGAACTGGATGATCTGCCGGCGCTGCTGAGTCGACGCCCCGCTGCGGCCTATGCCATCGTCGATGCAACGGCCAGCGAAGCGGTCGCGAGGTGTCATGCCGACTGGTTGGCGCAGGGTATTCATGTGGTGACTGCGAACAAGCTGGCTCTGGCCGCCGGGTGCGCATCCTGGTCCAGGCTCGAAGGGGGGAAGGGTCACGCGCACTACGGCGCATCGGCCACCGTCGGCGCTGGTCTGCCGGTGCTTGCTGCCCTCGACCGACTGCGGCGGGCCAAAGAATCGGTCATATCGATCCGGGCCGTTCTGTCGGGCAGCCTGAGCTTCATGTGCAGCCAGCTCGATGCTGGTCGCTCGGCATCGAACAGCGTCATGGCCGCCCATGAACTGGGACTGAGCGAGCCGGACCCGAGGGTCGACCTCAGCGGGCTTGATGTGGCCAGAAAACTGGTCATCCTTGCTCGATGTGCCGGGCAGGCGCTTTCGATCGAAGACATCGCGATCCATGGGCTGGTGCCCGATGCCTTGGTCAGCGGCAGTGTCGATGCGTTCTTCGAGCGGATCGCCGATCTCGATGCACCGATCCGGCGTCGGGTTGATGCAGCACCTGGTCGAGGTGATCGCGTCGCCTACCTGGCCGAGCTCGATCAGCGGGGCAGGGCAAGCGTCGGGCTCCAGCGCGTTGCCAGCGAGGATCCTATGTCGCGCTGTTCAGCCATTGACAATCGAATCGAAATTGTCACAGAAACCTATCGCGACTCACCGCTGGTCATTGCCGGGCCGGGTGCCGGCGTCGAGGTGACCGCGCTGGCGCTGTGGTCCGATCTGCTGCGGGTCAGCGAATCCGGGAGACCTGACCGCTGAGATCGAACAGCCCATGGGCAGCGCTCAGCAGGTGGGCCGGTGACTCGTCGCTGGTGACATCGGGGAACTGGATCCCGAATCGCACAGCCAGCGGCACTTCCTGACTGGCGAATCGGACCCGTGAGCCCGCCAGCGCCCGACGCAGCCGACTGACCAGATAGCGCGCGCCGGGCTTGTGAGTGCCCATCAGGATCACGCTGTAGAGATCATCGGCGGTGCGGTGCAGTGAATCTTCCTGGCGCAGTTCGCGATGCAGGAAAAAGCGCAGATTGCGCATGATGGCTTCGGCCCAGGCCGTGCCGAAGCGACGCTTCATCTCGCGGTAGTTGCTCAGCTTGACGTGCATCAGAGCCAGGTCGAGGTTCTGGCGCATGTGAAAACTGAAGGCCTGTTCGATTCGAAGATAGTAGTACTCGGGTTCGGGTACATTGCTCAACAAGCCCGATTCCGGCGGATAGTCCGACTCATTGGTGATCAGGCGCGTGTCGGGCAACTCGCCTTCCAGATGCACGCGCAGTGCGCCGGTCAGGTCATCGGCACTGAAAGGCTTGGGAATGAAAGCGGTTGCTCCGGCACTCAGCGCCAGATCGCGGGCATTGGTCTCCTCGTTTCCGGTCACCACCAGAATCGGGAGCTGCTTGAGCTTGTGCTTGCTGCTGGCCCGGACCGCGCGGATCAGTTCATGGCCATCCATGATCGGCATCATCAGGTCCGTGAAGACCAGCTCGAAGTCGTCGTCCCGGTTCAATCGCTCCCAGGCCTCTTCGCCGTCCCGGGCCGTGACCAGATCGCATTCACCGGCCAGAAACTTGCTGCCTGCATAACGCATCAGGCGCGAGTCATCCACGAACAGCACGCGCCGTGTTGGTGGGGTCTGTGTGCTCGCTTCTAGCATGATGATTGGTCCTGTTCGCCCCGGCAGGTGGGTGACGCGATCGCCGATGACAGCGAGGCGCTTTTCCAGATGATGCTTTTATTGATTGTCGGTTAAAGTTCCCGTGACTTCAAGGCGACCTGATCGGGGGTTCGCTACCGCTGGTCCCTAACCGAACAGGCCATGGATGAACCAGCCGTGGCGCGGCTGGTGCTCCTGAAACACCCACAGTTGCCGACCCTTGCCGTCGCGCGCGATCCAGTAGTCCCTGAGGCAGTCCTGGCCGTCCCACCAGCCGCTCTCGATGCGCTCCGGGCCATCTTCCAGGACCAGATGCTCTCGTCGGCAGGGACGGGGTGCAGGTAATAACCAGCTCGGGCGGGGACGTGAGTCCTGACAGGGTGAGGAGGTGCCTGGAGGCACCCAGGTCCAGGCATGTTCCGGACGATGATCCGCGGTCGGGGCCAGGCTGGACAGGCCGGACTCGCCCAGGCGGGCGCTCAGGCGGTCGAGCAGCGCAGGCCAGGCATCGCTGCGATTGGTGCCGTCCAGCAGATCGGACTGGGCCGGACGCCGCTCGGCGGTGCTGTCGGCATCGAGCTTGATTGCATCGATGTCCCCGGCCAGCCTGAGACCATCGAGCTTGAGCTGGATCAGTTCCAGCAGGCGGTCCTGATCGAATCCGGGCCGGGCCAGCCCGATGTCGAAGGCGCTGGCGGGACCGCCGTCTTCGCGCTCCAGGCGGACGTTCAGGCGATTCAGGCCCTGGTCACGAACCTCCAGCCAGCGTCCCAGGGTATCCAGGGCCCGGTTAAATACGAACATCAGGGCATCACTGCGGGCGGTCGGCACCGGAAGCTCCAGGCGCAGCTCGAAGGCCTCGGGCGGATGCCACTGGGCCAGCGGCGTGGACAGATCACCATGGAGCTCATCCAGATGGCGGTTCAGGGTCGTTCCGAAACGACGTGCGCGTTCTGCTCTGGGCAGTGCGATCAGCTCCGATACCCGGCGCAGTCCGCAGTCATGAACCGCCTTGCGCTGATTCGGTTTGAGCATCAGATGTTCGATTGCCAGTTCGCCGATGGCCTGTTGCATTGCTGTCAGGTCACCGGCCTTTCGATCGTATCGGGCCAGAAGGCAGGCCGCGGATGCTGCCGGTGCCAGGCCGATTCTGAGCTGCAGGCCGGCACCCAGCGCCTCGTCGCGGAGCCTGTCGAGGAGCGGCCCGAGTCCGCCGCGCAGGCGTCGACTGCCGCCGACCTCGAGGAGCACGGTGTCCGGTGGCGCCAGGGAGACCTGATGGCTGTGCTGATAGGCTATCAGCGCCATCTGATCGAGCATTCGAGATTCGGCCCGGCGGCAGCGCGGCCGACTCTGGAGCTGCGGCAGGACGGCCAGGGCCTGGCTGAGGCTCTGGCCCGACCGGGCACCGTGCTGTCTGGCCAGTGCATTGACCTGCAGAAGGCGCGCCTGTCCGCGCACCGAATCATGCACCGCCAGCGGTCCGGCGATCGCGCTCAGCTGCCAGACCGCCATCAACGGCAGTGCAGGGCAGTGCAGGCCTGCCCAGAGTTGCGAACCTTGCTTCATGAGCGCGCCTCAGCCTGCATGGCAGATCGTCATGGCCGCGCGATCGAGACGGCTGAATCGTCGCTGACGGCTGCTGATATCGACCGGGGCGTGTGCCGGACCCCCGGCCAGGCGATGACATTGCTGCGCCCGAGATGGAAACGCTCGCTGTGCTGCGCATTGCCACGGAGCACTTCGAGCGTCGGACCGGAGTGGATGGCCAGGCGCAGGGCAGCCAGCGAGGGGGGTGCGCTCTGATCCGGCCGATAACAGACGAAAGCAGGTGCCTGGCCCTTCTCTGCGGCCAGCTGCAAGCGGCGCACTGATCGCTCCGGCACGCGCCCGCGCGGCGGCCAGAGCATGACCAGACCACACAGTCCGCTCTTGAGGCCCTGCTCGGCTGCCCAGAAGGCATGGCGGGTGTCGCGCACGACAATCAGCTGGTCCAGAGCGACACCGGCGCGAGCCAGGCGCTGCGGACAAGGAATCCAGGGTGGCGCGATCAGGATCACAGGCTGTGCAGACCGAGTCTGCCGGGCCATCACGGGCAGCAGCAGTCCGAGCTCCCCCAGCCCGAAACAGGCCGGCATCAGTTCGATCAGGCGGCCGGTCGGCCAGCCCTGATCCGGCAGCCAGCGATCCAGGTCGGCCCGGCCGCTCGACAGGGCCCGGGCCTGGGGCCGTCTGCGCCCCCGCCAGAGATCGGAGCGCTGGTTGAGGAGCGCGTTCAGGCTGGAAGAAGGCTGAGATGAGGGCATGGCGAGTCTCCACTGAATCCGACGACACCCGGGTGGATCCTCCCGGGGATGAAATACTATATTAAATTACAGTCTTCGCAAAACCCGAGAATGAAGATTCATCCGCTCCGCCGGCTCAGGACTTCGACGGCATAGCCAAAGCGATCATCACTGGTTACAATACGCGGCTCGCTGCGGTGAGTCCTGGATGAGGCGCGTGATCCGGGTGCCTGGTCCAGGGTTGGGTGCGAGACCGGAGCTGCCGGCTCTGGTTGAGGATTGTCCTCAGCGCTTCTTTCGGCGCCGCTACGCGGCTTGAAAACCGCACTGAGGACAGGAGTTGGTTATACAGACTCGCCTTTGAAGTAGATTGAGGGGTCCGAGTCCTTACAATTAGCAGTGCCAGGTTTATGGAGAGGTGCCGGAGTGGTCGAACGGGCTCCTGCTGGGGAATGCCCCCGGCGCTTCTTTCTCCCCGCTGCGCGGCTCGAAAACCGCACCGGGGTCATGATTGGTTTGATAGGCTTTCGCTAGGAAAGTGAGTGTGCGGTTTATCCCGTACCGAGGGTTCGACCCGAGCAGCGCGAGGACGATGCGCCGGGAGCGTAGCGACCAGAGCTACCCGGAGCGAATGCGGAGGGCAAG
>CAYTQT010000016.1:58404-65370 GCA_964439915.1 uncultured Wenzhouxiangella sp. | reverse complement strand
AAGGTTGCAGTATTGCATATTGAAGCGTTTTGCTTCATAGCGTGATTTGTGGTTGGGTTATTGGGGCTAACTTCCTGATTTCCTTGAGTGTGGCTGTCAATCGTATCTGTTGCTATGAAGCGTGGCTGTAGCGTAGTGCGCCGTTTTCCTAGGTTTCATCGGGTGATTTTCCGATGGTTCTCTGACTTGAGCCGGGAGATGCTACTGGCTCGAAAGCGGGAGGAACAGGTCATGGCCGAACGGCTTCTGGATCGAATGCGGCGTGTTATTCGGGTCAAGCATTACAGTCATCGGACGGAACAATCCTATATTCAGTGGGTGCGGCGGTTCATTAGGTTTAACGATCTGCGGCATCCTGTCGACATGGGCAAGGCTGAAATCGAGGCCTTTCTGACCCACCTGGCGGTCGAGCGTCATGTGGCTGCCGCGACTCAGAACCAGGCTCTGAACGCGATTCTTTTCCTCTATCGCAGGGTGCTGGAAATTGAATTGCCCTGGATGGACGAGGTTGTTCGGGCCAAGCGCAGTCAACGCGTTCCGGTTGTGCTGAGCCGCTCTGAGATTCGCTCGGTTCTCGCTCATCTTCCTTATCCGCACGACCTGATCGTTTCTATCCTTTACGGCTCGGGTCTGCGCGTGGGCGAGGCCGTGCGTTTGCGAATCAAGGATGTGGATCTGTCGCGACGCTCTCTGACGGTGCGGAACGGCAAAGGCGCGAAGGATCGGGTCACGGTCCTTGCGAATCGCTGCATTGAGCCGCTCAAGCAGCAAATAGACCGGGCGTTGACGATCAGTGCTGATGACACGCGCCGGATCCGGGGCGGAGTGATCCTGCCACATGCACTCGACCGCAAGTTCCCGAATGCGCGTTTCGACCCGGGCTGGCAGTGGGTGTTTCCCGCCCGCGAACTGTCCAGAGACCCTCGATCCGGCCAGATGCGGCGCTATCACCTGTTCAACAGCACGGTGCAGCGCGCTGTGAAGCAATCGGCCCGTCGAGCGATGCTCCGCAAACCGGTTACCTGCCACACCTTCCGCCACAGTTTCGCGACGCATCTGCTCGAGTCCGGGGCGGATATTCGGACCATCCAGCAATTGCTCGGGCACTCGGATGTGCGCACCACGATGATTTACACGCACGTGCTTCAGCGAGGGGCGATGGGGGCTCGGAGTCCACTTGATGAGAGTTGAGGCTGCCGGGGTTTCAGGCACGCTACCGCCATTCGCCTGAATTCGGAATTTCAGAACAGCCTGCGTCGCCAGTGATCTGGAGCCGACGGCATGCATGATTCCGGTGTTGCGAATTCAGCCAGCCGCCAAGCCACGGTGACAGAATGACAAACTTAGGCGGCTAGAGTCAAATTCGGCTCAGTTCATCGAAGACAGGACCTTGCCAGCGGCTGACAGGGTTTCTTCCACATCGGCCCGACTGTGGGCGGCCGAGACGAACCCGGCCTCGAAGGCCGATGGGGCCAGATAGATGCCTTCGGCCAGCATGCCGGTGAAAAAGGCCTTGAAACGCTCCAGGTCGCAGGCCGCGGCCTGGTCGAAGTTGGTCACTCGACTCACCTCGGTAAAGAAGAAGCCGAACATGCCGCCTACGGCCACGGTCGCCATGGGAATGCCGGCCTTGTCGGCGACGCGCTGGAAGCCGTCGGCCAGGGATTTCGTCGTCGCGCTCAGGCGGTCGTAGAAGCCGGGCTCGGCGATCAGTTCCAGGTTGGCGATTCCGGCGGCCATCGCCACGGGATTGCCGGACAGGGTGCCTGCCTGGTACACGGGCCCTGAGGGGGCGACCAGATCCATGAATTTCTGCTTGCCGCCGAAGGCACCGACCGGCATACCGGCGCCGATGACCTTGCCGAAGCAGGTCAGATCGGGGGTGATGCCGTACAGACCCTGAGCGCCCTGGGGATGGACGCGGAAGCCGGTCATGACTTCATCGAACAGCAGCGCGGCCCCAGAGCGGTCGCACAATTCCCGCAGCCCTTCGAGGAAGCCGGGCTCGGGCGGGATGCAGTTCATGTTGCCGGCGATCGGCTCGACGGCCACGCAGGCGATCTCGTCCGGGTGCTGCCTGAACAGGGCCTCTACGGAATCCAGGTCGTTGAACTTTGCATTCAGGGTCAGCTCGGCCAGGGCCTTCGGAACGCCCGGAGAGGTCGGCACGCCCAGAGTCTGTGCGCCGCTGCCGGCCTTGACCAGAAAGCTGTCGGCGTGGCCGTGATAGCAGCCCTCGAACTTGATGAATCGCTCGCGCCCGGTGGCCGCACGAGCCACACGCAGGGCGCTCATTGCCGCCTCGGTGCCTGAGCTGACCATGCGGACCTGGTCTAGCGACGGAATCAGCTCGCAGATCTTCTCGGCCATGGTGACCTCGCCCGGCGATGGGGTCCCGAAGCTCAAGCCCTTCTCCACCGCCGCCTGCACCGCCTCGATGATCTTCGGATGCGAATGGCCGCAGATCATCGGCCCCCAGGAGCCGATGTAGTCGATGTAGCGCTTGCCGTCCACATCGAACATATGCGCGCCCTTCGCGCTTTCGAAGAACACCGGTTCACCGCCGACGGCGGCAAAGGCGCGGACGGGGGAGTTGACGCCGCCGGGCATGCGGACACGGGCGCGGGCAAAGAGATCGTGGCTGAGGGTCATGAGATTTGGCACCTGCTGTTGTCCTAAAGCTCCAATTATCTCACTGCTGGACAAACCGGATGTTGGTGCCATTTACTTGACAGCTCAATTAAATACCCGATAAACTTGCAAGATCAAGTATTAATCAAGGATGTTTCCATGCCTGGGTTCGATGATCAAACGCTGCTGACGGCCATGATGTCGCTGAATATGGCACTACAGAAAAGACTCAACGCGCGCCTGTCCTTTCATGGGCTGGGATGGACCGATTATCGGGTTCTGCAGGTCCTGGCGGCCCGACCCGAGCAGACAATGCGCCGCATCGACCTGGCCGAACAGGTCGGTCTGACCGCCTCGGGCGTCACGCGCCTGCTCAATCCCATGGAAAAGATCGGACTCATCGACAAGCAGGCCAGTGACCACGACGCGCGGGTCAGCCTGGTCTCCTTGACCGCAGCCGGCCAGCGGATGCTGAAAGAATCCAGTGTGACGGTCGCGGACCTGGCTTGCCAATTGTTCGGCGGTCTCGACACAAGGCAGCGGCGCGAGCTGAACCAGGCGCTTGACGCATTGGCCTCGGCGGCCTGAATTGGAACAGCGCCTGGCCAGGCGTTTCAGACACGACCACGTCGATCCATTACAATTCGGCGATTCGAAAACAGGCCTGGTAGCGGGCGGGACGAGGAAAGCGAGTGAGCGAGAAGGACTACAAGAGTTGGATGTGCGTGGTGTGCGGCTGGATCTACCACGAGGAAGAAGGATCACCTGACGACGGCATTCCGCCGGGAACAAAGTGGGAAGACGTGCCTGAATCCTGGGTTTGCCCGGATTGCGGCGCGGGCAAGGAAGATTTCGAGATGGTGGAGCTCTAAACCGGCCTTCAGCCGAATTGTCAGTTCATCCCCGCGCTGATCAGGCCGGTCTGCCAGCGCCCGTCACCGTGCAGTCGGTACCAGCGGGCTTTCGGGCCGGTAGGATCGGGCGTGAAGACGTCTTTTTCCGCCTGCGAGTTGGCGACCGTCGAGGGCGCTGACAGGCAAACGATGCCGTCTCGCTGTCCCATGAAAACCTGATGCACGTGGCCGAAGCCCACCGCGCGGACGCGCGTTCCGCTCAGACGTTCCCAGAACAATTCCGAATTGGCCATCCCGTACTTGTCGATCCACAGTGCATTGACCGGCATCGGCTGATGATGAATGAAGGCCAGCGCCGGCCGATCACAGGTCTCTTCACGCACGGCCGAGAGCGGTTGTAGGCGCGCCTCGTCGACTGTGCCGTCGCCGCGGTCGCCGAAGGCCGAGTCGAGCAACACCAATCGCCAGCCGTCCCAGTCCAGCACCGGGCCGGCGAGAAAATCAGGTTCAGCAAACACGGCTGCCATGGCCTCTTTGTTGTCGTGATTGCCCGGTAGCCAGGCGCGCAGGCTCGCCCAATCACGAACCTGCGCGGCCACACGCTCGTAGGACTCGACCGATCCATCTTCGGAAATGTCCCCCGTGAGCACCAGGCCGTCCGGGCCCATGGCCTCGATACCGGCCTGCAGACGGGCCAGGTTGCGGTCAGCGTTTTCGCCGCGATAGAGCGCTTCGGGATCGGCCGAGAAATGGCAGTCGGAAATCTGGATCAGGGTGAACATGATGGGTCTGCTTCAGCGCGGCAGATCGATGTTGCCGACCTGGATCTGGTCGCCGGGATCGAGCCCGATGCGCGCCGCCTGGCCGGCGTTGAGCTCGAGTACATACTGGGCCGGCCCCTCGCTGGGGTAGCTCGGGCAACGCTGGGTTCGGCACGGCGGCGTGTCTTCGGAAATGCTGACCACGCGCAGCTCGCGATCCAGATAGATGATGTCCAGTGGGATGCGCGTGTTGCGCATCCAGAAGCTGCGCGGTGCCTCGCGACGGAAGATGAAGAACATTCCGCGGTTGGCATCCATTTCATCGACGAACATCAGACCCCGCGCCCGCGACCGGTCGTCGTCGGCAATGTCGACGTAATACCGGTGGTCGTCGAAGTCGACGTGCGGCAGCGTGGTTGTTCCGCTGGCCTGACAGCCGATCAGAAGGCCGGTCAGCAGAAGCAGTGAGAGAGTCTTGCCAAGCATGAGCAAATGGTAGCGCAATCCTAGTCGGAAGGGAGTAAGCCCCACTCGCATACGCCGGGCAAGCGAAGTAATAGCCGCTCCTCTGCCCTCTCCGTGCCCTGGACACTCGCCGGATTCGCGCAAGGCACCGATAAAACCAAAATCCACTCCGCCGAGCGGAAAGAACCCGCTAGAATTGCCCCCCCATGTCCTCGCTCAATGACCAGCAGCGCGCCGCTGTCACCCACATCGACTCGCCGCTGCTGGTCCTGGCCGGTGCAGGGTCCGGCAAGACGCGCGTCATCACCGAAAAGATTGCCTGGATGATCGATCGCGATCATTTCGGTGCCCCGGAGATTGCCGCGATCACCTTCACCAACAAGGCCGCGAAGGAGATGCGTCAGCGCGTGGGTCAGCGGCTGAAGCGCAAGCGGACCGAAGGTCTGACGATCTGTACCTTTCACTCCCTGGGCTGGCAGATCCTGCGCGAGGCCCCCGAGGCCTGCGAGCGCCGTGCCGGCATGAGCATCATGGATCAGCACGCGGCCGGCGACCTGGTCCGCGAGCTGCTGCCGAGTGGGGCAAAGAACGATCTGGTCTATGCGGTCATGAACGGGATCAGTCGGGCCAAGGATGCCGGCTGGGAACCGGGCCAGGCCCTGGCCGAGGCCCGCGACGACAATGATGCCCGCGCGGCCGAGATCTACCGCGACTACCAGGCCCGACTGGTCGCGCTGAATGCGGTGGACTTCGATGATCTGATCGCCCTGCCGGCCCGCATGCTGGAAGACCCGGTCATCCGGACGCGCTGGCGCCGGCGTCTGAAGTACCTGCTGGTCGATGAGTACCAGGACACCAGTGCCGCCCAGTATCGTCTGCTGCGCCAGATCGTCGGCGATGTCGGCGCGATGACCGCGGTCGGTGACGACGACCAGTCGATCTACGGCTGGCGCGGCGCGCGGCCGGAGAACCTGTCGGGGCTGAAATCCGACTACCCCGAGCTGCGCGTGGTCAAGCTGGAGCAGAACTACCGCTCGGCCGGCAAGATCCTCGAGGCGGCCAACGCGGTGATCGCCTGCAATCCGCACGCTTTTGAAAAGAGGCTCTGGAGCCAGCTCGGCCCCGGCGACGACATCCGCGTGATCGAGTACGCCGACGACAGCGACGAGGCCGAGGGCATCGCCCGCGACATCCTGACCCTGCACCATGGCGGCCGGGCACGCTGGGGCGAGATGGCCGTGCTGTACCGCTCGAATTTCCAGGCCCGGGCCGTCGAACTGCAGCTGCGCGAGAACGCCGTGCCCTATGTGGTCTCCGGCGGGCCGAGCTGGTTCGATGCGCGCGAGATCCGCGATGGTCTGGCCTACCTGCGCGTGCTGGCCAACCCCGACGACAATCCTGCGTTCATGCGGGTCATCAACACGCCGCGCCGGGGCTTCGGCTCGACCGCCATGGCGCGCCTGGCCAGCTACGCCGACGCTATCGGCAAGAGTCTGTTCGAGGCCGGACTCGATGCGGTGTTCCAGAACGAACTCAACCAGCCGGTCGCGCGCGCCCTCAGAAGCTTCACCAATCTGTTAATCGACTTCAACCATCGCCTCAGCGAGGACGGCATCGGCCAGACCTACCGCGAGATGCTCGAACACATCGGCTACGTCGACTGGCTGATCGAGCAGGATGACGACCCGAAAAAGGGCGAGCGCCGCAAGCGCAATCTGGACGATCTCTGCGGCTGGGTCGAGCGCCTGGAAGCCGATACCGATTCGCTCGAGGAACTGATTGCCCGGGTCTCACTGGCGGCCGGCCCGGATGACGATCGCAAGGAAGGCGCCGATCTGGTCCGCCTGATGACCCTGCACGCTGCCAAGGGCCTGGAGTTCAAACAGGTCTGGCTGGCAGGTTGCGAAGAAGGCCTGCTGCCGCATCAGCGATCGATCGATGACGATCAGATCGAAGAAGAACGGCGGCTGATGTATGTCGGGATCACCCGGGCCGAACGCGCTCTGACCATCAGCTACTGCCGGGCGCGGCGGCGCGGCGGCCAATCGGTCGGGGCCGAGCCCAGCCGTTTCCTGGATGAAATGCCGGAATCGGTGATCGACTGGCCGGCCCGCCACGGCACAAAGGAAACCTCCAGCGATGACGCGAAGGCGAATATCGCGGCGCTGAAAGCGTTGTTGGAGGGGTGAAGGTTTTTTGCTTCGCAAGGGGAGTCAAAGGGGTTTGTTTGTTTTCCGCGGCGCGGAAAATCAAAG
>CAYTQT010000016.1:36293-58304 GCA_964439915.1 uncultured Wenzhouxiangella sp. | reverse complement strand
GAAAATCAAAGACTTTCATTCGCTAAGCGAATTTAAGGAGCCTTTGAACTGTATGCCGCGCAGCGCAATACCAACAGCCACTTCCCACCCCTCCGCTATACTGGCGCCATGGATATTTCTCGCGTTTTCTCCTTGTCATACCTCGCCGTGTCACTGCTGATCCTGGCGACCCTGCTGCCCATCAGCCCGCCGGTGGCGGCCCTTTCGATCGAGCGCATCGAGCTGCATCAGCGCGAAAGCGTCCAGGTCGAGCATCGGCGCCGGGTCGGCAATATCCGTACTCAGGCCCAGGCCCAGGGCTGGATCGTGCGTGTGCCGCAGACCTATATCTATCTGTCTGACTACTCGGCGGTGTTTCACATGGATGGCTATCAGCGCGGCTTCGAGCGGCAGTTGAACTCGCGCTTCTCCAGCCGGCGCACCGAGCGCAGCGTGATCGGCCTTGATCGCCTGCTCGAGAACGTCGAATGGCCCGGCAGCGCCGAGCCCTTCACCATCGAGGATCTGCCCCGGGCCAATCTCTATGTGATGTTCTACTCAACGCCGAACTGTGATCTCTGCGATCAGGTCGATGCCGAACTTCAGACCTGGCTGGAGACCCTCGGTGAAATCTCGGTGGTGTGGCTGGATGTGACCATGGACCACCTGCTCTGACCGGGCCTGCGTCATGGCCAAGCTGTATTTCTACTATTCGACCATGAACGCCGGCAAGACCACGGTCCTGCTGCAGTCGGCCTACAACTATTCCGAGCGCGGCATGCGCACCCTGCTGCTCAGTCCGGCCATCGATGACCGCGCCGGTCAGGGAATGATTCGCTCCAGGGTCGGGATCGAGGCGCCGGCCCTGGCCGTCGGCCCGGGGGACGATCTCTTCGCCAAGGTCGAAGCCGCACTGGACGCGGGCCAGGTTCACTGCGTGTTGACCGATGAGTCCCAGTTTTTCACCCGCCAGCAGGTCTTCGATCTGACCGAAGTGGTCGACCGGCTGCGGATACCGGTGCTGGCCTTCGGCCTGCGAACCGATTTTGCCGGTGAATTGTTCGAGGGCAGCCAGTACCTGCTCGCCTGGGCCGACGAACTCAGGGAACTCAAGACGATCTGCCACACCGGGTCGAAGGCAACGATGGTGGTGCGCGTCGATGACCAGGGTTTTGCCGTGACCGAGGGCGCCCAGGTCGAGATCGGCGGCAACGACCGCTACGTGCCGGTCAGCCGGGCCGAGTTCAAGCTGGTCTTCCATGGCGGCAAGCGGGTGCGACTGTTCGAGACCGAGCAGAGCGCGAAGCAGGATGATCTGAAGTTCTAGGGAATATCTTCAGCGACTTCAACCCGATTCCGGCCGTTCTGCTTGGCCCGGTACAGGGCCTGATCTGCGGCCTCGATCAAGGCTTCGAGCGACTGACCGGGTGAGGCACGGGTTGCCGCCACACCGACCGAGGCGGTCACGCCAAGCGGGCTGGACTCGACCGCGGCGCGCAGCACCTCGGCAATCTTCCGGGCCCGCTCCAAACCGGCTGAAGGCAGCACCACCATGAACTCCTCACCACCGTAGCGGGCAACCACGTCTTCGTTTCGACGCAGCGCTCCGGTCAACAGGCTTGCGACACTGCGCAGGGCTTCATCGCCGGCCTGGTGGCCCTGGTTGTCATTGAATTGCTTGAAGTGATCCACATCGATCAAGGCCAGGGCAAATTCGCTTTGACGATGAATCGCGCGGGTCCAGGCTTCCTGCAGGTACTCATCCAGCCGGCGCCGGTTGGCGACGCCGGTCAAACCATCAACGTTCGCCATGTTTTCCAGCTTGCGATTGGCCGCGGCAAGGTCGGCCGTGCGCTGCTCGACCATATCAGCCAGTCGTTGCCGTTCGGCTTCGAGTCGGGCCACGCGCGAGCGAATCAGCCACCAGCCGATCAAACACAGCAGGCCGAGGGTCAGCGCGGCCCAGATCAACCTGGCCCACAGGGTGCCATACCAGGGCGCAAGCACTTCGAATTGAAAGGGCTCAATCCGCGATACCCGCCCGAGATGATCCCGGGCTTCAACTTCAAAGCGCTTCAGACCGGTTCCGATCTGCGAATAGGTGATGCGCTGGATCCGGCCCCAGTTGGAAAAATCGGCTTCATAGCCGACCAACCGCGCTCGATACTGGTTGAGCTGGGGCTGTCGGTAGCTGGGCAGGGCATAACTGAAGCGGATCGATGCAATGTCATGCGGCAGCACGAGCGGGCGGGCGTCCAGGGGCAGCAATGTCAGCCGGCCCTGCCCGTCGATCAGCTCGACCTCCCGCAGTTGCACGGGGATCAACCGGGACTCGACGGTTTCGATGGTTGGATCATAGGTCAGAATCGCTGCCTGATCGCCGACCAGAACCCGGCCTGTATCGGTAAAGTTGATCGATGAGATCACCCCGGGCTCGAGCGCGCTCAGATCCTCCTTCACCCAGCGATCCGCTTCGACCTGACGCCAGAGCTCTCGCTCACGATAAACCCACAGCTCGCCGCTGGGGCTTTGAGCAAAATCGACCAGCGGGTAGTCATCGCTGATCGGGCCGATGCCGGCGAGCTCCAACGGCTGAAGCCTTTCTTCCGTCCAGCGCCAGATCCCGGTCCTGGTGGCGACCAGGTGGTTGCCCTGCTGGTCCCGGGTCAGATTGGCCTTGATCACCGAGCCGTAGTCGATCCCGTCCCCCGGGCCATGCACCCGCCAGGACTCCCGGCGTGAAAGATCCTCGCTCATCCTGACCCGCACCAGGCCGATGCCATCGATCGTGAGCAGCAGATCCCGACGGCTCAGCTCGATGATCCCGGTCACCCGGCCGGTGAATCCGCTTTGCTGATAGCGCACGGCCCAGTCCTTGCCTGTCCAGGCGACAATAGCCAGGCCGCCTTCGGTTCCGACCAGGACGTGAGCGGGTTCGAAGCGACTTCTCAGCAGCAGTCGAGGGTAGAGATCTTCGACGATCACGCGGACGCTGTCATCGGATGTGACTTCAAGGAGATTGAAAGAATCGGCGAGCAGGCCGCGATCCGGGTCGAGTTCCAGCCAGTCCCAGGTCTCGAAGACACTCCAGCCGGTCTTCTCGAAGCGCCCGCGATCGAGACGCTGAACGCCGGCATTGGTGATCGCCAGCCAGCTGTTCTGCCACAGGACCAGATCATTGATCCGTCCGATCAGTCCCGTTTCCTGACCAACTCGCGTCCAGGACGAAGGCCAGAACAGATGAGTCGTAGCGCGGTCGGTCTGGATCAGCAGGCCGCCGTCTAGCGCCGGTGCCAACTCGCTGATGAAGTCGTAGTCGACCTGAAAAACCTGATGATCGCGGGTCCGGGGATCGAGCAGATGGAGCTTGCCGTCAGGTGAACCAAGGGCAAAGCTGCCGTCGGGCAGAATCAGATAGGCATCGAAATTGTTCGCTGACGGCAGGGTCTCGGGCGCCGGCCAGGGGCTGAGTTCGCCAGAATTGAACCGTTGCCAGAGCCCGTCGCGGCCCATCGTCAGCAGCCCGCCATCCGGCAGGGGCAGGAAGGCCACCACGTGCTCGATCAGGAGCTCCCCACCCGGAACCGCCTCGAAGTCCTCGCCATTGAATCTGCGCAGGCCGCTACCGCGAAACTGCAGCCAGACCGCGTCTTCGTACCAGACAATTCCGCCGAAGCGCCCCGGGTGGTGCCAGGTCTGGATTTCACCGCTGTCGGGCAGATATCGGAACAGGTGAAACAGGGCTCGGAAGAAGACGCCATCAGGGGTGATCTCGACGTGCCAGACATCGGCAAAATTGTCCGCATCGACCAGCTCGTTGAGACCCGGCGTCAGGTCCGTGTAGACCGCCCGGCCGGTCGGATCGAGTTCGATATGGCCGAACTGCCCATAGCCGCCGACATAGAGTCGACGCTCGCCATCGTGGGCCAGACTTCGAACGAAGCGCTGGTTAGGCAGCTCGGTCGTGGTCCAGCGCCGACCATCGAAGGCATGAACCCCCTCTTCTCCGGCGACGAACAACAGCCCGTCAGGCGCCTGGGCAACAGAGTAGTATCGCGGGAAAGTGTCCGGGTTGCCTGGTGTGACATGCAGCGGCGGCAAGCCCTGGGGGGGCGATTCTGCCGCCAGCCAAAGGGGCAGCAGACACAGAAGTGTCAACCCCGATAGTGCGGCTTGATGGACGATCCTGCAGAAATCTGAGCCCTCCACGTTGCCGGCAAGAATAGCACCCCGGCAGCGCCTTGGCAGCTCAGGGAATAAAACGCTCGCGGTCGTGCCTGCGGTGGAAATCAAGGGCAGGACCGACCGGTACGACATAGTGCGGATTGATCGTATCGTGGCTGCCGTAGTAGTGCAGTTTGATGGCGCGAAGATCGACGGTCTCGGCAATGCCGGGCATCTGAAACAGATCGCGGAGATAATTCGACAGGTTCGGGTAATCGTCGATCCGGCGAATATTGCACTTGAAGTGACCGACATAGACCGCGTCGAAGCGGATCAGGGTGGTGAACAGGCGCCAGTCGGCTTCGGTAATGCGCTCACCGCAGAGATAGCGCTGATCAGCCAGACGCTCCTCTAGCGCATCGAGGGTATCGAACAGCGGGATGACCGCTTCTTCGTAAGCCGACTGGGTAGTCGCGAAGCCCGCCTTGTAGACGCCGTTGTTGACCTTGTCGTAGACCGTCGCATTGATCTGGTCGATGTCCTCGCGCAGTGCTTCGGGGTAGAAATCTCCTGCTCTGGCGCCGACCGCATCGAAAGCCGTATTGAACATGCGGATGATATCGGCCGATTCGTTGCTGACGATCGTATCAGTCCTGCGGTCCCAGACCACGGGCACGGTCACCCGACCGCTGTAGTCGGACCGGGCATGGGTGTAGAGCTGATGCATGAACTCGGCGTTGAGAATCGGGTCGGCGTGGACCTTGTAGCCCGGGCGAAAGGTCCAGCCGTGCTCGCGCATGATCGGGTTGACCACCGAGACCGAAATCATCGATTCCAGTCCCTTGAGCTTGCGGAAGATCAGCGTGCGGTGGGCCCAGGGACAGGCCAGCGCCACGTAGAGGTGATAGCGACCGGGCTCGGCCTTGAAGCCGCCCTTGCCGTCCGGGCCCGGCGAGCCGTCGACCGTGATCCAGTTGCGAAACGCCGCAGCCGAACGCTCGAAGCGCCCGCCGGTGGAGTCGGTGTCGTACCACTGGTCCTTCCACTCACCGTCGACGAGTAAACCCATGTTCCAGAAGTCTCCGATCTGATTGACTGCAACTGCGCGGTTCCGCGCATTTAGTTGCTAGTGTAACAATCTTGCCGCATCGGGGACGGCCGGAACGAGCTGCCGAGCGTCGGACCGGTCTGGAGCGAGCGCTCAGCCGCTGACGTAGCGCTCGAGCTGTTCGATCATCTGCTGCTGGTCATCGAGGACGGCATCGACCAGGTCGCCGATCGAGACCACGCCGAGCAACTCGCCGCCCTCGACCACCGGCAGATGGCGGATGCGTTTGGCGGTCATCAGGGCCAGGCCCTCTTCGGCCGTGGCCTGGGGGGAAATCGTGATCGCCGGACTCGAGCAGATCGCACCGACCCGGGTCTCGCGCGAGGCCTTGCCTTCGAGAATGACCTTGCGAGCGTAGTCGCGCTCGGACATCATGCCGTGCAGCGTGCCATCAGCCATCACCAGCAGGGCGCCGACGCCTTTTTCAGCCATGGTCCTGACCGCGTCATAGACCGTATCGTCGGGTGTGACCGACCAGATCGAACTGCCCTTGTTGTGAAGAATCTGACGGATGGTATGCATGGCAAATCCTCTATCGGACAGCGAATGGATCGACTGGAGTGTCGAGTATAGGCACGCGAGCCGGATGCTCGCAAATCCCAGCCCTGATCATCGCAGCAGGCGGCCGGCTACTTGCCGATGCAGAAGCTTGAAAAAATTTCGCCAAGGAGTTCATCCGAACTCATCCGACCGGTGATCTCGGCCAGGTCCTCGGCGGCTTGTTTGAGTTCTTCGGCCAGCAGTTCGCCGGAGCCTGTGGCGGCCAGTTCATCCGCCCCGCGCTGGAGCGGCTCGAGCGCGCGCAGCAGGGCGTCGATATGGCGCTGACGCGCCGAGAACTCACCGCCTCCCTGCGCATTCAGCCCCAGCGTATCGCGGACCAGGGCCGCCAGAAGATCGAGTCCCTCGCCGGTCAGCGCCGACAGATCGACCGTCCGTGATTCGAGTCGGGCCGGCTTGGCCAGCTGATCGATCTTGTTGTTGATGCGCAGGACCGGAATCGAGGCCGGGAGGCCCGGCGGGGGATGCGGGTCCCGATCGGCCACATCGACCACCCAGAAGATCAGGTCCGCCGTCTGCATTTCGCGCTGCGCCCGGCGCACGCCCTCCTGCTCGACCGCATCGCCGGTCTCGCGCAGACCTGCGGTATCGGCCAGGGTGACGGGCAGACCGGCCAGGGTAACCGACTCGCGCAGAACGTCTCGGGTGGTGCCGGGGATATCGGTCACGATCGCCGAGTCCTGGCGGGTCAGGGCATTGAGCAGGCTGGATTTCCCGGCGTTGGGTTTGCCGACGATGGCGATGCGCAGCCCGTCGGTCAGCAGGCGACCGGCGCGGGCCTGATCGAGCACCTCGTCGAGACGCTCGATGATGGTCTGCAGTCGGTCGGCGACCTGACCGTCGGCGAGAAAATCGACGTCCTCGTCGGGAAAATCCAGGGCCGCTTCGACAAAGACCCGCAGCTGTACCAGATCACCGTGCAACGCATCGACTCTTGCCGAGAATTCACCCTGCAGGCTACGCGAGGCCGCCCGGGCGGCCTGCGCGCTGCCGGCCGCGATCAGATCGGCAATCGCCTCGGCCTGGGTCAGGTTCATGCGGTCATTGAGGTAGGCACGTTGCGAGAATTCACCGGGTCGGGCGCGTCGCGCGCCAAGCGCCACCAGGCGCTGAAGGATCAGTTCCAGCACTACCGGCGAGCCATGGGTCTGAAGCTCGATCACGTCTTCACCGGTGAACGAGGCGGGAGCAGCGAAGGCGAGGACCAGCGCCTGATCGATGGCCTGGCCCCCCTGATCGCGAACCGTGGCCAGATGAAAGCGACGGGCGCGCGGTTGGGTCTCGGTCAGCACTCGGGCCAGGGAAAAACTCTCCGGGCCGGAAATCCGGATCACACCGACCCCGCCCTGGCCGGGGGGTGTGGCAATCGCACAGATGGTATCGGCAGACGCGCTCATCCCGGCATTGTGCCATCAGCCGTTGGACCGGCCGATAAAAAAAGGCTGCCGAAGCAGCCTTTTTCCAGCATCGCTTGTGGCCCCGGATCAGGCTCGCTTGCGGGCCTCTTCATGGTCCAGGCGGCGCAGGATATACCACTGCTGGGCCAGCGAGACGCCGGCATTGGTGGCCCAGTACAGCACCAGTCCCGCCGGGAAGAGCGCGAACATGAACGCGAAAATCACCGGCAGCCACATCATGATCTTGCGCTGCATCGGATCCATACCGGCGGTCGGCATGAGCCGCTGGGTCACGATCATGAACACGCCGTTGAGGATCGGCAGGATGAAGTAGGGATCCGGGCGGCTCAGATCAGGAACCCACAGGAACGCGGTCTGGCGAAGCTCCACCGATTCCAGCAGCACCCAGTACAGCGAGATGAAGATCGGAATCTGGACCAGCACCGGCAGACAGCCACCGAGTGGATTAACCTTCTCGGTCTTGTAGATATCCATCATGGCCTGACCGAACTTCTGCCGGTCGTCGCCGTAGCGTTCCTTCAGCGCCTGGATACGCGGCTGCAGCTTGCGCATCTTGCCCATCGATCGGAACTGTGCTTCGGTCAGCTTGTAGAACACCAGCTTGATCAGCAGGGTCAGGACCACGATAGACCAGCCCCAGTGACCGATGACGATATGGATCTTGTCGAGGGCCCAGAACAGGGGTTGGGAAATAATCCGGAAGATCCGGTAGTCGACCGACAGCTTCAGGCCTTCGGCGATCTCATCGAGGCGATTCTGCAGCTTTGGGCCCGCGTAGAGTCGGGCCACAAAGGTGTGGTCCTGGCCGGTCGGCACGTCGACCTGGGGAGAGGTGGCCGCGACCACGTAGCGCGGCAGGCCCTGGTAGCTGACAAACCGGGTGGTGTACTGGTGGGTCTGATTCTCCGGCGGAATCCAGGCCGCGAGGAAATAGTGCTGGATCATCGCGGCCCAGCCCCCTTCGATGGTCGAGGAAAAATCGCTTTCGCGAATGTCATCGAAGCCGCGCTTGGTCATCTTGACTTCCGGCGAATAGATCGCCGCGCCGTTATAGCTGAACTGCTCGGGGTTGGTGAAAGCCGGACCGTCGTCGCTGAAGTCAGGCTCGGTGCGCTGGAGTTGAACGTAGCGGGCACCGCGCCAGAGCTGATCAGAGCGATTGCGAACGGTCATCTCGACATCGACCACGTAGTCATTGCGGTAGAAGATCCAGGTGGCGACGACTTCAAGGCCCTCGTCATTGCGCCAGCTCAAGGGAACGCGCAGTTCATCCTGGCCAGGCTGCAGCTCGTAGCTGTCGCGTTCGAATTCCCAGCGTGTCGTGTGGTTCGGTGCATCGGAGTCGCGCGACAGCAGTCCGGCCTGGGCGACGAAAAGCTCCGGCAGTTCTTCTTTCAACAGGACGAACGGGGTATCGGGCTGGTCGACCTCGACCGGGTATTTCTTGAGACGCAGATCGACGAGCGTGCCGCCGTTGGCGTCCAGATCGACCGACAGTACGTCGGTGACGATATGCACCCGCCGGCTGGCGACCATGCTCGGCGGCTCGCTCAGTCCGGGGACATCTGCGGCCGATCTGACGGCATTGTCGGATATATCCGGCAGGTCCGGGAGGTCCGTGCCGCTGCTGCTTGCCGGGCCGGCGACCGAAGACTGCTCGGTGGGCGGGCTGGCGGGCTGACCTGAAATGGGATCGGCAGCCACCACCGGTGGCGCGGAATAGTCACGCTGCCACTCGAGGTAGATGAAGAAGCCGAGCATGGCCAGCATGAGCAGGAAAAAGGCGCGAGTATTCATGATGGTATCGGGCTATCCGTCTTGGACTATCCAGTAAATCGCTGCCAGAGCTGGTTGAGAGACTGACGAAGCCGGGTCGAATTGCTATGGGCCGCGGCGGGTTTGGCCAGAATGACGAAATCCAGCGGCGCCAGCCGCGGACGAATCAGACGAAAGCTTTCTCGAATCTGGCGCCGGATGCGGTTGCGCCCCACCGCCCTGGGGCTGACGCGTCTGGATACGGCCATGCCGAGTCGCGGCTCGGCACCGTCGGCGTAATGGATGCGGAACAGCTCATCGGCAATGACCCGGCGCTGATCGAACACCGCCTTGAACTCGCTCCCCTTGAGCAGGCGTGCCGAGCGTGGGTGACTCAGCCGACCGGGCATGCCAGCAAACCAGCGTGCAAATCAGCGAGAGTTGGTCGCTGCCAGACGCTTCCGACCCTTGGCACGACGGGCGTTGATGATGGCGCGTCCTGATGCCGTGGCCATGCGGGCACGGAATCCGTGGCGACGAGCGCGCTTGATTCGGCTGGGCTGAAAAGTACGTTTCATGACCTGCTACCTTGCAAAGTGATCAATGGATGACCGGCGAACATTCGAGCCTCGAGCGGCCAGCGTGTTCGACAGGTCGATTCAAACAGTTCAACGTTGAGGTCTGATGACACAAATCCCCAACAAAAGACGTCAATTGTATCGTTTGAATCGCGTTCGAGTCAACGATGATGGATCACACCATGCTCCGGAGGACAGCAGGGTTCCAGCCTGTGGATAAAATGCGTCGGGTTGCCTACACTAGCGAACTTCATGAGTAGCGAAATTCCCCTCAATCATCGAACGGATCTGTGGCAGCAGTGCCTGGCTCGTCTCGAGCGTCATATTCCTCTCGACGAGCTCAACACCTGGATCCGGCCGCTGCGCCTGGACGAGGCCCAGACCCGAGGGATTGCGCTGCATGCACCCAATGATTTCGTTCGCGAACAGGTCCAGGCCCAGTACCTGGAAATGATCCGGGATTTCTTTGCCGCCCACGGGGTGGCCCGCGATGCCGTGGTGATCGGCGTCGGCAGCCGTCCGCGACGCAGCAAGCCCGAGGCAACTGCAGCCCGTCAAGGGAGCGTCCAGGGTCTCGATGATCGCTACCGATTCGACAGCTTTGTCCTCGGCAATTCGAACGAGCTGGCCTTTGCCGCTGCCAGTCAGGTGGCGCAGAATCCGGGGACGGTCTACAACCCGCTGCTGCTCTACGGCTCGACCGGTCTGGGCAAGACCCACCTGCTGCACGCCGCCGGCCATCAGATCGCCCAGGACAATCCCGAGGCGCGTGTCGAATATCTGCACTCGGAGAAGTTCGTCAGCGAGATGATCCAGGCACTGCGACGAGACAGCATTGATGCATTCAAGCGGCGCTACCGTTCGGTCGATACCCTGCTGATCGATGACATCCAGTTCTTCGCCGGCAAGGATCGATCGCAGGAGGAGTTCTTTCATACCTTCAACAGCCTGCTGGAGTCACGCCAGCAAATCATCCTGACCTGCGATCGCTACCCGAAGGAAGTCGACGGGATCGAGGCGCGTCTGCGCTCACGTTTCGGCTGGGGGCTGACGGTCTCGATCGAGCCGCCGGATTTCGAGACGCGCGTCGCCATCCTGCAGAAAAAGGCGCTTGATCGCGGACTCGAACTGGATGATTCGGTGACTTTCCTCATCGCCAAGCGGATGCGCTCGAACGTGCGCGACCTGGAGGGTGCACTGAATTCGCTGATTGCCAACGCGCGTTTTTCCGGCCGCCCGATCGATGTCGACTACACCCAGGAGATCCTGCGCGACGTTCTGGCTGTGCACGATCGAATGATCACGATCGAGAACATCCAGAAGGCCGTGGCCGATTTCTACCAGCTGCGGGTGGCGGACCTGCTGTCGAAGCGGCGCACCCGATCGATTGCCAGGCCGCGGCAGATGGCGATGTTCCTGTCGAAATCACTGACTCAGCATTCGCTGCCTGAAATCGGAAATGCCTTCGGCGGTCGCGATCATACGACAGTCCTTCACGCCTGTCGTAAAATCGACGCATTATGTGAGACCGATGCGCGGCTGCGCGAGGATCGCGCCCGGCTGACCCGGGAGTTGTCGGCATGAGTCTGGACCCTTTTGCAGGGCGACATCGCCTTGGCCTGACAAGTGTGGGCAAAAGTCCGGGATGGACTGTGGATAAGTGGAGCGATAAAGGTTATCCACATTCCTCCCACAGCAAAAGTGCCGGCTTAGGCACTGCGGTAAACAATAATAGTCCATTGAATTCAAAGGGAATTTACCGTTTTTCCCGGTATGCACAGGGCCTGTTACTACTAGGCTCTTTTCTTTTAAAAAACAAAACAGTGACTCTGCGTCATTCAACGTTGAAGGAGCGTCCATGAAATTCTCGATTGCGCGTGAGGCCTTGCTTGCCCCCATTGCCCAGGTGGTGAACGTGGTCGAACGTCGCCAGACCTTGCCGGTACTGGCCAACTTTCTGATCGAGGCCGTTGATGAGGGTTTGCGCATCACCGGGACAGACATGGAAGTCGAACTGGTTGCCCGCGCCAACGCCGAGGTCGCCCAGACCGGTTTGATCACGGTGCCTGCCCGCAAGCTCGTCGATATCTGCCGGGCTCTGCCGGAGGGCGTTCAGCTCAACGTTCAGCTCAACGAGGACAAGCTGGCGATTCATGCCGGGCGGAGTCGGTTTACTCTGGCTACACTGCCGGCCGGTGAATTTCCGACCAGTGACCAGGCCGAAAGCCTGGCCAACTACCCTATCAGCCAGTCCCGACTGCGCTGGATCGGCGACAAGACCGGCTTTGCGATGGCGCATCAGGACGTGCGCCACTACCTCAACGGCCTGTTGCTGGAATTCCGCGAAGGGATGGTTCGCGCCGTTGCGACCGATGGTCACCGCCTGGCGCTGGCCGAGTTCGAGGCCGAGGTCAGTGGAGAACCCCGCAGCCTGATCGTGCCGCGCAAGGGAGTGCTTGAAATGAGCCGGATCCTGGAGGACGTGGACGAGCCGCTGAACGTGGTCATCGGGCAGGGGTTTCTGCGCATCGACAGGGAGCGCATCGTCATGACGACCAAGCTGATCGACGGTCGCTTCCCCGACTACGAGGCGGTCATTCCGCTGGAAACCGATCAGGCGGTGATTCTGGAGCGGGCGGGAATGATCCACGCCCTGCAGCGCGCCGCGATTCTGTCGAACGAAAAATACCGCGGGGTTCGGCTTGATCTGGAGTCCGGCACGGTGCGCGTGGTGGCCCACAACCCGCAGCAGGAAGAAGCTGTCGAGGAGGTCGAGGCCGAGCATCCCTTCGACAACCTGAAAGTCGGGTTCAACGTGAATTATCTGCTCGACGCTCTCGGCGCGATCGACGGCGAGAAGGTTCGTATCGCACTGCGCGATGCCAACAGCTCCTGCCTGGTGACCGGCATCGAGGATGAAAGCGTGCGCCAGGTCGTGATGCCGCTCAAGCTGTAGCTCGCGCTGACGATGGCTCGACTTTGGCGCTGACCCGCCTCACGCTGGAAGGCGTTCGCAATCTGGCCACGGTGAGCCTGTCGCCGGCGTCGGGCGTCAACTGGCTGGTCGGCGAGAACGGGGCGGGAAAGACTTCGGTCCTCGAGGGAATCTACATGCTGGGTCGCGGTCGCTCATTCCGCAGCGCGCGCCCGGCTGCGGTGATTCAGCACGGGCTGGACCAGCTTCGCGTTGTTGGCCGCCGTTCGGATGGTCTGGTACTCGGAATCGAGCGTGGCGGGGAAGGCTGGCGCGGCAGAATCGCCGGACGCGAATGCCAGAGGATCAGCGAATTCGCCGCCGCCCTGCCCCTGGTTCTTTTCGAACCCGACAGCCACCGCTTGATCGACGGCGGACCGGATCGTCGTCGCCAGTATCTCGACTGGCAATTGTTTCACGTGGAACCTCAATACCTGAGCGCCTGGCAGCGCTATGCCCGCCTGCTCCGGCAGCGCAACGCAGCGCTCAAGTCTCGAGCCGGCCTGGCGGTACTGGATGCCCTCGATGCCCCCCTGGTGCCGGCGGCTGAACTGCTCGACAAGCTGCGCCGCCAGCAGGTCGATTCCATTGCCGAAGCCACGCAGGGCCTGCTGGATCTCCTGGGCGTTCGTCTACCCGGTGCACTGCGCTGTCGCTATCGGCGCGGATATCCCGATGATCAGTCTCTGGTCGACGCCCTGCGAGACCAGCGCGAGAGCGATCTGGAGCGCGGTTTTACCCAGCGCGGGCCGCATCGAGCCGACCTGATCCTCAAGGTCAACGACCAACCGGCAGCCCAGGAGCTATCACGCGGACAGCAGAAGCTTCTGGCCCTGGCGCTGCTACTGGCACAGCTTTCCCTGCTGCAGCGTTCGGGCTCCCGCGAGCCATTGCTTCTGCTGGACGATCCCGTGTCCGAGCTTGATCGGAGTCACCTGGGCACGGTGTTTGACTGGTTGGGCCAGCAATCCTTCCAGAGCTGGGTCACGGCCACTGCCCAGCCGGCCCTGCCCTGCAGGATGTTCCACGTGGAACATGGCCAGGTCCGTTCCGATCCGTAAAACCGCCGTTTGATCTGCAAGGCCTTCGGTCAAATGAACAGGCGAGCCCGTTCCCCGCCGATGCTCGATGCCCACCAGTCCGCCAATCGTCTGTCTGACTGGATGAAGACAGGCTGCTTGAATGGCTTTCCGTGGATCTTCGGGAAAGTTTCACGTGGAACATCCGTTCCGGTTCCAGGGCAGGGTTCATAGGCACACTCGGTGGTACAATCACAGGCTTGTCATTTCACTTCAGGCGATTACCAACTGCCATGGCGGAAAAAGAATACGGCTCCGGGAGTATCAAGGTCCTCAAGGGTTTGGACGCGGTACGCAAACGCCCCGGAATGTATATCGGCGATACCGATGACGGTACCGGTCTGCACCACATGGTTTTCGAGGTCGTCGACAACTCGATCGACGAAGCGCTGGCCGGGCACTGCGACGACATCAAGGTCACCCTGCACGACGATGGTTCGGTCAGCGTCAGCGATAACGGCCGCGGTATTCCGGTCGGGCTTCACGAGGATGAAGGGCGTTCGGCGGCCGAAGTGATCATGACCGTGCTGCATGCCGGCGGCAAGTTCGACGACAATTCCTACAAGGTGTCCGGTGGCCTGCACGGGGTCGGTGTTTCAGTGGTCAACGCTCTGTCCGAGCGACTGCTACTGATCATTTATCGGCAAGGTAAGCGGTGGGAACAGTCCTACACCCGCGGGGTGCCGGATGCTCCACTCGAAGCACGCGAGGACAGTGACCAGACCGGAACGACGATTCGCTTCTGGCCGAGCACCGAAACCTTTACCGATGTCCAGTTCCACTATGAAATCCTCGCCAAGCGACTGCGCGAGCTGAGCTTTCTGAATTCCGGCGTCAGCATTCGCCTGGTCGAGGAGTCGAGCGGCAAGCACGATCATTTCAGCTACGAGGGGGGTATTCGCTCCTTCGTCCAGCATCTGAGCAAGAAGAAAGCACCGCTGCATCCCAATACTCTGCATTTCAGCGCCGTAAGCGATGACATCACCGTCGAAGCGGCACTGCAGTGGACCGATGCCTATCAGGAGTCGGTGTTCTGCTTCACCAACACCATTCCACAGAGAGACGGGGGGACCCACCTTGCGGGTTTTCGCGCCGCTCTCACCCGGACTCTGAACAACTACATCGAAGAGTCCGGCCTGGCCAAGAAATCCAAGGTCCAGACCACCGGCGATGACTGTCGCGAGGGTTTGACTGCAGTGCTTTCGGTCAAGGTGCCCGACCCGAAGTTCTCGTCCCAGACCAAGGACAAGCTGGTGTCCTCGGACGTCAAGCCGGCCGTCGAGTCGGTGCTTGCCGCCGAGCTGCGCGACTTCCTGCTCGAGAACCCCAACGATGCCAAGCTGATCGTGAACAAGGTGATCGAGGCTGCACGTGCGCGCGAAGCGGCGCGCAAGGCCCGCGACATGACCCGGCGCAAGGGCGTGCTCGATATCGCCGGACTGCCCGGAAAACTCGCAGATTGCCAGGAAAAGGACCCGGCACTCTCAGAACTGTTCATCGTCGAGGGTGACTCGGCCGGTGGCTCGGCCAAGCAGGGCCGTAATCGGAAGTACCAGGCCATCCTGCCGCTGAAAGGAAAGATCCTGAACGTCGAGAAGGCTCGTTTCGACAAGATGCTGTCCTCGGCCGAAGTCGGCACCCTGATCACGGCGCTCGGCACCGGGATCGGCAAGGATGAGTTCGATATCGACAAGCTGCGCTACCACCGCATCATCATCATGACCGATGCCGATGTCGATGGATCGCATATCCGCACTCTGCTGCTGACTTTTTTCTACCGTCAGATGCCCGAGCTGATCGAACGCGGCTACATCTACATCGCTCAGCCTCCTCTCTACAAGATCAAGCAGGGCAAGCAGGAGTCCTATCTGAAGGACGAGGCGGAAATGAACCGCTATATGCTCGAACGCGCCCTCGATGACGCACGCTTCTACCCCGATGTAGATGGTCCGGCCATCGACAATTCGGTGCTGGAGAAACTGCTGGCCGATTTCCAGCAGGCGCGTCATGTGGCCGCGCGAATGAAGCTCCGCCACGATCACGACGTTGTCGAACAACTTATTGATTTTGAAGAATTTATACTGGAATCGGATTTCGATGTCGAGGCTTGGTCTGAGCGCTTCCGTCAGCGTCTGGACCGAGCAACACCGGCCGGCGTGGTCTGGCATATCAAACCACTGGGCGGCGGCGGTGTGGTGATTTCCCGGCATGCCCAGGGTGTGGTCATCGACACCATTCTTGATGCGGCCTTCTTCCAGTCTCCGGAATATCGCCAGTTCGCCAGGGTTGGTCGAAACATCGCCCAGCTGATCGGCCCCGAAGCCCGCATCGAGCGCGGCAAGCAGGCCGCCAGCGTGTCGCGATTCTCGGAGGCCTACGACTGGCTGATGGAGGAATCGCGCAAGGGCCGCTCCTTCCAGCGCTTCAAGGGTCTGGGAGAAATGAATCCCGATCAGCTCTGGGATACCACGGTGAATCCTGAAACCCGACGACTGCTGAAGGTCACGATCGACGACGCTGTAGCTGCCGACGATATCTTCTCGACCCTGATGGGCAGCGAAGTCGAACCGCGCCGGGCCTTCATCGAAGACAACGCGCTCCAGGTCTCGAACCTCGACGTCTGAGCCGACCGACCCGGTCGGGTTGGAGCAGAACAGAAACTCCGGCAGAAGCCTCAGCCCAGGCGATCGATGGCTGCCTTCAGGGAGTCGACCGGGACGCTGCCCTTGACGCCGGGACTGGCGACCGCGATCGACTTTCCTCCGCTCAGGATGACCGATTCGAGGAGAATGGAATCCTGGCCGATGAACACCAGATCAGCCGCCGGTACCTTGTAGCGGGAGGCCAGTTCATCAAGCGCATGGGTCCGGGTCCGCTTGCGCGAGAACAGGCCGGTTTCCAGATAGACTACGCCATCGAGCTCGGCACCGGCCCGGCTGATGCGCTGCTGCAGCTCCTGCTGCAGGGCCAGATCGTGGTCGACCGAGCGTCGCGTCGGTCGCCAGCGATGCGGCTGTTCGGCCAGCAGCAGGAGGTGATAACCCCCTCGCTGCAGCGCGACGATGTGCTCGATCGCAGAGGGGTCGATCTCCTCCTGGGCGAGTAGCAGCGCGCGCTCGATCAGAACCGGTGGCTGTCGACGGCCCAAGACTCAGCGCCCCAGACGCGCCAGGTCGGCGATATCGGCGATCAGGCCGCGCAGTCTGGCCAGCAGGGCGAGCCGATTGGCCTGCAGCGCCGGGTCATCGACCATCACCATGACCTGATCGAAAAATGCATCGAGTGAGGATCGAAGGCCGGCCAGGGTGCCCAGGGCGGCCGGGTAATCGTTGCGGTCGACGGCCCCGCGCAGCTCGGACTGACACTGGTCGAGCTTCTCAAAAAGCGCTCTTTCGGCGTCATCTTCCAGTAAATCCTCGATAACGTCGCCGAAATCATCCTTATCGACCTGTTTGAGGAGATTGCTGGCGCGTTTGTAGGCGGCCACGAGACTGTCGGCCTCCGGGGTATCGGAAAACTGCTGAACTGCGCGTGCTCGTGCCATGAAATCGGCCACGGAGCTGGTCTTCCCGGCTTCGGCCGCTTGCACCGTCGACAGGTCCAGACCTGAATCGACGGCGTAGGACCGCAGCCGTTCGGACAGGAACTGAACCACTTCATCGACCAGCTCCGGCTGGATCTCGACGCGCGGCGCCAGAACCCCGGCGCTCGCATCAACGACATCTCTCAGACAGAGCGCGGTTCGGCTGTGATCCAGGATGCGCACCACACCGAGGGCGGCGCGGCGCAGGGCAAAGGGGTCCTTGCTGCCGCGCGGCTTCTTGCCGGCGGCAAACAGACCGACGATGCTGTCGAGGCGATCGGCCAAGGCCAGGGTCTGTCCCTCGGGCGATTCCGGCAAGACCGCCCCGGCCTGACGCGGCATGTAGTGTTCCTCGATGGCACGGGCGACCGTCTCCGATTCGCCGTCCGCCAGGGCATAGTAGCGACCCATGATGCCCTGCAGTTCGGGAAACTCGCCAACCATCTCGGTCACCAGGTCGCATTTGCACAGCTCGGCTGCACGCTGGACGGCCTTGGAGTCGGCAGCCATCGGCGCGGCCAGCCTTTCGCCCAGGCGCTGCATGCGCTCAGCCTTGTCGCCGATCGAGCCCAGCGTGTCCTCGAACAGGATTCCGTCGAGCCGCGTGCTGCGATCGGCCAGGGGGGTCTTGCTGTCCTGATCCCAGAAGAAACGCGCATCGGCCAGACGAGGCCGGATCACTCGCTCGAAGCCGGCGGTCATGGCTGCGACATCCTCGGATTCGATATTGGCTATGGCCATGAATCGTGCCGCCAGGCGTCCGTCGTCCCGACGCAGCGCAAAGCACTTCTGGTGCTGCTGCATCGACGAGATCAGCGCTTCCTCCGGTACCTCGAGAAACGCCGGATCGAAGCTGCCCATCACGGCGACCGGCCATTCGGTCAGGCCGGCATTCTCATCGATCAGCGCCGGATTGTCGTCGATCATCAGTTCTGACTTCGCCGCCAGAGCCTGAATCTGTTTGGTGATTCGGGATCGCCGCGCTGCTGGATCGACCAGGACGAACGCATCCTCGAGCGTCTGCTCGTAATCGGCGGCCGTTCGGATCTCGTGCTGACCGGCGGCATGAATCCGGTGGCCCTGGGTCAGCCGTCCGGCCGTCAGTCCGGCCAGGGTCATCGGAACGACGGCCTCCCCGTGTAGCGTGATCAGCCAGCGGACCGGCCTGAGGAAGCGATCCGATAGATCCGACCAGCGCATCGAGCGGGCACTGGCCATTTCGCGAACGGTTTCTTCCAGCATCGGACCAAGCAGTTCGGCCAGGGAGGCACCCTTTTCCTCGACCCGACAGTGGAGCCGGCGGCCCTGATCGGTGTCGAGCCATTCCAGTTCATCGAAGCGTTTGCCGACACTGCGCGCGAATCCTTCTGCAGCCCGGGTCGGCTTGCCGGCGGCGTCGAGGGCGACCTGCTCGGCGGGTCCGGTGCGATCGATGATCCGGTCGGCCTGGCGCTCGAGCACCTGGGAGAAGCGAACGGCAAGGCGCCGCGGCGTGGCGAATGCCTCAGCCTCGGCCGATTCGATCAGACCGGCCTCGTCGAGACGCCGGCCCAGGCCACCGGCCAGCTGGTCGAGCTGGGATTCCAGCAGGCGGGCGGGCAACTCCTCACAACCCAGTTCGATCAACAGGTCCGCGCGGGGGGTCTGATTCGGGCTCATGCCGCGCTACTCCGGTTCAGGCCCGGAAAACCGAGCGATTCGCGGCGCTCGAGGTAGGCCTCGGCTACCAACCGCGACAGGTTTCGAATCCGCAGGATCATGCGTTGCCGTTCGGTGACTGAAATGGCCTGTCGCGCATCGAGCAGATTGAAACTGTGCGAGGCCTTGAGCACCTGATCGTAGGCGGGCAGCGGCAGACCGGATTCGACCAGTTCCGTGGCCTGGGCTTCGCAGGTGTCGAACCACTTGAACAGGCTGGTGACGTCGGCCCGCTCGAAGTTGTATTCCGACTGCTCGACCTCGTTCTGGTGAAACACCTCACCATAGGTCACAGGTCCGTTCGGCCCGTCGGTCCAGACCAGGTCATAGACCGATTCCACGCCCTGCAGGTACATCGCGAGCCGCTCCAGACCATAGGTAATCTCACCCATGACCGGGCGGCACTCCAGACCGCCGGCCTGCTGGAAATAGGTGAACTGGGTGACTTCCATACCGTTCAGCCAGACCTCCCAGCCCAGGCCCCAGGCCCCGAGCGTGGGCGACTCCCAGTTATCTTCGACAAAGCGGATGTCGTGCACCCGGGGATTGATCCCGACCGCATCCAGACTTTCCAGATAGCGTTCCTGAAAATCGAGCGGTGAGGGCTTCATGACAACCTGATACTGGTAGTAGTGCTGAAGTCGATTCGGGTTTTCGCCATAGCGTCCATCGGTCGGGCGCCTGCAGGGCTGGATGTAGGCTGCGGACCAGGGCTCGGGTCCGATCGATCGCAGAAAAGTGGCCGGATGAAAAGTGCCGGCACCGATCTCCAGGTCCAGCGGCGCGGTCAGCACGCAGCCCTGATCGGCCCAGTAGCGGTCCAGCGTGCGGATGAAATCCTGAAAATTCACGGTTGTCGCCCGTAGCTTGATTACAACCCGCAAGTATACCGGTCGTGCCTGTGGTCCGGTCAGCCCCTGCATTGCTGCTCCCCAAGACAGGGAGCATGGCTGACCCAGGCCTGAAGCGTTATGATGCCGGCATGTCCAGGCTATTGATCATCAAGACCGGATCGGCGCCCGAAGAGGTGGCCAGACTACATGGTGATTTCGACCAGTGGTTTATCGAAGGACTCGGGCTGCAAGCCTCACAGGCCACGGTCATCCATGTGCAGGCCGGTGAGCGCCTGCCTGCAAGCCTGACCGGTCTGGCCGGCGCACTGGTCACGGGCTCTCCTGCCATGGTCTCGCACCGCGAGGACTGGTCGGAGCGTGCCGCATCCTGGATCGCCGATGCGCATCAGGCCGCCCTGCCCATGCTGGGGGTCTGCTACGGACATCAACTCATTGCCCATGCCCTCGGGGGACAGGTCGGACCCAACCCGGCCGGCCGTCGCATGGGCACGAAGCGCGTCAACAACCGGTCGCAGCATAATGACCTGATGGCCGGGCTCGAGCCGACGACTGATCTGCACGTCACCCACCTTGAAGCCGTGTTGCAGCCCCCGCCGGCCAGTCGAGTCACCGCCGACACGGACGGCGACCCCCACCATGGCCTGCATTTCGGCCAACGCAGCTGGGGGGTGCAGTTTCATCCGGAATTCACCGCCGGGATCATGGCCAGCTATATTCATCTGCGATCGGATGAACTGCGTCGCGAGGGGCAATGTCCCGATGTCCTGTTGCGTGAGCTCAAGGACACCCCTGATGGCTTCCGGCTGCTACGACGATTCGTCGACGGCCTGGAACCAGAACCGGCAAAGTCCGGGCCATCGGTAGCGGCCCCTTGAGCCGTATTTAGCATCATTCTTCCCATCCTGATATCCCACGGTCATACCGAATGAAGACAACACTGATTCTGTTGATTGCCCTGCCCTTGACGGTCTGGGCCTGTTTTACCCCGGACCGGGCTGAAATCCTGGCCGTCGAACACCCCGATATCGACTTTGCCAGCATGGCCCATCAGATGCACATGCAGCAGACGATGGACTATCGATTCAACGGGCCTGCCGAGTGCAGCGACGGGATGGCCGATGAGTTTCCCTGTCTGGGCATCGATCTGGCCGGCTGGGTGGAGCTGCCGGCCATCGGCGGCGGCTCCGGATCCGACAACTGGGGTTGGCGTGATCCGGACAGCGGACGCCTTTTTGCCCTGATGGGTCGCTCCAATGGCGTGGCCTTCGTCGAGGTGACCGATCCGGAAAACCCGGTCTATGTGGGAAACCTGCCGCGCCCAGCGGGCGTCGGGAATTCGGTCTGGACGGATATGAAGACCTACCGCAATCACGCCTTCATCGTGGCCGATTCGGTTCAGGGTCACGGCATCCAGGTCTTCGATCTCAGGGAATTGCTGAGTGTCGAGATCCGACCGCCGGTGACCTTCAGCGCCGTGGCGCACTATGATCAGTTCGACGAGGCCCACAACATCGCCATCAATCAGGCCACGGGCTATGCCTATGCGGTTGGCGGTGAGTCCTGCAGCGGTGGCCTGCACATGGTCGATATCCGAGACCCGCTCAACCCCGCCTTTGCCGGCTGTTTCGGCGACGACGGTTACACCCATGATGTCAAATGCGTGATCTACGAGGGTCCGGATGAGCGCTATCGGGGTCACGAGATCTGCTTTGCCAGCAATGAAGATACGGTCACGGTGGTCGATGTCACGAACAAGGCCGAGCCCGTGTTGCTGGGCCGACACAGCTACAGCGAACGGGGTTACACCCACCAGGGATGGCTGACCGAGGATCAGCGCTACTTCGTTCTCAACGACGAGGTCGATGAATTTTCTTTCAATCTGGCCGGTACACGAACGCTGATTCTTGACCTTGAGCGACTCGACAGCGCCCCGCAGGCCGCGGAATACATCGCAGATGGTCTGTCGATCGACCACAACCTGTATGTCGCCGGGGATTTCGTTTTTCAGGCCAACTACAAGCGTGGACTGCGGGTGCTCGAACTGATCGACCCGGCCAGCGCCGATTTTCGCGAGGTTGCCTTCTTCGATACCTACCCGACCAGCGACGGGACAGGCTTCAGCGGCGCCTGGAACGTGTTTCCCTTTTTCGCCAACGATCTGCTGCTGGTCTCCGATTTCAATCGCGGTCTGTTCGTGGTCAGGGTCAGGGATCCCAGACTGATCGGGGCTCTGGAACAGATCTACTCCGACCGTTTTCAG
>CAYTQT010000016.1:0-36193 GCA_964439915.1 uncultured Wenzhouxiangella sp. | reverse complement strand
TGACCTTTCATGGAGCCGTCGGCACGGTCACCGGCTCCCGATTTCTGCTTCGCGTCGATGATCGGCGCACCCTGATCGACTGCGGACTGTTCCAGGGCTACAAACAGCTGCGTCGCCGCAACTGGACCGGCCTGCCCTTTTCTCCCTCGGCCATCGACGAGGTGGTGCTGACTCATGCCCATATCGATCACTCCGGTTTTCTACCGGTGCTGTGTCGGGAGGGTTTTGCCAGGGATATCCTCTGCACGCATGCGACCCGAGACCTGTGTCGGCATCTGCTGCCGGACAGCGGGTTCATCCATGAAAAGGACGCCGAAAACGCGAATCGCTACGGCCACAGCCGACACAAGCCGGCCCGGCCGCTCTACACCCGCCAGGACGCCGAGGACAGCCTGCGATTCTTCCAACCGATCGACTTCAATAGCCCCCGGGCGCTGGATGGGCAAACGACCCTGACCCTGCGCCGGGCCGGCCATATTCTTGGCGCGGCCAGCGCGCTGTTCGAGGTCGGCTCGACCCGGATTCTGTTCTCCGGCGATCTCGGCCCGCCGGATTCGCCGACCATGATTCCCCCCGATCCAGTGCCCCAGGTCGATGTGCTGGTGATCGAATCGACCTATGGCAATCGCCTGCGCGATCGGACCGACCCCGAAGCGGCTCTGGCCGAGATTGTCAATCGGACCGTGTCACGGGGTGGCACCCTGATCATTCCGGCCTTCGCGGTCGGGAGGACACAGCTGATCCTGCATCATCTGCAGCGTCTGATCGACAGCGGTCGGGTACCTCAGGTGCCGGTTTTCCTCGACTCCCCGCTGGCGATCAAGGCCACCGAGGTCTTTTCCAATCACCCCGACGACCACCGCTTGAGTCGGGAGGAAGCCGAGGCGGCCTGCTCCCTGCCGCGCTACGTCCGAGATCCCGAAGAATCCAAGGCGCTGACCCGGGACCCCATGCCCAAGATCATCATCGCCGGCAGTGGAATGGCAACCGGTGGACGCGTCCTCCATCATCTCAAGGTCTATGCCACCGACCGCCGCAACACCATCCTTTTTGCCGGCTTTCAGGCCGGCGGCACGCGCGGCGCCAAGATGATCGCGGGGGCAGACTCGATCAGGATCCACGGCCGTGACTGGCCCCTGAAGGCCGAGGTCGACCATCTCGACATGCTCTCGGCCCATGCAGACTACAAGGAAATCATAGACTGGCTCCGGCCCATGCCACGCCCGCCGAAACAGGTGTTCATCGTCCACGGCGAGCCGGAGGCCAGCGATGCCCTGCGCATCCGGATCGCTGACACGCTTGGGTGGCAGGCCGAAGTGCCTGAAATGAACCAGGAATACGCGCTTTGAGTGCTCATCCGAGCGATCTGAACGTGATGCGAGCGCGTCGCATCCAGCTCGACACGCATGACCAGCCGGTGATCCTGACCCGCCGCGACTGCCCGGTCTGCCGCTCGGAGGGCTTCGCTGCTCACGCTCGGGTTCGCGTCCAGGCCGGCAACCGGCGAATCATCGCCACCCTCTACCAGATCGAGTCCGACTGGCTGGACTTCGGCGAAGTGGGTCTGTCCGAGTCGGCCTGGAAAAAACTCGACATGCGCGCGGGCGATGAAGTCTTCCTGAGCCATCCGCAGCCGCTGGAGTCCCTGGGTCGGGTCCGAGGCCGGGTGTTCGGGGAGCCGTTCAGCGCCGATGATCTGCAGTCGATCATTGGCGATATCGCCGCCAGCCGGTATGCCGATATCCATACGGCTATGTTTCTGACCGTCATTGCCACGCGCGGTTTGCAGAACAGCGAGCTGATCTCCTTTACCCGGGCGATGATCGATGCTGGCGACACCCTGTCCTGGGCGCGTGCGCCGATCGCCGACAAGCATTGTGTCGGCGGTCTGCCCGGAAACCGCACGACGCCGCTGGTCGTGGCGATCGTGGCCTCCTGTGGACTGTGGATGCCGAAGACCTCATCGCGCGCCATCACCTCGCCGGCCGGCACCGCCGACACCATGGAGACGCTGTGTCCGGTCGATCTCGACCTGGCCGCCATGCGTCGGGTCGTCGAACAGGAAGGCGGTTGCGTGGTCTGGGGCGGCGCGGTCCGCCTCAGTCCGGTAGATGACATCCTGATCCGCGTTGCCCGGGTGATGGATCTGGATGCCGAAGACCAGCTGATCGCCTCGGTCATGTCGAAGAAGATTGCGGCCGGTGCGACCCATCTTGTCCTTGACCTGCCGGTTGGGCAAACCGCGAAGATTCGAACCGACAGGGATGCAGAGCATCTGGGCCAGCGGCTGAAACTTGTGGCCGAGGCGTTCGGTGTGACGCCACGAGTGATTCTGAGTGATGGCCGTCAGCCGGTCGGACGCGGCATCGGTCCGGCGCTGGAAGCCCGAGACATCCTTGCCGTGCTGGACAATACCGCCGATGCACCGCACGATCTGCGCTCACGCTCGCTCCATCTCTCGGCCGAGCTGCTCGAGCTGGCCGGTGCCGCCGGGCCCGGTAGCGGCCGGGCCATGGCTGAAGAGGCCCTGCGATCCGGTCGCGCGGCGCGCAAGTTCGAAGCCATCTGCCAGGCCCAGGGCGGCATGCGGGTGCCGGTTCCTGCACGGCGTCAGTTCGGCATCGTTGCCAGGCGCGATGGCTGCGTGACCCGATTCGACAACCGCCGCCTTGGTCGCGTGGCCAAACTGGCCGGTGCGCCTGCCGCGTCGGCTGCCGGGGTCGAGCTGCATGTACACCTGGGTGATCGGGTCGTGCGCGAGCAGCCGCTCTACACGATTCATGCCGAAACCCACGGCGAATTGAACTACGCGCGCGAATTCGCGTTCAGCAATGGCGATATCATTCAGGTGGGGTAGTTCAGGGACAAAGGTGCTACCGTTCGTCATGACCCTGGTCTGGAGCCGATATGACTGACCGATCGCAACCACTGTGTCTGATCGCCCTGCCCGGGAATGAGCCCTTGACCCATGCCCTCGCCGAGCAGCTGGGTGCCGATGAGGTCGCGCTCGACTATCGGCGGTTCCCTGATGGCGAGAGCTATCTACGCTTGCCCGATACACTTGAAGATCGGCACGTCGCGCTGGTAGCCAGCCTCGACCGACCGGACGACAAGATCCCCTCGCTGCTGTTCGCGGCTGATCTGGCCCGCGATCTGGGCGCGGCCCGCGTCGGCCTGGTCTGCCCCTATCTGTCCTACATGCGCCAGGACACCCGCTTTCATCCCGGCGAGGCCCTGACCTCGCGCAGCTTCGCCCGCTGGCTGTCGGCCCATCTGGACTGGCTGGTCACGGTCGACCCGCATCTGCACCGCTACCGCAGCCTGGACGAGATCTACACGCTGGACTCGGAAGTCGTCGCAGCGGCACCGGCATTGAGCGAGTGGATCGCTGCTTCGGTCGAGCGACCGGTGGTAATCGGACCGGATGGTGAAAGCGAGCAGTGGGCGCGTGCCGTGGCCAAGCCCGCCGGTCTGCCCTGGCGCGTCATGACCAAGACGCGCTTCGGCGATCGCGAGGTCAAACTGGAAGTGCCCGACTTGAGCGAACTCGAAGGGCATACGCCGGTACTGGTCGACGACATCATTTCCTCCGGGGGTACGGTAGCCGAAGCCACGCGCCATCTGCTCGAAGCCGGCTTTGCCGCGCCGGTCGTGGTCGCCGTGCACGGCCTGTTCGGCGATCGATCACGTGAGCTGCTGCGGCACGCCGGCGTGGCCCGGGTCGTGTGCACCAACTCGGTCAATGCGCCGGAATCCGAGATCGGTCTGAGCCGTCTCCTGGTGCCGGCGATCGAGCGCCTGGCCTGACGGAGTCGTCGATGAGCGAACGCGATCGCATCTACGCCGAGACCGAACAACACGCGGACAACGCGACTGCCCCCTTCGAGTTCTCCGAATCGGTCGTCCGCGTCTTCCCGGACATGATCGAGCGGTCCGTGCCCGGTTACCGCTTGCTGCTGGAGATGACCCCGCTGATGGTGCGACGCGCCGTGCAGCCGGACACGCGCATCTACGATCTGGGCTGCTCCCTGGGTGCAGCCACGCTGGCGGCGCGCCGCGCGGTGGGCGTTGAGGGCGTGGAAATCATCGCGGCCGACACCTCGCCCGATATGGTCCATCGCTGTCGCGAGATCGTTGCTGCCGACAATTCCCGCGTGCCCGTCGAGGTTCTCGAAGCCGACGCCTGCGATCTGGCCATCGACAATGCGTCCGTGGTGCTGATGTATTTCACTCTTCAGTTCATCGAACGCGACAGGCGCGGGGCACTGCTGCAGAAGATCGCATCTGGCCTGCGGCCCGGTGGGATCCTGCTTCTGGCCGAAAAGCTGGCTTATCCGCCCGCCGAACAGCAGTGGCTCGATACCCATCATCATGATTTCAAGCGTGCCCAGGGTTATTCGGATCTGGAAATCGCGCGTAAGCGTCAGGCGCTCGAAAACGTCCTGGTCCCCGAGACTCGGCGGGCCCATCACGCGCGTCTGGAGGCGGCCGGTTTCAGTCAGGTCACCGACTGGTTCCAGTGCTTCAACTTCACCGCCATGTCTGCCATTCGATGAGGCCCGCATGAGCGAGACACCCGTCGACAGATCACCGACAGCGCGCGATCCTGACGAAGCCAAGTTCGAACGCCTGCGTGATCGTACCGATGAGATCGAGCTGATCATCTCCGGTCTGACCACCGTGGCCCTGTTTACCCTGCCGGGCTGGCTGTACGAGACGCTGATGAACGTGCAGTCGCACCAGTCCGTCGTCTCGGCGATGGGCTCGAACATCGTTCTGATCCTGGTGCCGGGACTGTTCTACGTGCTGGGTTTCTGTTTTGCCGTTCATCTGATGATCCGCGCCTACTGGGCGGGATTGATCGGACTGCGCACGGTGTTTCCGCAGGGCATCGATTGGGACAGGACACCCGGACTGGGGCCGGTGGGTCGTCGCTATTATCGCGACCGACTGCCGACCCTGTCGGAGTCCATTTCCAAGGCCGATCACCTGGCCTCATCGCTGTTCTCGGTGATCAGTCTGATTGCCCTGGGCGTGTTGTGGACTGCTCTGCTTTTTGGTGGGGTCATTGTTCTCGCCGGGCTGATCGGCTCGCAGACCGGCCGGACCAATCAGGCCGTCAGCCTGGGCACCATTGTTACGCTTGGCGGGTTCTTCGGCATCGTCACGCTGCTCTGGCTGCTGGACGCGAAATTCGGCCGCTGGTTTCCGCGTCTTCAGGATCGTGCCTGGTATCAGCGACTCATTCACGGACTGATCCGGCTCAGTGGCTGGATTGCCCCGCAACGTCTGATCCTTCCGGTCCAGCTCACCCTGCAGTCGAATACCCGTCCCCGTCTGTTCACCTTCTTTCTCGGTGCGGGGAGCGTCATGATCATCCTGGTCGGGTTTGCGGTCAACGCGAGCTGGAACCGCTTCAGTTTGTCCGAGGAGTTTCGCTACCTCGACGACGAGCTTGCCCGGGAGGGATTCCGCAGTACCTATTACGAGAATCTGCGCAGTTCCCGCGACCGGCTTCGCTTCTACCCGATGATCGACGATTTTGTTCAGCAGCGCTCGGTTCTGTCGGTCTTCATCCCCTACTTTCCCCTGCGCGACAATCTGGTTCTGGATTCGCAGTGCGCCCCGGATATGCCGCCGCTGGACTGTCTGCGCAATCTGTGGCAGGTCTCACTGGGCGACCGGATCCTGGCGCCCGACGCCCTGTTTCCGGCCGAGCGTTTGGATCTGAACCTGCGCGGTCTGATCGGGGTGATCGAATTGTCCGGTCTCGAGCCGGGTCTGCATACCCTCAAGGTGAGCTGGAACCAGGGCGGGGATGCCTTGGCTCTGGATGATCGCTATCCGGTGGCGGCCCGGGACTATTCCATTCCCTTCGTGTTTGCCCCGGCCTATGAATTGGGACTTGAGCAAGCACCCCGACCGACGCCCGACAATGATGCGCCCGGAAGCCCTGTTCCGGCTGACGGCTGACGATTCCCAAGTTGCTTGACCGGATGCTCCACTCGAATCCCGAATCCCATTCACTCTGGATCGATCGCTTCGGTCTCGCTAGGCTCGCCACGCTGGAGCGCGACCATCAAAGCTGGATGCAGCGCCACGGGAAACATGCAGAGTGGCAGGCACTGATCGATAATCTGCCAGAGACCGAACGCGGTTGGGCCATGCGCGAGGGTCGACTGATCGCCGGCAGAGCGCCCGCACAGGCTGAGCGACTCGCCGAGCAGCTGGGGGGCCTGATTCCCTGGCGCAAGGGTCCGCTGACCCTGGGTGGTGTGGCCATCGACACCGAGTGGCGTTCGGACTGGAAATGGGCGCGGATTGCACCGCATGTCGATCTGAACGGCGAACACGTGCTGGATGTCGGTGCCGGCAACGGCTACTTCGGCTGGGCCATGCTCGATGCAGGCGCCGCCAGCGTCGTCGGCTGCGACCCGACCCAGCTGTTCATCCATCAGCACCGGGCCATCAGCCACTTCGCCGGCCCCGCTGCACATCTGCTGCTGGCCTCGACGCTGGAGGACCTGAACCCGGCGCTCGATGGCTTCGACACCGTGTGTTCCTTCGGCGTGCTCTATCACCGCCGAGATCATCTTGATCATCTTGAACGCCTGGCCCGGCGTCTCAAGCCCGATGGTCGACTGATCCTGGAAACCCTGATCCTGCCGGGCGATGAGGACAGGCAACTGAGCGCCCCGCCTCGCTATGCCAACATGCGCAACGTCCACGCCTTGCCGACGCGGGCGCGTCTGCTGGAGTGGATCGAAGAAGCCGGTTACGAGGATGTCCGCTGCGTCGATGTCACCGCGACCACGGTCGAGGAACAGCGAAGCACCGACTGGATGCCTTTCCTCTCGTTGAAAGACGCGCTGGACCCGGAGGACACAACGCGGACCATCGAAGGCCTGCCTGCGCCTCTGCGCGCCGTGGTCATCGCCCGCCGCGGAATGGCAGGGTTTTAGGAAATGGGTAAGAGCGTGTTCACCACAGAGGCACGGAGAACACAGAGAAAAACTTAAAAGGTTTCCTTATTGGATTCGGCGTAGTTCATCCAGGAACAGCGTTTTGGCACATGGACTACGCTCGGTGAATAAGAATTTTCTTTTCCTCTGTGACCGCAGCGTGGCTTGGAGATCAGTGGCGATTTGCCGTGGGCAAGAAGCCTCTGATCGGAAAGCGGCAGCTCAGCTCGACACATAAGCGCGGTTTGCCGGAGGCAAGAAGCGCTTGTGGGGAGGGCGTCCGAGCGTGCGTGCCTCTGTGGTGAATGTCTTTTCTAGATCACGCCCATCAGGCTGGCGAGCACGACCAGGATGAGGGCCGGGGTGACCACGCGGGTCAGCCACAGCCAGGCCTTGTAGGCCCAGTCCGGCATCTTGTCGTCAAGCTCTTCGCGGGTGATCTTGCTCGACAGCACCCAGCCGGCGAAGATCGCGGTCAGCAGTCCGCCGATCGGCAGCATGATGTCGTTGGCGACATACTCGATCGCGCCCATGATGCTGCGCCCGCCAATCGTCACCTCAGACCAGATGTTGAAAGAGAAGACTGAGGCCAGACCCAGAGTCCAGGCCAGTCCGGCAACGCAAAGCGCGGCAGCGCGGCGGCTCAGATTGGTCGACTCCACCAGATAGGCCGTGGCCGGTTCCATCAGTGAAATCCCGCTGGTCCAGGCCGCCACCGACAGCAGCAGGAAGAAGGCCATGCCGTAGAGGATGCCGAAGGGCATTTCGGCAAAGGCGAGCGGCAGCGAGGTAAAGATCAGGCCCGGCCCACCGCCGGCCGGATCGATGCCGAAGGAGATCACGATCGGGAAGATCGCCAGTCCGGCCACCAGGGCGACCAGGGTGTCGGCGATGACCACCGTCACACCCACTCGGGGAACGCTGACATCCGAGGGCAGATAGGCCCCGTAGGTCATGATCGCGCACATTCCCAGACTCAGGGTAAAGAAGGCCTGGCCCATGGCGGTCACGATCATGCCGCCGGAGACCATCGACCAGTCCGGCGTGAACAGAAAGCCGACCGCTTCCTGGAAATGACCGGTGTTCATACCGTAGCCGAGAAGGATGAGAAGCAGGATGAACAGGATCGGCATCAGGACGCTGACCGCACGTTCCAGGCCCTTTTCCACACCCAGGGCAACAACGCTGACGGTCATCACCATGAACAGGCCATGCCAGAAGGTCATCTCGCCGGCGCTGGCCAACAGGCCATTGAAATTGGCGCCCGGATCGGTCACGCCGACGCCGCCGAACAGTTCCTTGGCGTAGAGAAACCCGTAGTGCAGGGTCCAGCCGGCCACCACCGAATAGAAGGACAGCACCAGAAAACCGGCGATCACGCCGAGAATCCCCAAGCCCATCCAGCCCTTGCTTGCACCGGCATCGATCGAGAGCTCTCGCAGCGAGTTGATCGGGCTCATCCGTCCGCGGCGACCGATGATGATCTCGGAAAACATGATCGGCATGCCGACTGCGAGGATACACAGCAGGTAGATCAGCACGAAGGCGCCACCGCCGTTGTCGGAGGTGATGTAGGGGAAGCGCCAGATGTTGCCAAGGCCGACCGCGGACCCGGTGGCCGCAAGAATGAAGGCCAGGCGGGAGGACCACATGCCGTGGATAGAAGTGCTTTGCATGGTCGAAATGAGCCCTGAAGATGAACGTCACAAGCGCGTCATTGTGCGCCAAGTCCCGGTTTCGTTCAATTACGACGGAGGCGAGCGAAATGTGACAGGCCGACCAGAATGCCGCAGGTCAGGATGGCCAGCCCGATCCACGGGCTGGAAAAATGCAGGGGGGAGAGGACAAGCAGGCTCATCCCGCTCAGACCCAGCAGCCCGGACAGGGTCGTCAGCCAGTGCCCGCGGCGGCGGCCGTTGAGGATCAGAGTCGAGAGCATCAGCAGCCAGGCGATGGCCAGCAGCGACCATTCCAGCCACACCAGCTTCTGCCACAGCCCGATCTCCCAGTAGTAGCGATTAAGCCACAGGCTCGGGAAAGACAGAAACACGACGGTCAGCGTGGCACAATGCAGCCCGCAAGCGGTTGCGACCACCATGCCGAGGCGGTCAGCCCAACGAGAATCGCGACGAAGTGCTGTCATTGTTATAGTATAACAATTTTCCGGAGATCAACGACGATGCGCACGTTTCCTTTTCTGGCTCTGGCCCTGAGTTCGAACCTGCTCTGGGCCCAGTTCGATGAACCCATGCGTCAGCACGATGCCCATGTACACGGCGAGGCCCGGGGCCACCTGTCGATCGACGCCACTTCCCTGCAGATGACCCTGGAGATTCCAGCCTTCAACCTGATCGGATTCGAACATCCGCCGGCTGATGCCGCCCAGCGCGAGCTGCTCGATGGCGTCATGTCGAATCTGGAGTCGATCGCCTGGATCGCGACCGATCCAGCCGCAGGCTGCACGGCCACATCGGTCGATATCGATACGCCCGGTCTGGTCGCCGAGGCGCAACACGACGATCACGATCATGACGCGCACGATGACGACCACGACCATGATCACGCCCAAGGTGATTCGCACGACCATCATGACCATGGCCACAATCATGACGGCGACTCGCATGACCACCATGAATCAGATCCTGATCACAACCATCATGAGCACGATGATCATCACCACGATGATGATCACAATCATGATCATGACCACGGATCCTTCGAAGTGACGCTAACATTCGATTGCGCCCGGACCACGGTGCTGCGCTGGATCGATGTCGATCTGTTTTCCGACTACGACAACAACCGCCTGATCCGACTCGACGTTCTGAGCGACGCCCTGGTCACGCAGGTCGATCTCGTTCCAGGTCGGTTTCGCGTCGACCTGGCCCGCTAGACTCCGGACGACTCGATGGCGTTACTCGATATACAGCAGCTCGAATTTGCCTGGCCAGGACAGTCGCGGCCGGTCCTGGTCATCGATGAATTTCGCATCGAGGTCGGGGAGCGGCTGTTTCTGCGCGGACCCAGCGGCTCGGGCAAATCCAGTCTGCTGGCGCTGATCGGCGGCCTGGTCCAGCCGCATCAGGGCAGTCTGACCTGCCTGGGCGAGGAGCTGACCACGCTCAGTGGTGCGAAGCGTGATCGCTTCCGCGCCGATCACCTCGGCGTGATCTTCCAGCAGTTCAATCTGTTGCCCTGGCTGGACCTGCGCTCCAACGTCATGTTGCCCTGCCGCTTTTCGAGGCGACGGGCGCAGCGCGCCGGCGACGTGAATCGCGCGGCGGAGGATCTTCTAAAGGCCATGGATCTGGCCCCCGAGCTATGGTTGCGCCGCGCTGACCAGCTCAGCGTCGGCCAGCAGCAGCGCGTCGCCGCAGCGCGGGCGCTGATCGGGCAACCGGAGCTGGTGCTGGCCGATGAACCGACCTCGGCACTCGACAGCGACCGGCGGGACGATTTTCTGGATCTGTTGTTCGCCCAGTGCCGCGAGGCGGGTAGCGCCCTGTTGTTCGTCAGTCACGATCGGGATCTGGCCCCGCACTTCGATCGCCAGCTCGATCTGGCCACGATCAACCGTGCTGGAGCAAGCGCATGACCCTGCCGAGCCTTGCCATTCGTTCGCTGCTCAATCGCCGTTTCGCGATCGGACTGACCGTGCTGACCATCGCCCTGTCCATCGCCCTGCTGGTGCTGGTCGAACAACTGCGATCGGAGGTCCGCGAGGGATTCTATCGCTCGGTCTCGGGCACCGATCTGATCGTCGGCGCACGCACCTCACCGGTCCAGCTCTTGCTCTACTCCGTCTTCGGTCTGGGTGAGCCCACCAACAATGTCTCCTGGGAGACCTTCAACGCCCTGGCAGATACGGCCGAGGTGGCCTGGGCCGTCCCGATTTCGCTCGGCGATGCCCATGAGGGTTATCGCGTGGTCGGTACCCAGGTCCAGTTCTTCGATCACTACCGTTACGCCGATCGACAACCCCTGGCTTTTGCTCAGGGTGAGCGATTCAATGACCTGTTCGACGTGGTGCTCGGCCATCAGGTGGCACGGAACCTGGGCTATAGCCTGGGTGATCAGATCGTGCTGGCTCACGGTACCGCCAACGTCAGCCTGCAGCAGCACGACAACCTGCCGTTTCGCATTTCCGGCATTCTTGCCCCCACCGGCACACCGATCGATCAGCAGCTCTACATTTCCCTGACGGCCCACGAAGCGATTCACATCGGCTGGCAGAACGGCATGCCCCGGCCGGGTGCGGACCCGACCGATGCGCAGGCCCGGGCCCTGGCCGAGCGCCTGACCCCGGATTCGGTCACCGCCATTCTTCTTGGACTGACCAGCCGTGCGGCCGTGTTCGGTCTGCAGCGCCGGGTCAATGATTACCGCCAGGAAGCGCTCAGCGCCGTGCTGCCGGGGATCGCCCTGCAGCAGCTCTGGCGCATTACCGGTCTGGCCGAACAGATCCTTCGGGTCGTCGCCGGACTGGTCGTGCTGTCCGGTCTGCTCGGCATGCTGACCGTGCTGCTCACGACCCTCAATGAGCGTCGCCGAGAGATGGCCATTCTGCGCGCCAACGGCGCCCGACCGATCCAGATTGCCGCCCTGCTCATCTTCGAGGCAGGACTGTTGGCCGCTGCTGGAATCCTTCTCGGGCTGATTCTGGCCGTGGCGGTCCAGGCGATTGCCGCACCCTGGCTGCTGAGTACCGTGGGCGTCAATCTGGCGGTGGGTTGGCCATCGGCGTTATTGTGGAAGATTCTGGCCGGCATCTGGCTGGCCGGCCTGGTGGTCGGAGCCGTACCCGCTCTGATGGCCTACCGGCGCACCCTGGCCGATGGCATGCAGGTGCGGATGTAGTCCGTGCCTGCAGGGCGCATTGAAACTTGCGGCCCATCGATGTGGTCACAGTGTGCTGAAATGAACGCTACGATGATGCGTGGACATTCCAATCGGAAACGAATGATGAACAGGAAATGGAAAGCGGGCGTCACCGCCCTGATGCTGGCTCTGGCTGCCTCCCTGGCTGCCAACGAAACCCGCGTGCTGGAATGGATCGAACTGATGCCAGAGCAGGAAGCCGACGCCTGGCTGAACGATTCGGCCAGCGTCGATCACTCCGGATTCGACGCCCCCGAGCCCTTCCAGTCCTTCACGACCGTACCCGAGCTCGATGGTGAGACCGTGCGTATTCCCGGCTTCGTGGTGCCGATCGAGACCGACGGAGAAGGCAATCTCCTCGAGTTCTTCCTGGTGCCCTACTTCGGCGCCTGCATCCACGTGCCCCCGCCGCCGGCCAATCAGCTGATCTACGGCCGCCTCGATGAAGCCATCCCGATGGTCAACATCTGGGATGCTTTCTGGATGGAAGGCCAGCTCAATATCGAGAACATCGAAAACGCAACGGCAGCCTCGGCCTACACCATGGAAGTAAGCTCGCTGGAGCTGTATTAGTCGAGGCGAAGGGCGAAAGGCTAAAGGCGAAACCATAGTCAGCCGCAGGATTTAGCCTTTCCGGAAACCGGAAACCGGAAACCGGAAACCGGAAACCGGAAACTCCCATTCAGCAACAACTAAATCAAAAGAGGATGAACATGAACAAGTGGGTAGTGGTTCTGGGTCTGCTGCTGATGCCGATGCTGGCATGGGCGGATGACCATAATGAAGATGATCGTCGCCTGTCGGTCGAGAAGCTCTGGCAGATGGATCGGGTCGGGTCACCGGTGATTTCGCCAGCCGGCGGTCATGTGGTGGTTCCGGTGACGGCCTGGGAGGTCGAAAGCGACGAGTCAGAAACGCGGCTCTGGCTGCTCTCGACCGAAGGCAACGCGCAGCGTGCGCTGACTTCGGCCGGTCAGTCGGCCTCCAGCCCCGTGTTCTCGCCCGACGGGTCCACCCTGGCCTTTATCACCACCCGCGGAGATGACGAAGCCGGCCAGATCTACCTGCTGTCCATGGACGGTCCGGGTGAAGCCAGTCGCCTGACAGAGGTGCCGACCGGCGTTTCGGCCATCAAATGGATCGGCGAGCACATCTATTTCATCAGTTCGATCTGGCCCGGCAAGAGCTGGGACGAGATGGCCGAGCAGATCGAGGCCGACAAGGACAGCCATGTTTCGGCGATGCAGTGGAACGCACTGCCGTATTCGAGCTGGGATCGCTATCTGGAAGAAGACCGACAGGCCCATCTGTACCGCGTGCCTGCAGCCGGCGGTGAGGTCGAACCGCTGACCAGCGAATGGGACGTGCAGCTGACCCGCTCCGGCACAGGCTCAGGCAGTTTCGATGTCCATCCCGACGAAACCCATCTGGTCGTGGCGGTCGACAGCGATCCGACCGCAGTCGATCCCAAGACCGAACTGCTGCTGGTCGATCTGGCCGAGGAGGCCATCACCAATCTCTCGGCCGACAACCCGGCCAGCGAGGGATCGCCCGCCTTCAGCCCGAATGGTGAGACCCTGGCCTACGCCCGTCAGTCCATCCACGGTTTCTATGCCGACACCGCGCGCCTGATCCTGCGCGATCTGGACTCCGGCGCAGAGCGCAACATCACCGCCAACTGGGACCGCAGCGTGTCGGGCATGATCTGGGCACCGGATAGTTCCGGCCTGTATGCTTCGATCGCCGATGCCGGTACCGTGCGCGTCTATTTCGTTGATGCGGACGGCCGCCAGCCACGGGCCATCACCGACGCGACCAGCTTCGGTGGCTTGAGTATCGCCAATGACGGCACCCTGGTCGCTCAGAACCACAGTTTCCTGTATCCGCCTCGGGTGCAGTTGATCGACACCGATTCAGGCCGGACCACCCGCCTGGATACTTTCAATGATCAGATCCTGGAGAGCGCCGATCTGGGTACCTACGAGTCGGTGACCTACAGCGGCCACGACGGGCAGGAGATCCAGATGTGGGTCCACTATCCGCCCGGCTTCGATCCTGATCAGGAATACCCGCTGTTCCTGCTGATCCACGGCGGCCCGCACAACGCTATCCCGGACGGTTTCCATTTCCGCTGGAACGCCCAGACCTTTGCTTCCTGGGGTTATGTCACCGCCTGGCACAATTTCCACGGCTCGAACAGCTTCGGCCAGGATTTCGCTGACGCGATCAATCCGGACTGGGTGACCGCACCCTACAACGACACGATCGCTGCAGCCGAGTGGTTTGCCGAAAAGGACTGGATCGATGAGGACCGGATGGTCGCCGGCGGCGGCAGCTACGGCGGCTATCTGTCCTCGATCCTGCTCGGCAAGGACCACCCCTTCAACGCCCTGCTGATCCACGCGCCGGTCTACAACATGTACTCGCAGATGGCTGCCGATTTTACCGTGCACGCCACCCGGTTCGGCGATTTCTGGGAATCCCCGGAGATCTATCGCGAGATCTCACCGCACTACTTTGCCGGCGAGTTCGATACCCCTGCCCTGATCATCCATGGGCAGAACGACCTGCGCGTACCGGTCGGCCAGGCCTTCGAACTGTTCCGTACCCTGCAGGCCCGGGGCGTCGAATCACGCCTGATCTACTACCCCGACGAGAACCACTGGATCCTGAAGCCGAACAACTCGATCTACTGGTATCACGAAGTCCGCAAGTGGATGGAGCGGTTTGCCGAGCCGGGTCCGCAGTAAGTGACCCATGGGCGTTGAAATCGAACGCAAGTTCCTGCTCGCCGATTCGAGCTGGAAGCACAACGCCCGAGGTCTTGTCTTTCGACAGGCCTATCTGTCCACCGACCCGGACCGCACGGTCCGGGTTCGGCTGGTCGAAGTCGAAGCCGATAAGCGCCAGGGCTGGGTGACCATCAAGGGTCGCGCAACGGGCCCGGTTCGCGCTGAATTCGAGTATCCGATTCCGGCCGAAGATGCCGAAGCGATGATCGAAACTCTCTGCCTCGATTCGGCCATCGAAAAGACCCGCTATCGCGTTGACCACGCGGGTGATGTCTGGGAGATCGATGAATTCTCCGGCGCCAATGCCGGGCTGGTCGTGGCAGAAATCGAGCTGGACTCGGCCGAGCAGCCTTTTGCCTCACCCCCCTGGCTGGGACTAGAGGTCACCGACGATCCGCGCTACACCAACGCAAGACTTTCGGTCGAGCCGTTCACTCACTGGCCTAGCTGACCATCACTGCAGGTACATCGGCAGGTCGGTCGGCCAGGTCAGGAATCAATCGGCCGGCGGCCTTGAGCAGGTGCTTTTCGATTCGCCGACAGTAGACCAGGTCGTTCATCAGTGAGGTGGCCTCGCTGGCGTCGATCAAGCCTGTCCGGATCATCTCGTCAAGCCTTTCGCCGGCGGCCTGATCGTCGTCATTCGATCGTTGTTTCAGCTCGTCCAGCCAGGCCGCCTGCCCATCGGCCTCAATGGTGTCACCGCGGCTGGCGAGCTGATGGATCAGTCGCCCCAGTCGCGATCGCAGCGAGCGGTAGGTCCGGACCAGCTCGATGCGATGGGCGTCGCGATAGCGGACCATGTTCTTCTGCAGGTGCTTGCTGGCCTTGGCCGCTTCGAGCAGGGACTGGCAGGCCTCTCGCAGTTCGGCCAGCTGGGCGGTGCGAAAGCCACTGGTCGACAGCCGGGCGAGGAAGCCGAGCGTCTGGCCCATCAGCGGCTTGATCTTTTCGGCGTAATAGGCATCGACATCGACCGGATGCAGGCGCTCGGGAGGACGGTCGAACAGCGCGGGGTCGGCCAGGCGCTTGAGCTCGGCCGGCTCGAAGCCGATCACCCGCGCGATCAGATTCAACACGGCATCGAACAGGCGTAGCAGTTCCTGGCGGGCGGCGCTCAGTGCCGGTGCGGGCGTGGTCAGGAGCTGCTCATTGATGAACTTTGGCTCGTCGATCCGTACTGTTGCGGGCTTGAGGCGGCGGATGAGGAAGCCAGCCAACGGCCCGATCAGAGGCACCATGATGATCAGGCCGGCCAGATTGAACAGGGTATGGAAGACTGCCAGCTTCATCGTATACGACTCAGGCGCGATGCCCATCCAGCCTGAAACGACCTCAACGGCGATCAGGAAGATCGGCATGGCGGCCAGCGCTACACCGGCGGTCACGCCATTGAACGCCAGATGCGCTGCAGCCAGTCGTCGGCCCTCGATATTGCTGCTGATCGAACTGACCATGGCGGTGACCGTGGTGCCGATATTGGCCCCGATGGACACGGCCAGCGCGTTGTCGTAGCTCAGCTGACCGGCGCCGAGCGCGGTGATGGTCAGGATCAGGGTGGCGTGGCTCGACTGCATCACCACAGTGGCGACCAGCCCGACCAGCGTATAGACCAGCAGACCGGCCAGCCCGTCCATGGCAAAGCGGCTCAGATCGAGCACCGCCTGAAAGGCCTCGAAGCCCTCCTTCATGAAGTCGATGCCGAGGAAGACCAGGCCGATGCCGAGCAGCACATGACCGATACCCTGGGCCCGGGCATTGCTCATGAACTGGAACAGCACACCGAAGGTCAGCATCGGTAGCGCCCAGGTGGCGATATTGACTTTCAGGCCGAAGGCCGCAACCAGCCAGGCGCCGGAGGTCGTCCCCAGATTGGCACCGAAGATTACGCCGATTCCCGGCACCAGACCGATCAGCCCGGCTGAGAGAAAAGCGATGGTGATCACCGAGACCAGCGAGCTGGACTGGCTCAGCGCGGTGGTGCCGGCACCGAACAGCAGCGCCTTCCAGGTCCGGTCCGTGCTGTACTTGAGGACACGTTCCAGCCTGCCGCCGGCTAATTGCTTGAGGCCCTGTTCGAGCTGGCGCATTCCGAACAGGAACAGAGCCACGCCGCCCATGATGCCGGCCATGACCGGCGCGGCAATCAGCGCCCAGGCCAGCGCGGCCAGCGCCAGGAACAGCGGCCATTGCTGCCAGCGAAGCGGCATCAGCGCAACAAGGCGCGATCCAGGTCGGTCTTGAGATCGTCGATTGCCTCGATGCCGACCGACAGGCGCATCACCCGGGCATCGATGCCCAGGCGCTGGCGCTCGGCCTCGCTTAGCTTGGAGTGCGAGGTGTGCAGCGGCTGGCAGATCATCGACTCGACCCCGGCCAGGCTGACGGCGGGACGGATCAGATTCAAGCGGTCCAGAAAGCGCTCCGGGTCAACGGCCTCGTCAAGGCGAAAACTCAGCATGCCACCGAAACCGCGCATCTGCCGTCGGGCCACTGCGTGTCCGGGATGGTGCTGCAGGCCCGGATAGAAGACCTCGGCAACGCCTGCATGCGCATCCAGCCAGTGCGCGAGCAGCCCTGCATTCTGCGACTGCCGCTCGACCCGCAGCGCCAGGGTCTTGATCGAGCGTTCCAGCAGGTAGAGATCCTCGCCGTTCAGGCTGGAGCCCAATCGGATGATATTGGGCCGGAGCCGGGCGATCAGATCCCCGGATCCGATCAAGGCCCCGGCCAGCAGATCGGAATGACCGCCGAAGTATTTGGTGGCCGAGTGCATGACCAGATCGAAGCCGAGCTTGATCGGTTGCTGCAGAACAGGCGTGGCGAAGGTCGAATCGATGACACTGATCAGATCGTGGGTTCGGGCAAATCCGGCCACGGCCTCGAGATCGACTACATTGAGCAGCGGGTTGGTCGGGGATTCCACATAGATCATGCGGGTGGACTCGCGCCGCAGCGATTTCAGGCTCTCCGGGTCGCCATCCCAGATCGAGAATTCGAAGCCGAGGGGCTCGAGCAGACCCTCGATCAGATCCATGGTGCCGCCGTAGAGGCCGTCGAGCAGAATGGCGTGCTCGCCCGGCCGCATCAGCGAGAAGAAGATCGCACTGATCGCACCCAGGCCGCTGGCTGTGATCATCGCATCCTCGCCGCCCTCCAGCGCCGCCAGCCGCCGCGCCACGACCTGATGATTCAGGCCATTGTGGTAGCGCGGATAGCGAACGGTGCCGTCGCGATAATCAAAGGCCGAACTGGTGATGATCGGTGTATTGAGACCGAAGCGTTCCGGCAGGGCTTCCGCACCTGCGTGGATGCAATCGGTCTCGGGGTGATTGCCTGGGGAGTTCGATGACATGCCTGATGGGTCTCGTTTGGACTGGAGTTGCTGAAGAGAGAATGAGGTCGGTCAGCCTGGAGCTTGGGCGACGATCGCACAACAGGCCGGATACCGGGTCAAGCGATCGACTCTTTACAGGAGGCATCGACTTCGTATCGATCCCGCCCGCCCTGCTTGGCCCGGTACATCGCCTGGTCGGCGCGATGACGCAGCGACTGAATGTCGTCATCCGGGCAGGCGCAGCTCAGACCGAAGCTGATCGTGATCGGGGGATCGTCTTCCCGAACGAACCGGGTATCGGTCTGGCGAAACCTCTCGATGCAGACAATGGCGTCCTCGACTCGATCGACGCTCAGAAGCACGGCGAATTCCTCGCCGCCGATGCGCCCGACCAGCGCGTCCTCGGGAAAGACTTCGCGCAGGCACCTGGACGTGCGGCCGAGCACGCTGTCGCCGACTCGATGGCCGTGAAGATCATTGACCTGCTTGAAGTGGTCGATATCGGCGGCAATGAAAACGATCTTCCTGCCATTGACCTGAGCCGCTCTGGTCTGGTCAATGAGGTCCTGAGCGCGCTCGAAGAACCAGGTGTGGTTGGCCAGGCCGCTGAGGCCGTCTCGACGCGCGAGCTCTTCCAGGCGACGCCGACTGCGAAAGGCACGGAACAGGAGGCTGACGAGCAGAAGAACGACCAGAGCGACCACCAGCCAGCCAAAAGTCCGCAGCCGTCGTTGCTGATCGGCGGTCTGCGCCTCGAGCTGCGCGGCTCGAGTGGTTTCGCGCAGCAGCTCGATCTGCTGGCGCTGCAGGCGGCTGTCGAATTCGACCTGCAGATAGGCCAGGCGCATGCTCCGTTCTCGGCCGAGAAAGGACTCACGCGCATCGATGTAATCATGCAGCTGGTTCAGCGCGGCCTCGAAGTCCCCGGAAGCGGCAGCCAACTCCGATTTCAGCAGCTCCAGGCGCGCTGCCTGATCCCACAGGGTCCGGTCGGTGAAGTAATCGTTCAGGCGCACCAGCTCGTCGCGCCAGGACTCATCAAGCCGACCCAGATCGAGCAGGATTTCTGCTCTGACCAGGCGCGCCTCGTACTCGCCCAGGATGTAGACGGCGTCCTCGAGTGTCTGGATCGACGTCTCGGCCAGCGGCAGCGCAGACTCGGCCTGCCCCTGACGACGCAGCAGATCGGCCAGGCCGTGCTGGTGAACGCCGACGAACAGGGCATTACCCACCTCGCCGCAGACCCGGATGCCTTCTCTGTAGGTCCGTTCGGACTGTTCCGGACGATCCGCCCATTTATAGACCGGCGCGAGGCGCTGGAGGGCAACGCAGGCATCCTGGGGCTGGTCGATTTCGCGGGCCATGGCCAGGGCCCGCTCCCCGTATTCGATGCCGAGCTCATACTCCCCCACCCGGCCGAACATGTAGGCGGCCATGTTGAGGGTGGCGATGACCGGTTCCGGATCATCGACGTCGATCTCGATGCTCAGGGCCTCTCCAAGTGATTCGAAAGCGGACTCGTAGCGGCGAAGCAGCACCGCTATATTGGCTCGAAACTGGAGTGCACGCAGTCGCTGCTCGGGCGCAAGGTCGCGCGCCAGCAGGGATTCGGCAAGCGCCAGGCCCGCTTCGGTTCGGTCGTCCAGCACCAGGTGACGAGCCTGGAGCAGCTGAAAATCCGCATATTCGGGCAGATCGGCCTGATCGATGAAAGGTGCCAGCTCGTCAAGCATGGCCTGAGCGTCGCGCCAGTGGGCCTGGTAGCTCACCTCGCGCGCCTCGTCCAGAACCGCGCGGAAGTCCGGCGACTGCGCCGCCAGCGGCGCCGATCCCCAGACCAGCATTGCCAGCGCCAGACAGGCCAGCGTCTGCCGAACTGTGCCGGATTGACCAGATGTGCGAGCTTCCCTGCTCAATTTATCCGCCATTAGTAAAGACTTAATTATGCCACTGCGATGGCGCGGATACAGAATTGTCCATGATCAGGCCCAGAGGGCGATGGGCACAGGGCGACTCTGGGATCTTGCCTCTCTCAAGATGGTTGGCGCTCATTCCGCAGGAAAGGCGTATGAAAACACAAGGCCTCATCGTCCGGCCCGCTCGAATGGTCGACCGATTCTCTTTCCTTGCTTAAAGGAGATCAAACATGTTCAGACTCAGCATCCAGCAGCCTCGCTCCTCAAGCACGCTGATCGGCTTCGCCTTGATCTTGTGCTTGTTTGCAGCCCCCCCGGTCCAGGCGCAGTACGAGAGCATCCCGATTCAGACCTACAGCTATGCCCAGTTCAGCAGTTCGGATACCGCGAGCATCGATCTCTACGGGGTCGAGGAAAAGATGTTCGCAATTCTGATTTTCCTGCCGGAAGATGATCCCGTTAATCTGCCGCCGGCGGCCAAGGGTCCCGATGGCATTCTGCGTCTCTATTTCAAGCGCGAGCGATTGGCCACGGTCATCGATCAGTTGCGCAACGAATCACCCCTGGTCCTGCGTTTCTGGACAGGCGCAGGCGGCAACAATACCCACATCGGAACGATGGATCTTGAAGCCGTCGGCGAGGCCGAGTGATCGGGTCGGATCCCTCGGAGTGCCTGATCATCCCGTAATCGGCTGCAGGGTCAGTTCGACTCGACGATTACGGGCCCGGCCCGCCTCGGTATCGTTACCCGCGATCGGATATTCCTCACCGTATCCATAGGATGCCATGCGAACCGAGCGTACCTGGCGTGAAATCAGATAGCGCTCTACCGACTCTGCGCGCTGACGGGAGAGCCCGAGATTGTATTCTTCGCTGCCCAGCGCGTCGGTATGCCCGTCGATGATGAGCACGGTCTGTTCGAACTCGTTGACGACCAGCGCCACCGAATCGAGCACGTCAAAGAATTCCGACCGCAGGCTGGCACTGTCGAAATCGAAGGTGACATTGCCGGGCATGTTGAGGATGATGTCGTCACCTCGCCGGGTCACGCTGACCCCGCTGCCGCGAAGCTGTTCTCTGAGCGCGGCCTCCTGTCGATCCATATAGTTGCCGATCGCGGCACCCGACAGGGCACCGATGCCGGCGCCGATGGCCGCGCGCTCCAACCGGTCCCCGCCGCTGATGGCACCGATCACCGCCCCGATACCGGCCCCGATCGCCACGCCCTGACCGGTGCGGCTGGTTCTCTGTTCGCCCGTCCATGGGTCGGTCGTAGCACAGGCGCTCAGGAACAGGCAGACCACCACTGTCAGGGAACACTTCAAAGTTCGGTTCTGTGGCGTATCACTGAAAAGCATGGCTGAAATCTCGATAGGGATAGTGGCTCACAGCGTACAGCGCTTGGATAAATGATGACTGAACCGGCTCCCGCCATGATCCGATCCGGCCAACGGCAATGGCGGGATCTCCTGAACCATGCAGCAGAGCATCGATCTTGATGCGGCAGACTTCCCGTTCTTCATGAAAGCGTCAAGCTGTGCTGTCACCGAGGACGAGGCCGATGTCCGTGCCACTCGGAATCCAGAAGGGCGTCAGGACAGGACCGGGTGGACGCCAATTCCCGTGAAAAGCTCGCTCGAAGCGACCTTTGGCACATGCGAAGTACCTGCGTTCTGACCGATCCTGAGAGTCATTGGATACGGCGAGAACGGACTCGACATGAACAAAATCGGAGCCTGCGCCGCCCTGACTCAGGCGGGCTGCTATCTTTTTGGTTTCGCGCTGCTGGTCACCAGCATGAATCCCGGGAGTGCGGAGGAATGGACGTCTGTTCAAAAGCTGGAGTTCATACTCGACCGAACCATGCTGTTCCAGATCTGGAACATCGTGATCTATGTGGTATTCGGCATTGCCCTGGTCGCCCTCACGGCGGTGCTCCATCGCCTGCTCGACCGACCGGATTCGATCTGGATGTCGATCGCCTCGCCTTTCGGTTTCATCTGGGCCGGGCTGGTGATCGCCAGCGGCATGATCGCGAGTGTGGGTCTGAGTGCTGCGACCGAGCAGTACGCCAGCAATCCTGAGCAGGCGGCGAAACTCTGGTCGACCCTGGGCGTGATCCAGAACGGGCTGGGCGGAGGCGTGGAAGTGGCCGGAGGGGTCTGGGTCCTGTTGATCAGCCTTGGGTCAATGCGTCGCGGGGGCGGCTTTCCGGTCTGGCTCAACGGGCTGGGCCTCATTGTGGCACTCGCCGGCATCCTGACCGTCGTCCCCGCCCTGACCGGCCTCGGCGCCGTCTTCGGCCTGACCCAGATCGTGTGGTTCCTTGCCGTCGCAGCCGTACTGTTTCGGTGGCGTGACCAGGCACTGACCACGCATTCCTGACCCGGGCCCCAAAGGCCGATCGACAACGGATCCCAGATGTTCAAACCGGTTTCTCCCCTGCTCCTATGGCTACTGTTGCTCAGCATGACCACGGCCCCGCCTGCCTGGGCCCAATCCGAGGTCTCCGTGGGTGGCCATGTCGTTGGCACGATCCATTCAGGCGGCGATATCGATATCGTCGTTCAAGGGCTGGCGGATCCGGAGTCGGAGACGGCCGTGTCAGAGACGACCGTGTTCCATATCGCTTCACTGTCCAAGCAAATCACCGCCGCCGTCCTGGCCAGGGCGATCCTCGATGGTCGCGTCTCACTGGACGATTCCGTCGCCGATACGATACCCGAGCTCAGTCACTATGGTCCTGACCTGATCGTCGCCCATCTGCTGTATTTCACCAGCGGCCTGACCGAGGCCTACAGTCTGCCCCGACCAGGCAATATCCCCTGGAGCACGCACTACTACTTCACGGTCGATCAAACGATTCAGGCCAGCGTGTCCGTTCCCGAACTCCAATTCGAGCCGGGAACGGCCTGGCAGTACAACAATATCAATTTCCAGCTGATTGCCGAACTGGTCGAACGGACCTATGGCCAGAATTTCGGCGAGCTGGTCGATGAATGGATCTTCTCGCCCTTAGGCATGGACGCTTCTCTGATCAACGATGACATCACGGTGGCCGTTCGCAACCGGGCCGTCGGGGTCGTGCCCCGTATCGCACCGGTGATCGAACAGCTGCGATCCACGGGTGTCGACGCTTCCCCGGAAGGAGGCCCGATCATCATTCAGCGTAACGCGCCCCATTACGGCGGTAGCGGCGTCCTGAGCTCGATGCGGGACTGGATGAAGTGGCAGGAGGAGATGCTGTCCCGCGAGGTCTTTGGCGACGAATTCTGGGACCTGATGTTTTCGACCCGCGAATTCGAACACGACAAATCGAATGATGCCTTCGGCCTGGTTCACGGTCGCTACCAGGGCGTCGCGACCCTCTGGTTTGCCGGCAGTGACATCGACGGTACCTCATATATGATTGCATCGCCTGAGCGTGGCATCGCTACGGCCTGTTTTTCAAACAACCCGCTCTTCAACTGCCAGGGCGAAGCAATACGCGCTTTCGAGGCAGAACTCTAACAGCGCTAAGGGTCAGGATATCCGCCAGGGCTGAATCTTGCCTCGGGCAACGCCTTCATCAGGAGGTTGCTTTCGATTGCAATCGGGGCAAGGTGAAAACGACCGCCAGCCCGCCCTCGGATCGGTTCCTGATCTGAATCTGGCCGCCATGGGCTTCGATGATCTCCCGGCTCAGCGCCAGGCCAATGCCACTGCCGTCGGTGCGGGTGGAATAGAAGGGGATCAAGGCGTGGGCCATGACCTTGTCGCTCATGCCGGGGCCGCGGTCTGCCACGGTCAGGCGCCAGTGCATGGCGCTGGACGCGATCGCCAGCGTCACGGCGTCGGGGTGCGATCCGGATTGATGCGCGTTCCGCAGCAGATTGATCAGGACTTGTTCGATCTGCGCCCGGTCAGCGCAAAGCGGTTCTTCCGGCAAATCGCCTTCGAGCCTGAATGTCGTGGCAATGCTGACGCTTTCGAGTAATTCCGTCACGTCGATGGGGATGCTTTCTGGGTCGGGCAATCGAGCAAACCCGGCATAGCGATCGATGAAGTGTTTAAGCTGAGAGGTCCGATCAGCCGTCATCCGCAACACGTCGCGCAGGCGATCGTAATCGCCGCGTTCACTGAGTTGGCGACCGGAGTGAAGCAAAGAGCTGATCGGTGCGACGGAATTGTTCAGCTCGTGGCTGATGACCCGGATGACCTTCTTCCAATTGGCCACTTCCTGTCGATTGAGTTCGCGCGTCAGTCGTTCGAGCAGGATCAGGCGGTGCTCGCGTGAGTTGAGGAGAAACAGCTTGCTGCGCAACATGTAGCGCTCGCGGTCCGTGTTTTCGCCTTCCACATCGAAGATTCCCTGACGAAACTCACTGAGCGCATCGCGGGCGCTCGGGGGTTGGCGCGCGGCAAGCTCTGGCCAGTGCAGACCCTGAATGGGTTGACCCTCGTTCAATAGTCGACGCGCGCCGACATTGGCATACATCACGCGCTGTCGCGTATCCAGCAGGGCCATGGCAATGGGTGAGCTCTGGACGACGGTGTCCAGCAGCAGTTCGCGTTGGTGCAGCGCCAGTCGTTCCCGGCGCATCACCGCCGTGGTGTCGTTGAAGGCCTCGATCAGAGTGTTGATTTCTTCACCGCCGCCGCGCGTGATGGCGATGGCAAAGTCGCCGTCGGCCAGGCCGTCCACGGCGTTGGCCAGGGCGCGGAGCCGGCTGCTCAGTGGTGTGATCAGCAGGCGGCTGGCCACCAGGCCGATCAACAGTGCCACGATCAGCGTCAGCTGCCAGGTGTAGCCCAGCCATTCGTCGAGCAGCGCGCCGCCGACGGCGGCCGCGGCGGTGATCAGGACGACCAGCAGAGTGCGAGTCTGCAAACCGTCCTTGAGTGGGAAGAAAAGCAGGCACATGATCACGACAGCGTAGCGTAACCAGCGGCTCAGGAATCGGTTTCGATCCCATATTTTTCCATTCGTCGATACAGGGCCTGGCGGGTCAGGTTCAGGCTGCGAGCGGCGCGTGCCACTACGCCTTGGTTTGCTGACAGCGCTCGCCGTATGCTGTTGGCTTCTTCCTCGTCGCTGAGTCGTGGCGGCAGCGGCAGGCCGAGATCATCCGGCCCGATGACCGAAGAGCTAGCCAAAAGCCTGGCGCGTGCCAGGCAGTTCTGCAGTTCGCGGACATTGCCCGGCCAGTCGTGGCCCATCAGGAGTTCGCTGGCGTCGGGAGACAGACGCCAGTCCGGCGCCAGAAAAGCCTCTGCCAGCGGCAGGATGTCCTGCTTGCGTTCGGCCAGGGGCGCGACGTCCAGGGTGATCACGTTGAGCCGATAGAGCAGGTCCTCGCGAAAGCGGCCCTCTGCAACGGCCTGGTTCAGATCCGAATTGGTGGCGCTGATCACTCGTACGCTGACGCGCTGGGTGGTCGATGATCCGATCGGTTCGAACTCACCGGTCTGGAGCACGCGCAGCAGCTTCATCTGGCCGGCGGACGACAGATTGCCGACCTCATCCAGAAACAGGGTGCCGCCATCGGCAGCGGCAAAGCGGCCTTCGCGCGATCGATCGGCGCCGGTGAATGCACCGACTCTGACGCCGAACAGTTCGGCCTCCAGCAACTCATCCGGCAGAGCCCCGGCGTTGACGGTAACGAAGGGTCCGTCAGCGACGGCGGAGTTGGCCTGGATGATCTCGGCGATCTTGCCCTTGCCGGCGCCGTTGGGGCCGGTAATCAGGACCGGCACATCGGCTTTTGCCACGCGCGCGGCGACAGCCAGCAGTTCATGCATCTTCCGGCTTTGGTAGATCGCATCGCAGAGTTCGAAGGTGCTGGCCAGCTGACCCTGGGCTGCGGCCGCTTCCGCCTGTACGGCCCGCTTGTCGTCGCGCGCGGCCTTCAGGGCCAGCAGATTGTTGACCGTGGTAATCAGGCGCTCGTCGTCCCAGGGCTTGGCGAGGTAATCGGCGGCCCCGGCCTTGACCAGTGATACGGCTTGCTCCAGATGGGTCCAGGCAGTGAGCAGGATGATCGGCAGCTCGGGATCGATCGATCGCAGGTCTTCGAACAGGCTGACCCCCTCGTCGCCCGAGGTGGTGTCGGCTTCGAAGTTCATGTCGGCGATGACCAGGGCGGCCTCGCCTGCTCTGACACGTTCCTCGCCCTCGGCCGGCGTGTGCACGCTATCGGCCTCGATGCCGTTGACGTCCAGCAGCACTTCCAGGGCTTCGCAGACCCCGGGATTGTCATCGATGATCAGAACACGCTGAGACTGGCTCACGTCCACTCCCCTGAATTCAGTGCCTGTCAAACCGTTCGGGTGGCCACGGCGGGCGCAACCTGCGCGGCGCGGCGCGCCGGACCGAAGGAGGCCAACAGGCTCAAACCCCAGATCGCTACCAGCCCAATCGGCAGATACCACAGCGGCAAACGGGGCAGCTCGAAGCTCTGGACCAGATAGTAGTTCAACAAGGAGGTCAGTATCAGTCCGAAGGACAGACCAATGGACGTGATCAGCCAGTTCTCGATCAGAAAGTAGCGCACCACATGCCAGCGCTGGGCACCCAGGGCGCGGCGCGTGCCGATCTGCTTGGTGCGCTGGTTGACCAGAAAACTGACCAGGCCAACGATCCCCAGGCCGGTCACGATCAGTAGCAGCGAGATGATGACCATCAGAACCACGGCTGCGGTGCGCTCGCCGGAGTAGCTGTCGGCCATGAATTCTTCCAGCGAAATCACGTTTCGAACCACACGGTCCGGGTAGCGATCTGCCAGGGCTTTCTCCACCGCTGCCATCACGGTATCCCGTTGTCCTGGCTCACTACGGACCAGAAAGCGGCCCGAGCTGTCCACCATTCGGCCTGGCACCAACATGGAGTTGACCACGCCTTCCCAGTTGACCCAGGAGCCGAACATGCGCTCGACAATGCCGACGATCTCCAGGGTGTTGGAGCCGGAGTACACCGTTTTTCCCAGGGCATCGCCTTCCGGGAACAGGGCGTTGGCCATGGCCTGCGTGACGATGATCACCTCGGGCATGGTGGATGCGCGCTCTTCCCGCAGGAGCATATCGGCTGCAGTGAAGTTGCGCCCTGCGATCAGCTCGACGCCAAGCGCTTCGATGCCGTTGGTGTCAATGAAATAGAGGTTGCCCTGAGGGCCGGCGACCGACTGATCCGGGGTGGTCGTCAGTCCGTTGCCCCACCCCCCGCCGGACAAGGGGATCGAGTTGATCGTCGTCACCGACCGGACGCCCTCAAGGGCCTGGATTGCTTCGATATCCAGCAGGGTTTCGGCGCGGAAGTCGAAGCCCTCGCCGAAATTGATGGTGTCGACAGCGAAGGTGTTTTCGACGTCGAGCCCGGTGGGCCGCAGCATCGTCTGCAGCCGATCGAGGGCCAGAAAACTGGCGTTGCACAGCACCGCCATGGTGACCGCGATCTGGGTCGCGACCAGAATCGCACCGAGGCGATTGCGCAGGATGGTGCTCAGAATGGGGCGAATCTCCATGGTGAAATTCCTTATTGCGTTTTCAGATAACGCGCAGGCGCCAGGGCGCTGATGCGCAGCGCGGGATAGAGGGCGGCGATGGTCGTGGCGATCACCGATACAACGATGGCGGTGGCCATCATCACCCAGTCCATTTCGTAACGTGTACTGTTGCTGGCTTCGGTGAGAGCAAGCATGCCCTGCAGACCCAGCATGGCCAGGACCATCCCGAGCAGGCCACCGACAACACCGATCAGGATGATCTCGACCAGGCTCTGGCGAACCAGTGCGCCGCGGGTAGCGCCGACGGCCCGTCGCAGCGCCAGCTGGGGCGCGCGGGCGGTGAACTTGGCCAGTACCAGACCGACGCTGTTGAGCAAGCAGACCATGAGAAACAGGGCCGACAACCAGAGCAGGACCTTGCTGGAGTCGGAAGCGACCCGCTCTGCGACCAGCCACTCCTGAACGTTACGGAAGCGATAGTTGACCGGGGCTTCGTAACGCCCGGCGGCGCGCTGCGCCTCGCTGTAACCCGTCAGGTAGGATTCGAAGTCACTTCGATCGCCGGTGCCACCGATCTCGACCCAGTAGGTGATCCAGGCGCAGGAGCTTTGCAGAAACCCTTCAAAGCTGTCCACGTCGCCATCGCCACTGCAGCGAGTATTGCCCCAGGTTTCGTATTCCTTCTGGGAGGTGAGCGCAAAGGGAACGAACACGTCTTCGCCCTCCAGCCAGGAGCCATTGGTCAGGTCATAGAACTTGGGCGACGGGCTCCAGTCTTCGATCACGCCCACCACCGTGTAGTCGTCCTCGTCGAGCAGGACGGATTCACCGACACTCTCGCTCGTACCGAACAGCCTTTCGCTCATGGCACGGCTCAGGATCACCAGTTGCGGTGCCACGTCAGGCTCGGACTGCTGCCAGGTCCCGCCGGCGAGGAACGGCACGTCGAACATTTCGAAGAAATCAGGTGTGGTGGCCCGTCCCACGGCACGAATGGGGAGCCCCTCGTAGTCTTGCGTAGCGATGCCGAACCCGGTCTTGAAGGAAGCGGACTGACGCAGGCCACGATCGTCGCGAAGCAGGTTCATGGCGTCGATGTAGCTGATCTGATCGGGCGGCTCGCGACCTTCCTGCCAGTCCGAACCCATGCGAAAACTGTCGAGTTGGACGTGATAGAGCTGATCATTCTTGTGCGCGATCGGATTCTTCGACGACACGTAGTAGACGTTGAGCGCGGTCATGAAGGTACCGACCCCGACGCCGATCGCAGCGATCATCAGAACCGTCAGCACCGGATTGCGGCGCATGGAATGCCAGGCCAGGCGGAAATCGTAGTCCAGCATCACGCCACCGCCTCGGCTGCACCCGGATCGACGGCTTCGAGATCGCTGACCTGGCCGTCGAGCAAGTGAATATTGCGGTGCGCGCGACGGGCCAGTTCAGGGTCGTGGGTGACCATGATGACGGTCACGCCCTCCTCGTTGATCTTCTCCAGCAGCTCCATGACCTGACGAGCCATCAGCGAATCGAGGTTGCCCGTCGGCTCATCGGCCAGCACGAAGCGCGGTCGCCCGGCCAGGGCGCGAGCGATGGCGACGCGTTGCTGCTGGCCACCGGACAGCTCCGCGGGCAGGTGTCTGGCACGCGCCGACAGGCCGACGGTCTGCAGCGCTTCCTCGATCCGTTCCTTGCGTTCGGCCGCGGACAGCTTGCGGTAGCGCAGGGGGACGTCGACGTTGTCGAAGACGTTAAGATCCGGGATCAGATTGAAGCCCTGGAAGATGAAACCGATCTTCTCGCTGCGCAGGCGGGAGCGTTCCCGGTCGTTCAGGCGAGTGATGTCCTGACCGTCCAGGAGATAGCGGCCGCCGTTGTATTCTTCCAGCAGGCCGGCGATGTTCAGAAAAGTGGTCTTGCCCGAGCCCGAGGGACCGGTCACCGCGACGAATTCGCCCTCGGCCACGCTAAGATTCAGTTCGCGCAGGGCGTGGGTTTCAACCAGCTGCGTGCGATAGACCTTGGTGATGTTCTGCATGTCCAGCATGCGGTTTCTCCTGATGGGAAGTGATTTCAGTTCTGAATGAGGATGGTGTCGGCCTGGTCGAATCCGCTCGTGTCACTGATCACGATGCGATCGCCCGGACGCAGGCCGTCGAGAATCTCGATCTGGCCGGTACCGATGGAGCCGGTGACGATCGGGCGGCGCACGGCCTGCTGTCCGTCGATCACGTAGGCAAACCGCCCGCCCTCGGCGTCGAAGAAGGGTCCGCGCGGGACGAGCAGGGTGTCCGGCTTGCGCTCGAGCAGGATGGTGGCGGCTACGCGCTGGTTCTGACGAATGCTCTGGGGCGGTTCCTCCAGGAATCGGATGCGCGCCGTGACCTGGCGCTCGGAGATTTCCGGGCTGATCGCGACCAGCTCGCCAGCGTAGTCGTTCTGGCCCCAGCGCACGGTGGCGGGCATGGCCAGGCTCAGGTCGCGGGCATAGCTCTCCGGAATACGGACTTCGACCTCGAAGGCACCGAGATCGACCACGCTCATCAAGGCCTCGTTCGCGGAAACGAAGGCGCGCTCGGCGACCAGCCGGTTGCCAACCATGCCGGTCACGGGCGAGCTCAGCTCGAGCCGAGCGACCTGGCGTTCCAGTTCTTCGACGATCAGCGCCTGGCGCGAGACGTCGGACTGGAGCTGATCGCGCTCGAAGGCCAGCAGATCACCCAGCAGATCGGCCTCGGCCAAAGCGTGTTCGTGCGCCAGCCGGGCGCGCTCTAGTTCATCACCGGAGCGCTCGTAGTCGATGGCGCTGATGGCATCGACCGCCTGAGCGGCCTGGGCGCGGCGGTATTCGCGATCGGCGGCGGTCAGCGCCACGGCGGCTTCGTCGATCACGCGACCCTGCGCCAGTTCGCGCGTCCGGGCGTCGATGCCGCTGCGGGCCAGCGAGGTCTCGATCCCCCCTAGCACGGCACGTTCCTGCGCCAGTCGATTGTTCAGCGCCGGACTGTCGACCACGGCCAGGCGCTGACCCTCGATGACATCGGCGCCTGCCTGGACCATGAATGTGACGGTGCCTGCGGCCGGTGCGTAGAGCGTGGGGCTGACCGCAGCAACGACCTGCCCCTGCACCGAAACGTCGCGAACCAGTTCCCCGCGCTCGACGACGGCTGAACGCAGACGCTCGCTGGCCACCGAGCGTTCGGCGCTGGCCCAGGCGGTCAACTTCGGTGTCAGCCAGGCAGCGGTGGCGACCAGGATCAGTAGTCCCGGAATCAGCAGCCAGCGATGGCGGCTGTGAGTGATGGTCAGAGGCAAATCCTGCCGGGCGGTATCTCGAATCATGGATACGAGAGTTCAATTCCCGTGCCAGATCACAACCCCCTGATTTATCGAGATAAAAATCTCGAGGCAGTGTCCGATCGGACACGCTTCGGTGTCCGCTGTCCGATCCAACAGCGGTGACTAAGAGACGTCATGCAGCCCGGCTCTGCTGAATGGTATCCAGAAATTTCAGGCTCTCCGAACGATCGGCGTAGTGCACCAGTTCGATGCTTCCGTCATGGTGCTCGAGCAACGCAGTGCAGCTTTCGACCCAGTCGCCGGAATTCAGGTAGATCGTGTCCTCCAGCGTGCTGATTTCCGGTCGATGGATGTGGCCGCAGATCAGGCCATCTACGTTGCGCGCCTTCGCTTCTCTGGCCACGGCCCGCTCGAAGCGCTCGATATAGCTTACGGCATTCTTGACGCGATACTTGATTGCGGCGGCAAGCGACCAGTACTCCCGGCCCATCATGCGGCGCAGCGAATTTACCCAACGATTGATGACCATCAGACCGTCGTAGAGCTTGGAGCCGACCAGGCCGAGCAGCGGCGAGTGCATGACGGCGCTGTCGAACTGATCGCCGTGCATGACCAGGAATCTCCGACCGTCAGCCGTTTCATGAATGATCTCGTCGCGAATCTCGATATTGCCCAGACTCAGACCGTCGTAGTCGCGCATGACTTCATCGTGATTTCCGGGAATGAAGACAACGCGGGTGTCGTGTTTGGCCTTGCCCAGAATTGAGCGAACCACATCGTTGTGCGCTTGTGGCCAGAAGCGGCGACGTTTGAGTGACCAGAAATCGACGATGTCGCCGACCAGATAGAGATTCTCGCATCGCATCTGCCGCAAAAATCCCAACAGATGTTCCGCACGGCATCCGGAGTAGCCCAGGTGCACGTCCGAAATCCAGATCGAACGCACATGGCGTTTGAACGCAAGCTTCTCTTTCATGGGATCGTCCAGGCGGAGGCTTGATCGTCAAGGTAGCCATGCGGTCTTTCAGAGGGGTGTTGATTGATTGACGTTGCTGTTACGGGTTGAAGACGGGGGTGTGACGGGATGCGCTTCTCCAGCGCATGCGGCTGTTTGATGGTGAGCGTCATAGGCGTTTGCTCGTCATCCGCTTTGCGGATGAGCATCCAAAGCGCTTGGTTTATCCGCTCCGCGGAAGGAAATCAAGGTCAAAGGCTTTCGCCCCGCTTCGCTTGGGGCGAGTCCCTTTTGGCAGTCGACCCAAAAGGGACGAAAAGGTCTTGTGCCCACGACCTCGCCGGCCTTCGGCCGGTGCCCGGCGTCGCTCCGGTTGGAACGGGTGGTCATGCTTTAACTCCCTTCGCTACGCTCCGGTCAGACAGGCATGCCCACAAAGACTCCGTTCCGCCCTGCGCGCCTCCGGCGAGTGTCCAGGGCACGAAAGGCAGGGGACGGGCCATTACTACGCTCGGCCCGACTGAAACGAGCGCAGCGCGGCTTCGAATGATCTTACTTGCTTTAAGCCCTGGAAGGCGCCGAGAAGCGCAGGGCCAGGCGGAGAAAGCGGTTTCGCCTGTTTGAGTGGAGCACAGCGGAGTGCAGCCGGGAACGCAAGGGCGGTTTGCGCGCAGCGCAAGAAGCCCTTGGGTGTCACCGACCCCAGGTGGGGCGAAAGCCTTTGACTTTAATTTTCATCCGCGAAGCGGATCAACCACCTTACCTTTCCAATCGCATCGCAAGCAGATAGTACAAGGTAGAAATCAGCGGCAGTATGATCCAGTCCGGATGCGGGAAGCGCATGGCCAGAAACAGACCCCAGATCGACATCAGGGTTCCGACGTACTGCGGATGCGGGACCAGGGAGAACGGGAATCCCTTGACCCAGGGGACTTCATGCCCGAGCTTGTTGCCGTAGAACACGCCAACCTTGCCCAGGCGCCAGAACACACCGAAGTTCAACACCTGGCCGACAATGATCAGGACGGCGCCGAGCAGCAGCCACGGCAGTTCGGCGGTCGGCAGAGGCGGAAACGTGTCCGAGAAGCCGATGATCCAGGCTGCGAATACGCCGATCTGGATGAGCTTGAACAGCAGGAACAGGCGCTTGAGCGCGTCGACCGGGTCGGACCTCGACGCCGCCTCGCCGGCTTGTACCCAGGCTCGGAACCGCTCGGGATAGCGCCATACCAGCACATAGGACACGCGTTCGATGGCCAGGAACAGGGCAGCCAGCAGGGCGGCAAACAGCATGGGATGCTCTCGATTTGTCAGCAGGCTGCAGTGTATGAAGCCAGTTTCACAGTTTTATGGCAGTCAGACGAAATACCCGCGCCAGCGGCCAGGCCGGAGTCGTACAAGTGACGTCGTTCTGAAACCTGAGGGTCATGACGGTTTCATGTGACCGTTCTATAAATTGGGAGATCGTATCTGGCGAATCGTTACCCATCTTCAACATGCAGGAGTGTTCCGATCATGCAGTTCATGCAGGAGTTGAAACAGCAGCGATGGGATGATCATCGCTACTATCATCACAACCGTATCAATCAGTCGCTGCACCTGTTCAGCGCCACCTGTTTTCTGGCAACCTATGTGTTGCTGTTCATCAACCCGATTCTTGCCGCATTCTTCGGCTGGGTGATGGCCATGGTGTCGCGTCAGATCGGGCACTTCTTCTTCGAGCCAAAGGGTTTCGACGAGGCCAATCAGGTCACTCACGAACACAAGGAAGACATCAAGGTTGGCTACAACCTGAATCGAAAAGTCGTGTTGCTGACCCTGTGGGCTTTGACGCCGGTTTTTCTGGTCTTGCAGCCGACCGCCTTTGGCCTGTTCGAATCCCATCAGAACAATTACGAACTGCTCTACAACGTCTCGTGGGCGTGGATCTATCTGGGCATTGCGGCCGTTCTTTTCCGCACGGTACAGTTGTTCTTCCAGCAGAGTCTTTTGACCGGCGTGGCCTGGTTCACGAAGATCCTGACCGATCCCTTCCACGACATCAAGCTCTACCACAAGGCCCCGATCGAGGTCCTTAAAGGTAATCTCTACGACCCGATCGTGACCCCTGAGGCATCAGAAGCCGAAGCACGCTGAGGTTTGAATCTGGCCCGAAGCATTTCCTTCAGCACTTCCCTTCCGATGCTGCTGGCGGTGGCGCCCTCCGGGTGCCACCACCAGCCGTCGGCCGCCATGGCCTGACCCGCGCGAATGATGCGTTCGATGACCGCATCGAAATCGTCTTCGCTATAGTTCAGGCTGAAGATCAGGCGCCCGGTGCCGACCCAGGGCAGCAACAGGCCTTCGGCATTGAGATAGAACTGGAACATCCAGTTGTAGCGCGAGGGCTTCGAGTAGGTCAGCAGGAAGACCGAGGACAGGTGTGATGCGCGCACCGGCAGGCCAGCCTGCTGCAGGGCGTCGTTCAGGCGCCCGGCCCGGGCCGACCAGCGCTCGTCGATGCCCCCATAGGCGGTCTTGACGGGTTCGGAATCCAGACGCTTGAGGAAGGCATTCATCGCTCCCAACACCCAGGGATGAGCGTTGAAGGTGCCGCGGGCGAAGCAGATGTCCAGCGGGCGGTCCTCCCGATAGCGCTGCATCAGATCGGAACGGCCGCAGACCACTCCGACCGGCAGACCACCGCCCAGGGTCTTGCCGTAGGTGACCAGATCGGCCCGGACATCGAACCATTCCTGGGCGCCGCCTCGGCCGAGGCGGAAGCCGAGAAACACCTCGTCGAGAATCAGCACGATGCCGCGCTCGCTGCAGACGGCCCAGAGCTGCTCGAGCCACTGGGTGTAGGCCTGGCGGTCGAAACCGGCCTGCCGGCCGGCGACCAGCGCGCCGTCACCCGGCGCGTTACGATTCGGATGCAGGGCCTGGAGCGGATTGACCAGCACGCAGGCGATGTCGGTGCGCGTGGCCAGCACCTTGAGCGTGGCCTGGCTCATCTCTTCCAGGGTGTAGACCTGGCCGACCTGGCCCGGATTGCCGATGCCTGGCTGCACCTCGTCCCACCAGCCGTGGTAAGCGCCGGCAAAGCGCACGACGTGGGATCGGCGGGTATGGTATCGGGCCATGCGGACCGCCTGCATCACCGCTTCGGTACCGGACATGTGGAAGGAGACCTCGTCGAGCCCTGAGACCTCGCGCAGGCGTCGGACGGTCTCGAGCACCACCGGGTGATAGGGCCCGAGGGCCGGGCCGAGATCGCCGGCCACCTGCTCGGCTTCCTTCAGGCAGTCCTTGTAGAAGTCGTAGCCGAAGACATTGACGCCGTAAGCGCCGCCGACGTCCAGCCATTCGTTGCCGTCCAGATCGGTCAGACGGACGCCGTGCGAGCGCTCGACCATGACCCCGGCCTGCAGCTGTTCACGCACCAGGCGGGAGAACTGGAAGGGAACGCGGTAGCGCGCGATGAAGGCCGCGTCGGACACCTGCCCCTTGAGCTGATTCAGAGCCGAGATGGATCGGGGCCGTTGCTGATGGAACAGCCGAGCCAGGCGTTCGAAGCCGCCACGTCGGGCCTCGCGAATCTCTTCCGGGGCTGCGTCGGCGTCGAAGAAGGCGGCGGCATCGAAGTCATAGAAGGGCACCAGCCGGGCAACTTTCTTGGCGATCCTGGCATGGCCGGCCAGGGAGCGATGCTTGGCCCGAGACAGTCGAAGTCGGGCGGGCAGCCTGTAGGCCATCCAGGCCAGGGCCAGCAAGCCAATGGAAATCAGTAGTGTCTGCGTCATGAGCGCCACGTATAACAGTCGCCAATGACAGCCCGATGTAGGCCCCGATCATGACTCAGACCCGCCGCGCCCCGGTTCGACACGATCCACCGATCGAAATGCGCGAAACCTTGAATTTCTGGCTGACCAACCGCCTGCCGCGCAATCTTTTGACCCGCTTCATGGGCTGGTTCAGCAAGATCCGCTCGCCGCTGTTGGCGCGGATCACCATCGCGGTCTGGCAGTGGTTCGTCGACGATCTGCGTCTGTTCGAAGCCCGCAAGCAGCGCTTCGACAGCCTGCACGACTGCTTCACCCGCGAACTCGAACCGGGCGCACGACCGATCGATCAGGATCCCGAGGTGATGGTCAGCCCCTGCGATGCCCAGATCGGCGAATTCGGCCGCATCGACGGCGACCGGCTCTATCAGGCCAAGGGTCTGAGCTACAGCCTGGCGGAGCTGCTGGGCGACCCGCTGCTGGCCCAGCAGTATCAGGGCGGGAGCTTTGTCACCCTGCGCCTGAAATCCAGCATGTACCACCGCTTCCATGCGCCGGATGCCGGATCGCTGAAACAGATCAAGTACATCGCCGGCGAGGTTTTCAACGTCAACCCACCCACGCTCAAGCGCCTGCCCGGAGTGTTCTTGCGCAACGAGCGCGCCGTCCTTCCGCTCGACCTCGATGGTCTCGGCCAGGTCGTCACCCTGGTCCCGGTCGCGGCCATCCTGGTTGCCAGCCTGCGCCTGCACGGTCTCGAAGAGGCCCTGAACTCAGGCTACGACGGCCCCGCGCGCATCCCCTGCCGGATCGA
>CAYTQT010000015.1:49824-67137 GCA_964439915.1 uncultured Wenzhouxiangella sp. | reverse complement strand
GAGGGCTTCCTGCCCGGTTTCCGTATATTGATCCAGGGGCAGTGCATTGCCGCCGCCGTTTCGTTGCAACGGACATTCACAACATGACCGACTCCGATCGATTCAAGCGTCTTGAAGCGCTGTTTCACGAACTGGATACACTGCCGCCAGAAGAGCGTCAAGCTCGGCTTGCGAAACTGGCTGCCGAGGACGCGGCGCTGCATGCCGAATTGATTCAACTGATCGATCCCAGCCCGACACGGGCTAGAGACGCGCGGGCGCTGGACTCGGTGGCCGGTCGAGGCGGGCTTTCCGCATCACTCGGTGGTGCCGGGACTGATCCGGAACGCGTCGGACCCTATCGACTGATTCGTTCCATTGGCGAGGGCGGCATGGGTCGGGTCTACCTGGCTGAACAAAGCGAGCCCGTGAAGCGTCGCGTCGCGCTGAAGCTGACTCGTCGGGGGTTGGATAGCCGAGAAGCGCTGGCCCGCTTCAGCGCCGAGCGCCAGGCCCTGGCCGTGTTGGAGCATCCGAACATCGCACGGGTTCTTGATGCTGGCAGCCTGGACGACGGCCGACCGTGGTTTGCGATGGAGTATATCGACGGTGTGCCGATCACCGAGTGGGCTAGCGAGCGCAAACTGGGATTGGTTGAACGGATCGAGCTGCTTTTACCGGTGTGTGCGGCGGTGCAGCACGCACACCGCAAGGGGCTGATTCACCGCGACCTGAAGCCGTCGAACATTCTGGTACTCGACCACGCTGGCAGAGGGTTACCGAAAGTGATCGACTTCGGTATCGCTCGCCTGCTGGAAGAGGACGCAAACGACCAAACCCAGGTAACGCGCCTGGGTGAGCTTATCGGCACGCCGGAATACATGAGCCCGGAACAGGCCGCTCTGGGCGAAATCGATATCGATACGCGCTCGGATGTTTACTCGCTGGGGCTGGTGCTGTATCAACTTCTTGTCGGCAGCCTACCCATCACGGGCAAGGAGCTCCGCGCACTGGGCTTCGAGGCCATGTGCAGACAGATCCGCGAAGGCGAGACGCCCCAGCCGAGCCGACTACTGTTGAAGCCGGAAACGATCGGTGATGCGACCACGCAGCGCTGGCGCTCGCGACTGAAGGGCGATCTGGACTCGGTGCTTCTCAAAGCGCTGGCCAAAGACCGCGAACGTCGCTACGGCAGCGCTGACGACCTCGCTGACGACCTCAGGCGTTATCTGAACAATGAGCCGGTACTGGCACAGCCGCCGTCGTTGGCCTATCGAGTCGGTAAATTTGTGCGTCGCCATCGTTGGCCGGTGGCTGCGGCGGCAATTGTCAGTGTTGCCCTGATTGCCAGCGCCGTGGTTGCGAGCTACGGCTTGTTTCAGGCGCGTGAGCAGCGCGATATTGCCATTTACCAGCAGCAAAGGATTCAGGCCAACAGCGAGTTTTTCAGCCTGCTTCTCGAAGAGACCGCCGGTGGTGCGATGACCTCCGTGGAGTTACTCGATCGGGGCCGGGAGTTGCTGGAGCGTCAGTTCGACTCCGGCCAGCCGTTCATGGCGTCGGTACTTCTCGACGTCTCAAAGCGATACGCGAGTCTCGGAGAACAGCAACGCTCGCGGGAACTCCTGACCGAGTCGGAGCGGCTGGCCCGCCGATTCTCCGATAACGATGTCCTCGCAGGCGTTCTTTGCCGCTCCGCGCGCATCGATCGGGCTCGCGCCCCTGAGGCAGCCGCTGCTCGCCTGAATGAGGGCCTTGAGATCTATCGTCGCCTGAGTTCACCCGGTATCGAAACCACGGTCGAATGCGCTCGAACCATGTCGCGGAGTGAAGACCAGGCGGGCAACGGCGAGGCGGCGCTGCAACAGTTGCTCGATGCGAAAGAGGCGCTCGACGCGCACCCCGCGCCGGGCACCAATCTTCGTGGTTTGATTTTGAACGACATCGCCTTCCACCATTACCGAAACGGCAATCTGAACGCGAGCGCTGATCTCCTGGAGGAGGTGCTGGTACTGCTTGAGACGACGGGGCGCGGCTCAACCCTAGGCTATCAGCGAGTGGCTGCGAATCGAGCAGTTACCCTGCAGACACTGGGCCGCACCCCGGAAGCCCTGGCGGCCTTCGAGGATCTGGTTGCGCGCATGCGGGCCAGCGGATTCAAAGGTCGCGGCGCCGCGCCACTCCTCACGCAATATGGGGGCTTGCTCCTGTCAGCGGGTCGTCCAGCCGCCGCCGCCGAAATCTTCCGGGAGGGTCTGGCGCTGGCGGAGGCCTCCGGGAATGCCCGCAGCAGCGCCCATCTGCATATGGAGTTCGCGAAGCTGCACCTTGCAGACGATGACTTCGACCAAGCCCTCGCAAGCCTGGAGTCGGCCGATTCCTACCTGGAAAACAACGAACAGGCGGATCTGCAGCTCGCCCGGAACCTGCGCGTGCTGCGCGCCAGAACACTGCGCCGGGCGGGGGATCTTGAGGCCGCCCGCGGGCTCATTGACGCGCTGCTCGATGAGGTCGGTTTTCCCGACGCAGGCGAAACGCCGGGCATGATCTCGGCGCTGGTCGAGGCTGCGGATATCTATCTTCTGAGCCGTGACTTCGACCGCGCCGAGACGCTGGCCGATGGCTTGATCGACCGCCTGAGTGAACACGAACGACCGGCGGGCACAAGCAGTGTGCACCTGGGTCGCGCGCTGGTGCAGCGAGGCGAGATACGGCTTGAGTCGGGACAAACAGAGACAGCACGACGTGATTTAGAAGCCGGACTGCCGCACCTCGAGGACGCGCTGGGTGAGGACCATCAGGAGACGCAGGCCGCCAGGCGGCTCCTGGACCAGATTGCCGAGCTCGGCGCAGGCGAGGCAAACGTCGGTATCTGACAGCACTTATTCATCCAGGCCACATCCGCCGCCAGACCCCATCCTTTTTGACGAAGGCATGCTGGAGCACGGCCAGGACGTGCACGGCGACCAGGGCCAGGAGTAGCCGGCCGGTCCACTCGTGGACCTCGTGCATGATCTCTTCCAGCCGCTCGCTGACCGGGAAGATCGCCGGCAGGTCGACCCATCCGAACCATTCCGGGCCGTAGCCGGCGGCGGCGCTGTAGGCCCAGCCGCTGATCGGCAGGGTGAGCATCAGGACATACAGGCCCCAGTGGGCGCTGGTGGCGGCAATACGCTGCCAGGTGCTCATGCTGTCGGGGAAGGGCGGGGGGCGGTTGAACAGGCGCCAGACAATCCGGATCAGGACCAGGGCCAGAACGGTCACGCCGATCGACTTGTGCTCGTTGACCAGGGCGAACTGCGCTCTGATCGACTCGGCCTCGTCGATGCGCCAGGCCCAGAGGAACTGCAGGGCGATGCCGATCACGACCAGCCAGTGCAGTGCCTGGGCGATCAGGCCGTAGCGGTGTGGGTCGTTTCTCGGTCCCATGGTCTGCCGATCTCCGAGTGAGTTATGGCGGGCCTTGTCGAAGCTCCTGGTCGCGAAGTATCACTCACCTTCCGCGAAGGCCTCGACAGGATCAGTCGGCGGGCCGGAACTCGATGATCGCCCCGTCGGCGTAGGTCGCCAGGAACAGGTGACCATCGCGCAGCACATAGCTGCGCACCCACTCGAATTGGCTCGCATAGCGCTCGGACAGGCCGTCGTCCTGGCACAAAGCACGGGTCGAGGCGACCGGGGAGAATCGGAGCTGGTTCGGCCCCTCGGAGGACCACTCGGCGCGGCCCCGATTGCAGTCCAGGGTCATGGTGGCGGCACCGTTGACGGCGAGTTCGAGCGTGTAGCGCGCCGGGTCCTCGGGTGCCCAGCGCTGGTCGTCCATCGACTGGATCTCGACCAGCTCCCAGGCGGTCCCGGCCAGCTCGCTGGTGACCACCGCATCCTTGACCAACTGCCCGTCCTTCATGATCACGGCGAAATTCCTGTCCGGGTCGGCCAGCAGGCTCAGGTCGGCGATCGGATCGCCGCGCACCAGCAAAAGATCGGCCAGGGCGCCTTCTTCGACCACACCGAGCCGGCCTTCATAGGGGCTTCTCAGGCCCGACAGGGCCAGCAGCTGGGCGTTGTCGTGGGTCACCAACTTCAGCACTTCGGCCGGTTCGAACCATTCCGCCAGCAGGGGGATGTAGCTGTTCTGCTCGTGGTTCAGATCGGGCTCGAAGAGAAAATCCGTGCCCCAGGCCAGCCTGACGCCGAGCTCGCGCGCCATCGACCAGACCCGCGGCTGATTGTCGATAATGGGCGCCCGCTTGGCGCGCCTGAGGGGGTCCATGTCCGGCGTGCTGGCGCGCAGCACCTGGAGCGACAGCCAGACGTCGTTGTCGGCCATTTTCTTCAGCGTGTCCTCGTCGAGGAGCTGGCCGTGCTCGACCACTCGCACGCCTGCGTCGATGGCGCGTTGCACGGCACGCGACGTGTAGGCGTGCACCGTGACGTAGGTGCCCCAGTCCTCTGCCGCCTCGACGGCGGCGCGCATTTCGTCGAAGGTGTACTGGGTGACATCGATGGGGTCATAGGCCGACGAGGTGCCGCCGCCGGCCATCAGCTTGATCTGGCTGGCGCCGAAGCGCAGGTTCTCGCGCACGGCGGTCAGGACCTCGGCGCGGCCGTCGGCGATGAAGGTCGCGCCCAGCTGCTCGGCGCGCGAGGCTTCACCGAAGAAGCGGCGCGAGCGCTCCTGGGGTGCTCTGAAATCACCGTGGCCGGCGGTCTGGCTGACGGTGGCGCCCGAGGGCCAGACCCTGGGTCCGAGGTAGCGGCCCTGGTCGATACCGGCCTTGAGCGAAAAGATCGGGCCGCCGACATCGCGCACGGCGGTAAAGCCGCGCATCAGCATGGCTTCGGCCTCTCTGGCTGCGGCCTGTTCGGCGCTCTGCGGCGTCAGGTCCGGCGAGGTCAGGTCCGCCATCGACAGGGCGCCGAAGGTCAGATGGACATGGACGTCGATCAGCCCGGGCATCAGGGTATGCTCGGGCGCAGTGATGACCTGTGCTGCCGGATCGAGCTCGATATCCTGCCCAATGGCAATGATTCGATTGCCGCGTATCAGCACTCGGGTGGGGGCGCTGAGCGAGCTCGATTGGCCATCGAACACCCGGACCTGATCAAAGATCACGGAGCCTTCAGCGCCGGCATCGCGGACAGGCTGGGCTTGCAGAGGCAGCGCAAACAACAGGCCGATGAGCGCCAGACCTTGCAAAGAGAGAAATTGCTTGAAGGGTTTCATGCCGTCAGTGTCTACAATCTTCATTCATGAAACATTTCATACTAGCAGTGTCGTTCGAGAGCAGGATGATCAATGTATCTGCCTGCAGATTGACTTTCAGAGCGGTTACCCTCGTTCTGCCTGTCGATGGTTGTCGCGGCTTTCCGAGCGAATGCGAACGGGTGGTGTTTCGATATGCAGCAGGAAGAGGGGAATGAATTCATGAAATTTCTGGCCGAGCTCAAGCGCCGCAACGTGTTCCGCCTGGCCGGCCTGTATCTGGTTGCAGCCTGGTTGATCGTTCAGGTCGCAGAGACCGTGTTGCCCGCATTCGAAGTGCCCGACGCCATTCTGCGCGGCATCATCATTCTGTTGGCGATCGGCTTTGTTCCGGCGCTGATCGTCTCCTGGGTGTTCGAGTTGACGCCTGAGGGCCTGGTGCGCGATGAGGACCGGATCGCTGCAGGCCTGCCTTCGGGCGGGACAGGACTTCAAGGCCAGCCGGCAGGGCTTGCGCCGGAGGCTTCGGCCGGAACGGGCAGAAACCGGCGCGTCGATCGTCGTCTGGATCGCCGTCTCGATCGGTTGATCATCGGCGGTCTGTTGCTGGCTCTGGCGCTGCTGCTGGTCGATCGATTCTACCTGTCGGCAGACGATCCGGCCCGGGTCGGCGCGCAGTCCTCGGGCGAGTTGATCGCGGTGTTGCCCTTCGTCAATCGCAGCGCCAGTGAGGAAGACGCGTTCTTTACCGAGGGCATCTACGACGACCTGCTCACCCAGCTGGCCAAGGTGTCGCGGTTCAAGGTGATTTCCCGGACTTCCATGAGCAGCTACGAAGACACCAGGATGTTGATTCCCGCCATCGCGGCACAGCTCGGCGCAGCTGTGGTTCTCGAGGGGGCGGTGCAACGGGCGGGCGATCGGGTCCGCATCACGGTGCAGTTGATCGATGGTGCTACCGACGTCCATCTCTGGGCCGAGACCTATGATCGCCTGCTGACCACCCAGAATCTGTTCGAGATTCAGGGCGATGTGGCCTGGGCCATCGCCCGTGCGATGCAGCTGGTGATCAATCCGGACGAGGCCGAAGCGCTGGTCACCGGTTCGACCGAGAGTCTGTCGGCCTATGAAGCCTTTCTTCAGGGCAAGCTCCTGTCGGCGTTTGATGTCGCCACCGCCGATCGTTTTGAATCGGCCATAGCGCAGTTCGAGCGCGCCACGACGATCGATCCCGACTTTGCAGACGCCTACGCGCGCAAGGCGCGGGTCGAGCTGGCCCACTTCTGGTTCGGCTTCGGCGATGTCGGTGACCGTGAGGCGGCTTTCGAATCATTGGCGAAGGCCCGCCAGCTCGCGCCGGATTCGATCGAGACCCTGATGGCCCAGGCCTATATGCACTACTGGGGCGAGCGGGATTATTCCGCGGCCGAGGAGGTGCTGGCGCGGGTGCTGGAGAAGTTCCCCGACTATGCCGATGCCTGGTACACACGCGGACTGGTCGCGCGCCGCGATGGCCGCTTCGAGCAGGCCATCGAGGCCATGCGGCATGCCTTGAGCATCGATCCCGCCAACACCGACATCATCCGCGAGCTGATGGCGACTCTGGAGGGCCTGGGCCGGCACGCGGAATCCGAAGCCCTGATGGAATCAAGCAGCGCCTGGGTGGCAGAAACGGCGTCCAATACCGCCGAACTGCTGTGGGTGCGCGGCGAATATGATGCCGCCTGGGCGGTCGTGAAGGGGCCGAATGAGTTCGATCCTGCCCTGCCGTTCCGGATTGCCCGTGACAGTCGCGACCCCGAACGCATCCGCCGCTCACTCCTGGCTGAACTCTGGCCCGAGGCCCTGCGCTCGGTCCCGGCCTATCCCGAGCACTACGCCATGGCGGCGGCCGAAGGCTTGCTGGTTGTCGGTCGAACGGAGGAGGCGCAGGCAGCGCTGGCCGAGATCGCTGCCCGCCTGAGTGTTCGGGAAACACCCTATCCTGCCGGATGGTCGGCCAGTAGCGTTCTCTACTATTACCCGTCCGATCTGCCGGGCATGCAGGGCGATCTCGAGGGCGTGCGTGCCGCCGAGCGCGATTTCATCAACAACGCGCCCCGGGACGCCTGGTCGGAAGCCAGTGCACGGGTATCCCTGGCGGTCGCTTTTGCGCGAGCGGGCGACCCTGATCGCGCACTGGACTATTTCGAGTCGCTGGCCAATGACTTCGGGCCGGCCAATCTGGCCCTGGATTCCTGGGGCCTGGAAACAGTTCGTGACCATCCTCGTTTTCAGGCGCTGGTGTCAGCGAAAGACGCCTGGGCGACCGAACAGGAACGACTGCGGGCACTCCAGTGACTGGATGATTTCCACCGCCCGTTGTTGCTACTCTTCAAACAGCAAGATCAGACATCACACAGGATATTCACCATGAACCGTCTCCTATCGTTCGTTTTTTCCCTGGCCTTTGCTTCGAGCCTGTTGTTCAGCGCTGGGCTGTTGGCCAGCGACGAGCAGAAATCGGTACTCGTCACTGGCGCCAGCTCCGGCATCGGCCGGCATCTGGCCGAGACCCTGGCCGAGGCCGGTCATCATGTCTACGCCGGGGCGCGCAAGGACGAGGATCTGGCTGCCCTGAACGCCATCGACAACATCACGGCCGTGCGCCTGGATGTCACGAAGCAGGACGAGATCGACGCCGTGGTCGAGCTGATCGAAGAACGCGGCACGGGCCTGTATGGTCTGGTCAACAACGCCGGGATCGGCGACGGCGGGGCGGTGCTCGATACGCCGGTCGAGGTCCAGAGCCTGGTCTATGAGGTCAACGTGGAGGGCGTCTATCGCGTCACCCGGGCTTTTGCACCGATGGTGATGGCGGCCAATGGTCGGATTGCGACCACCGGTTCGATTGCCGGCACATTGAGCTGGCCGGGCGGCAGCGCCTACAGCGGCAGCAAACACTGGATCGAGGCCTTCACCGATGCTCTGGCCGGCGAGATGGCCCCGCACGGGGTGCAGGTGAGCGTGATCCAGCCGGGCAATTTCCAGTCCCGGATCCGCCGCAGCGCCCTTGAGCGGCAGCACGCGCGGGTTCTTGATGCCGGTGGCGAAATGACGCCTGAAATGATGGCTGCCTTCGCGGCAACCGAAGCGCGCGAGCTGTCCTACGAGGAGCCGGATGCCGTCTCCGAGGCCTTCATGCACGCACTGTTTGCCGACGAGCCGCTGCGCCGCTACATGGTCGTGCCCAGCGCCGAAGAGCAGGCGATGACCATCCGGACCAAGGTCCAGCAGCTACTTCAGCTCAATGCGTGGGGGCCCTACTCCTACAGCGAAGAGGAGCTGGCAGCCATGCTGCAGGAAGCAATGGCGGCGGACTGAGCACTACTGATGGTCTCGCGCTTCGGCGCGGCCCAACCGATGTGATGACTCGCTGCCCCGCCCGATGCTTCGGGCGGGGCTTGTCGGTGCCGCCTTACTGGCAGAAATCGGATTCGGTCTCGTAGGCTCGGACGAGATCGAAACCACCAGAGCCCGCGTCGTCGGACTCGTAGCGCACGGTCGCGAAATCACAGCTCTCGAAGCGGATGTACATACGGCCCCAGGTCTCGAGATCGATCAGGCTGTTATCGAAGCCCTCCTGACGGATCTGAGCGAAGGTCGGCCCGTCGGCCTTTAACAGGTCGAAGCCGATGTCGTTGTCCGGGAAGGTGCCCGTGCTGCCGACCAGCCACTGCTGGGTGCCGTCTTCGTCGTAGGTGAACCAGATCGCGACCAGCTGATTCTGATCGGTCACGTCGATCATGAATCCCTCGACAGCGCGATCGACCACGCTCCAGTTACCGCCCAGGCCGCGGAAGCGAACATCCGGGTCCGAGATAATGACATCGATAGCCACGCGGTCGCGCCGGAAGCTGTCCTGCGGCGGTGTCGTGCCGTTGGTCTGTTCGATATCGGCGCAGATGCCGTCACCGAGATCGTAGAACAGAAGGCTGCCCTCGGGTTGGGCGCGAATACGATGAGTCAGCGTCACATCTTCACCCGGGCCCACCGGTGCATTGCGGAAATCGAAGGTCTGGGTGGTCTGCGAGGCCGTGTCGTTGATGGTGAATGTCACCGTTTCAGCACCAATGATGGCACCATCGTAGCGTTCCTGTCGCGCAATCAGTTCGACGACATAGGCGCCGGTCTGGTTACCTGAATAGGTGAGGGAAACTCGCCCCAGACCATCGACAGGAAAATCTTCGAGGATGATGCCGCGGGTGACCTGGTCGCCGGCACTCCCGCTTGCCGGGCATGAATACAGGGGAGCGACCACGCCGGGTGTGCTCACGACCACCTCGGCAACCAGGCCCTGCTCGAAGCTGCCGCTGCTGCTTTCACGATCGCCCGAGAACAGGCCTTGAACATCCAGGTCGCTGGCAACGGCATCCATGAAAAAGGCCGCGCCAGGCGGGCAGTCCTCGACGGTGATATCGATCAGCAGATTGTCGCCTTCGTCGCCGAACCTGAACCCGCCGCTATCGATCAGCTCGATATCGAAAGGGTTGGTACCGGCATCGGTGCCCGCCAGGATTTCCAGCTCTCCCGACCAGATCACCTGACGGTCGAGGCCCAGGTTCTCTTCGAAATCGGGGCTCATCGTCGATGAGGTTCGATCCGTCGAGGACAGGGTGATGGTGGTATCGCCGTAGAACAGCGGGCCGACGGCCGCAGCGCCACCGTCCAGACGGAAGGCGATCGACGAAATGGTGCCGAACAGGCCCTGATCACCATTGATGATCTGCTGGTACCTGAACCCGTTCGAGCAGGCCGAAGAATCGCCGAAGGGCAGGGTGCTGGCCGAATCGCCCTCGGCGTCTGCCAGCCCGTTGGGTGCAGTCAACAGGGCGATGGCGGCAAAGGCGGTGCTCTGAAAGATCAGCGCTGCTGTGGCGACCAGCCCGAGCCGCAGGATGCCCGGGAAACGGGCGCTAGAAGGTGTGACTCCCATGATTGCCTCCTCCACGAAGGTCAGAAAACCGCGCTGGATTGTTCGAACGCGATGAACTCAAGACGCAGCGTGCGCGGCGTGCCGCTGGGCCACTCCCCCAACCGTCGAAGCTAGCACTACTTTCGGGTGGGGGCAAGTCGGCGTGATCGAAGGCTACTCGAAGCGGTCGAGGAAGAGGAAATCCCCGCTGACGCGAACGATGACATCGGCCGAAGTGAAGTGGCCCTGGCCGTCACTCACCCAGTAGCTGAATCGATCCACGCCCTCGAAGTCGAAATCCGGCCGGTAGCTGACCGTTCCATCGCCGTTATCGAAGACCAGACCATGCAGGGGCTGGACGATGCCGTCGATGAACAATGAATCGCCGTCCGGATCAATGTCGTTGGCCAGCAGGTGGATGACGATTTCAGTCTCGAGATCGGTCAGGGCGTGGTCCAGGCCGGCGCTGGGGGCCTGGTTGTCGAAATCGATGACACCGCGCTGGAAGGCCTCGCTCCAGGCATGAAAGGGATTGCCCAGACGCTCGTCCACATCGGGCCCGAGGCGGACCGGCAGACCGAACTTGTGGACGGTGCCCGTGGCGCGTTCGGTGAAATACTCCTCGACGATGACCCAGGGGGTTCCCTCGGCATCACGGTAATAGCCGTCCTGTTCGCAGATCGCGATCATTTCGTAGTTGGGCGTGCCGATGCCGTCGGTGCCGGCCGGAATCGGCGTGGCGCCGATGTTGTCGAGCTTCTCGCCGATGAAGTCCAGGCCGACGCCGGCGTTGGTGGCGGGACTCAGATACTCGAGCAGCTCACCGTCGTTGAGCGTGATCGCCATCCGATCCGGCACCAGATCACTGCCGCTGATGATTGTGTCGATGGTGGGATCCAGATCGACGTAGGCCGTCTCCACATCGATGAACTCGGCATCGATGACGACGTACTGATTGGCCTCGGGCGGCGTCGGGTTGGTGAAGCCCTTGCCCAGGCGAATGCCCTCGGGCATGTTCTCGATCCGGGAGCCGCGGATCACCATGTCGCTGGTGTTGTTGCCGAATTCGATACCGAACTGCGGATCGCTGAAGGGCTCGGGCGTCTTGCCGATGATGTCGAAGCCCTCGAGAAGGTAGTGCGAGGTGTATTCCATGGCCGAGCCGCCGCGCACTTCCCAGGCAGTGAGGTTCGAGAAATGCGAGTGGATGTCGTGCTGCTGGTTCGGGTTGGCCTTGACCACGTACAGCCCGACCGCGCTGGCAAAGGCCTCGTTGCCGTGGAAGTTCAGGATCGGCGCATCATCGGGGCTGGCCGGTGCGTCCCGGCGCAGGGCTTCGGGCAGCATGAAGGCGGTGTTCGGGAAGCTGCGCATGCGCGAGCCGCGATGCAGATAGGCAAAACCCTGGTTGACGCTGGCCGCGATGTTGCCGGTCGAGCGCACCATCCGGCCCTGGAACCAGAAGCCTGAGCCGGTGCGGGCCATGTCGAAGTTCGCCACATCGACCCCGTTCTTGGGATTGAAGGCCGAATTTCCCTCGGCCTTGATGGCGATATTGTCGACCCAGGTGCCGATCTCATCGCCGGTCTCGGCGACAAAGCCGGCACCGTGGGTATCGAAGCTGGCGTTATTGTGAAAGACCGCGTTGCTGGCGTGGTGCACGTAGCCCCAGCCCGGTGAGCCGAACACGGCGTTGCCGAGTGCGATCGCGGGGTTGCGCGGATCATCGATACCGGACAGATGGAAGTGCAGCGGATAGCGGCCGCGAACGTTGCTGTCGGGCATCAGGGTGTCGATCTGGTCCAGATCGAAGCTCGGCACCGACTTGTCGGTTCGACCCAGGTGCAGGAAGGCGGCGTAGCGGACGTCGAAGTGGGTGGCGTGCATCAACATGACATGCCCTCGCCGGTGGACGGGCAGGGTCTCGCCTGCGCTGCTGCGGAAGGTCACGTTGCGGCTGAAATTGGCGACCGAGGCCTTGAGGTCGGCCCGGGGGGTGGTGTAGTCGTGTTCCAGGGGCGCATCCAGGGTGATGAGCGCACCGTCGATGGCGGTAATCTGGCGGACCGCGTCGCGGGTCCCGAAGTAGCGCACGGCCTGGATGTCGTTGTCCCAGCGCCAGCCGGAATAGCGCGTGCCGGTCAACACGATCGTATCGCCGATCTGCCAGTTGTCCGGCGCCTCGGCCAGGGTCAGGGTGTCGTCGCCGGCAAGCGGATCGACGGCGACTTTCAGATGGACGGTTTTCTCCGCCCCGTGGATCGACACCGGTCCATGGCCAAGCAGGCCGCGCCGGATCAGATCGGGATCGCTGGCCGGATCCAGTTCGCCCTCGCTGCGGAAGATGATCTCGACGCTGGCCTGCGCTGAAACGGGTGCGGCAACGCTGCCGATTTCCAGCGAACCGGTCATGCCGATCTCGAGGGTTTCGACGCTCAGCGAGCTGTCGGCCTGGGTGTCGAAGCGCAGCTCGCCCTGAACCAGCAGGTCCTGGATCTCGGATGTCGTTGCAAACACCAGCTCGATACCCTCGGGTATCAGGACGATATCGGCAGGCCCGGGCAGCGCGCCGCCCCAGCTGGCCGGCTGCGACCAGGGTCCGGAGGCCTGCGCGATGATCGTCGCCTCGGCAGGGTCGAGTGTGTGATGCATCTGTGCTGACGCCGCCCCCGCAGCGCATAGCATTCCCCCGAATAGAAGCGCTCTGATTCGGTGCTGCATGTTCTGGTCAACCTCGCGAACTTGGGAATGATTCCGTCCCCCCAGCGCCCAAGCATGCCATATCAGGGGGCGGACGTCATGCGCGGTCAGAGTCCGAGCGGCAAAGCTGTTCGGAGAGAATCGACGGTCTGAAGGGGATGAAAACCCGTCCGGCCATGTCGGGCTCAAACAGTTGCGCTATCCTGTTGTGCTGTTTCGACGATGCCTGAGGGTCCCGATCCGATGTTCTGCTCCGAAGCCGATTCCAATACACCGATTCACGTCCTGACGGCCGATGCGCTCGACCGGCTGCTGCCTGACTTGCCGCTCCCGCAACAGGCCTGGGTCCAGGCCAGCGAGTTCACCGCCGAGCCTGGCGCCTGGCTGGCCGTGCCGGGCACAGAAGGCCAGCTTTCTCGCGTGCTTTGCGGACGACAGGAGGGGGATGATCTATGGGCGCTAGCAGCACTGCCCAACCAGATTCCGGGGGGCGACTACACGCTGGTCGGGGATTTCGACCCGGGAAAGCAGGAATTGCTGCAGCTCGGCTGGGCGCTGGGCCACTATCGATTCGACCGGTACAAGCCGGCACCCGCATCGAAGGCCCGACTGGCGCTGCCGTCCGGGCAGGCCGAGCGTGTTCAGGCCATGGTCGAGGCCACGGTACTGGTTCGCGACCTGGTCAACACACCGGCCAGCGACCTGGGTCCGGCCGAGCTGGCCGAGGCTGCCCGCGAGCTGGCCGAGCGTTTCGGTGGCGATTTCAGCTGTATTGAGGGCGAGCGGCTTGAGCGCGAATTTCCGGCGATCCATGTCGTCGGTCAGGCCTCCAGTCGGGCGCCGCGCCTCATTCGCCTGCAGTGGGGTGACGACAGTGCGCCGCCCCTGGCCCTGGTCGGCAAGGGTGTGATCTTCGACTCCGGCGGCCTGGACATCAAGCCGGGCGCCGGCATGGTCCTGATGAAAAAGGACATGGGCGGTGCCGCGCATGTCCTGGGTCTGGCCCAGTTGATCATGGCGCTGGGCCTGAAGGTGAATCTCCGGGTCTATATCCCGGCCGTCGAGAATGCCATCAGCGGCAACGCCTACCGGCCCTCCGACATCATCCGGACGCGCAACGGCACTTCGGTCGAGATCGGCAACACCGACGCCGAGGGCCGGGTGGTGCTGTCCGATGCCCTGACCCTGGCCTGCGAGGAGGGCGCCGAGCGGGTGATCGATTTCGCGACCCTGACCGGTGCCGCCCGGATCGCCCTGGGTGAGGATCTGCCGCCGCTGTATGCGCGCAGCACCGAGCAGGCCCGCGCCATTCAGGACCGCTCCTTCGAGCTGCAGGACCCGCTCTGGCACATGCCGCTGTTCGAGGGTTATCGGCCTCAGATCCAGCCGGCGATCGCCGATCTGTCCAACACCGGCACGAGCAAGTTCGGCGGCAGTCTGACGGCCGCGCTGTTTCTCGACCATTTCGTCGAGCCGGGGATCGACTGGATGCATCTCGACGTCTATGCCTGGAACCTTGGCAACCGCCCCGGCCGTCCGGCCGGCGGCGAGGCCCAGGGTCTGCGCGCGATCTTCGACTGGCTGGCGCAGACCTACGCCTGAGCGCGGGTAGATGACAGCCTTGCTTTGCGTGGCGTCGTCAGGCTGTGCTCGGTATGCTTGAGTCCGGGGCGTGAATCAGGAGTGGGGACCATGGAGCGGGATGGGGACACGGATCAAAGTGTAGAACCGGACAACGGCTTCTAGCATTGTCATGGTGATCTGTATCGGATCGCCCAGCGCGAGCTGCGTCGTCAGTTCCGTTCGGGCACGATCGACACCGTGGCCCTGGTCAACGAGGCCTGGCTGCGGGTTCAGGACGGTGACCGGTCCTGGGAGTCGCGCGGCCATTCCTCGGCCGGGTCTGCGCCATCGCCAGCCCGAGCTACGCGCTCGACTTTTTCGTCAACAATACGGCAGACGTGCCCGATGAAAATCCCGGCAATGGCGTCTGCAACCCAATCAACGCGCTGCCACAGACCTGTACCCTGCGTGCCGCGATCATGGAAGCCAACGCCCTGGGTGGTGCCCACAACATCTTCCTGCCCTCCGGCACCTATGTCCTGAGCAACATCGGCGAGGATGAGGATCAGGCCGGCACCGGCGATCTCGATATCCACGCGGAGATCCTGATCGTCAACGGGACCAGCAACCGGCCACTGGTCAGCGGCAATGCGACCGACCGCATCTTCGATATCCATGCCGACGGACGCCTGGTCCTCGACAACATCAATCTGGCCGGGGGACGGGCCAACACACCGGCCACCCTCCGGGGTGCGGCCATCAACGTGCGCGGCGATGCCAGCCTGCTGCTCCAGCGCGCCCAGGTCTCGCTCAATCTGGCCAATCAGGGCGGGGCGATCTACAGCGATGGCAGCGTTCGCATCGTTGACAGCGAGCTGTTCAGCAACGCCATCTTGGCCGAGGAGCTGTTGCCGGAGTTTTCCGACGGTGCCGCGATCTTCAATCGGGGCAGCCTGATCGTCGAGCGATCGACCCTGCATGACAACGGACGCTTGCCGGGCTTCCAGGCACCACTCTCGAGCGTGGAATTTGCCATCCACAGCCGGCGCGGATTTGTCACCAATCCGATCGTGATCATCGGGAACTCGACCGTGTACGACAACACCAACGGGGTGTTTTCAGACGGCATCCTGACCTTCATCACCCATACAACCGTGGCCAACAACAACAAGCTCGGGCTGCGCTTCCTGCGTGATCTCGATGCCCTGGGACAGGTCCAGCTCACCGTCATCCAGAGCGTGATCCACGGCCACAACTCGGACTGCAACGGGCTGGATCCGGCCGACGCTGAATACGATCTGGACTTCAACATCAACGCCAGTTCGGATGAAAGCTGCGGCTTTACCGGCTTCAATGATTTTCAGAATATTGCCAATCCGTTCTTCGGTGGCCTGGCCGATCATGGCGGTCCGACGCCGACCCTGATGCCGCGATCCAACGGTGTTCTCGTCGACCCGATCGGCGGTGATTGCGGCAGCCTGACCGACGATCAGCGCGGTCAGCCGCGGCCCATCGACGGCGATGATGTCAGCGGGGCCCTCTGCGACATCGGTGCGGTCGAGTTCAATCCGGCCGAGGATCCGGAGTTCGAGGACCGGATGTTCTCCGATCGCTTCGAGCAGGACTGATCAGCCCGCCGAGCCAGACCGGCCTTGCCATGTTCACGTCCCGCGACCGACAATGCCCGACTCCCGCCGCCGGTCCGGATTTCGCTCATGGCTCCATCGCCCGACGCTCAAGGCATTCGTCACGACGTCGTCCGGACGCTGATCCTGGCCGGCCCGCTGGTGGTCGGCCAGCTGACCAGCTTCGGCATGAACTTTGTCGATACCGTGATGGCCGGGCGGATCAGCACGGTCGATCTTGGCGCGATTGCGGTGGGTTCCTCGGTCTGGGCGGCGGGGTTTCTGTTCGCCCTCGGCGTGCTGATGGCCGTCTCCGCCACGGTGTCGCAGCTCGACGGGGCGGGGCGCAATCGTCAGGTCGGCGAGTTCGTTCGGCAATCGCTCTGGCTGTCGCTGGGGCTTGGCGTTCTGCTGTTCTTTGCGATGCGCTCGACCGGCTGGCTGATGGCCTGGATCGGGGTCGATACCGCGGTTGCGGCGGTCGCGCTGGGCTATCTCGATGCGATCAGCTGGGGCGCTCCGGCCTTGTGCCTGATGATGGCGCTGCGTTTTTTCTGCGAGGGCACGGGCTACACCCGGCCGACCATGTATGTCGGCGTGCTCGGCATTCTCTGCAATATTCCGCTGAACTATGTCCTGATGTTCGGCAACTTCGGATTTCCGGCTCTGGGTGCGGTCGGCGCCGGCTGGGCCACGGCCGTCGTGTTCTGGCTGCAGCTGATCGCCCTGGCGCTGTGGATCGGCTGGCGGCCGCGCTTCTCGTCCTATCGACTGTATTCCCGCTTCAGCCGCCCCAGTCCAATCGAGATCGGCGCGCTGCTGAAGCTGGGTCTGCCGATCGGAATCATGGTCTTTCTCGAGGGCGGCATGTTCGTCGGTTCGGCGCTCCTGATCGGCTCACTCGGTGCTCTGGAGGTCGCGGCGCATCAGGTCGCGATGAACTATGCCGGTCTGATGTTCATGGTGCCGGTGGGCCTGGCCGGGGCCATCACCGTCCGGGTCGGCAACGCCATGGGGCGCGATGATCCGGAGGGTGCTCGCCGCGCGGGCCTGGTCGGAATCGGGATTGCCGCGACCTTTGCCCTGATCTCGGCAGCCTTCATGCTGACGGTGCCAGGTTGGATCGTCGGTCTTTACACCAGTGAGCCGGAGGTCGCTTCCCTGGCAGTCGGTCTGCTGTTCTTTGCGGCGATCTTCCAGTTTGCCGATGGCATCCAGGCCGCGGCAGCCGGCGCGCTTCGTGGCCTGAAGGACACCCGGGTGCCGATGATCTACTCCATCATCGC
>CAYTQT010000015.1:47600-49724 GCA_964439915.1 uncultured Wenzhouxiangella sp. | reverse complement strand
GCGGGCCATGACCAGTGGCCCATTGCCGCCTTCACCAAGCCTGCCTACAATGCCTGATTCGATGTTTCCGGGGTCCCTCTGATGCCATCTGATGATCGTCCGAATATTCTCGTCCGCCTCTGGCTGGGTTTCTGGCGTGGCCTCACTGCACTGCGCATGGCCGTGTTCAATATTCTTTTCCTCATCGTGCTGGCGCTGGTGCTGCGCGCGATCTTCAGCGGTGGGGATGCGCTGATCCTCGATGACAACACCACGCTTGTCATCTCGCCCAACGGGGTGGTGGTGGAGGAGTTCGTCGGAACCCCGATCGAGCGGACCATCAACGAAGCGCTGGGCCAGGAGCTTCCGCAGACCCGCCTGCGCGATATTGTCGATACGCTGGAAATGGCGGCCGGAGATGACCAGATCACCCAGGTCCTGATTCAGACCGACCGCCTGCTCGGGATCAGCCCGGGCACCATGCATGAACTCAATCAGTCCTTTTCGAGGTTTCGCGAGTCCGGCAAGCGCGTGATTGCGCACGGCGGCTTGATGGGACAAAGCCAGTTTTTCATGGCGTCACTGGCCGATGAGATCTGGCTGCAGCATGACGGCGCGGTGATCATCGAGGGTTACGGCATGTTCCGTCAGTATTATGCCGATGCCCTGGACATGCTGGATGTCGAGGTCAATCTGTTCCGGGTCGGTACCTACAAGTCGGCCATGGAGCCCTATATCCGCAATGACATGTCGGAAGCGGATCGTGAGTCACGCAGTTTTGTTCTGAACGACCTCTGGCAGCGCTATCTTGACCAGGCCGGGACCAATCGGGGCATGCCGGCTCAGGTGCTTGAAGACCTGGTCGTGAATCTGCCCGACTATCTTGAACAGGTCGACGGTGACATGGCGCAGCTTGCCCTGGATCGCGGCATGGTCGATCGTCTGGTCAGCCGACCCGAACTACGGTCAGAACTGGCGCTGAGTGGCGCCGCCGATCAGGACAGCGGTTTCCGTCGCGTCGAGATGATGGAATACATCGCCGGTCGCAAATTGCCCTCCCTGAAGGTTCGCGATCAGGTCGGGGTGATCGTTGCCCAGGGTAATATCGTCGATGGGTCGCAACCGCCCGGCACCATCGGTGGTGATTCGACCGCACGTCTGATTCGCCAGGCCGGGCGCGATGACAGTATCAAGGCGGTGGTGCTGCGAGTCGATTCGGGCGGTGGCAGCGCGTTCGCGGCCGAGGTCATCCGCACCGAACTGATGAACCTGCGTGAGGCCGGCAAGCCGGTGGTCGTCAGCATGGGAGATGTAGCCGCCTCTGGAGGTTACTGGATTGCCATGGGGGCCGATGAGATCTGGGCCTATCCCTCGACGATCACCGGCTCGATCGGCATCTTCGGCTTCTTCCCGACCTTCAAGGACACCCTGGCCAAGATCGGCGTCTATACCGATGGCGTCGGCACGACGCCGCTGGCCAGTGCGCTCAACCCCGGGATGAGCCTGAATGAGGACGTTCGCCGAATACTGCAGAGCTTCATTGAGGACGGCTATGAGGATTTCATCGGCCTGGTCGCCGAGCATCGCAACATGTCGACCGAAGCGGTCGATGCTGTGGCGCAGGGTCGAATCTGGACCGGTGCGCAGGCGCAGGAACGCGGTCTGGTCGACCAGTTGGGAACGCTTGAAGAAGCGATTGCCTCAGCGGCCAGAATCGCAGGTCTCGGCGAGGAGTACGGCGTGAGCTACGTCGAGCAGCCGATGGAGCCCTGGCAGGCCTTCCTGACCGGAATGGGCGCAAGAGCCCTGGCCTGGGCCGGTGCCGATCTGATGCCACCGGCGGCCCGGGTCCTGCCGCCGGAGCTGCGCGCGAGTCTGATCGAGGATCTGGCGCTGCTGCATCAGCATGCAGGTGATGGCCGGATGGCCGTGATGGCGCATTGTCTCTGCGATGCGCCGCGCTGATCAGGGTTCCTGAGGGCTGAAGCTTTCTGCCGGCAGCCAGCCCTCCAGGCGTGCCAGGGTCTGGAGTTCCGGGATTTCTCGCTGAAGTACCCGGATCCTCTGGCGTTCAGCGGGCGTCGGCGCGTCTTCATCGTTGAGGGCGCGGAGCTCGGATTCCAGGTCGCCGAGCGTCTGGCCCAG
>CAYTQT010000015.1:33523-47500 GCA_964439915.1 uncultured Wenzhouxiangella sp. | reverse complement strand
CGACGCGAGCAGATCCGGCAGGCCGCGCTGATCGGCTGGATCGGCGGCATGGCGCCGGATCTCGATGTATTGATCCGTTCGGCGACCGACACCCTGCTGGCCATCGAATATCATCGCCACTTCACCCACTCCCTGTTTTTCATCCCGCTGGGCGGCCTGGTGGTTGCGCTGGTCCTCTGGCCGGTTTTCAGGCATCGCCTGACCTTCGGCAAGCTGTATCTGTTTGCCACCCTTGGATACGCCTCGCACGCCCTGCTGGATGCCTGCACATCCTATGGCACGTTCCTGTTATGGCCGCTGAGCGAGACTCGCTTTGCCTGGAATTTCGTCAGCGTGATCGATCCGCTGTTCTCGATTCCACTGCTGGTCCTGCTGCTGGTTCATCTATGGCGGCGTCGGAGCTGGGCGCTGGCGACGGCCTGGGCCTGGGGGGCGGCCTACCTCGGACTGGCGGCGATCCAGAATGTCCGCGCCGAAGCCGCCCTGGCCTCCTGGGCGCGGGACCAGGACCTGAGCGTGGAGCGCCTGGTGGCCAAGCCTGCTTTTGCCAACATCATCCTGTGGCGGGGGCTGGTCGACGATGGCGATCGATTCCATCTGGTGGCGATCCGAACGCTGCCGGGCGGGGACCCCCGGTTCTGGCCGGGTGGCTCGGTCCCGCGCTTCCAGCGACCGGCCCTTCCTGCTGATGCGCCACTGTCGAAAGACCTGGATCGATTCCGGCACTTTTCTTCAGACTGGCTGTTCCGCTTCCCGCCCTACGAGACCGACGGCAGGTATTTCGTCGGAGATTTCCGCTACGCGATCGACCCGGGCAGTCAACGCCCACTCTGGGGCGTGGAATTCGACCCCGATCGACCGGAAACGCCAGCGCGGTACACTACGCCGCGCACCGTGACCGATACCAACCGCTCTGCCTTTTTCGATCGACTGCGCGGCCGGGATCCGTCAGAACGCCATAACAAATCGCAATAACAACAGGAACTGATCATGCTCGCCACCGTCACCGACTTTCTCTGGACCTATGTGCTGGTCACCGTGCTTGTGGTGATCGGTCTGATCTTCACCTTCGGTTCGAGGTTCGTCCAGTTTCGCTATTTCATCGAGATGTTCCGGGTCCTTGGTGACGCCTTCAAGCATCACCCGGGTCAGGTCTCGTCCTTCCAGGCGCTGACGCTCAGCGTTGCCGGCCGGGTCGGTGCCGGCAATATCGCCGGTGTCGCCGTCGCCCTGACCCTGGGTGGTCCGGGTGCGATCTTCTGGATGTGGATGGTCGGTCTGATGGGTATGGCAACCAGCTTCTTCGAGTGTTCCCTGGCCCAGGCCTACAAGACGCGGGATACGCGAACCGCTACCTTCCGTGGCGGCCCGATGTACTACATCGAGCGCGGACTAGGCAGTCGGCCGCTGGCGATGGTCTTCACCCTGCTGTTACTCGGCACCTTTGGCCTGGCCTTCGTCGCGCTGCAGAGCTTCACCGCCTCGTCCTCGCTGGAAGAGGCCTTCGGCGTGCCGCCCTTGACGACTGGAATCGCGCTGACCGTGGTTGTCGCGCTGACGATTTTCGGCGGCGTGCAGCGGATATCGCGTGTGACCGAGATCATTGTGCCGATCATGGCGGTCCTGTACCTGCTGGTCGCACTGTTCGTGATCGCGACCAATCTCTCTGAAGTGCCCGACGCGCTGATGCTGATCATCCGCGGCGCGTTCGGACTGGAACAGGCTGTCGGCGGCGGCATCGGCGCGGCCATCATGATGGGCGTGCGACGTGGGCTGTTTTCCAACGAGGCAGGGCTCGGCAGTGCCCCGAACGTCGCCGCGGTCGCGACCGTTCCCCACCCGGTCCATCAGGGGATCGTACAGTCGTTCAGCGTGTTCATCGATACCGCGCTGATCTGTACGGCGACCGCGCTGATCATCATGCTCTCGGGCGTCTATGAGGTCGGCAACGTCGACGACGGCGTGGTCCTGACCCAGCTCGCGCTGGCCGATCACATCGGGCCGATCGGCGAGACCTTCGTCAGCTCCATCCTGCTGCTGTTCGTTTTCAGCTCGATCCTGTACAACTTCTACCTGGGTGAGAATGCGACCCACTGGATGAATCCCAACAATCCGTGGCTTTTCATCACCTTCCGCGTGCTGATGCTGATCCTGATCCTGTGGGGTTCAGTGCAGGACCTGAGCACGATCTTCAGCTTTGCCGATCTGACCATGGCGCTGCTGGCGATGGTCAACCTGATCGCCCTGGCGCTGATGGTGAAGGTCTGTTTCCGACTGATGGACGATTATGATCGGCAGTCGAAGGGCGGCGCGGTCCCGATATTCAATCCGGATGAATTTCCGGATCTTGCCATCGACAAGGACGCCTGGAACGACAACAGGAAAACGGTCGAGGGCTGAGTGACGATCCCGGTCTGCTCTGCCGCTCAGGCGGCGGAGCGATGCCGCTTTAGATAGACCAGAAGCTGCGAGATCGCGGCCGGTGTCATGCCGGGAATGCGCTGCGCCTGGTCGATGCTGGCCGGGCGGATGCGCTCCAGCTTTTCGGTCAGTTCAGCCGACAGCCCATGCACGCCGGCATAGTCGAAATCGGTCGGAATACGCTCGCCCGAGGCCCGCTTCTGACGCTCGATCTCAGCCTGCTGCCGATCCAGATAACCGGCGTATCGGATTCGAATCGCGACCTGTTCGGCCACGTCCCCGCGCTCGACGCCGGGGCCGATGCCTTCAACTTGCATCAGATCTGAATAGCTGATTTCCGGGCGGCGTAGCAGCTCTTCGGCCGTGGTGTCCTTGTTCAGGGGAATATCCAGAGTCTGGCTGACCCGACGCGCCAGGTCGGACTGGCAGGTCACGCGCAGGCCGGCCAGACGCGCGCTCTCACGATCGATCGCGTCGCGCCGCTGCTCGAAGTGGCTCAGGCGCGTATCGTCGACGAGGCCCAGGTCACGACCGATCGCGGTCAGGCGCAGGTCGGCGTTGTCCTCGCGCAGATGTAATCGGAACTCGGCTCGGCTGGTGAACATGCGGTAGGGTTCGGGCGCGCCCTGGGTGACCAGATCATCGATCATGACGCCGATATAGGCCTGGTCGCGCCCGGGCACCCAGGGCGTCAGGTCCCGGGCAAGGCGGGCCGCATTCAGGCCCGCGATCAGGCCCTGGGCTGCGGCCTCCTCGTAGCCGGTCGTTCCATTGATCTGACCGGCCATGTGGAGCCCGGGCAGATGGCGGGATTCCAGCGTCGGGTGCAGGTCGCGCGGGTCGAAGAAGTCGTATTCGATGGCGTAGCCCGGCCGGGTGATGTGGGCCGACTCGAGCCCCGGAATCGAATGCACAAAGGCCAGCTGATGTTCGAAGGGCAGGCTGGTCGAGATGCCGTTCGGGTACCACTCGGTGCTGTCCAGGCCCTCGGGCTCGAGAAAGATCTGGTGCGAGGATTTGTCGGCGAAACGAACCACCTTGTCCTCGATCGACGGGCAGTAACGGGGTCCGGAACCCTCGATCGCTCCGCTGTGCATCGGCGAGAATTCCAGGCCCGAGCGGATGATCTCGTGGGTTGCCTCCTGGGTGCGAGTGATGTAGCAGGGGACTTGGGCCGGATGGTCCTCCGGGCTGCCCAGGCGCGAAAAGACCGGCCGCGGCTCGTCGCCTGGCTGGGGTTCGAGGCGGTCGAAGTTCAGGGTTCGACCATCCAGCCTGGGCGGGGTGCCGGTCTTGAGACGGCCGACGTTCAGCGGCAATTCGCGCAGGCGTTGGGCCAGCGCGTTGGCCGGCGCATCGCCGGCCCGGCCTCCGGCCTGGTTCTTCTGGCCGATATGAATGCGCCCGCCCAGGAATGTGCCGGTGGTCAGGATAACGCGCGGCGCGCGGAAATCGAGTCCCATGGCCGTACGAATGCCGCAGACGCGGCCCTGCTCGACGATCAGGTCATCGACCGACTGCTGAAACAGGGTCAGATTGGGCTGGTGCTCGACGGCTCGCCGGATGGCCTGGCGATACAGTGCGCGATCGCACTGGGCGCGCGTTGCGCGGACCGCCGGGCCCTTGCGCGCATTGAGCGTCCGCCACTGAATACCCGCTGCATCGGCGGCCCGCGCCATCACGCCGCCAAGGGCGTCGATTTCGCGCACCAAATGGCCCTTGCCGATCCCGCCGATGGCCGGGTTGCAGCTCATCTGGCCGATCGTCTCGATCGCATGGGTGATCAGCAGGGTGCGCGCGCCGACACGGGCGGCCGCCAGCGCGGCTTCGGTACCGGCATGACCGCCACCAATGACGATGACTTCATAGGAGGTTGGATGCGACATGCTTTTACCTCGACGACTCGGGCATATTCCTGCAGACAGCACGCTAGTTTAACCAACTCTGACCAGCATCACCAAGCGGCCCGAAATCAGAGTTTGCCTTCATCAACGCATCGCCGTCGCCCGATGATCGTCCTGCCCTGGCCGGCCGCCGACCTACTTCGGTGGTCTGTTGCGAGGATGGGCTCGCGTCTGGGTGGGGCGACTGGCCGGGCGCGACGTCGATGATGGCGCGCGTCGGCTGCTGGTCGGCCGTGATGCTCTGCTCGGTACCGACGAAGAGCGACGCGGGGCAGACTGCGCGCTCGAGCGGATGCGCCGCTGCTGCTCCAGTTGCTCAAGGCGATGCCTCTGATGGGTCGCCATGGGCGCTAGGCTTCCGCTGCCGCCGGGCATGCGCCGCCCACGATAGTCGGTCAGGACCCGATCGTGACGATCGTCCTGACGATAGTGCCAGTAGGGCCTCTGGTAGCGCCAGGTCCGGTAGCCGTGAAATGACCAGGGTGCCCAGTAGTGCCAGGGGCTGCCTGCGAGGAACACACCGTGGCCGTAAGGATAATTCCAGTGCCAGGCCGAATAGGGGAAGAGCCAGGGATCCCAGGGATGGACGATGACCGAAAAGGGCGAATAGAACTGGCTGAAGTAGAAGTGGTCCAGCGACCAGTAGGGATAATGCGCGGAGTAGCCTCGGTAAGACGGCGCGACCTGAACTCGATCGTCACTGCCATAGATTCCGTCATCGCCGTAGCGCGGTGTGGAGTAGCTGGCGCAGCCGCTCAGCAGCACGGCCAGCAGGCCCAGGGCGATCAGTCGCTTCGGTCGATACATGATGAACCTCGGAATGACTTTTGCCATCCTTCGATGATAACCCGAACTGCCTGAAGCCTGACTGAACGGGCTTGCGCTCCCGGTCGGCATTGGTTGATCATGGAGGTCGATGACAAGATTGCTCGAGGACAGGCCGATGAAAGATGAAACCCGAGCGGCCCTCAGCGACCAGGGTACCTGGTTGCGCTTGCCGGTCATGCTGTTGTTCTTCCTGCTGCTCCAGGTGGCCACGCCCCTGCTGATCGTGGTCAGCCTGGTGGCCTGGTTCATGCGGCTGTTCACCGGCCAGCAGCCTCAGGGGGTGATCGAATTCGGCCGGACGATTGGAGAATGGTTCGACCGCACATCCGATTATCTGTGCGGCGGAGCACAGCGTCGTCCGTTTCCGTTCGAGGATCATGACTGCCCCAGCGATCGAGCCCCGGACCCCCAGCCATCGTCTCGATCGAGTGCCCGCACAACCGATCAGAGCGGTGATACAGGCCCTGCCACCAGGACGGCAGAATCACCGAAAGCGGCGGCTGCGGCGCAAGGGGCAGGGACCCCGGAGGAGTCCGTACCGAAGAACTCGACCGGTGGGGACGCCTCCAGCAAGGCCTTGTCCAGCAAGAAATCACCGGAGAAGAAGTCGAACAGCAAGCCGCCGTCCCGCCAGGCAGCCGCAAAGAAATCGGGCAAGAAGAAGTCGGCCAAGAAGAAATCAGCCAAAAAGAAATCAGCCAGCAAGACCGGGAGCAAGAAGGCAGCCGCCAGGAAAACAAACCCGGAAGATCCCGGGCAGGCGTCTGCCGGCTCGTCCGGCAAATCGGCAGACACGGCGTCGAAGGGCGGTGATCAAACGTCTTCCGACTCAGCCGATTGACGATGGCCGGGAATCATCAGACTCGCGCCTGAACAGCGACCGCCAGGAAACCCTGAATGAAACGGACTTACGATGTGCAGGGCTTCACGCTCTGTCTGGACAAGGTGGTCATGCTGTCTTCGATCTTCGAGGCAGAGCGTGACGAAGGCTGGCAGTTCAATATTCGACTGGTCGGCGATGTGCGCCTCCAGATCAAGCTACCGACCCGTGCCGCCGCGCTGCTGGAGCGGGAAATGCTGGTTCGCGCGCTTAACTAGTCCAACCCTAAGTTAAGCCTCATTCAGGGCTCCGGACGGATTCGCCTGCAAGGCAGAGGGGCGAAGGCATAGCGGGTTACGTCGAGCCACTTCAACGCCGCAGGCGGATTCGTCCGGAGCCCCCTTCGGGCTTGCCTCTCGGCACTCATGGCCTACGTTGTCGCCGCTTGATGTAGACCCGGCTACACCTGCGCGACGACGCCTTGCCATAAGCGCCGAGAGACAAGCTGAATGAGGCTTTACTTAGGGTTGGACTAGTAACTCCGGAGAGGCGGAATCTCCAGAGTCGGCGCGGGACTGAGCAATTCGTCGAGGTCGGCCAGGCTCAGACGCTGCTGCGGGCGACCGTCGATGGGGCTGGGCAGGGGCTGGAGCGCTTCCCGGCCGATCATCAGCAGTAGCTCTATCTGGGCCGTGCCCCGATCGATCACCAGCACGTCCACTTCGCGTGGGCTGCCGTCGTGCCAGCGCACTTTCCGGCGCTCCTGATCGAAGTCGATGCGATGCTCCATGAGCGTCCGGGCGACGCCGTCGGGGTCGTCCGAGAAGACCTGAAGACACACCCGCGAGTATTGATCGGCGGTGCCTTCGGCGACCGGGCCAACCAGGCGCGGCCGGAAGGATTCCAGAAAACGCATCGCTGATCGCGCCTCGCGCCGAAGCTCGTCGAGTCGTTGCTCTCGCTCCGCTCCGCCGTAGAGTTCCTGCCAGGTTCTCAGCTCCAGCTCGACTTCGGCATTGGAGGGCAGGCCATTGCGCATCGATGCTCCCAGCCGCTCGGCGGCTTTCTGCTTGGCCGTCAGATAGCTGCGCTGACCTTCGGTTGCGATGATCCGAGCGGCCTCGGCTGCAATCGATTGACGCATTTTCTGGCTGCGCGCCGCGCGGGATTTGGCCATATCGTCCTTCGCTCCTAAAAGATGTCGTAGGGGTCGGCGTCGTCCTCGTCGCTGGTTCGGGTGCTCAGGGGCGGCAGATTTTCTGCCTGGAACCATTCGGTCACGGCACCCGGGGTTCCAGGCAGGACGCGCTGACCCGTGTCGGGGTCGATGTGGCTCTGCACCAGCCCGACCGGTGGCGGCATGCTCTGCTCGGGGCGGTCCTCGAGCGCGACCCGCATGAAATCGACCCACAGGGGCAGGGCTGTGCGCCCGCCCTGTTCCCAGGAGCCGAGGGTTTCGTTATCGTCGCGACCCAGCCAGACCGTCGTGACCACGCCCCCACCGAAGCCGGAAAACCAGGTGTCTCTGAGATCATTCGTGGTGCCGGTCTTGCCGGCCAGATCGCTGCGACCCAGGGCCAGAGCGCGCTGGCCGGTACCGAACCGGATCACGTCGGCCATCATCGAACGGATCAGCCAGGTCGTTTGCGGCGACAGCACTCTCTCGGCCGCCTTCGGAACGACAGGACCCACAAGGACAGGCTCCTCATCGCTGGCACCCGATTCGAGCGCCTCCAGATCGATTCGGCGTGGTCCTGCAGGCGGCTCGTCAGGGTCGCTGGTGTTCGATTCAACGGGCTCGGGCAGGGGCTCGGGGCAGTTCGGGCAGATCACCGTCCACTCCGGCTCGTAGATCGTTCGACCGTCGCTGGTTTCCAGGCGATAGAGAAACTCGGGCTCGATGGCGTAACCGCCATTGGCAAAAACGGCGTAGGCCTGGGCGATGCTGAGCGGCGTCAATGAGGCCGATCCCAGAGCCAGTGACGGACCGTTCGGCAGTTCACTGCGCTCGAAGCCGAAATCCAGCAGGTAGTTGCGGACCGGTTCGAGTCCGATGCCCATCAACAGCCGGACGCTGACCAGGTTGCGCGAATGGATCATGGCCTCGCGCAGTCGGGTGGGTCCGTGGAATCTGCGGCTGAAATTGGTCGGGCGCCAGACCCGTTCCATCGACGGGTCATCGACGACGACCGGGGCATCGTTGACCAGAGAGGCCGGATGATAGCCGTGGTCGAAGGCCGCCGAGTAGACGAAGGGTTTGAAGGAGGAGCCTGGCTGGCGGCGGGACTGGGTGACCCGATTGAACTGGCTGCGCCAGAATTCAAGGCCTCCGACCAGGGCCAGAATGGCACCGGTATCGGCTTCCAGTGAGATCAGAGCGGCCTCGGCTTCGGGGATCTGGGCCAGCTCCCATGCCTCGCCACTGCGGCGCACTCGGACGACATCGCCGGGTGCCAGCACATCGGCCGGGGTAGCCGGTACCGGCCCGAGCGTGTCGACGTCGATGAACGGCTGGGCCCAGGTCAGGCTCGCCAGATCAAAGATGATCTCATCGCCGTTGCCACTCAAAAGCCGCGCGGACGCCTCATCGCTTTCAACGACGACCGCCGCAATCAGATCGGCGACCGGGCGAATCTCGGACAATCTGCTGTGAACAGCCTCCAGGTCGGTCAGCTCCGCCGGATCGATGCGCTGTTCCGGCCCGCGCCAGCCGTGGCGCTGATCGTAGGCTTTCAGGCCGTCGCGTACGGTCTGGTCGGCGGCGCGCTGCAGGTCGGCCCGAATCGTCGTGATTGCCCGGTAGCCGCCGGAGTAGGCTTCTTCTGCACCGAGACGCTGCACGACTCGCTGGCGAGTCATTTCGGAGACCCAGCTGGCATCCAGCTCCTGCACCGAGCCGTGATAGCGGGCCCGATTGGGTGCCGCGCGTGCAAACGCATGGTCCTCTGCGCTGATGTAGTCGAGGTGCAACATTCGATCGAGAACATAGTCGCGACGGATCATGGCGCGCTCAGGACCGCTGATCGGATTGTCGCGAGAAGGGGCTTTGGGCAGCGCGGCGAGCATCGCCATTTCGGCCAGATTGAGTTCGTCGACGGTCTTTCCGTAGTACACTTGCGCCGCCGCGCCAACGCCGTAGGCTCGGTGGCCGAGAAATTCCTTGTTGAGGTAGAGTTCGAGAATATCGTCCTTGCTCAACTCGCGCTCGATCTTGAGCGCCAGGAGCATTTCGCGAAGCTTTCGGGTCACCGAATATTCGGTGGACAGAAAGAAGCGTCGCGCGACCTGCTGGGTGATCGTGCTGCCGCCAGGGACACGTCCGCGGCCCAGGGAGAGGGCATAGAGCCAGACCGCGCGGGACGTGCCCCGCCAGTCGATGCCCGGATGGCTGTAGAAGCGGTCATCCTCGGCGGCAAGGAATGCCTGAAGCAGCGTGTCGGGTATTTCGTCAATGGTCAGTGGCAGGCGTCGCTGTTCACCGACTTCGAGCATCAGCTCCTGGTCAGCCGAGTAAATTCGAAGGGGAACCTGAAGTCGAACGTCTCTGAGCGAGTCGACGGAGGGGAGTGTGGGTACGATCGTCAGCCACACGACCAGTATGCCGATCAGCCCGAGAGCGAAAATCAGGAAAAACAGACGGATAGAAAAAACTATTAAAGGCTTTATTCGAACCATGACTTATGGTAAATGTACGTCTGAGGAATCAGAAAACCCGTGTCTTGGACGCAGACATCGGACAAAAGTGCCCCGAATCGGAGTAGGGCGCGGCGATGAAGGTCTGAAGATTATCACAGCGCCCATGGGTGCGAGGCTCGGGGCTGGCGGGGCTGATTCGAGCGGGCAAAAACGATTATGAAGTGCCTGAACGTGCCGAACAGAGGGTCTTGAAGACACTATGAATGACATATTTGCAAAGCTTTTCGGCTCTGCGCCACCGCCCTTGGTCGGGATCGATATCGGTTCGAGCAGCGTCAAGCTGATCCAGTTGTCGACCACTGGAAGCAGCTATCGCGTCGAAGCCTTTGCGGTCGAGCCGGTGCCCGAGGGTGCCGTCAGCGAAGGCGTCATTGCCGAGCCCGAACAGATTGCCGACGCAATCAAGAAGGCCATGCAGCGGGGAGGCTTCAAGGCCAAGAACTGCGCGATGGCGGTGACCGGTTCGGCAGTCATCACCAAGATCATCAACCTTCCGGCCGATCTGTCCGAGGACGATATCGAGGGCCAGATCGAAGTCGAGGCCGGGCAGTACATTCCATTTCCGAGGGAAGAGGTGAGTCTCGACTTCGAAGTTCTGGGGCCTTCACCGAGAAATGCCGATCTGCTCGAAATCCTGCTGGCCGCATCGAAGACCGAGCACGTCGATACGCGTCTCGAGGTGGCGGAGTTGGTCGGCTTGACCGTTTCGGTCGTCGATGTCGAAGCTTACGCGATCGCCAACGCCTTCGACCTGGTCCGCAAGGCGACCGGAATCGATGAGGCGGAAACCATCGGCGTTCTCAATATCGGCTCGACCGTCTCGAGCATGATTGTGCTGCGCGGCAACCGCAGCATCTACAGTCGGGAGCACAGCTTCGGCGGCCATCAGCTGATCGAAGAATGCATGCGACGCTACGGGATGGACGCCGAGCAGGCCGGCTTTCTGCAGCGTGGCGAAGAGCCGCCAGCCGGGTTCGAGGACGAAGTGCTGGAGCCGTTCCGGCAGAACGTCATCCAGCAGATCAGCCGAGCCCTCCAGTTCTATTCATCAAGCAGCGAGTATTCGAGCATCAATACCCTCTTCATTACCGGCGGCGGAGCCTCCATTCCGGGTCTGGCCGAGGCGGTGGGCAACGAAGTCGGGATTTCGTGTGAGGTTGCTGACCCACTGAAGGATCTCCGAGTGGCACCCAAAGTCAACGCCAAATCGCTCGACCAGGCAAGGGCCTCATTGACGACAGCCTGTGGTCTGGCGCTGAGAGGATTCGATTAATGGCAAAGATCAACCTACTGCCCTGGCGCGAGAACCTTCGCAAGCAGCGGCAGAAAAATTTCATGGCGTCGCTGATCGGCACCCTGGTGCTCGCAGCTCTGCTCGTTCTCGGCGGTAATTATTTCGTCAACCAGCAGATCGATGGGCAGGAAGCCCGCAACGACTACCTCCGGGCCGAAATCCGCAAGCTCGAGCAGGACATCGCGCGGATCGAACAGCTCGAGGAGGTCCGCGACAACCTGATCGCGAGAAAGGATGTCATCGAGAACCTGCAGAGCAGTCGCAATCTGATGGTGCATCTTTTCAACCAGCTGGCGCAGACCGTACCCGAGGGAATCACGCTCAATTCGGTCCAGCAGAATGACCAGACACTGGTCATCGAGGGAACCAGCGAATCCGAAACGAGGGTCTCCGACTACATGCGCAATATCGAATCCGCTGAGTGGATGAGCCAGACCGGGCTCAATATCGTCGAGCGGGTTGGCGAAGAGCAGCGCCCGGGCCAGCCTCATCGCTTCGAGATACAGACTCGGATCGCACCACCTTCAACGAATGATGAAGGGGAGGGCTGAGGCATGGATATTTCAGAACTGAGAGATCTTGACTTCAATAATCTGGGTTCGGCATCGACCGGAGCCAAGGCGGTGGTTCTCGGCTTCGTTGCGGTGCTGATTCTGGTGGCCGGCTACTGGTTCCTGATCAAGGAAAAGCGCGCCACGCTGCAGACTCGGGAACAGACCGAGACCCAGCTCAAGACCGAATTCCAGGACAAACAGCAGAAGTCTGCCAACCTGGAAGCCTATGAGGCGCAGCTCGAAGAAATGGAAGACCTGCTGGCAGGCATGCTTCAGCAGCTCCCTTCCAAGACCGAAATGCCGGCCCTGCTGATGGATATTTCCCAGAACGCCCAGGGTTCGGGCATCAGTACCGAGTTGTTCGAGCCGCGGGCGGAAATCCTGCGGGACTTCTACGCCGAGCAGCCCATCAGCGTTCGTCTGATCGGGTCCTACCATGAATTCGGCGAATTCGTGTCGTCGGTGGCCTCCCTGTCGCGGGTTGTCATCCTGACCATGCAGGACATCGAGCTCGAGCCGGTGGCCGGTGGCCGACTGCAGATGGAGGGGACCGTGACGACCTACCGGTATCTCGATCCCAGCGAGGCCGATGCCATGGTGCAGGGAGGTGCCCAATGAGCGCCCGAATTCGCACGATTGCGCTTGCCGTGCTTGTGGTGTCGGTGACCACTGCCTGTCAGCGTGGCACGAATGATCTCGAGCAATGGGTGGCGCAGACCCTGCGCACGCCGGCCGGTGACATCGAGCCGATTCCGCCGATCATGCCGGCCGAGGTGGTGACTTATGAAGCCTTCGATCTGCGTGATCCCTTCCAGCAACGCGTGGCTTCAGCAGAAGTCGATCCCGAGTTCTCAACGGCGTCCGAGGACGGCATCCGACCCGATCCCAATCGTCGTCGCGAGTTCCTCGAAGGCTTTCCGCTCGACACGCTCGATATGGTCGGAACCCTCGAGCTCGATGGCGTCGACTACGCCTTGGTCAGAGACAATGAACAGGTCGTTCATCGCGTTGCGGAAGGCAATTATATGGGGATGAATCACGGGCGCGTGCTGCGGGTCTATCCCGATCGCGTCGAATTGATCGAACTATTTCAGGATGCTCGAGGGACTTGGTCCGAACGACGGGCGCAGGTCGCCATGGAGGACAGCCGATGAACGGTTTAGCAGGAAGATCCGGCAGGATGACGACGACACAACAAATCAAAGCCATGATTGGGAGAAATGAGATGAGCAGCGGCAGCAAGATGGCATTGCTGATTATCGGGCTGTTCTGGGCCGTATCGGCAGCGCAGGCGACAGAGCTTACGGACGTGCGAGTGGATTCGAGCGAGGAGGGCGTGCGCTTCGTATTGACGACTGACTCCGCACCGGCCAATCCGACCGTCTTCCTGACCGAGGAGCCGCCCCGGATCGTGCTGGAAATGCCGGACACGACCACCGGTCTGAGTTCTGACCGCGTGCCTGTTGGTGTGGGCTCGGCACAGAGTTACGTCACCCTGAGTGCGGGCGGGCGGACCCGGATCATTGTCGATCTGGCGCGCGTCGTACCGTATGAGGTGGAGGTCTCCGGAAACTCGGTGGCTCTGATTCTCGAAAGTGGCGTATCAACCGCTACGGCCGCCGGCACTTCGACCAGCAGAGCGAGCGAATCATTCGAGGTCACCGGGATCGATTTTCGCCGGGGTCCCGAGGGTGAAAGCCGGGTTCTGATCGATCTGAACCAGTCCGGCGTCACCGCAACCGTCAATGAAGTCTCGGGCGGGTTGCGCGTCGATTTGTTCGGCACCGAACTGCCTGATTCACTCTTCCAACGGCTGGATGTCGCCGATTTCGCCACGCCGGTCCAGTTCATCACGCCAGAGCAGCGCGGCGAGAATGTTCGCCTGACCATGGAGGTCAATGGCGCCTATCAGCATCTGGCCTATCAGACGGGCAACAGCTTCGTCATCGAGGTCGGGCGCCCCCCGGTCGAAGAATCGACCAGAGAGGATCTGCAGTTCTTCGAAGAGCGCGAATACGAAGGCAGCAGAATCACCCTGAACTTCCAGGATATCCAGGTCCGTTCGGTGCTGCAGCTGATCGCTGATGTGTCGGACCTCAATATCGTGGTTTCGGACTCGGTATCCGGGTCACTGACCCTGCGTTTGACCAATGTCCCCTGGGATCAGGCGCTCGATATCGTTCTGGAGACCAAGAACCTGGATATGCGTCGCTCGGGCAACGTGATCTGGATTGCGCCGACCGCCGAAATCGCCACCCGGGAGCAGCAGATCCTGCAGGCCCGAGTCGATCGCCAGGAGCTCGAGCCCCTGCGTACGGCGATGATTTCGGTCAGCTACGCCAACGCCGATGAGCTGGCCACGCTGATTCAGGCCGCATCGGAGTCCGAGGAGCAGGGCCTGCTGTCTGCACGAGGTTTCGTCTCGGTCGATCAGCGGACCAACACCCTGCTGGTGTCCGA
>CAYTQT010000015.1:7167-33423 GCA_964439915.1 uncultured Wenzhouxiangella sp. | reverse complement strand
GCGGGAATCATCACGCCCTCACTCAACGACCGGCTGAACGTCAATCTTCCGACCTCGACCAGTCCTGCCGGGCGTCTGGGCTTCAGCATTCTGGCTGCGGACTATCTGCTGGATCTCGAGCTCAGCGCGCTGGAATCACAGGGTGACGGTGAGGTCATTTCGACCCCGCGCGTGATCACCGCCAACCAGGCCGAGGCCTTCATCAAGCAGGGTGTCGAAATTCCCTATGAAGAAGCCACCAACGCCGGGGCCACCGCCGTCCAGTTCCAGGAAGCCGTGCTCGAACTGCGCGTCATACCGCTGATCACGCCGGACAACCGGGTGCAGCTGAACCTGTCGGTCAAGCAGGATACCGTTGGCGAAATCTTCCAGACCGGCCGAGGCGGCTCGGTGCCGTCGATCGATACGCGCGAGCTGTCGACCCGCGTGCTGGTCAACAATGGACAGACCGTCGTCCTCGGCGGAATTTTCCAGGAAGAGCGGAATTTCAACACCACCAAGGTTCCTGTTCTCGGTGACGTGCCGGTGCTCGGTCACCTGTTCCGTCGTCGGGGCAATCAGGAGCAGAAACGCGAGCTGCTGATCTTCGTGACCCCCTCGATCCTCGATGATCGTGTAGTCGTTGATTGAAGCCAACATGTCATTCAAAGCCATCAAGATGAATCAAAATCAAATTACTGGGATCAAGACCATGAAATCCATCCAATACCTGGGAGTTCTTGCAATCGCGCTGATCTTGGTTGCATGCGGAGGCGGAAGCTCTAATGACAGTTTCGGTGGGGGTGGCAATGCGTCACTCAGCGTGGCTCCGGCATCACCGACGGTCACGGTCAATCCCCAGAATTTTGCCCCGGATCCGAACAGCATCTACACCACCTCGGTCTCGGTCCAGTTCCGCACGGCCAATGGCCAGCCGGTCGCAGACGGAACATCCGTCACCCTGGCGACGAGCAACCCGTCTCGCGGCGTGGTCTCACCGATCGATGAACCGGCTCTGACCGGCAGCTCGGCGACCAGCCCGACCGCCGGTGGACGTGCCCAGTTCTGGTTTACCGCGGGTGAGCAGACCGGAACGGTCACGCTGACCGCCTCGGCGGCCAACCCCTCGGGTGGAGCAGGCCTGTCGGCCACGGCACAAGTCAACGTCGAGCCTGGCGCTGGTGGCGATGAGCGCCTGGCGCTCACAGGCGCTTCCACGATGCCCAGCAACGAGCAGGGCGTGCCGATTTTCCTGGGATCGCCCTATATCAACGAGATCAACATCCGCTACACCGGCCCGAATGGTGAAGCCGGAGTGCCTGCCGACGGTCAGGTCGGCGTCGCGATTGCGCCGGTCAGCAGAGCGGCCTTCTCGACGCTCGACGATCCGGAAACCGAGGACATCAACGAGTTCTTCGTTCTGGTTGGAAATGGACCGGTCAATATGGCTGCCGGCGTGGCGACCGTGTTCGTTCACTCCGATGATCAGCCCGGCCCGGTGACCCTGACGGTGACTGCGACCGATGCCAACAGCGGAGAGCAGTTCACCAATGACTTCGTGATCGAAATTGAAGACGGCGCAGCGAATTTCCTGCCCTCAAGGCTGGATTTCAACGTCGACACGCAACCGACTTACGTTCAGGGTGCGGGGGGTAACAGCACCAAGACCGTTCAGCTTTTGGTCCTCGATGCGGGTGACAACCCGGTACCCAACCCCGAAAGCGATGGGGTCAGCTGGAACAATGTCCGGCTGCAGCTCGATGCCCCCGCGGGAAGCGGCGCACGCCTGGTCGGAACCGGCACATCGGGCAGCGTCGAAGGAACCGATATCGCGATTCGCTCACTCAATGGCATCGCCGGTTTTGCCCTGAATGCAGGGACCGAGACGGGCACCCACCGGATCGTGGCGACCGTTGACCGGGCCGACAACAATGTCGACCAGGGCATCACCGACCCGCTGGTCGCCGAGACTACGGTCGAAGTCGGTGATGGACAACTGTTCGCGCTCGAGATCGTCAGCCCCATTCTCAATGCCATCAATATCAATGCCGTGGCCGGTGGAATCGAGGCTGAACTGGTCGAGGATTCCGAAACCGGCCTTCTGATTCCGGCCAACCCGGATGGCACCTATTCCTTGCGGGTGACCGTCCAGGGCACAGACCAGATCGGTAATCCGGTGCTGCCGGGAACAACCGTCAATTTCGGCAAGATCGACGACCCGCTCGAAGCGCCGATCCCGCGCCTGTTCACCTTCTCCGGTGGTGACGGCAACCCGCAGGAAGGCGGATCGCTGTTCTCGGTCTTCGATCCCTTCGAGGGCTTTCTGGATGACCCTGCCCGGGTCGATGAAGCCGTCGAGGCGGGCGACACCGTTGCCCTGTTCGGGAAGCTCGTACCGGGTAACCGCCAGCACGAGGCCGTGCGCTTTGTCGCCTCGGCGATCGATGAGGACACCGTTTCGGTCGTCGAGCCCTTCAATCCGAACAACCAGAGTGGATCGGTCGTCGACGACGGTCCGGTGATCCCCTGGGTGATCGGTCGCTCGAACGTGGGCACGATCGATCAGAGCGTCGCCCTTGACGATACCGGGCGCGGATCGGTTCAACTGACCTATCCGATCAATGCGATCGGACGGCCGCTCGTTCTCTGGAGCCAGGGTACACGGATCCAGCCCGGTGGCACGCGAACCGTTGCCGATGTCGAGGGAGCCCGCTTCCCGGGGATTCGTCCGGTTCAGCTCACTGTGACGCCAAGCACGATTCAGGCCAACAACGACACCTTCGTTCGGGTCTGTCTGTTTGATGCCGCGCTCTCGCCGATCGAGGGTGCCTTCATTACCGGTGGTATCACCGAAGGCCCGGCCAACGGCACCCTGGACGGTTCACCGATGACGACCAGGACCGCTCAGGCGACCGGTACTTCTGCGCCGGGCTGTGTCGACACCCTGGTCAACGTCACCGGCCTGCCGCCGACGGGTGAAGGCGGTGGCGATGAGGGTGGTGCAACGCTGACATTCAGCTTCGATATCGCCACGGCTGACGTGACGGTGATTCCGCCTGGTGCGGCCGCGCTGCTGGTCGAGCCGTCCGTGCTCAACGATTCCACCCTGTCGATTTCCAATCGACTGATCAACCTCACCCTGATCGATGGCTCCGGCCAGCCCATTTCTGGCACCCAGCTGCTGGGTGAGTGCGAGACCGACGAGGGCATCCTCGAGATTGCTCAGAGCCCCGGTGTCACGGATCAGAATGGTGCGACTACCGCAAGAGTCCTTGTTGGACTGGCGGGCTGCGGCACGGACGGCGGCACCTATCCGCGACTGGGCACCTGTACCTTCACGACCAACACCGGCTCGCCGATAGGCGTGCTGCAGGCCTTCGGTATCGACGTACTCACTCTGGGCGTGTCGCCACCGCCGGTCGGATGCCCTGCAGAAGAAGAGGAAGAGAGCGATCTGCAGACGCTGGTCGTTCAGGTGGAAGACAACCGACCCGATCCGCAGCCCAGCTCACTGGTCGAAAGTATTCCGAGCGGCATCAGCTGCGACGCCAGTGACGCGATCGGCAGTCCGTCCTGCGAGAGTGATTTCGAAGCCGGTACGACCGTGACCGTGCGCGCTCCGAGCGGGTCGACCCCCGTGTTCAGCGGTGCATGTTCTCAGCAAGCGGCGTCTGATCCGAACTTCGGTGAGGTTGCAATCAGCAGCGATTCACAGGTGTGTGTCGTGACCTTCAACTGATCAAATCTTTTTTTAGGAAAAACAGAAAACCCGGCGTGCGCCGGGTTTTCTGTTTTCCGGGTCTGGTTCTGGAAAGGTGACCTCTATCTGCGGCACATTGGGCCGAGATCACCGACGTGCCGACCCGGCTCGCAGTATCCTTGTCGCCCACACTGCTTCTCAGACGGTCCTCGAATGACACGACCTTTCAGCCCGGCCTCGGAGCGCAACAAGCAGCCCATCTTCAGGGTGGTCGATACTCTGCTTACCGAAGGAGCGCGCGTCCTGGAAATCGGCGCAGGCACGGGTCAGCATGCTGAATTCTTTACCCTGAAGCGGCCCGATCTGGACTGGCTGGCGACCGATGTCGGCGCTCGCATCGCTGATCTTGAGGGGGTAGCGGATGCCACCGGCTCACCACCGCGCTTTCGTGTCGAGCCGCTCGAACTCGGTCAGGACGACTGGCCCGGTGGGCCCTTCGACGCGGTCTTTACCGCCAATACCCTGCACATCATGCCCTGGCCCAATACGGCCCGGCTGATCGAAGGCGCCTCGCGGCTGCTTTCGCCCGCTGGGTTGCTGATCTGTTACGGCCCGTTCAAGGCGCAAGGCCGGCATAATGCCGACAGCAACTTCGAATTCGATCAGAGCCTGCGCGCCCGCGACCCATTGATGGGAATCCGCGATCTGGTCGAGCTGCGAAGGCTCGGCGAGCAGTTCGCCTTGCCGGTCAGGTCGGAGATCAGCCTGCCGGCCAATAACCGTCTGATCGTCTTCAGGAAATGCTGACGCCGCCGGCCATCAGCCGTTTCGAAGGTATCTCCTTGGAGATTGCAGCTGAAATATCTGCCCCATTCATTCCGGCTTTCAATCAAATTCAGGTAAGCGATGATGCACGACATAACCGAGTTCTATCGTGAGTTGGTTCAGCACGCCGAAGGCCTCTTGGCAGGCCAGGCCCACCGGATCGCCAATGCCGCCAATCTCAGTGCGCTGATCTTCAACCGCCTCGAGCGCGTCAACTGGGCAGGCTTCTACTTTCTCGAGGGCGATACCCTGATCGTCGGGCCGTTTCAGGGACAGCCGGCCTGTGTCCGGATCGAAATGGGTCAGGGCGTTTGCGGTACCGCGGCCGCGACCCGCACGACGCAGCGGGTGGCCGATGTGCATGCCTTCGAGGGACATATTGCCTGCGACCCCGCATCGCGGTCCGAGCTGGTGGTGCCGCTCATCCTGCATGACCAGATCATCGGTGTCCTCGATATCGACAGCCCCGAAACCGATCGCTTCAACGGCGAAGACCAGACCGGAATCGAAGCCCTGGCCAGGGCCTATGTGGACTCTCTGGGGGGGACCACCTCGACCAACTGAGCAGACCCCTCGCCGGGCAGATCCAGGATCACCAGCGTGCCCGGCTTGAGGCCGGGAACCGGGAGTTCACAGCCCAGGCGATAGATCAGTTCCTCCAGACCGGGATTGTGCCCGATCAGCCAGAGCGCTTCGTCTCCCCGGGCCTGCTCGATCTGATCAAGCAGATCCGCAGTCGATGCCACCCAGAGACTCTGGTCGATGATCCACTGAACCGGCAGATCGGCCAGCGTCAGCTGTGCTGTCTGGCGGGTGCGCAGGGATGGCGAGACACGGACCTGCTCAGGGAATTCGTGATCGCTGTGACTCAGCCAGGTATTGAGCGCCTGGCAGGCCGCTCTGCCGCGAGGGCTCAACGGGCGGTCACGGTCACGGCCGCTGTGGCTGTCGGCTTCGGCCCGAGCGTGGCGGAGTATCCAGAGCTTCATTGGCCTGATGCGGAAGCGCGACAGGTGTCGATGAGCGGTTCGATTTCGAGATTGCCTCCGGAGAGAATCACGCCAACGCGTCGGCCCGCCCAGTCTGCCGGCTGGGCTTCGACGGCTCGGATCAGGGCTGCCAGGGCAACCGCTCCGGAGGGCTCGACCACCTGTTTCAGATCGCTCCAGATCCGGCCCATGGCATCGAGAATCCGATCCTCTTCGACCGTGATGACCTCAACGCCATAGCGTTGCATCAGGGCCAGATTGCGCTCGCCGACTAGGGCACGCAGGCCGTCCGCAATAGTCCTGGGCCGGTGTTCGGTGACGCGGTGACCGGAGGCCAGGGATCGGGCCGTATCGTCGGCGCCGGTCGGTTCGGCCCCGAACACCCGGATCCCGCGCTGTGCGCGCGCAGCGGCCAGAGCGGTGCCTGCCAGCAGACCGCCGCCGCCGACCGGTGCGATGACGACATCAAGGTCGGGGACCTGCTCGATCAGCTCCATTGCACAGCTGCCCTGCCCGGCAATGATGCGGTCGTCGTCATAGGGCGGGATCGCTTCGAAGCCCTGTTCCACCCAGTCTCTCAGACCGGCCTCGCGGGCCTGCTGAGTCGGTGCGCAGAAGTGGACCTTGCCGCCGTTGCGGCGAACGGCGTCGACCTTGAACCGAACGGCGTTGTCCGGCATCACGACATGGGCCGTGAGGCCACGCTCATGAGCGGCTCTGGCCAAAGCCGCACCGTGATTGCCGGAGGAGTGCGTTGCCACGCCCTGGCAGCTGTCATCGACCAGGCTGACAGCGTGGCTGGCGCCGCGGAACTTGAACGAACCGGTCACCTGTAGCTGCTCGCACTTGAACAAGATCTCGCAGCCAAGCTGATCGTCAAGCGCGTCCGAGCGCATGACGGGGGTCTCGATGATCCGCCCGGCGATTCTTGCGCGGGCCGCAACAAGATCCTCAGGCTCAAGTTGACTCACGATCAAGCTCCTATAATGGCGCGTTGCGGTCGTCCGGTCAGCCCGGTTCAACATCGCATTCTGACCTTCTACGGTCATTTGCTCAAGGAAAACTTGCAAGGAGAATTCATGGCAGCACGATCCGACCAGGGGCGAAGACCCATTCTGCGCGGCGACTATCGGGCCCCTGCATGGTGGGTGGATCATATCGATCTGGATCTGAACCTTGACGCCGATCGGACCCTCGTCCGGGCCGAGCTGCACGTTCGCAGGAATCTCGATGCGCCGGCGCGTGAACCGCTGCGGCTCAACGGCGTGGGCCTGCGAACGCGTCGTCTGGCGGTAGACGGCAAGGAGGTTGCCGCGCGCCAGAAGACCCTGGACGGAGAGAGTCTGGTGCTGGGTGGGCTGGCCGATCGGGCCTGCGTCACCACGGAAGTCGAGATCGAGCCGGAAAAGAACACGGCCCTGGAGGGTCTGTACGCGGCCGGCAGTTCGCTTCTCACTCAGTGCGAGGCCGAGGGTTTCAGGAAGATCACCTGGTTTCCCGACCGACCTGATGTCATGGCGACCTATCGGGTCCGTCTGGAGGCCGATCAGAGCCGCTATCCGGTCTTGCTGTCGAACGGAAATCTGGTCGATTCGGGCGAACTCGATGCAGGCCGGCACTTTGCCATCTGGGACGATCCATTTCCGAAGCCGAGCTATCTGTTTGCCCTGGTTGCAACCGATCTGGCGGTTGTGGAGGACCACTTTGAGACCGCCAGCGGGCGCGAGGTGGCCCTCAAGGTGTATTCCGAGCCGGAGAATCTGCACCGCCTGGATTATGCGATGGACAGTCTCAAACGCGCCATGCGCTGGGATGAAGAGCGCTGGGGGCTGGAATACGATCTTGATGTCTACCACATCATTGCAACCCATGATTTCAATATGGGCGCGATGGAAAACAAGAGCCTCAATATCTTCAACGCCAAATACGTTCTGGCCGATCCCGATACGGCCACCGATGACGATTATGAAGCCGTCGAGGCGGTGATCGGCCACGAGTACTTTCACAACTGGACAGGCAATCGAGTCACCTGTCGGGACTGGTTCCAGTTGACCCTGAAAGAGGGCCTGACCGTTTTCCGGGATCAGGAGTTCACCGCCGATCTTCGATCGCGGCCGGTCAAGCGGATCGGTGATGTGGCAGCACTCCAGGCCCGCCAGTTCCCCGAGGATGCCGGGCCGATGGCCCATTCGGTCCGCCCGGAACGCTACATCGAGATCAACAATTTCTATACCGCCACGGTCTATGAGAAGGGTGCGGAGGTCGTGCGGATGTACCAGACCCTGCTGGGTCGCGACGGCTTCCGGCGCGGTATGGATCTGTATTTCGAGCGCCATGACGGCCAGGCCGTGACCTGTGACGATTTTCTGGCCGCAATGGCCGATGCCAATGGCCGCGACCTGACCCAGTTTGCCCGCTGGTACGCCCAGGTGGGCACGCCGCGCGTCCAGGCACGGCTGGATTTCGATCGAGACCGTTCCGAGACCGTGCTGCGCTTCCGCCAGTCGCTGCCGGGCCATCCGGACAATGAACAGCGCGGGCCGCTGATGATTCCGATCAGGATCGGTTTTCTTGATGACAGGAATCGCTCGCTGCCCGTCGCCCGCGTCGGTGAAGAGGGGCCGGGTGACGAGACCCGCCTGCTGATTCTCACCAACGTGGATTCCGAATTCCGCTTTCGTGACCTGCCTGAGGGCGCATTGCCTTCACTTCTGCGGGACTATTCGGCGCCCATTCATCTTGATTATGACTGGACCGATAAGGATCTGGCGCGGCTGGCCGGCTACGACTGCGATGCCTACAGCCGCTGGCAGGCGATGCGACGTCTGGCCGATCGCGCCCTGGATCAGGCGATCGAGAACGAAGGACAGCTCACCGATCACAGCGAATTCGTGGTTTCGGCCTGGCGCGTTGTGCTGGATGATGACACGGTCGATCCCGCACTCGCCGCGATGTTGCTGCAGATTCCCAGTGAATCGGAGCTGGCACAGCGCCGCGATCAGGTCGATGTCGTCGCCATCCACCGGGCCCGGCGGGCCTTGCAGGCCCGTCTGAGTGCGGATCTGGGCTTGGCGATGGTCGCGCGCTACGAGCAGTGCCGAAGCCATGGTCCCTGGACCGATGAACCAGGTGCTGTCGCCGGACGGGCGTTGAAGAATACGCTGCTGCGGCTGCTGAGCGCGGACGGGCGCCCCGAGCGACTCGCCCTGGCACGAGATCAGTACGCGCGCGCTGACAACATGACCGATCGGATGGGAGCGCTCAGGAGTCTGATGCGCGGTGGTGACCGCGAGCGAAACCGGGCTCTGGCGAGCTTCGAGAAACGCTATCGCGACAATCCTCTGGTGATGGACAAGTGGTTTGCCGTGCAGGCGGGTGTCGCCGAGGTCGAGGCTGTCGATGTCATCCGTGAGCTCATGCAGCATCCCTCGTTCAGCCTGAAGAACCCGAACAAGGTGCGTGCTCTGCTCGGAACCTTCGGTCTCCACAACCCGATCGGCTTCCATGCCGAGGACGGGGCGGGCTATGCGCTGCTGGGTCAGGTCATCCGCGAGCTCGACGACCTCAATCCGCAGGTTGCTGCGCGCATCGCGACCGTTTTCAATCGCTGGCATGCCTATGACCCACAGCGCGCCGCTGCCATGCAGCAGGAACTGGAGTCAATTGCCTCGAAGAGGGGCCTGAGCCCTGATGTCGAGGAAATCGTCAAGGCGGCACTGGCGGGCGGAAAGCGGGCCTGAAGACAATCTCCAAGGCTTACTGACGGGGCAGTCATGGCCTTGCAGACGGCGACTCGCTTCAGGGGTGGCGTTCGAGCTCGATCGAGTCCAGCACCTCCGACCACGGGAAATCCGGTCCAGGGTCGAGCTTGCGCCGGACTTCCAGCCGCGGATCGTCGCTGGCCTCGACAAGCCGCCGGTCGAGCTGATCGTGTCCTGCAATGGTGTCCAGTCCGGGTAGTTCGCTGTGCAGAAACTGCAGTAGCTGGATCAGGGACTGGATCTGGGCCCGGCTGATCGGCTCCTGCCAGTGCTGGTGCCTGCTGTCGAGCCAGTTCGGAAAACGGCCGAGGTTGACCAGTTCGATGCCGATCGAATACCGGTTATGGCCCGCGACGTGATGGGCAGTGCGGTCCAGGCCAACCCACTGCTCGATCGCGCCGTCCCGATCAATATAGAAATGGCCACTGTTGCCGGTGCCGGATTCGGGGTAGTGAATCCGCTCGCCGTATTCCCTCGCGGTGGCCAGGTCGGGCAGCTCGGTAGCATGGACGACCACCAGAGTGATGTCATCGAGCGTCCTGGTCTCGAGCCGGTCGTTGTAGGACAGGGGGCTGAACGGAAGGGAGAGTTCGCTGGCCAAAATGAGAGTCCCGGGTATCCAGAAGATGCAGATCAGACACACTTTAATCCGAATCCAGCCAGGGCAGCGCATGATCGGTCAGCCGTTCTGGCATGCCGCAGTATGGCGCAGATCCTTACAGCAGCAATGAATCATCGATGCTGATCTGCTGGCGGATCTGGCGAGCAATGTCATAGGCTCCCAGTTCCGGATCCGCGATGACCGCGACACTGCCGCGTTCCAGCCCGACCAGCCAGGCCTCCTGCCCATCGTGCAGCCGCTGGGCGGTCGGCGTTTCGGGAACCCGTGTTCCGGGCATGACGATCAGGGTGATGGGTCCTTCTGCCGTATCGAGCACCAGGTGCGCCCCATCGCCGTCAGGCGTCGGGCAGATCTTGCCCAGCGTGACTTGAGCGCTGAGTGCAGGATCGACATCGATCCCCAGCCCGATGAGCAGGGTCTCGATGTCGTCAGGCTGGCTATGCATGGTCTGACTGGCGGCCAGAACATCGGCGCCGTCGTGCTCCCAGTGATTGGCCAGATGACGCCAGACCTCCTCGGAGCCCAGATATTGCGGTTCTGAATCGGGCAGAAACTGCACAGTGACCACGCCGACGGCCAACACGACCGCGGCGGCAGTGGCGAGAACCCAGGACAGTCCCGGACCCTGATGCATGGTGTTTCGGCGGGCGATGATGTCCGCGGCGAGGCCCGGACGGGGCGGGATGTCGAGCGCACTGGCGAGCTCCTTCTCGAAGCGCTGGCTTTCTTGCAACACCTCGGCGCATTCCTGGCTGGACCGGGCCGCTTCGACCACCTCCGGATTCTCCGGGTCAGGGTCGGTCATCAGGTGCTGTCTAAGACTCGTGCTGTCCATGGCTGTCCATCTCTTGTTGCCTGTCTTCGTTGTCGGCTCGTTCCTTGAGCTGGGCGCGCGCGCGAAACACTCGTGTCATGACCGCGCTCTCGGTCAGCTCCAGGGCTTCGGCGATTTCGCTGATGGCCATGCCCATCAGGACCTGAAGCACCAGCGGCTCACGATATTTTGGTTCAAGCCGCATGATCTGGTCGCGAAAACGTGCTTTCTCCAGACGCTCGTCGGGCGTTTCGTCGTCCTGTTCCAGCCCGATCACATCGTCGAGGCTGACCAGCGGGGGCACTTTGCGCTCGAAAGTTCGCGCGTACTCACGCCTTAGAATCGTGATCAGCCAGCTCTTGGCCTTGCTTGGATCCTTCAGCGAATCCAACCCCTTCCATGCTCGAATGAAGGTTTCCTGGACCAGATCGTCAGCGAGCGTTGGGTCACGACACAGCCAGACGCCGAAACGAAAGAGATCGTCTGCATAGAGCCGGGCCAGCGCGTCAAAACGGCCCTTGCGGTCTTTCCTATTGAACATGACCCGGATTCGCTGCTTTTTCTTTCAGAAAGCCCGAATGACGACGGCTTCTCGAAGCCTCAGCGACAGACCGGGGTGGGCTGTCCTGTCCCTCGGCCGCGGCCACCCGGATTGTGATCATCGCGACAGGCGTCCTTCTGCCATGGTGTTAAGGAGAAACGCCCATGTCATTGAGGGCCTGACGTGCTCGCTGACCGATGTCGCCCTGCGCCTGCGCAGCGATCCTGAACTGTTCGATGGCTTTCTGCCGATTGCCCTCGGCTCGCTCCACCGCGCCGAGGTAGTAGTGTCCCTGGGCTGTCGGCAGCAAGGCCAGGCTCGCCTCGAGGTCCTGGCGGGCACCATCGTGATTATCGAGCTCGGTACGCACCATCCCGCGCCGAAGCTGATGGTAGTACCAGCCATCGTGCAGTGCGACGGCGCGGTCATAGGAACGCTCGGCTTCTCGGTAGCGCTCGGCGCTGGCCATGGCATCGCCCTTGAGCGAATGGAAAAGCGCCTCCCTGTCTTCCATGGCAAGCGCCTCCTCTGCCTTGGCCAGGGCGGCATCATAATTTCCTTCGCCCATGGCCTTGCGGCCCTTGTCGTGGGCTTCATAGGCCGGCTCCAGCTCGCGCAATCGGGCCGTCATGCGCTGGTAGCGCTCCTCGCCCATGATGCCGGTGCGCCCGAGTTCGTCGGCACGCTGGCGGTTGTTCTCGACCCGTTCCTGGGAAGGAGGGTGAGAGGCGAACAGGGTATCGAAGGCACCCGCGCTGCGGCCCTCGGACAAGCGAACGAACGCCTCCTGAAGATCCACCGCGCCCTCCGGGTTGTAGCCCGCCTCGTGCATGTATTTCGTGCCGTAGAAATCCGACTGCCGCTCGGCGTCGCGTGAATAGCGTTGAGTGATCAACTGAGCGCCCAGCATGCCGCCCATCAAGGCGACGGCAGCGTATTCCTCATTCTCCGTGGCGACGCCGACGGCGACGCCACCCAGCACCACTGCGCCCTGAATGAGCGCCGCGCGGGATTGCTGAGAGGCGCCGTGGCGGGCGGCCGCGTGGACGACTTCGTGACCCAGAACGGCGGCCAGTTCGGCTTCTGAATTCATTTCGGTCAGCAGCCCGCGGTTGATCGAGATCTTCCCGCCAGGCAGTGCCCATGCGTTCGGGATCGAGCTGTTGAGCACGTTGAACTCATAGGGTAGATCGACATCGGAGACCGCCGCGACCCGTTGCCCGACTTCACGCACATATTCGACCAACTCGGGCTGCAGAACGAAATCACCGCCCTGCTGCTGCCTCAGAGGGGCGTAGTACTGCTCGCCGGTCTGAAGATCCCAGGAAGGATCGTAGATGCTGAGCTCGTTCTTTCCGGTGACGGGATTGACCGCACAGCCGACGGTGCTCAGCAGGGCGAACAGAATGATGATCAGACGCATGATGTGGCCTCCTGAATCCGAAATTGCAGTATAGCCAAGACGCCGTCCCGGCCCCAGCCTTATTGGCAGACCGGCACCGCATCGAGGAGGTCGGTTTCAACCAGGCGCAGACTGATCGAGTGATCCTCGTCACCCAGATCAATTCGCAGTGGCATCCAATGCAGTGACTCGGCGACCCACATCCGATAGTTCCGGCTCGACCCCTCGCGGCGGAACCGGAACCAGCTTTGGGTATCGAAGCAGCCGAGTTCGGCCTGGATACGTTCCATCCCCTGGAACTCCATGCGTTGGTCTTCGATCCGGTCGCGCTCGATGACGCGGAACCGCAGTACCTGGTCCTCGCTGACCGGGTTCTGAGCGAGAAGCGCTGCGGTCTGAAGCCGCAGCGTCAGCGGGTCGAGCAGATCGGGTTCGAGCTCGATTTCCAGACGGTCCTCGTGGGTCTGAGCACGGCTCAGGCCGGCGGTCCAGTCGAACTGATGCTGCCAGTATCGGGTTCGCAGCGTCTCGCGCGAGACGTTACGGTAGGTCAGCGGCAGAATTCCGTCTCCCTGCCACATGAAATGGGCCGACTCCTCGGCCGAGAGGCGCAGCATTCTGGCCAGGGTGGAGGTGGCCACCGTGTCCGTGTCGAAGAACCAGACGCCGCGCTCGTCGATGGTGAGTTCGGTGTGCACCTCGCCGATCTTGCTGCCGTTGCGCAGGACCTCGTAAACGCTGCGGTGCGGCGGAATCGGAAAGCCTTCAGCGCTGTCGATCTGCGCGAGTGCCGGCATGACCAGGCATGGGATCAGCCAGGTCGCGATCGAGAACCATAGGAGACTCGAGCGCTTGATCGTTGATATGGATTGTTTCATCTCGGACTTCGACCGTCTCGGTGAGCAGGAGTGCCATCGTCCCGACCAGCAGGCGATGTTCCAGGGGGAGTAGTCGACGCGCCAGGTCTTCGGCTGAATCATTCTCGTTGACCTCGATGCGGACCTGGCTGATGACCGGACCGCCGTCCAGCGCGGGGGTCACGAAATGGACGCTGGCGCCATGTTCCCGATCACCGGCAGCGAGCGCTTTGCGGTGGGTGTCCAGACCGCGGTGCCTGGGCAGCAGGGACGGGTGGATGTTGACCATGCGACCGGGACGGCGCTCGACGAAGCCCGCGCTGAGAACGCGCATGAAGCCGGCCAGCACGATGTAGCGGGGGTTGTAGCCCTCGATTGCAGCCTCCAGGCTGGCTTCGAACGCGGCCCGATTCGGATGACGACGCCGGTCCACGCAGACCCGATCGATTCCGAACTCCGCCGCGCGGGCCAGGCCTGCGGCACCCGGCTGGTCGCTGATCGCTGCGGTGACCGGTTCCGGCAGCGCACCGGCTTGTGCTGCCCCTGCAAGCGCGGCCAGATTGCTGCCACGGCCTGAAATCAGGACCACCAGCCCGCCGGGCCGGCTCATGGGACGAAGCGAATTCGCGAGTCACCTTCGGCATGGGGGATCACGCGCCCGATCTCATGGACCGGCTCATCCGCGCCAGCCCGGACGGCATCGACCTGCGCAGGGTCGCAGATCAGGACAAAGCCGATACCCATGTTGAAGGTCCGCCGCATTTCTGCCTGTCCGATATTGCCTGCTTTGGCCAGCCAGTCGAAGATCGCCGGGCAGGGCCACTGTCCGGAATCTATTTCCAGGCCCAGGCCGTCGGGCACCACGCGCAGGATGTTTTCGGTCAGGCCGCCGCCAGTGATGTGCGCCATGCCGTGAATGCGGGCAGCGCTCAGGACGCGCTGAACGGCGGCGACATAGATTCGGGTCGGGGCGATGACGGCGTCACCGAGGCTGCCCTCACCGAGGGTCTGGTTCAAGGTCGCACCGGCGTGTTCGATGACTCGCCTGATCAGGGAATAGCCGTTGCTGTGCGGGCCGGAAGAGGCCAGGCCCAGCACCACATCGCCAGCGCTGATGGCGCTGCCGTCGATCAGCCCCTCGCGCTCGACGGCACCAACAGTGAAGCCGGCCAGATCATAATCCCCGGGCGCATACATGCCCGGCATTTCGGCGGTCTCGCCGCCGATCAGGGCACAGCCGGCCTGGCGGCAGCCCTCGGCGATCCCCGAGACGACATCCACTGCGGCGTCGACGTCGAGCTTGCCGCAGGCGAAGTAGTCGAGGAAGAACAGCGGCTCGGCACCACAGACCAGAATATCGTTGACGCACATGGCGACCAGATCGATGCCTACCGTATCGTGTCGGTTCAGCGCTCGGGCCACCAGCAGTTTGGTTCCGACGCCGTCGGTACCCGAGACCAGTACAGGATCCCGGAAACGGTCACCAAGCTGAAACAGGCCGCCGAAGCCACCCAGGCCGGCCAGGACTTCCGGGCGGCGGGTAGCTGCCACCAGTGGCTTGATACGCTCGACCAGCGCATTGCCGGCATCGATATCGACCCCGGCATCTCGATAACTCAATGGTGTGCTGGGCGGCTTGTTGCTCATTTCTAGGCCTGCGATAAAGGGACCAACCGCCTATTGTGACCGATTCGCACAAGTCAGAAAAGAAGTGGTATCGTTCTGGCGATGATTCGCCCACTTCGTGTCTGCCTTGCGGGATTGTGCCTGCTCCTGGTGCTGTTGGCCTCACCGCTGCCGGCAAACGATGACTTGTATGTGGGGCAGGGGCCCCTGGATCCCGAAACACCCGATCTGGATGCGGCGCTTCTGCAGGCGCTCGATGAAGTGATCGTTCGGCTGACTGGCCGTGTCGACAACTCCATCCGCGTGCAGCTCGGGCTGGGATTGAGCCAGGCCCGTTCCCTGGTCCAGAGCCAGCAGCGTGTTCAGGTGCCGCTTGTCGACGAGAATGGCGAGATCGGTTCGGCGATCCGGCTCCAGGTAGAGTTCAATTCCAGCGCGCTCGACCAGCGCCTTGCCGAGGCCGCCCTGCCGCGTCTCGGGCGCGAACGTCCCGACCTGCTGCTCTGGATTGCGATCGAGGACGAACAGGGTGTGCGCCTGGCAGAAAATGCGGTACTCGATGCGTTGCTTGCCGAACAGGCGCGGCGGCTCGGTCTCGATGTCCTGCGCCCATTGGGTGATGCGCTGGATCTGGGCGATGTCAACCCGACCGATATTCGTGGCGGCTTTCTGAGCGTGAGTGATTCCGCCCTCCAGCGTTATCAGGCCGACGTTCCCGTGATGCTCGATCTGCGCCGGATCCAGCCCGATCTCTGGTCCGCCAGCTGGTTCTGGCGAATCGATGGTCTCGATCGCAGCATCAATCAGCGCGCGGACTCAATGGCATCCCTGGTTACCAGCGGCATGGAGGCCCTCCTTGCCAGTCTCGCGAGCCGCTATGCCGTGAGGCCGGATTCGCTGGGCTCCCGCCGTCAAGGGATCGTCGTGGCGCCAATCGATGATGAGGTCCAGTACGCCGAGGTCCTCAGATATCTTGAGGAATTGAGCATGGTCGAATCGGTTCGCGTGCTGGCCGCGCGCGAACGATCGATCGACTTCGAACTGATCCTGAGCTCGGGTGGGCTCGTTGATGCGCTGACATTGGGTGGCCTGCTCGAAGTCCAGCAGACGCTGCCTGACGGCCGTCTCTCGCTGACGTTCGCCCGGTGAAGCTCGCCTGGTTGCCCAATGTCCTGACCATCGGTCGCATTCTGGCGATTCCGCCGCTGGTCATTCTGTTGATCTCCGGTCAATACGGCTGGGCCCTGGCCGTCGCGGTGGTTGCGGGGGTGTCCGACCTGATCGATGGCTGGCTGGCCCGGCGTTTCGGCTGGCAGTCACGCTTCGGCAGCCTGGCCGACCCGGCCGCCGACAAGCTGTTGATGCTGGCCAGCTACCTCACCCTGGCCTGGCTGGGTTATCTGTCCTGGTGGCTGTTCATGCTCGTGGTCGGGCGCGACCTGGTGATCGTGATCGGCGGTTGGGTCTACCACCGCTACTTCGAGACGCTCGAGGCCGAGCCGACCCAGCTGTCGAAGTTCAACACCTTCTGTCAGGTCTTTCTGATGTGGTTCGTGTTGATTCGTCTGGCCGGATTTCCGCTTCCGCCGGAGGCGCAGATCGGGCTGGAGTGGATGGTGGCCTTCATGGCAATCGCCACGCTGGTCCAGTACGTCTGGCTCTGGAGTCTGCGTGCTGCCCGGATCAGTCGGCAGCGGCAGCCGGAGCCACCTGACGAACCGTGAAGGAGCAGGGCCTGCTGGCGCTCAAGGGTCCGCGCCATCCGACGTTCTCGAATTTTCTGCCCGGTCCCAATTCGGCCCTGGTCGATACCCTGCAGCGAGGCCTCGAGGACGCGGCCTGGTATTTCCTGGCCGGGCCATCGGGCAGCGGTCGCAGCCACCTTCTCCATGCGGTTGTGGAGCAAGCACATCGTTCCGCGCAGTCGGTGACCTTCATTGCCCTGGAGATCGCCACTCAGCGTGAACTGCTCAACCATGCATCAGGTGACTGGATCATTCTGGACGATGTCGATGCACTGGCCGGCAAGGATGATCAGGAGATGGCGCTGTTCAATGCCTTGAACCGCTGGCGGCTGGAAAAGACCGGTGTGCTGATGTCGGGTGCAGGACGCGATCGCTTCGAACTGCCGGATCTGCGGTCACGACTCGGTCAGGCCACTCGCCTGACGCTGAAGCCCCTTGATGATGCGCAATTGAGGCGATTGATCGAACAGCTGGCCAGGGAATACGAAGTGGTGCTCGGTCGCGGCGCGGCGGATTACCTGCTCAGTCGGACCGAGCGCAACGCAGCGGCCATCGCCCGCCTGATCGAGATCCTGGCCCATCGTGCCCTGAGCGAACGCCGCACCCTGTCGATCCCGCTGATCCGCGACCAGATCCGCTGAACCCTTTTCCTTTTCCCTTAGCCCCTTAGCCCCCTTCCCATTGCCCTCATTCATAACTCTGCGTATGCACCCCACGCATCGCGCGGCCCGAGGGGTCGGCTTGCCCCGCGAAGCTCTCGTCCCAGGCCAGGGCCTCGGGCGTGGAACAGGCAATCGAGGGACCGGACGGAACGGTTGCCGCGGCGGCCGGCGAGGGGAAATGGCGCTGAAAGATGCGCCGGTAGACGTAGGCTTCCTTGGTGCCGGGCGGATTGAGCGGAAAGCGGTGGCCAGCCTCTGCCAGCTCGCGGTCACGGACCTGAGATTCGGCAAAGTCTTTCAGTGCATCGATCCAGCCGTATCCGACACCGTCGGAAAACTGCTCCTTCTGGCGCCACAGGATTTCATCCGGAAGCAGCCCGCGTCCGGCTTCGCGCAGGATGCCTTTTTCGGGCTTGCCGCCGCCGGCCATCTTGGCGGCCGGGTCCATGTGCATGGCATGGTCTATGAACTCAAGATCCAGAAACGGGACACGCGCCTCAACGCCCCACGCGGCCATCGACTTGTTGGCCCGCAGACAGTCGAAAAGATGCAGCTTGTCGATCTTTCGAACTGTCTCTTCATGAAACGCCCGGGCATCGGGCGCCTTGTGAAAGTAGAGATAGCCCCCGAAGATCTCGTCGGCGCCCTCGCCCGAGAGCACCATCTTGATGCCCATCGCCTTGATGCGGCGGGCCAGCAGAAACATCGGCGTCGAGGCTCGTATGGTCGTCACATCGAAGGTTTCGATATGTCGAATGACATCATCGAGGGCATCGAGGCCTTCGTCGATGGTGTAGTGAAATTCGTGGTGCTGGGTTCCGATGGCCTTTGCAGCCACCCGTGCCGCGGCCAGATCGGGTGAGCCCTCCAGGCCGATGGCGAAGGAGTGCAGACGCGGCCACCATGCGGCCTCCTGGTCGTCGGACTCGATGCGTTTGTCGGCATAGCGCTTGGCAATGGCGGCAACCAGCGAGGAGTCCAGTCCCCCGGACAGCAGCACGCCGTAGGGCACATCGCACATCAACTGGCGGTGGATGGCCGCCTCGAGCGCGGCGCGCAGCCGTCCCGGATCGGCCGCGCGACCGGCCTTGTCGAAGTCGCGCCAGTCCGGCAGGTACCAGCGGCGGAGTTCGCCATCCTCGCTGTCGAGGAGATGTCCGGGCGGGAAGGCCTGAACCTGCACGCACTGTGGTTCGATGGCCTTGAGCTCCGAGCCGATCCACAGCATGCCCTCGTCATCGCGGCCGTAGTAGAGCGGCATCACGCCGATGGGATCGCGGGCGATCAGGTAGCGCTCACGCTCGGCATCCCACAGCACGAAGGCATAGATGCCGTTGAGTTTCTCGAGAAACCGGCTGCCGTGGCGCTCGTACATGGCCATGATGACCTCGCAGTCCGAGCGGGTCTGGAAAGGGTAGTCGGGAAATTGCGCGCGCAATTCTCGATGGTTGTAGATTTCACCGTTGACGCCGAGAACCACGCTGCCGTCTTCGCTGACCAGCGGTTGGGCACCGGATTCGATACCGACGATGGCCAGCCGTTCATGGGCGATGATGGCCCGGTCGTGAACGTAGATGCCGGACCAGTCCGGGCCGCGGTGGCGCTGTCGTCGCGAAGCTTCCAGCACTCGTCCCCGCAGGCCGGTCTGGCCGGCGGGGACGTCGAACAAGCCGAGGATGGAACACATGGATCAGATCACTGTTTCATGGTCAATTCTGATTCGATCACGATGCCCTGCTCGGTCAGCCTGATCGCGAAGCGGGAGGTCTCGTAGATCTCGGCCAACGGCGCCATGAAGTCGGGTGGTGGCAGCTCATCGGTTGGCATCCCCTCCATCTCGCCGAGCTGCGACATCATCACACTCATCAGCTGCGAGTAACCCTCGAAATTGATCGCATAGGCGAGGATCGCACCGTCGGGCTCATTGCTGACGAGGGCCTCGGCTAGCGTATCCTGCTGTCCCTCGCCGACCGACAGACCGATGGCCTCATCGCTCAGCGCAACAAAGGCACCGAGATCGGGCATGCTGGGGATCAATCCGGCCGGCAGCGGCTTGGGTTCGCCGTTCTGTTCGATTCCCATGCCCGCCAGCTCGGGCGAAAACATCTGTGCCATGCCCAGCAGCATCTGCGGATTCTTCACGAACAGGGCCACGGTTCCCGCCGCGTCCTCGACCTGGCCGGACTCGCCCATGAGCAGATGATCGACATTGACCCGGAAACCGCGGATGTTGGTCACCACCGGAGGAATGGGCCGGTTGAGCATGTTCTGCCAGTTCTTGGCGTCGTTCGCCACTTCGCTGAAGGCCACGCACTTGGGCGGTGACTGCGCCCAGCCGCCGACCAGCTCACGGGCGAAATCGCGCGCGGCGACCGGATCGAAGGCGATGCCCGCCGAGATGGTCCGGGGCTGGCCACGGGTCAGTCCGACGGGCGTCTGCGCGATCTCACTCATCCTTCCCGCCATCCCGGCCTCGGTCTCGACCACCATCTGCATGTCGATGGCGGTCCCATCGAGCGCCGTCAGTCCGGCGGTGATCCGCGGAAACACCGTCATCAGGGCAGTCATTTCCTCCCGGCAGGCCGGATCCTCGGCCATGACATCCATGTCGAGCATTTCTCGGGCGGGTGCTGCCTGATCGTTGCCGGTGTCCATCAGGCGGTTGAAGAGACCCTGCAGATCAAGAAATCCGCTGCCGTGCTGGACGAAACCCTGAGCCTGGTTGAAGCTGGCCAGCTGGCCGGGATCGAAGCTTTGACCCGGTGCTTCGATATTGGCCACGCGACGCAGCAGCGCCTCGTCATCGGGAAGCAGGGCCAGGGTCAGAAAGCGATCGTCGTGATGCAGCGCCACGCCGAATCCGTCCTCTTCGATCCAGATGATTTCCTGGTCTGCGATGCTGCGTCTGGGCAGGGCCGTCTGACTGTCTGCTTCGACTCGATCCAGCATGGCCTGGAAGGCAGCCGGGTCGCTCAATTCAACATGGAGCATCGGATAGACCGACACCATGTGCGCGGCCCAGTACCCGTTCGAATGCAAGCCCAGCGCTTCGAGTGATTCGCGGTCCTCAACGCTCGAGAGTTCTTCCAACAGGGCAGCCAGCAGGGGAGCATCGTCCCCGACCGCTTCGGAGATATCGTCGTAGGATTGCTCGTTGTACTCGTCCATCGCCTCCAGGGATTGCCAGATCTGGTCGATGACCGCCTCGGGGGCGGGGGCCAGGTTGGCGCCGAGCATGACGGTATCGGCATCGATTCGCTCGAACAGGGGATTGCCGCCGTCTGCGGCAGTCAGGGGCACTGCGGCGCTGCCGCTGTCGGCGTCATTGTCGCCTTCATTGCCGCCACACGCGCTCAGCACGAGGACGGCCAGGGCGGCCAGAAGAAGCTGTCGGGTCGTCATCATCATTACTCCCGTATCGGGTGGGTACATGCTTGTCACTTAGTGTTATACAACAGTAGCACACCTGTCAAGCCTGCGCATTCGAATGATCATCGTGAATCACGATATTCAAAAGATCTCTTTCAGGCCCCAGTTTAGTCTTGTTCGACGCCTGAATGCTTGTGCCATAGGCCATGATCGCGGCGGCTCACGGATCAGGCGGGGATGTCGGTCCGGTCCGGCCCGGCTCTTGTTCAGAAAGCCGTCGCGCCGCGCTCAGGCGCTCAGGGGTGCCGACGTCCAGCCATTGTCCGGCGTGGTGCTCGGCGCTGAGCTGTCCCGCGTCGATGGCCGCTTCGAACAGCGGGCGCAGTGCACAGCGGCCGGGCGGCAGCGCTACGAATGGCTGCGGGCGAAACAGGCCGATGCCGCTGTAGGTCCAGCGCGGTGAACTGCGTGTCACGCGGCCATCGACCAGACCGAAATCGCCGTGCGGATGATGCGGCGGGTTGTCGACCAGCACCAGATGGCCGAATTCGGGTGGATCCAGGTCGACGAGGGCTCCGAATGGAAAATCCGTCAGGACGTCCGAGCTGACAACAAGAAAAGGTGTATCACCGATCATCGCCAGGGCGTTTCGGATTCCGCCCGCGGTCTCCAGGGCACCCTGCGGTTCGCGCGAGTAGCGGATCCGGACGCCAAAGTCCTGCCCGTCGCCGAGGCGCTGCTCGATCATCTCACCCAGCCAGGCCAGGTTGACGATGATGTCCCGGATTCCGGCCGCGGCCAGGGCGATCAGATGATGCTCGATCAGGGATCGCTGGCCGACCTCGATCAGGGGTTTGGGGGTTCGATCGGTCAGAGGACGCAGGCGTTCGCCGCGGCCTGCGGCCAGAATCATCGCCTTCATCTCAGCGATCCGGGCGACGCCCCGACCAGCGCTTGATCAGGGCATCCAGGCCGGCCAGTTCGGGATTGCGCTTGATGGCGTGGTCGAGGTAGCCGAAGAATCGTGGATGGTCCTCGAGGTAGTGTGGTTTGCCGTCGCGGTAGCGAATCCGGGCAAAGATGCCGATCACCTTGAGGTGTCGCTGCACGCCGATGAAATCACAGGTTCGACGCCACAGGTCGGGATCGGCCGGTACGGCAAATCCGGCGGCGCCCGCCCTCTGGCGATAGGTCTCGAGCCACGCGTCGACCCGGGGTTCCGGCCAGCTCAGAAAGGCGTCGCGGAACAGGCAGACCGGGTCGTAGCTGATCGGTCCGATCACCGCATCCTGAAAATCCAGAATTCCGGGTCCGCCATCGATCACCATCAGGTTTCGCGGCATGAAGTCGCGATGGCAGAACACCTGGGGCTGGTCCACGGCCCAACGGATCAACAGGGCGCTGAGATGGTCCCATTCGTCCAGATCCTCGTCGCTGGGTTCGACCTGCCAGTGCTTGCGCACGAACCAGTCGATGAACAGGTCGAGCTCGCGCATCAGAAGGGCAGGTTCGTAGCCCGGCAAACCCTCGGAATTGGCCTGTGACTGCATCGCCAGCAGGCTGTCGAGTGCGGCATCGAACAGAGAGGGCGCCGAATCCTGATCGAGCGCCTGATGGTAAGGCGTCGATCCGAAGTCGCTGAGCAGCAGATAACCGTGGTCGATGTCTCGAGCCAGGATCTCCGGGACGCGTACCCAGGGTCTGAGCCGCTTTGCCACATCGATGAAGGACGCGACCGGTTCCCGGTCGGGTGGCGCATCCATCAGGACCAGACTCTGCTGGCCGTCCTTGAGTCTGAAATACCGCCTGAAGGAGGCGTCGGATGAAATCGCTTCGACTTCTGTCGCGGCCCGACCGGTGATTCCTTCGGTCCATTTCAGGCCCTCGTCGCGGCGGGCGTCCAGACTGGTTTGCACGGACTTCGTTCTCTGATGTGGCGATCGGCGCACTGTAACAGGCTTTCACAATCTGGTCACAAGATGCTGACAAATCAATCACTTCGCGATGATCCGGGCTTAACGCGAGGTCTGGGATGCTCCACCCTCCCCTTCACAGCCCTTATCAGGCACAGGAGTTTCCCAATGGCATCATTCCGCTTTTCAATCCCTCTGGTTGCGGCAGCAGCGCTGGCGCTTGTCAGCTTCAACGCATTGGCCCAGTCGCGGGTCCAGATCGTCCATGCCGCACCGTTTGCCGACGAGATCGAGAACACCTCCGTCACGGTATCGGCCAATGGTGCTGCAGTCGTCGAGGATTTCCGGTTTACCGATTTCACCGACTATCTCGAACTGCCTGCAGGGACCTACGACCTTGCAGTCACACCCACTGGCGCATCGGAGCCCGCCATTGAGGCGACAGTTGATCTGACCGATGGCGTCGACTACACGGTGCTGGCGGTCGGTGATGGCATCAATCAGGACCTGGCGCTGCTGCCCCTGGTCGATGACGCACCAGCTCCCGGCGAGGGCAATCTGAATATTCGTGTCGTGCATGCCGCACCGTTTGCCTCCGAGCTTGCCGACACCGAGGTCTCGATCCGTACGGCGGGGGGCACCGTGATCAACAATCTGACCGGCGTTCCCTACCTGGTCGATAGCGGGTTCTTCCCCATTCCGGCGGCGGAATACGATCTCAAAGTCGCCTCGAATGACGGCAACACCAACCTGATAGACCCCCTTCCGGTCAATCTTCCGGCTGGCCTCAATGTCACCGTGATCGCGATCGGCGATGGCAGCAATCAGCCACTCGGCATTCTTGCCCTGCCGGTTGGGGTGATCGAGACACGGACACCGGTCGATTTCACGGTGGCCGGTTGGTGGCAGAGCCTGAACACCCAGAACGAAGGCTACATCGTCCAGCCCATCCCGGCCCAGAATCGGATTGTCGGGACGATCTACACCTATGATCCGGCCGGATCGGGCACCCCGATCTGGTTCACTTTCGACGGTTCCTTCGATGGTCGGAGCTCAGTGGCTGACGTTTTCTCATTCACCGGCGCCGAATTTGCCGGCGATACACCGGCCACCGGCGAGTCCGTGGGTACGGTCGCCCTCGAATTCGTCGACTGTCATACCGCCATCGCGGCGATCTCTCTCAACGACTCGACCGAATTCACCTGGGATCTCGGACGTCTGACCCAGGAAGTGACCTGCTCTTTCGACTAGGTCCCAGGGTCTCGAGGGACCACTGAACTGGATGCTCCGGCCCGATTCCCGGGCCGGAGACTCTACCGGACGATTTTCTTTCTCGGTAATTCATACCAATTTGGTCTTGTTTTCCTCACGGGCGCTCGCAGATAATAGAGAGCTACAAATTAATGTCTGTGCAAGCACCCTGTCATGCTCCGAATCAGCAAACTGACCGATTACGCCACCGTGCTGCTGGCTGAACTGGCTGGTCGTCCCGAGGAATGTGTCTCGGCGAGCCTGCTCGCAGAAGCGACGGGTCTGGAAGTGCCGACGGTGTCGAAGGTGCTCAAGACCCTGGCCAAGGCCGGTGTGGTGAGCTCACTGCGCGGCGTCAACGGCGGGTATCGCCTGGCGCAAGCGCCTTCCGGGATTTCGGTGGCAGCCATCGTTCGGGCCATGGAAGGTCCGATCGCCCTGACTGAATGTGCGCTGGAGCCCGGCCTCTGTTCCCATGAGTCCAACTGCCATCTGCGCGGACACTGGCGTCAGATCGGACACGCCGTCGAAGAGGCGCTCGAGAATCTGAGTCTGGCCGATCTGGCCGGGAGCGAGTCCGGCCGGATCGCGATTCGCACCGTGGATGGCGCGCGTACCGCCGCCCCAACCCAACACGAAACGAGAACCGCATGAATCAGACCGTCGAACACGTCGAAAACGTCATCGCCCAGCGCTACAAGGCCGGGTTCTACACCGACATCGATGCCGATCGGGTGCCGGCCGGGCTGAACGAAGAAATCATCGCCATGATTTCGGCCAAGAAGAACGAGCCGACCTGGATGCTGGAATGGCGGCTCAGAGCCTTTCATCACTGGCAGACCATGCGCGAGCCTGACTGGGCGCATCTGAAGATCCCGCCGATCGATCTTCAGAAGATCCACTATTACTCGGCACCGAAGCAGGAAAACCGGCCGAAGAGTCTCGACGAGGTCGATCCCAAGCTTCTCGAGACCTTCGACAAGCTTGGCGTACCCCTTCACGAGCGCGCTCGCCTGGCCGGTGTGGCGGTCGATGCCGTGTTCGATTCGGTGTCGGTCGGAACGACCTTCCAGAAGGAATTGAAGGAAGCCGGCGTGATCTTCTGCAGCTTCTCCGAGGCGGTTCAGGACCACCCTGAGCTGGTACAGGAGTATCTCGGTTCCGTCGTCCCTTATCGCGACAACTACTTCGCCGCCCTGAACTCGGCGGTGTTCACGGACGGCTCCTTTGTCTACATCCCCGAGGGCACGCGTTGCCCGATGGAGTTGTCGACTTATTTTCGTATCAACGCCCGCGATACCGGGCAGTTCGAGCGAACCCTGATCATCGCCGAGCCCGGCTCGGAAGTCAGCTATCTGGAAGGCTGCACGGCACCGATGCGTGATGAGAATCAGCTCCATGCTGCGGTTGTCGAACTGGTCGCGCGCAAGAAAGCCAAGATCAAGTATTCGACGGTCCAGAACTGGTACCCGGGGGACGAGAATGGCAAGGGCGGAATCTACAACTTCGTCACCAAGCGCGGCGACTGCCGCGAAGATGATGCTCGGATTTCCTGGACCCAGGTCGAGACCGGTTCTGCGATCACCTGGAAGTACCCCTCCTGCATCCTGCGCGGCGACCGCTCGGCCGGTGAGTTCTATTCCGTCGCGCTGACCCACAACCACCAGCAGGCCGATACCGGCACCAAGATGATCCATCTGGGCCGCGACACGACCAGCAAGATTATTTCCAAGGGCATCTCGGCCGGCAAGAGCAACAACAGCTATCGCGGCCTGGTCCGTATCGCGAAGAAAGCGAACAACGCCCGCAACTACACCCAGTGCGATTCGCTGCTGATAGGCAAGACCTGCGGCGCGCATACCTTCCCGTACATCGAGTCGGCCAACCCGACCGCCAAGGTCGAGCACGAGGCGACCACCTCGCGAATCGGTGAGGATCAGCTGTTCTACTGCCGCTCGCGCGGACTCGATGAGGAAAACGCCGTGGCGATGATCGTCGACGGCTTCTGCAAGGAAGTCTTCAAGGAGCTGCCGATGGAATTCGCCGTAGAGGCCAAGGCCCTGCTCGAAATCTCACTAGAAGGCGCGGTGGGTTAGAAGCAGGCGAAAGGCGCAAGGCGCAAGGAGATTCAGCAATCCGAAATCTCCGAATCAGATCCTGAAACCTGAAGCCTTAAACCGTAAACCGTAAACCGTAAACC
>CAYTQT010000015.1:5036-7067 GCA_964439915.1 uncultured Wenzhouxiangella sp. | reverse complement strand
AACCCGAACCCGAACCCGAACCCGAACCCGGACTAGACAATGCTATCCATCAACAATCTCCACGTTTCGATCGACGACAAGCAAATCCTGAAAGGCCTTGATCTCGAGGTCGGACCTGGTGAGCTGCACGCGATCATGGGTCCGAACGGGTCGGGCAAGTCCACCCTGGGCTACGCGCTAGCCGGTCGCGAAGGCTACGAGGTCACTGACGGCAGCATTCGATTCGACGGCAAGGATCTGGGTGATCTGGAACCGGAGGAGCGCGCGGCCGCCGGGTTGTTTCTGGCCTTTCAGTACCCGGTCGAGATTCCGGGGGTGAACAACGCCTACTTCCTGCGCTCGGCCCTGAATGCCCAGCGCAAGGCGCGCGGTGAACAGGAGCAGGATTCAATGGGGTTCCTCAAGGAAGTCCGCGAATCGCTGAAGGCGCTCAAGATGGACGAAGCCCTGCTCAAACGCGCCGTCAACGAGGGTTTTTCGGGCGGTGAGAAAAAGCGCAATGAAATAGTCCAGATGGCGGTACTCAAACCCAAGCTGGCGATTCTCGACGAAACCGATTCCGGCCTCGATATCGACGCCCTGAAGCTGGTTGCCGAGGGCATCAATCGCCTGAGAGACGACAAGCGCTCCTTCGTGGTCATCACCCACTATCAGCGCCTGCTCGACTATCTCAAGCCGGATCGTGTCCACGTCCTCTCCCGTGGCCGGATCGTGGAGTCCGGCGGTGAGGAGCTGGCCCGACGTCTGGAAGACGAGGGCTATGCCTTTCTGGAGGAGGCGGCCGAGGCATGAGTGCACTGCAGCAACGACTTGAAGCGCCATTGATCGATGACGAGCTGCACGCTGTGCGTCGACGGGCGCTCAAGGCCCTCATGCAGTATGGCTTCCCGGACCTCAAGACCGAAGCCTGGAAGTACACCTCGCTGCGCCAACTCGACAAGCGCGAGGCCGGCCAGGATCCGGGGCTCGGCGATGGCAGTGGCAGCCGCCCGGAGCTGCCCTTCGCCGCAGCCGGAATCGAGTTGCGCGCGGGTGTCTCACTGCCTGACGGCGTGAGGTTGGAACCCTTGGATGCCGATGAGCTGAACGACCTGAAGTACGGCGGACGCGAGGATGCCTTCGCCTGGCTGAATCTGGCCCGCGTCGAGCAGCCCTGGTGCCTGCACATCGAACGTGATCCGGGCCTGCCGCTTGTTCTGGCCCAGAGCACCGCTGCCGACTTCACCGGGGATCGCCACAGCTTCCTGCGAATCGAAGTCGCCGAAGGCGTCAATGTGACCCTGATCGACTGGCAGCAGGATGCAGGGGCCGGCCTGGTCAATCAAGTCCAGACCCTCGAGCTGGCACCCGGCAGTCGGCTGGATCATATCGTCGCTCGAAGCGGCGCCGAGTCGGCCATCATCCAGCGCACCGAAGCCAGGGTCGAGGCAGGAGCGGACTACCGCTTCACCGTGCTCGATCAGGGCGGGCGCCTGCATCGGCACGATGTCATGGTGAATCTCCTGGCCGAAGACGCGCGCGGCGAGATCGACGGTGTGGCGCTGATCGACAGCCATCAGCACGTCGATTTCCACACCACGATCGAGCATGCCGTCGGTCCCAGCAACAGCAGGGAGACCTTTCGCATGCTTGCCGATGGCAGCGGGGTCGGGGTCTTCAACGGCCGCATCCATATCCATCGCGGGGCCGACGACAGTCACTCGGATCTCAATACGGCCAATCTCCTGCTCAGCGATTCGGCCCGAATCAATACCAAGCCCGAGCTGGAAATCTACGCCGAGGAAGTCACCGCCAGCCACGGTGCGACAATCGGACAGCTCGAGGATGACGCCCTGTTCTACCTGCGCTCGCGCGGATTGTCGTCCAGCGAGGCCGCCTCGCTGCTGAAGCGGGGCTTTGCCGGCGAGCCGCTGGAACGCATCTTCGACGAACAGGTCCGTGACTGGCTGCTGACCGTGCTCAATACCAAGCTCACCAGCAAATGACCCAACCAACAACACCAACTCAACCAACTCAACCAACTCAACCAAC
>CAYTQT010000015.1:0-4936 GCA_964439915.1 uncultured Wenzhouxiangella sp. | reverse complement strand
ACCAACTCAACCAACTCAACCAACTCAACCAACCAAACCGGAAATCATGGAACTGATCGACGAGCTGACGATTCGAGAACAACTGGATGTTCACGCCCTGCGGGCGGAATTCCCCGTGCTCGAACGCCAGGTCCACGGCAAGCCGCTGGTCTATCTGGACAATGCCGCCACAGCGCAGCGTCCGCTCAAGGTCATCGAGGCGATGGACCGCTTCTATCGCGAATACAACGCCAACGTCCACCGCGGCGTGCATCAGCTCTCGGCCGAAGCCTCGGAAGCCTTCGAGGAATCCCGTCGCGACGTCGCGCGGCTGCTCAATGCACCCAGCGATCGCGAGGTCATCTTCACCCGCGGCACGACCGAAGCCATCAATCTGGTCGCCAACAGCTTTCTTCGCCCGCGCCTGAAGGCCGACGATGAAATCCTGATCAGCCATATGGAGCACCATTCCAACATCGTGCCCTGGCAGCTTCTGTGCGAGCAGACCGGCGCGAAGCTGAAGATCATCCCGATCAACGACAAGGGCGAGCTCCTCATCGATACCCTGGACGACCTGATCACCGAGCGCACAAGAATGCTGGGCCTGGTGCACGTGTCCAATGCCCTTGGCACTGTCAATCCAGTGCGCGAGGTCTGCGAAATCGCCCGCCGCCATGGCGTTCCGGTCCTCGTCGATGGCGCCCAGGCCACTCCGCACGAGCGGGTCGACGTGCAGGCCCTTGGATGCGACTTCTACGCCATGTCAGCGCACAAGATGTACGGGCCGACCGGTATCGGTGCGCTCTGGGGTCGTGAGGAACTGCTCGAGGCCATGCCGCCCTGGCAGGGGGGAGGCGAGATGATCCTCAAGGTCAGCTTCGAAGAGACCGTCTACAACGAACTGCCGCACAAGTTCGAGGCCGGCACGCCGAATATCGCCGGCGCGATCGGCCTGGGTGCCGCAGTCAGATTTCTCGAAGACACCGGTCTGGAGGCGATCGCCCACCACGAGAAGAAGCTACTCGACTATGCGACGGAAAAAATGCAGCAGGTCGAGGGTCTGACCATCATCGGTCAGGCCGAGCACAAGGGTCCGGTGATCGCCTTCACCCTTGACGGCGTCCACCCGAACGACATCGGCACGATCATCGACCACCACGGCGTGGCCATTCGCACCGGCCACCACTGCGCCATGCCGGTGATGCAGTTCTTCGATGTCCCGGCGACGGCCCGCGTCTCCTTCGCGGCCTACAACCTGCGCACCGAGATCGATGTCTTCCTCGAAGCCCTGGAAAAAGCCCGCCAGATGCTGGCCTGAGCTGGAGCTGAAAAGCCGTTCTCGCGCGGAGACACAGAGACGCAGAGGAAAATAATGAGGGCAAGTGTGAGGAATGCGCTGGCAAATCGATACGTCGGAACGACCTGCAATTGTTCTTGATTCTGGGTCTGTGTTCTCTGCGGCTCCGCGTCTCTGCGCGCGTTTGCCTTTCCTGAACCCTGAGCCCTGAACCCTTGTTTTCCCCTAACATGCGGCAATGGCACTCGACCAGCTCTATCAGCAGCTCATCCTCGAGCACAATCGCTCACCGCGGAACTTCGGCCCGCTGGCCGGCGCGACCCATTCGGCGCGAGGCTTCGACGCCCTGTGCGGCGACGACCTGCTGTTCGAGCTGCGGATCGAGGATGATCGAGTCGTGGAGGCGGCCTTTTCCGGTGAGGCCTGTGCCGTAACCAGGGCCTCGGCCTCGCTGCTGACCGAATGGCTGCCCGGAAAGGACCGCTCGTCGATCGAGCGCGGCCTGGCCGACTTTGACCAGGTGCTGTCAGGGGTCGAGCCGCCGGACCCCCGGTTTCTCGGACCCTTCGCCGGCCTCGGCGCCCTGTCCAAGTTTCCTTCCCGTCGGCGCAATGCCCGGCTGCCCTGGCGATGCGTTCTGGACGCCCTGGAGGGCTGATCAGTCGCTAGAGCGAAGGTCTCTGGCAATTCGCTGCTGAATGATGCTGATCGTCTCGGGCTCTGCACCGAGTAGCCAGCCCAACTCCTCATCTTTCAAACGCTGTGAACCTGCCGTTTCGCCGAACCGGAAGGCCAGCCAGGCCGCCAGGCTACGCGCATAATGGTGTGGATGAAGATCTCGGGCTCTCCTCAGCAAATCGTTCGCAAGCGCAGGGTCGAGGATCTCGCCGCGGAGGGCAGCCAGGCGAGCGACTTCGAGTTCGTTGAGCAGGCAGAGCTCGGATGAGGAGCCTGTCCCGGGAGTATTTCGGCAGAGTTCGAGGCCGGCGGTGGCGCTGCGTTGGGCCGATGCGAGATCATTCAGAGCATCTTCATGGATCCAGCTGATCAAGCGATGGATCCAGACCAGGAAAGATCTCCACGTCTCGGGGCTCTGGCCCGCTTCTTCGAGTATCCCTGTCAAGCGGTCGATCGCGTCTTCTGCCTGGCCGCGTGCACCATCGATGTAGGCACGATAGGAGCGTGGATAGAGTAGATAAGTCGGGTCGTCGCCATAGATCGCCCGCTGGTTGGCGTAGAGGCTGTCCACGACCGCCTCGGCCTCCTCGAAGCGGCCGAGCATGAGGAGATAGTATGCGCGATCGTTGATCGCCAGCATGGTGATCGTGTGCCGCTCACCGAGCACCGTTCGTCCGATGTCGGTCGCTTTCTCGAGCCAGTTGGCGGCTTGCGCGAACTGGCCGTTCTGAGCGAGGCAGGTTCCCAGGTTCATGCTTGAAACGGCCAGCGTCTGGCGATCGCCTCGCTCCAGCTGCTGAGCGCGCTGCAGGTGGTCCATGAAATCCTCGATCAGCGCATCTGGGCAGCTCGATCCGCTTCGGGTTCGATTGTTCAGCAGGTCGCCTTCGGCCCGTAGCGTTTCCGGGTGTGTTTCACCTCGGAGCTCGGTCAGGCGATCGACGAGAATCCTCCCGGGAGCGATTGCCACTGACGCGCCTTCCACAAAGCTGCTCAGCGACGTCTCCGCGCGCAGCAGGTAGAGCGAAAGATCATCGTCCAGTCCCAATGCGTCTTCGGCCCGCGGTCGAATGACCTTGACCAGCTCGTAGGCTTCCGGAAAGCGCTGCAGCCACCAGCGCAGCTTGACGGCTTCGGTCTCGGCTTGCAGTGCATCACGGCTGGTCGTGTCGCCAACGCTCGCGTAGTAGGCCCGAGCCTGTTCGATCTGGGCATCGGCGGCCTCGAAGGCCTGCCAGGCCAGCAGAGTCTGGGCCAGGGAGACGCGCAGCGCCGCTTCCACCTGGGGATTGTCGGCGTGTCGTTCGGCAATCAGCTCATCGGCCTGGCCGAGAATGCCTTCGACGACCAGGTCGCGCGCGGCATCGATGGGCGCCCAGCGCTCGATCATCGATCGGGCTTCGGACCGGGCAGCCTCGGTTGCGGCTGCATCACCACCGTCACGACGGACCAGGCTCCCGGCCGTCTCGGCCAGGCGGTCGCTCATGCGCTCGGCAAGATCGTTCATGTCGAGCTCGGTCAGGAGGTCCTGCTGAAAGGTGACGACCCGCTCCAGATCGGCCTGACGACCCTCGGCCAGGCGGCGCTGTTCCCGGGCTTCGAGCAAGCCCAGGCTGGTGCCGGCCAGGCCGCCGAGGAGGCCAAGCAGAGTCATGGCGCTCAATGCGCTGATCAGAGCGTTCCGACCGAGAAAGCGGCGCAGCCGGTAGGCTCGAGTCGCGGGCAGGGGGCTGACGGGTCGATGCTCGAGCCAGTGGGTCAGATCGTCGGCCAGTTCGGCCACGCTGCCGTATCTCTCCTCGGGATCGGCCGCCGTTGCCTGTCGGATGACCGCCTCGAGCTCTTGGCGCCGCAGCTCGGGCAGGGCTTCGATCGCTCGGCTGGCGTCGAGAACGATCGATTCGTTCAGCAGCGCGCGCAGCTCGCCCAGTGGCGGCAGAGGATCGGGCGTTTCGATCTGGCGCAGCGCTCGTCCGGTCAGAAGCTCATGGAGCAGGGCGCCCAGGCTGAAGACATCCACTCGCGTATCGACCGGCCCATCGGCCTCGGCCTGCTCCGGCGCCATGTAGGTCAGGGTGCCGTAGAGGAGGCGACCCGCATCGGCCTGGGATCGAAGTCGGGCCGTGCCGAAGTCGATGATCTTGGGCTGGGGCTGGCCGTCGAGCTCGGAGACCAGGATATTCGAGGGCTTCAGGTCGCAGTGGAGCAGGCCGCGCTGGTGGGCGTGCTGGACGCCGGCGCAGATGGCCCTCAGCAGTTGGACGCGTGACTCGATCGACAGCTCGGCCCGTTTGCAGAATTCGAGCAACGTCGCCCCCTCGACGTATTCCATGACGAAGAAGGGCGTCCCGTCATCCAGAGCGTCGGCTTCGAAGATCTGGGCGATGGCAGGATGCTGAAGCTGAGCCAGCGCCTGCCGCTCGCGTTCGAAGCCGATTCGCTCGGCCTGGGAGAGTCGCCGCCGCCGGCTGATCTTGATCGCGACCCGCCGGTGCACGGGCTCGACCTGCTCGGCCAGGAACACCAGGCCCATACCGCCCTCGCCGAGCTGCGACTCGATCAGATAGCGACCCACCCGGCTGCCGGGCCGAAGGGCCTCGTTGACGCCCTCGGTTGCGCGGTTCAGGATCAGCGTCAGGGCTTCGGTCGAGTCCTCGCCCGGTGATTCTCCATTGGTCTTGTCGTAGTCGGAGCTCATGTCGTCCGTTCCTCGGAATCGGGGTCGATCTCCAGTTCCTTGAGCTTCTTGTAGAAGGTGGTCTTGCCGATTCCCAGCATCGTCCAGGCCGTCTCCGGCACACCGTCGCTGGCTCGAAGCGCGGCACGAATGGCTCGCGCCTCTGCCGCGGCTACGGCGTCGGCCAGGGTGTGTGTTTCCTCCTCAGAGCGGGTCAGGCTGCGAGGATCGAGGGTCAATCCGGACAGGCGCTGCGGCAGGTGCGACTGGTCCAGCGCTTCGCCTGGATGCAACAGGGCCGTGGC
>CAYTQT010000014.1:0-68365 GCA_964439915.1 uncultured Wenzhouxiangella sp. | reverse complement strand
TGTTGGGTTCGGATTTCGGTTTACGGTTTACGGATTTCGGTTTACGGATTTCGGTCTACGGATTTCGGTTTACGGTCCGGTTTCCGGGAAACCGGACCGGAGACCCCTGAAACCATGTTCCTGAACCCTGAACCCATGTCATTTACAGGTCGAACTTGATGCCCTGGGCCAGCGGCAGTTCGGTTGACCAGTTGATGGTGTTGGTCTGGCGGCGCATGTAGGCCTGCCAGGCATCCGAACCGGATTCGCGGCCGCCGCCGGTCTCCTTCTCGCCACCGAAGGCTCCGCCGATCTCCGCACCCGAAGTGCCGATGTTGACGTTGGCGATGCCGCAGTCCGAGCCGCGGTGCGACAGGAAGAATTCGGCGTTGCGCATGTCGGTGGTGAAGATCGCCGAGGACAGGCCCTGGCGCACGTCGTTGTGCATCCGCATGGCGTCCTCCAGGTCGTCGAAGGTCATCACGTAGAGGATCGGCCCGAAAGTCTCTTCCTGGACGATGTCCCAGTGGTTTTCGGCCCGAATGATCGTCGGCTGGACGAAGTAACCCTCGCCCTCGATGCGCTCCCCGCCGGCGAGGACCTGGCCACCGGCGTCCTTGGCGCGGGCTACAGCATCCTCGAAGCGCTTGACCGCATGCTCATCGGTCAGCGGTCCCATCAGGGTGGACGCATCCAGGGGGTCGCCGATCCGGACCTGACCGTAGGCCTTGACCAGGGGCTCGATCACCGAATCTGCAATCGAGGAGTGCAGGAACAGGCGGCGGGTGCTGGTGCAGCGCTGGCCGGCGGTGCCGACGGCGCCGAAAACCACGGCCGGGATGGCCAGCTTCATGTCGGCGGTCTCGTCGATGATGATGGCGTTGTTGCCGCCCAGCTCGAGCAGGCTCTTGCCCATCCGCCCGGCAACGCGCTCGCCGACGTCGCGTCCAACCTGCGATGAGCCGGTGAACGACATCAGATTGACCCGCTCATCGGCGACGAATCGCTGGGCCAGCTCGTGGCCGGGCTCCATGAACGAGGTGAAGATCGGCGGCACGTCGCTGCCTGCCAATGCTTCGTTGGCAATGTTCTGAACGGCGGCGCAGCACAGTACACCTTTCGGCGAGGGCTTCCATATCGTGGCGTTGCCGCAGACCGCAGACAGGAGGGCGTTCCAGGCCCAGACCGCGACCGGAAAATTGAAGGCCGTGACCACGCCGACCACGCCCAGCGGATGCCACTGCTCATACATCCGATGGCCCGGGCGCTCCGAGTGCATGGTCTTGCCATACATCATGCGCGATTGGCCGACAGCGAAATCGCCGATGTCGATCATTTCCTGAACTTCGCCGTCACCCTCGGCCTTGATCTTGCCCATTTCCAGGGAGACCAGCGAGCCCAGCGGATCCTTGTAGTCGCGCAGGGCCTGGGTCACGAGGCGCACGGCGTCCCCGCGGACCGGCGCCGGTACCATCTTCCAGGCATCAGCGGCCTGCTGGGCGGTCTTGATGACCTTTTCATAGTCGGCGTCGCTGGCAGCGCTGACCCGGGCGATGATCTGGCCATTGCTGGGGTTGACCGAGTCGATCAGTACGTTCTGATGAACGTCGGCCCAGTGTCCGGGTCCGAAGCATGCCCCTGGATTGATGTCTTTCAGGCCCAGTTGCTTGAGGATAGTGGCGATGTTGGTCATGGTTCCGGTCAACTCCCGTCGAATGTCATAAAGCCGCCTATTATCGCATTGATGGACAGGGAGGTCATCCGACCGCATGGTATTCTGTTCGATTGACTTCAGATGCCTGAAAGCAGGGTTTCGGGGATCGGGCCCATCTGAATGAGGGCTGAATGAAACTATCCGACCCGGTCGCTGTCAATGTGGGCAGGCCCGGGTCGTCAATGACTGAGAAAGGACGGCCCGGATGGGCGAACGTGAAGTAGATCAACTGCTCGTCGAGCGGGTACAGAAGGGCGACACCAAGGCGTTCGATGTGCTGGTCGGAAAATATCAGCACAAGATCATCAGCCTGATATCGCGCTATGTATCCGACCACTCGGAAGCGATGGATGTTGCCCAGGAAGCGTTCATCAAGGCGTATCGGGCGCTGCCGCGTTTTCGTGGTGACAGCGCGTTCTACACCTGGTTGTATCGCATTGCGATCAACACGGCGAAGAACCATCTGGTGGCGCTCAGCCGTCGCCCACCCCAGTCGGATGTTGATGCATCCGATGCGGAACAATACACGGTGGACACGCGTCTAAAGGACCGCGGATCTCCAGAACATGAGCTGCTCCGGGAAGAAATTGAAAATACCATTCACCAAGCCATCTCCGATCTTCCCGACGATTTACGCGTGGCGATCACGCTCCGTGAGATGGAAGGGATGAGCTATGAAGAGATCGCCACGACCATGGACTGCCCGATCGGCACCGTACGATCCCGCATCTTCAGAGCCCGTGAAGCGATCGATCACCGACTTCGACCCTTGCTCGACAGCGAATAGGCCGGGAATTCCCAATGACTTCGGAACGTGATGAACAGATGACCGACTCCAGTGAAAACCTCTCCTGCCTCATGGACGGCGAACTCGACCGTGATCGCCAGCGATTTCTTCTCAAGCGGATGGCCAATGATCCGTCTCTGGCGCTGACCTGGCGACGCTTTCATCTTGTACGAGCCTGCCTGCACAAGGAACTGGCACACCCCCAGTGCATTGCCGAGCGTGTCTCGGCCGCGATCGGACAGGAAGCAGTGCATCAGGGCCCCGGCGTCTCCACGGCGAGAATGCCGCGTTGGGTTCGACCCATTGCGGGCGGTGCGATCGCCGCCAGTGCAGCGCTGTTCGCGATCGTCGCCATCAACTCGAGCCTGCTCGAGCGTGCCGGTAACGAGGCTGAACTGCAGCCCGGCTTCGTTTCTCAGTCCAATGTTCTGGATCAGTCCTTCGCGCGACAGCCGACACCGGTCAGCTATGCGGAAATGAGCCCGTCCCAGCGACAGCGCCTGAATTCCTACGTCTTGCGTCACAATCAGGCAGCCGGGGGAGGCGGGTTCGTGTCCTACATCCCGATCGTTTCCGGTGCCCGGGGCGAGCGCGTCGACGTCGAGCCTTTGGTGGAAGAGCAGCCCGAATCTGCGGGCATTGAACGCCAGCCTCAGGGTCGCTGATTGATGGATTTCTCGAGCTGGCTGGGCCGCAGCTTGATGATCTTCATCCCGCTGATCGCGGCCGACACGCTGTGCGCCGATGATCGCGCGGAAGTCGAGCGGTGGCTCGATCGCATGGCTCACGCTGTCGAATCGCTGGACTATCGGGGCACCCTGGTGCACTGGCAGGGTGATCGCTTCGACACTCTGAAAATCATTCATCGGTCCGACGAATCGGGTGTTCGCGAACGGCTGTTTTCGCTCAGCGGCGAGCCGCGTGAAATCCTCCGCGATGGCAATCAGGTCAGAAGCCTCCTTGGCGGAGAAGGGGAAGTCGTGGTCCAGAGTCAGCTGACAGCCCGCCTGCTGCCGAATCTGCCGCTTCGACGCCTGAACATGGCCAGTGAGGCCTACGCCATGCATGTGCGAGATCAGGAGCGCGTGGCCGGACACCAGACGCGAGTCGTCGAAATTCTTCCGCGCGATGAATTTCGCTACGGCTATCGTTTCTGGCTGGAGCAGCAAACCGGCATGTTGCTTCGATCCGCTCTGCTCGATCAGGACGGCAGTCCGGTGCAGCAACTGACTTTCGTCGAGGTCGAGCTGGGCGCACCCATCCACGATCACGAACTGGAATCTCAGCTCAAGTCGGGGGTGGTCATCGAGAGGCGCATGCTTCAGAACGTACCGACCTTCGAAAACCTGACGGCTTTCGACAGCGAATCCGTGGGGCTTTCTCGATGGACGCCGCCGATCGTTCCCGCTCATTTCCATCTGGCGCGTCAGGGCCAGGGTGAATCCGAAAACGGATCGGAATTCAAGCACCTGCTCTACAGCGATGGATTGGCGAGTTTCTCGGTCTACATCGAGGAAGATGACCAGGGCCAGCGCGGAACACGGCTGGAATCCCTGGGGTCGGTTCACGTCTACACGGGCAGGCTGGATGATTACCAGATCACGATTGTTGGCGAGGTACCCAAGGCCACGGTCCGACTGGTGGGGCAATGGCTGCAGGGCGGAACCGAGCCTCCTGATTCACGCTGATGGAGCGCATCTGGCAGCCGGCCACAGTGCTGTCCACAGGCAATGGTCGTGTGCGTCTGCGCTTTGATCGACTCGATCAGTGCGAACGCTGTCTGCGCGGTGAGGGTTGCGGTGCCGGCGTCTTCTCACAGCTGTTCAGTCGCCGGTCGACCGTGCTCGAGTTGGCGAGTCATCAGGCCTGGCGAGCGGGGCAGCGAGTCCGCGTCGGCATATCGCCTGCCGAACTGTTGCCGGGCGCGATCGCAACCTATGGCTGGCCCCTGATCGGATTTCTGCTGGGTGCGATCATTGGACAGGTAATCGGGCCGAGCCACTGGGATTCGGATTCCTCAGCGCTGCTGGGCGGGCTTGTCCTGGGTGCCTTGACCACATGGATTTCATGGCGAAAAGCGCATCATGAGGGGAACCCTGTGATTGAAGCAGTGTCTTGTGATGCATGTCAGGAAGGCGCTTGAAAGTGCGACCCTCCGATTCCAGTTTGTCTCGAAACCAGTGGTTTCGTCACGTCTTCAGGAGTTAATACGAAATGTTTCGAACAATGCTTGCTCTCGGAATCGCTGCGCTGCTTGCTGCACCCGCATCGTTTGCCGCTGCGCCGACCGATTTTACCGATGTCGTAGAACAATCCATTCCGGCGGTCGTCAACATTCAGACAGTTCGCTATGGAACACGAACCGACAATCAGCCAGCCGCGCCGCAGCGTGGTCAGATGCCGGAGGGCTTGCCTGATATCTTCGATGAGCTGTTCCGCAATCCGGGCCAGGGACGCGGTCGACCGGACCGGCAGGGCGGTGGCTCCGGATTCATCATGTCAGCAGATGGCCTGATCGTGACTAACCACCACGTCATCGACGAAGCCAACGAGATCACGGTGCGCCTTGCCGATCGTCGCGAATATCGCGCCGAACTGGTCGGTTCCGATGCTGAAACCGATATTGCCGTTCTGCGGATCGAGGCCGAGGGCGATCTCCCCACCCTGGAGTTCGGGGATACCGACAGCCTCAAGCCGGGCGAGTGGGTGATTGCGATCGGCTCGCCGTTTCAGTATGAACAGTCCGTGACCGCCGGGATCGTCAGCGCCAAGGGGCGTTCTCAGTTCACTCAGCAGTATGTTCCCTTCATCCAGTCCGATGTTGCGATCAATCGCGGCAATTCAGGCGGCCCCCTGATTCGGACCGACGGGACGGTGGTGGGTATCAATTCCTGGATCCTCAGTTCGAACGGCGGCAATATCGGCCTGTCGTTCTCCATTCCTATTGAAGTCGCCGCCTCGTCGATCGAGCAGCTCCTCGAGTTCGGGCGCGTCTCCAGAGGCTTTCTCGGCGTCAATATCCAGAGCGTTTCCCGTGATCAGGCCGACGCCTTCGAACTCGACCGTCCGGCGGGTGCCCTGGTGACCCGGGTCGAACCCGGAAGCCCGGCGGATCGCGCCGGCATCGAAGTGGGTGATGTCATCCTGCGCTTCAACGGCGAGACCCTCGAGGTCCACACGGATCTGCCGCCGCTGGTCGGTATGGTTCGGCCGGGCACCGAGGTGGATGTCGATATCTCTCGCTGGGGTGAGGACATCACCCTCAGTGTGGAACTGGACGAGCGCGAGGAAGGCGATATGACTGACGATGGCCGGGATGCCAACATTTCTCCTCCCTCCAACGCGCTGGGGCTGTCGATCGAGCCGCTCGAGGATGAAATGAGGCGGCGCATCGGAAACCCCGACGGGGGTGTCTTGATCAGCCAGGTCGAGAGCGACAATGCCTACCGTTCCGGTGTTCGACCCGGCCAGGTCATTCTGATGATCAACAATCAATCGGTCGATTCGATCAGCGACTTCGAGGAGATCGTCGAATCCCTTGATGAGTCGCGCACGGTGGCGCTGCTGCTGCATCTGCCCAACGGCAACACGACCTTCGTGGCCTATCGACCCGAGTCGTTCGAGGAATAAGGAGCAAGAGACCAGCCGGGCCGACAGCGCGAGCGTCGGCCCGGTATAATCCGCGCTGGGCAGCGCCCGCATTCGGCGGGACTGTCATCCTTCGAGGCGAGTTGTCCTTCGAGCCCACCCCCGAGCGTTCAATCGATGTCAGATACCCGCCTCATCCGCAACTTTTCAATCATCGCTCATGTCGATCACGGCAAGTCCACCCTGGCCGATCGATTCATCCAGATCTGCGGGGGTCTGACCGAGCGCGAAATGGCCGCTCAGGTGCTCGACTCGATGGATATCGAGCGCGAGCGGGGCATCACTATCAAGGCTCAGAGCGTGACGCTCAAATACACCGCCGATGATGGCCAGACTTATCAGCTCAATTTCATCGACACGCCCGGCCACGTGGATTTCTCCTATGAGGTGTCGCGATCGCTGGCGGCCTGCGAAGGCGCCCTGCTGGTGGTCGATGCCGCTCAAGGTGTCGAGGCCCAGAGTGTCGCCAACTGCTACACGGCCGTGGAGCAGGGGCTCGAAGTCATTCCTGTGATCAACAAGATCGATCTGCCGGCCGCCGATCCGGACCGGGTCAAGCATCAGATCGAAGACATCATCGGAATCGACGCCCAGGACGCGATCGCGGTCAGCGCAAAGACCGGAGAAGGTGTTCGCGATGTGCTCGAGGCGCTGGTCAAGCGCATTCCGCCGCCGCCGGACAAGAGCTCGGAGCCGCTCAAGGCCCTGATCGTGGATTCCTGGTTCGACAATTACCTCGGCGTCAATTCACTGGTCCGGATCAAGCAGGGGCAGCTCAAGAAAGGCGACAAGATCCGAATCATGTCGACCGGAGAAGAGCACGGTGCCGATCAGATCGGTATTTTTACCCCCAAGCGCACGCCAAGCCAGGTGCTCGAGTGCGGCCAGGTCGGTTTCATCGCGGCGGGTATCAAGGAAGTCCACGGCGCGCCGGTCGGCGATACGATCACCCATGCCCGGAATCCGGCTGACGAGCCGCTGCCCGGATTCCAGCCGCTGCAACCGCAGGTCTTTGCCGGCATCTTTCCGGTCGATTCCAGTGATTATCCCGATCTGCGCGAAGCGCTCGACAAGCTGCAGCTCAATGACTCCGCCCTGCAGTTCGAGCCGGAGACTTCGGTCGCGCTGGGCTTCGGTTTTCGCTGCGGTTTCCTCGGCATGCTGCACATGGAAATCGTGCAGGAGCGACTCGAGCGCGAGTACGACCTTGAGCTGATCACCACCGCACCGACCGTTGTCTACGAGCTCGAGATGACCGACGGCGAAATCCTGCCCCTGGACAATCCCGCCGGCATGCCGCCGATCAACAAGATCGCCGAGATTCGAGAGCCGATCATCATCGCCAACATTCTCCTGCCCCAGGAGTACGTCGGTGCGGTGATCGGTCTTTGCGAAGAGAAGCGCGGCGCCCAGAAGGACATGCGGTTCCTCGGCGGTCAGGTCCAGTTGACCTACGAGCTCCCGATGTCCGAAGTCGTCATGGACTTCTTCGATCGCCTGAAGTCCTGCAGCCGGGGATTTGCCTCATTCGAGTACGATTTCGACCGTCACCAGGCCGGCCCGTTCGTGCGCCTGGATCTCCTGATCAACGGTGAGCGGGTCGATGCCCTGAGCGTCATCGTGCACCGCGAGTTTGCCGATCGCCGCGGTCGCGAACTGGCCGAGCGGATGCGCGAGCTGATCCCGCGCCAGATGTTCGATATCGCGATTCAGGCAGCTATCGGCTCGCATGTCATCGCGCGCTCGACTGTCAAGGCCTACCGTAAGAACGTCACCGCCAAGTGTTACGGCGGTGATGTGACGCGAAAGCGGAAACTTCTGGAGAAACAGAAAGCGGGCAAACGACGCATGAAGCAGGTCGGCCGGGTCGAGATCCCGCAGGAGGCCTTTCTTGCCGTGCTTCGAACCGATAACGACAAATAGAAATCAAGAATCAGACCTGACGCCATGGATTACGCCCTCATACTGACCCTTCTTACCCTTGCCACCGGCGTCCTCTGGGCGCTCGATCGCTTTGTCCTGCGCCGCCGTCGCGGCAGGGGCGAGCCACCGAAAGGAGCCGCCAGGCCGGTCGAGACGATCGGGTCCTTCTTTCCCATTCTTTTGCTGGTGCTCGTATTCAGATCATTTCTGTTCGAGCCGTTCAAGATCCCCTCCTCGTCGATGGTTCCCACGCTGCTGATCGGCGACTTCATCGTGGTCAATAAATTTGCCTACGGATTGCGCCTGCCGGTCCTCAATAACCGATTTCTGGATGTCGGCGAACCGGAGCGTGGCGATGTCATCGTGTTCCGCTATCCGGTGGACGGCCGCACCAATTACATCAAACGCGTTGTGGGTCTGCCCGGCGATTCGGTGACCTACAGGGGCAAGGTGCTCTATGTCAACGGTGAACCCATGATCCAGGAGGACGGCGGGTTGTGGGCTGGCGAGGGCGTCAACAGAAATCGGCCGGGAACGCGAATGCTTCGTCGGACCGAGGTCCTCGATGACACCGAACACAGCATCCTGATCAATGCCACCAGCCCACAGCGCCGCTCACAGAGCTGGATCGTGCCGGACGGACATTATTTCGTCATGGGTGATAATCGCGACATGTCGCAGGACTCCCGCAGCTGGGGCTTCGTGCCGGAAGAGAATCTGGTCGGCCGTGCTTCCCGAATCTGGATGCACTGGGACTGCAGCCGCGGCTGTGTGGTGTTCGAGCGAATCGGTGATAAGATTCAGTAATGATGGCGGGTGGACCTGCGTGCCCCCGATTCAGACTGCATTCTGTTGACAGGGAGGCATGACGCCAGATGACATATTCGGATCGAAATCGCTTCAGCCGCGACCAGCGCGGGATGACCCTGATCGGGTTCATCATCGTCCTTTCCTTTGTTCTGTTTTTTGTCTACATCGGCATCAAGCTGGTGCCGATCTATCTGAATCACATGTCGGTGGCCAGCGAGGTCAAGGCCCTTGCTCAGATGCCCGCTTCAGCGAATACGCCACCTAACACGCTCAGGCGAGATTTGATGACCCGACTCCAGGTCAGCTATGTCGACTACGTGGACGCCGAACATATCTCGGTCCAACAGGGTAACCGCGAGCGTTCTCTGGTTGTCGACTACAAGGTTGAAACCCATCTGATTGCCAATATCGACGCCGTTCTCTCCTTCAGGACCGAGGAACCGCTTCGGGCCAATTGACCGATTGCGCAGCCCAAATTCGGCCCCGGGCCCAGTGTTGAATGGTGACTCCTGTCAATCGTATCTCCGGCATCGACTATCGGTTCTCCGATCCGGGGCTGCTGCAGCAGGCCCTGACCCACCGCAGCTTCGGCTCGAGCCATTACGAGCGCCTTGAGTTCCTCGGCGACGGCCTGCTGAATTTCGTGGTCGCAGAGCTGCTGTTCGAACGCCGTCCCGAGGCCTCCGAAGGTGATCTGAGTCGCCTGCGATCGCGTCTGGTCCGCGACCGTACCCTGGCCGAGCTGGCGAGAGAACTCGACATCGGGCAGCACCTCCGACTCGGCATGGGGGAAAGGAAAAGCGGTGGATTCCTGCGTGAATCGATTCTTGCCGATGCCATCGAGTCGATCTTCGGGGCGATTCTGCTCGATGGCGGTTTCGAGGAGGCGCGGCGCGTCATTCATGACCTGATCGATCGGCGCGAGCGATCACTGCCAGATCCGGACGACCTCAAGGATCCCAAGACGCGCCTGCAGGAACTTCTTCAGGGCCGCGGACACGAATTGCCCGTCTACGAGATTCTGGCCGAAAGTGGGGCTGATCACATCAAGCGATTCGAGGTCGAGTGCCGGGTGGGTGATCTGGCCGACCCTGTTCATGCCGAGGCCGGAAGCCGCCGTAAAGCGGAGCAGGCCGCCGCCAGACTCATGTATGAGCGCCTGATGGAATATTTTGAACGTCCCGAAACCCGGAGGCTGGAATCGCAGAACAGGACCGGCCCCTCATCTTCGAAAGATCGAGGCTTGCAGTGAGCACAAGAGCAGGCTATGTGGCACTTATCGGTCGACCCAATGTCGGCAAGTCGACGCTGATCAACCGGATCGTTGATGCCCCGGTTGCCATCGTGACGCACAAACCACAGACGACCCGCCATCGCATTCTGGGCATCCACACCGACCATCGCGGCCAGGCGGTGTTCGTTGACACGCCGGGCCTGCACCGTCGCCGGGACCATGCCCTGAATCGGCGCCTCAACCGGATCGCGGCCGAGTCCAGCCAGGGCGTCGATGTGCTGGCGCTCGTACTCGATGCAAGTCATCAGAATGAAGAGGATGAGCTTGCACTGGCTCAGGTTGCCCGCCACGAGGGCCCGCATCTTCTGATCATCAACAAGATCGATCTTCTCAAGGATCGGGCGGCGCTGCTCGAGCTGACCCGAGAATGGACCTCGCGCGCTGGATTCGATGCCGTGGTCTATGTTTCTGCCCTGCGCAATGACGGTATCGAGGACGTGCTGAGCGAAGTGTTCGCGGTCCTGCCGGAAGGCGAAGCGCTTTACGATGAGGATCAGTTCACCGATCGGTCGGAGCGTTTTCTCGCCGCCGAGATGATCCGTGAACAGCTGATGCTGATGCTGCATCAGGAGATCCCCTACGGTCTGAGCGTGGTGATCGAACGTTTCGAGCGAACCGGCCGGCGGATCGAGATCGATGCCCTGATCGTGGTGACGGAGGAACGGCACAAGGGTATGGTCATCGGACGCCAGGGCCAGGTTCTCAAGCGCGTAGGAAGTCGAGCTCGCGCCGGCATAGCCGAGCTGCTCCAGGAGCGTGTTCACCTCAATCTTCACGTCCGTACCCGCAAGGGCTGGATCGACGACGAGGGGCTGCTCGATGAGCTGGGTTATGCGCGCTGATGCGCGTCGATCTGCAGCCCTGCTGGATTCTGCATCGACGGCCCTGGCGGGAGTCGAGCCTGCTGCTCGAAGTCTTCAGCCGTGACCATGGTCGGCTGGGACTGGTGGCCAAGGGGGCTCGAAGGCCGAGCTCGAAATCTCGCGGTCTGACCGAGCCCTTCACTGCACTGCACTGCTCCTGGACTCGTCGCTCCGAGCTTGGCACCCTGACCGGCCTGGAGGCCTCGGCAATCGGCGTTGCGCTGAAAGGCCGGGCCTTGTGGTGCGGCCTGTACCTCAATGAACTGCTCATGACCCTGTTCGGACGGGATGATCCCGTGCCCGAGCTGTTCGATGTCTATTCCGCCAGCCTGCCGGCACTGGCCGATCAGGATCGTCAGGCCGAAGCGCTTCGGCGGGCTGAAATGGCGATGCTTTCGGTGCTCGGGGTCATGCCGGATCTGACCCGCTGTGGCGGCAGCGATGAGCCCGTCGTGGCAGACGGCCTGTATCATGTGGCACCGGAGACGGGATTGATCGCAGCCGATTCGGAAAAGACCGGTGTCATCGCGGGGAGCACCGCGCTTTATCTCGCCGGCAGGATCGAGGCGCCGGCTGATGCCAGGATGCGTCGGGAAGCCCGGGCGCTGACCCGTTGTCTGATCGATCATCAGCTGGCCGGCAGAACCCTGAAGACAAGGGAACTGCTCGGTCAGCGGCATACTCGCCGGGTATCTGCACAACTTTCTGGAAGCAAGATATGAACAGACTACTGCTGGGCGTCAATATCGACCATGTGGCCACCCTCCGACAGGCCCGTCTCGGCCGAGAACCATCGGTGATTCAGGCAGCGGCGCTGGCCGAGCAGGCCGGCGCGGATGCCATCACCATCCATCTTCGAGAGGATCGCCGGCATATCCAGGATCGCGACGTCGAGCTGCTGGCCGAACTGCTCACCACCCGGATGAATCTGGAACTGGCGGTGACCGATGACATGCTGGCCCTTGCCGAGCGGATCGCGCCCAGTGACGTCTGCCTGGTGCCCGAGCGGCGCGAAGAACTCACGACAGAAGGCGGGCTGGATGTCGCATCATCCGTAGAACGGGTTCAAGCGGCCTGTCAGCGTCTCGCAGCGGCCGACATCCGGGTCAGCCTGTTCATCGATCCGGAGCCGAAGCAGCTCGAAGCCGCTCTGGCCTGTGGCGCACCGGTGGTTGAACTGCATACCGGCCGCTATGCTGATTCCGAAGGCGACGGGCAGCAGCGCGAACTGGCTCGTATCGCGCAGTCGGTGGAGCACGGCCAATCGCTGGGGCTGGTCGTCAATGCCGGGCATGGCCTGAATTACCGAAACGTCCAGGCGGTCGCCGAACTCGGCGGAATTGCCGAACTCAATATCGGTCATTCCATAGTGTCCCGCGCCGTCATGGTCGGCCTGCCGGCCGCGGTACGGGAAATGAAGCGTTTGATGACCGAGGCGCGCCCTGGCTCAGGTCGGGCTCATGGCCTCATGCAGTAGTGCTGCACGAGTGGCTCGAGCGCAGCGCAGGAACTTCAGGTAGGCATCGGCCAGGGTGGCGTGATTGCTGTTTGCGGTGCCTTGATCGCAGAGCGCCGCTCGAAGGGACTGAATGCGTCTGGCCAGTCTGCCGGCACCTGCATAGGCCACGGCACCGGTCCACTGGTGCAGGATGGCTTCAGCGCCTGCCCTATCGCCTGTCTTGAGACGCTGCTCCAGATCATCCAGGCGCCTGTCCATTTCTTCTGCAAACATCTGCTTCATCCTGGCCAGCAGTTCGGGCTGGCCATTGCAGCTTGCCAGTCCCGCGGCGTCGTCGATCAGCAGCCGCGATTCGGACCCGTACAGTGGGTCAGGGCGGTTCGTGTCCAGAATCTGCCAGGCCTTGAGGCGACGGATCAGGTCATCTACATTGACGGGTTTGTTCAGCACGTGGACAAAGCCTGCTTCTCTGAGCTGAACGTGAACCTGCTCGCGAGTATCGGCAGTCAGAAAGACCACAGTCGCTGCTGCAGAGCCCGTTCCGAGGGCCTGGATGGCCGTTGCGGTTTCGATGCCATCCTGGCCGGGCATGTGCAGGTCCATCAGGATCAGGTCATACTCGACCTGACGACAGCGATCCACTGCCTCGGGGCCCGAGCTGGCTTCTTCCACATCGAACGACTCGAGAGCAAGTGCCGATCTGAGGAATTCCCGGTTGATCGAGTGGTCATCAACCACAAGGACGCGATACGAGTCAGTCGATCTGGGTTCGAATGAAATCTGCATTGATTCACTATAGCCGGTTCTGCTCCGTGATGGCACTCGGGCTGCTCTGTGCCAGCCCGGTTCAGGCCTCTGAGCTGATCGTCGAGAGCGGCCCCGGTCGAGCGGGGCCGTTGAGCTGGCAGTCGGCCGAGTTACGCTATCGACCTGCATCGGCCGAAGGTCCCGGATGGACCGCTTTACTGTCGAATGTGCGAATTCGCGGCGACGCGGATTCCGGCATTCTCCTTTCCCGACTGCACATCGATTGTCCGTCGCCCAGTGATGCCGATTCCGCCGACAAGGCGCCATCGGGCCCGCCGACGCTCACGCTTTGTCCGGCGGGAGAGTTGAACTGGGAGATGCCGGAAGGACAGGCGGGCCGTGCCGAAGTGCAGTTGACGCAGGATTCGGACCGTCTTCGGTTTGGTCTTGATGACGATGCGCTGACCGTGTCCGGTCACTGGCTGCTCCAGGAAGGCCGCCTCGAAGGTCTGACGATCGAGCTGGATGCCTTCGACGCGAGTCTGCTTCTCCCCTTCGTCTCGACCGGGGCCGATCTCGATGTCCTCTATGGCCAGATCACCGCCCGGGTCACGCTGGCGACTTCCGAACTGTCCGGCGAATGGAAGATTCAGGGGGGTGGTTTCGATGGCCGGGAGGGACAGGTCGCAGGCGACGGGCTGGAACTTGCCGGATCGATCAACGGACGCATCGTGGGCGATGAGCGGCAGCTGGAAATGAAGCTGACCCAGAAAGCCGGCGAGCTGCTCATCGGGCCTCTTTATCTGCCAGCGCCGGAAACGCCGATCGAGATAGCCCTTCAGCTCGAACAGGACGCTCCCGACGTCCTCCATGTCCCGAGCCTGAGCTACGACCATCCCGGGGTGGCCAGGCTGCGGGCCATGGTCAGTCTCGGCTACAGCGATGAGCGCTGGCAGGTCACCGAGGCCGAACTCTTCGAGCTCGAAGCCGATCTGCAACAGGCCTGGCCTCGCTGGGTGGATGGCCTGGCCGCATCTGCCGGATTCTCCGGACTGGAGGCCAGCGGCAGTCTTGCGGCCAGTGCGCGACTGGTCGACGGTGAACTGACCGCGCTGGATGCGGTGCTCGAAGCCTTCGAGCTCAGCGATCCTCGAGGACGTTTCGATATCGGCACCACCCTGGCTCGCATTCAACAGGAGGCTTCGGGCATTCAACTGGCGATGGACCTCGAAAGCCTGATGGTCTATGGCCTTCCCTTCGGCGCCGCTCGGGTACGCGTTGCTGAAAGGGATGAGGCCTGGATTCTCCAGGAACCGCTGCGGCTGCCTCTGCTCGACGGTGCGGTCGTCATCGATCGCCTTGAACTCGAGCCGGATCCTGAAGCGCGCCGCGTCACCCTGGATGCAAACATCGAGCCTCTGTCGCTCGAGCAACTGACAACGACCCTGGGCTGGCCGGAATTCGGTGGGGAACTGTCCGGGTTCTTTCCCGGCGTCGAGCTTCGCGATGATCGCCTCAATGTCACCGGCGGAATCAATGTCAACGCCTTTTCCGGGCAGATTCAACTCTCCGAGCTGGTGGTGGAGCGGCCATTCGGCACCCTGCCAGCGCTGGCCGCTCAGGTTGAGATCAATCGCCTCGACCTGCTCGAGCTGACCGGCGCTTTCAATTTCGGACGCATGGAGGGTGAGGTGTCTGGGTGGATGCGCGACCTGCGTCTACTGGACTGGCGGCCGGTGGCGATGGATAGCCGCCTGTTCACCCACGATGATGTGTCGCGCCGGCGCATCAGCCAGCGTGCGGTCGACAATCTGTCCAATCTGGGCGGCGGTCTCGGTGGGGCGCTGATTGGTAACACGGTGCTGAGCGTGTTCGAGGATTTCCCCTACCGCCGCGCCGGTCTGGCTTGTCGCCTGAGCAACAACATCTGCTATATCGACGGTGTGGCCGAGCACGAATCAGGCGGTTTCTACATCGTCGAGGGCCGCGGCCTGCCGCACCTGGATATCATCGGTCACCGACGATTGGTGGACTGGCCGCAGCTGTTGAGCCAGCTCGAGGCTGCGACGCGCTGACGGGCCGGTGGCCCGAGGCGAGGGGGGTTACCCGGGGTCAGCCTCCGGCACTGCTGACCCTCTCGACCTGGACCTTGCGGATGCGCTTGTCGGCCAGATCCATGATGGTGAAGATATGGTCGCCGATGCGCAGGCTGGTTCTGCCGTCGGGGATCGATTCCAGGGTTTCGAGCAGCAGACCGTTGACGGTGTTCGGACCGGTGGTGGGCAGGTCCCAGTCGAGGCGACGATTGAGCATGCGAACGGTCGCTGAGCCGTCGATGATCCAGCTGCCGTCTTCCTGCTGTCGAATGCGCCGCTGCCGGCTGCCGCCCTCGCTGGTGTATTCGCCGACGATTTCCTCCAGGATGTCGTCGAGCGTCACCAGGCCCTGGATATCGCCGTACTCATCGACGACCAGCCCCATGCGTCGTTCCCGGCTCTGGAATTCCAGCAGCTGCTGCGTCAGCGCGGTTCCCTCGGGAACGAAATACGGTTTCCGAATGGCGCGCAACAGGGCGTTCATATCCAGCTCGTTGCGGGCCAGCTGGGTGACCACCGTACGGATATGCAGCAGGCCGATGGTGTTGTCGAGGTCTCCGCGCCAGACCGGCAGGCGGGTGAACAGACTCTGCGTCAGGGTCTGGATGATTTCATCCCAGTCGGCATCAAGGTCCAGGCCGATGATGTCCTGGCGCGGAACCATCACGTCATCGATTCGTCCGTGCTCCAGATCCAGGATGTTGATCAGCATCTGCTGGTGATCGAGTGAAATATGTCGTCCGCCTTCCTTGACCAGGGTCCGAAGCTCTTCGCGACTGAGGGCATCGGACGCGCTGGTGGCTCGCTTGATGCCAAACGGGCGAAGGATCATCGAGGCGGCCAGATTGATCAGCCAGACGATCGGATAAATCAGCTTGAGCAGTGGTGTGAGCACGAACGAGGCCGGGTAGGCCACTCGCTCGGGGAACATCGCGGCAAGGGTCTTGGGCGCGAGTTCGGCAAAGATCAGAATAACGGCGGTCAGCACCAGGGTGGAAATCCAGATGCCGGCCTCGCCAAACAGGCGAATGGCAATGACCGTGCTGATCGAGGCGGCCAGGATATTGACCAGATTGTTGCCGAGCAGGATCAGCCCGAACATCCGGTCAGGTTGGCCAAGCAGGGCCTGGGCCAGGCGAGCGCCGCGATGGCCGCGATCGGCCTGATGACGCAGGCGGTAGCGATTGAGCGCGACCAGACCGGTTTCAGAGCTGGAGAAACAGGCTGACAGTACGATCAGAACACCAAGCAGGCCGAACAGGGTCGATAGCGGAAGCTCGGTCATGAAGCCGAGCCATCGGCAGCCGCCAGGACGTCGAGAACACCCGCACCAGGAGCCGACCAGCTTCGGTCAAGCAGAATTTCCAGCACCAGCTTGCTACCGAAATAGCCGAGCACCAGCACGAACATTGCGGTGAGCGTGAAGAAGACTGCCTGGCGGCCACGCAGGCCGTAGCGCCAGCGGCCCAGCAGCAGCAGGGCGAAGAGGATCCAGGAGATGATCGACAGAACGGTCTTGTGCGCCAGATGCTGCGCCATCAGGTCATCGACGAAAACAAAGCCGGTGATCAGGCTGATCGTCAGCACCAGAAGTCCGGCTGCGACCAGTCGGAACATCAGTTTCTCGAGCACGTTGAGCGGCGGCAGCATTTCCAGCTGCCGAATAGAGCTGGGGTGCCGCAGCAGGACATCCTGGACCGCCAGGACCATGGCGTTGAGCGCCGCCAGGCTCAGCAGGCAGTAGGCCAGCAGCGAGCTGAATACGTGCAGCTCGAGCTCCACTGAGGGGTCGCTGAGCACCAGTGCTTCGATCGGTACCATTCGGGCCAGCGCAACGCAGCATGCGGCGCCGGGAAAGACAAGAATGCCCGCCTCCAGCAAGCCGCGGCGTAGCCCGGTCAGCAGCAGGACCAGGGCGACGATCCAGGCTGAGAAAGAGAGGGTGTAGATGAAGTTCAGATCCCAGCCGCCGCTGACCCTGACCGTCAACCAGAGCGCCAGCGCATGACCGAGCAGCGCGAGCCCGGCCAGGGTCATGCCGGCGACCCGGAGATCCGGCCGCGCCTTGACGAAGCCCAGGGCAAGGCACAGGCCCGCGCCCAGATAGGCAAGAATGGTCGGCAGTTCGATCAATAGCTGGTCTGGCATGAAAAGCGTATCGCCGCTTTGGTCCTGGACATTCGGCCAGTATAATGATTCGATTGATTCAGCCCAACATTTGATGTTGATTGCTTAGGGAACCTCTGAACAATTATGCTTGGAGCGCGTTTCAGTCGGAAAAGCCGCAGATCGTGTGGCTCGACACGAGTGACAGTAGCCGTCGCTACGGCCGAGTGGCGATTGTCATGACAATCCGCGCGAGATGCGGCTTTTCCGGCGAAACCCAGTAGGGACAGGCCTTTGCGGGGCCTCCGCCTCGTTTGGACTCGCTTATTTGGAATGACCAAACTGCGCTCGCCCAAGCCAAGCCAGAGACTCCCGCAAAGACCTGTCGCGCCCGAGCATAATTATTCAGAGGTTCCCTAAGAAGACATGTTTGACCAACTGAGCCAACGATTGACCGGATCCCTGGAACGCCTCAGGAGCCGGGGAAAACTGACCGAAGACAATATCCGCGAGGCCATGCGGGAAGTCCGCGTTGCGCTGCTGGAGGCCGACGTGGCACTTCCGGTGGTCAAGGATTTCATCAAGCAGGCCACCGACCGCGCCGTCGGTCAGGAAGTGGTCGGCAGCCTCAAGCCCGGCCAGGCGCTGGTCAAGGTCGTGCACGAGGAGCTCAAGCGGGTGCTCGGTGGCGATCAGGCCGAGCTCCGGCTGGATGTGGCCCCGCCGGCGGTGATTCTCCTCGCCGGGCTGCAGGGCGCGGGCAAGACGACCACTGCCGGCAAGCTCGCCAAGCTACTCAAGGAGCGCCACAACAAGCGTGTCCTGCTGGCCAGCTGCGATATCTATCGCCCGGCCGCGATCGATCAGCTCGAGACCCTGGCCTCCCAGGTCGAGGCCGATTTCTATCGTTCTGATCGTACGGATGACGCTACCGCGATCGCCGAAGAAGCACTAAAACAGGCCAGAACCCGCTTCGCCGAGGTGCTGATCATCGATACCGCCGGCCGCCTGGCCGTCGATGAAGCGATGATGGACGAGATCAAGCGCGTCCATGCCGCCACTCAGCCGACCGAAGTGCTGTTCGTGGTCGATTCGATGACCGGTCAGGATGCCGCCAATACGGCCCGGGCCTTCAATGAAGCGCTGCCGCTCAGCGGTGTTGTGCTGACCAAGACCGACGGCGATGCGCGTGGGGGTGCGGCGCTTTCGGTTCGCCAGATCACTGGCGCTCCGATCAAGTTCCTGGGCACCGGCGAGAAGCTCGACGGTCTCGAGCCTTTCTACCCCGACCGGCTGGCATCGCGGATTCTGGGCATGGGCGATGTCCTTAGCCTGGTCGAGGAAGTCGAGCGCAAGGTCGACCAGAACCAGGCCAGAAAGCTGGCCGGCAAGATCGGCAAGGGCTCGAGACGCTTCGGTATGGACGACCTGCGAGATCAGCTGGTCCAGATGCAGAACATGGGCGGGCTGGGCTCGATGATGGACAAACTGCCCGGCATGAACAGGCTTCCGGAAGCAGCCAAGGCCCAGATGGACGATCGTCAGACACGCCGGATGATTGCAATCGTCAACTCGATGACGCCCAATGAGCGGCGCTACCCCGATATCATCCGGGGCTCGCGGAAGCGCCGCATCGCCGCCGGTGCAGGGCTGCAGATTCAGGATGTCAATCGCCTGATCAAGCAGCACAAACAGATGCAGAAGATGATGAAAAAGGTTGGCAACAAGGGCGCGATGGCCAAGCTGATGAAGCGGATGCCCGGCGGCGGTGGCTTCCCGGGCATGTGATGGCGTCGGTCTGCGCTGACCAGAGTAATGTCACCGAATGCGAGCTGGACACGGATCGTTGTCCAGCCTTCTGAACTGGGATAAGCGGTGCTCGATGTGCCAAGCGAGACCTGACTGTTGCCTGACCCGCGAGCAACCATGACCTGTTATCCGAGATCGATTCAGATCCTGCACTGGCTGATGGCCGCTGGCCTGATCGGTATGGTGCTGGTCGGGCTGTACATGGGGTCGCTGCCGCTCAGTGATGAACTGCGTGACGCACTGATGATGGGGCATCTGGCGACAGGCCTGCTGCTGCTGATAGCTGTAGCCATCCGCCTGCGCTGGCGGTTGCAGGGGCGAATGCCTGGAGTGCCGTCGGTCTATCGAGGCTGGGAAAGGGTCCTGGTCCGGGTCGTTCATGCCGGCTTCTACGGGCTGATGATCGGACTGCCATTGCTGGGGCTGTCGGTCTGGCTGCTCGATCCTTTCGTCTTCGGACCCGGCCTGGCCGGGCAATCGATTGCACTGGCCAATCTGGCCGGCTGGCTGCACTGGGGGCATTATCTGGGCGCTTGGCTGCTGCTGGCGCTGGTCTCGATCCACGTGGTAGGTGCGCTTCGAGGCCTGTTCAGCGCTGATCCCGAACGCCGCGTCCTCCTTCGCATGCTCGGATCGAACGGGGCCGATCAGGCCGCACCTGCTCCTCCGGCTGCCAGCCGTTCCCGGTCAGTCCAGGACAAGCGGGGCAAGCGCAAACGCTGAAGCAGCAGCCCGTCCTCGATGTGCTGTCGAGGTGATGAACGGGGGGCCTGGCGCGCTACATCTGAGAATGGGCGCGACGAATGAAAAATCCGACGATCGGCAGCTTGGCGTAGAGTGCATGACCACTGTCCCAGAAGTCCTGGTGGACCAGCACCTGGCCGCGCTCGTTGAAGCGCAGATGCGTCATGCCGATCGAGCGTGAGTGAATTTCGCGGCCGACCGCGCGAAGCTTGAAATCCATGGACCAGCGAACGAAGACATCGTTGCCGTCCCGCATCACCTGCTTGACTTCGACAACGCTTTCGTCGAGAGCGTCACCGGTCTTTCCCAGGTAGTTGACCAGGTCGTCTCGGCTGGTGAAGGTATGAATCGTGTCATTGAAATAAAGCTGTTCAGCGTAGAGCTCCGAAATGCGGGCCCGAAGATTCTCGTGGGCCAGATTGCCGTAGCCCGCGACGAAGGCATCCAGGCCGGCGTCGATGGATTCCGACGAGCCCGGAAAGCGGTCGAGTGCCGCCTCGTAGGCGGTTTCGGAAAAGTTGTCCATGGTGCTTCCTCCACGGGCGATGCATCCGATCGTGATGATGATGACCACGACGAACGCGGCCAGGACTTTCAGTGCGGTCTTCATTGATTGATGACCCCTTCAGGCGCAATCACGGCGATGTCGGGATTGGCTGGCCGTGATGTCGAGCCCAAGCCTGCTTCAGCGCCGAAAATCATGAGGGATCGGCATCCTCGGCCAGCGCCAGGAGATCGTCCAGAACCTCTTCGGTGTGGGTGTCGGGGTTGACGCTCTCGTAGTGCCGGGCAATCTGCCCGTCCGGGGAAATCAGGAAGGTCTCGCGCCGGGCGAAGTTGACTGACCCTTGCTCGATCAGGACGCCGTAATCTCGGGCAACCTCGCCCGACTCGTCGGAGAGGATGGCAAACGGCAGGGAATATTTGTCGCTGAATGCCTTTTGACGATCGACCGGATCGGTGCTGATACCAACCACTTCGGCCCCGACTCCCCGAAATGCGTAGATATTGTCCCGGAAGCTGCAGCCCTGGGTCGTGCAGCCCGGTGTGTCGGCTCGCGGATAGAAGTAGACCACCAGCCACTGGCCGTTGAAGTCATCCAGCGCATGCCACTCACCGTTCTGGTCCTGCAGTCGAAAATCCGGCGCTGAGCCGCCAGCTTCGGTCTGTGCGACGACCGGGGCCATGCCTCCCAGCAAGACGAAGGATGAAAGCATCAGTCCGAGAAGATATTTGTTGCCGAGAGTCATTCTGAAAGTCATGATCGATCGCTGCGTTTTGAATGGTCGCAGTCTCCCGATTTATTGTGAGCGGCGAATCAATATTCTCCTCAGGGTCTGCGGGCGTATACTCCAACAATGTCGGAAGTCCGGAGCAAGACTATGACGGAATCAAAGGATCCTTTCAATACGTTTACTGACGAGACTTTGCGCCGGGCAGAGGAGATGTGCTCGAAACTGTCTCTGGATTTCACCATTGATCGACGCGGGCACTCGACGCTCTACACCGGGGCCATGAGTTATCTCAGCGATCCGGTCTGGGAGCATCAGACGGTCACGGTGGCCGAATCCGACGACAACCCCTGGCTGACTCTGATCAGCGACAAGCCACTGAATGCAGAGCGGCGAGTGCTGCTGGTGTTTCGAAAGTCGAAGGCCGAAGACGTCAAGGTGATCGGCAAGCTAAGCGAGAGTGAGCCCGGAAGACGCAAGCCGGAGGACGATGCTCGCTACATCACCCGATTCGATGTCATTCGCGATCGCTAACGGGCCAGGCGGCATTGCCCAAGTGTCTTTTGCACGACCGGCATTGCCGGTCACGACCCTCCAGTCAGGCAACTCGCTCCCGAACTGCAGCGCCGTCGGGGCTTCGGAAGGCGTGAATCACGATCAGCAACAGCCACAGCGTGCAGAGGAAATCGATGGCTGTAGCTCCGTAGTAGATGCCTGGCACGCCGATCAGACGCGGCAGGATCAGCATGACGGGCACGTAGAGCAGGAGCTGGCGCGAAACCGAGACCAGCGTGGCCTTGCCGGGTTGTTCGATAGCGGGCAGGAGCGCCAGGGCCGTGAACACGATGGGTAGCACGGGCAGAACCAGCATCAGCACCCGGAAATGATACAGATCGGTGCCGCTGAAGCCCGCCTCGGGCAGCATCAGGAGCAGCGTCTGGCCGGGAAAGATCGTCATCAGCAGCCAGATCGGCAGCACCATCAGTACGCCGGCGATCACGAAGGTCCAGTAGCTCGCTCGGACGCGATCCCATTGACCGGCACCGTAGTTGATGCCCGCGACGGGCTGGAAGGCGCGCATCAGGCCGAACAAGGGGGTCAGCAGGAAGATCAGCACCCGCCAGGCAGCGCCGAAGAAGGCGATATCGGCCTCGCTGCCGACGCGTGAGAGCATGTTGAACACCACGACCGCCTGAACCAGACCCATGGAGCTCATGATCGTGGCCGGTGTCCCTAACCGGATGATTCGCCGGACCAGCACCTGGTTGAGCCCGATGTAGCGTGGATTGACCGGATAGCTCGCTTGGCCTCGGACAAACCGGCGCCAGACCAGCAGTCCGCCGATCAGACCGCCGATATTGGTCGCCCAGGCGGCACCGGCGACACCCAGATCGAACACACCGATCATGACCGGCGTCAGGATGATGTTGACCAGCAGTCCGATACCCATGTAGGCGGCGGCCAGCTTCATCTTGCCTTCGCCTCTGAGCAGCATGTTCAGGGTCATGCCCGCGATGGCGCCGAAACCACCCAGCGCTGAGGCGCTGAGATAACTGGCCGCAATCGGCACCAGTTCGCCATCGGCACCCATCCCGCGCACCAGGGTCTCGGCCAGGCCTGCACCGAGCAACGCATAGCCCAGCGACAGCACGCCAGCGATCGCCACGCAGGTTCCGGGCAGGCATCGCATCAGATCGCGTTCACCGCGCCCGATCGCGATCGACAGGGCCACACCGCCGCCGACGCCGGCCAGGGATCCCAGGCCCAGGGTCAGCTGCGTGATCGGGTAGGCCAGCACAGTGCCGGCCAGCGCCTGTTCGCCCAGCAGTTGGCCGATGAAGACCGCATCCATGACCGCATTGAGGCCGAACAGCATCATCACGGCAACTGCCGGCCAGCTCATCTCCCACATGACCCGCCAGGGATCGCCGGTCAGAATCAGCTGGGCGTGGGGATCATCGTCCGAGGGTGTCGGCGCCTTCGGCGACGTGTCCACCATTGCAGGGCCAGTCCGGCTCATGCCTTGCCCGTGCGCAGGATGCGGACAGGCGGCGTCGCCAGGACCGAGCGATTGCCCAGCCAGCCGCTGCCGACGACCAGAGCGAAGGCCGACAGGAAGCCGCTGACAAAGAGCAGGGCGGAGGGCTGATAGCTGAAATCGAACAGCTCGCGGGCCAGCAGCCAGCCGACCAATGCTGCACCCACCGTGGCCAGGAAGGCCGCAATCAGCGCCATGATGCCGTATTCGATCAGCAATCCCTGACGAATCAGGGCGTTGTCCGCGCCAAGAGTGCGGATCAGGGCCGACTCATGCCGGCGCTCATCTCGAGTGGCCTCGAGGGCTGCCAGCAGGACCACCAGACCAGCCAGAAGGGTAAAGACAAACACCACCTGGGCCGCCGAGCTGACCCGGTCGATGATGTCGCTGACCCGATCGAGCAGGGCGCCGACGTCGATCACCGATACGTTGGGGAAGCTGCGACTGATCTCGCGAAGTACACCCACGTCACCGTCGGCCAGGTAGAAACTGGCGATATTCTGGTGCGGCAGTTTCTGACCGGCATCCGGGCTCATCAGGATGAAGAAGTTGACGTTGAAAGAATCCCATTCCACGTCGCGAATGCTGGTCACGGTGGCGGTGAACTGCTGGGCACCGGATTCGAAGGTCAGAGTGTCTCCGAGGCGAGCGCCGGTGCGCTCCGCCCAGCGCTCTGCCAGCGACACCTCACCGGTGGCATCGGCAGAAAAGAATTCGCCTTCGGCAATCCGATTGGCCGGCGGCAGCTGGTCGATCCAGGACACGTTGACCTGACGACCGAAGCGGTCATTGTCGAGGCGCCCGGTGGAGTCGACCAGGTTGACATTGGCCATGGGCCTGATCTGCAGACGCTGGGCGCCGGCCTCGAGCAGGGCCCGCTCGACCCGTTCGACCTGGTCGGGCTGGATGTTGACGGCGAAATGGTCCGGCGTGGATTCCGGCAGACTGCCGCGCCACTGCCCGAGGAGCTCGGTGCGCACGATCATCAGCAGAAGCAGGGCCATCAGACCCAGCCCGAGGGCGGTGATCTGGATCACGCCGGCCGCGCGCCTGCGGCGCAGACCGGCCAGGCCGAAGCGCCATGAGGCACGGGCCCGCGAGGCCAGCGCGCCACTGGCGCGCATCGCGATCCAGCCGGCCAGTGCGAGGAGCCCGGCCAGCGCAAGACTGCCGCCCAGGACGATGGCCGCCAGCTGGAGGTTGCCAAGCTGGATGACCGGAATGGCCATTGCGCAGGCGATCGGAAGCAGCCACAGGATCCAGCTCAACCCAACGGTCTGGTCCAGCGATTGATTCAGGATCCGCATTGGCGGTACCTGGCGCAGGTTGATCAGAGGAGGCAAGGCGAAACCGACGGCCATCAGCAGCGTGAACAGAGCCGAGCTCAGCACCGGCCAGAGTCTGGGTGGCGGCAGTGCTGCCTGCTGTCCATCGACGAGGACCTGTGCGATCGCGGCCTGCGCGACAAGGCCGGCCAGACCGCCGAGAAGCACGGCAATGGCAACCAGCCACAGGAGCATCAGCGTCAAAGCGCTCATGACTTCCGAGCCGGTCGCGCCGAAGGACTTGAGCAGGGCGACCAGGTCGCGCTGAGAGCGAGCAAAGCGCAGCGCCGAGAGCAGAACGCCCACGGCCGACAGGATCAGCGTCGTCAGCGCGGCCACACCGAGAAAGCGGCGCGCCTGAGTCAGTGCCGCGCCGGTCTGATCGTCGGCATCGGCCGCGGTGACGATGGCCTGGTTGGCGGAGTCGATCTCGCCCTGCAGCCAGTCACTGAAGGCCGCGACGGTCTGCTCATCGCCGGCGGCCAGCAGGCGGTAGCGGGCCCGGGTTCCCGGTCCCAGCAGCTCGCTCGAGCGCAGGTCATCGATATGCACCATCAGGCGGGGAGACAGCAGGAAGGGGCCGCCGCTGCGGTCGGGTTCGAATGTCAGCGCCCGGGTGATCGGCAACTCGTGGACACCGAACAGCGCCACATCCCCGACTTCCGCGTCCAGCTGGCGCAGGCCGCGCGGTTCCAGCCAGGCCTCGCCGATGGCCGGAATGTCCGAGGTCGCCTGACCGTCAGCCGAACTGGTCGGAGCGGTTTCAAGGCGCCCGCGCAACGGGTAGCCCGGCGAGACGCCCTTGACCTCGACCAGCAGGGAGGCCTCGCCCACGAACAGTGCGGTATTGAGCGTGATCAGGCGGGCCGTCTCGAGCCCCAGCCGCTGTGCTTCGAGATCGAATCGCTCGGGGATCGGTGCCCTGGAATTGACGGCGATGTCTGCGGCCAGGGCTTCACCGGCCTGTCGCTCCAGAGCGCGCCCGACCCGATCGGTAAAGACGCTGACCGCGACCAGAGCGGCTGTCGCGACAAGCAGACCGGCCACCAGCAGCCCCAGGCTTCCGGAGCGCCCCTGGCGCAGCAGCAGCCGATGGGAGAGCGCGAAGCTGTTCATCCGTCCGGACGATCCGCGAGGCGAGATGAGGGTTCGCAAGGCGCGCCAGTGGCCTCGGGTTGCTTGGCAAGAAGTCGCCCGTCCTCGATCTCTTCGATGCGCGCGCAGCGCTGAGCCAGGCGCGGATCGTGTGTGACCAGCACCAGCGCCGTGCCATGGTCCTCGTTGATCTTGAACAGAAGATCGGCAATGACCTCACCGGTGCGGCGGTCGAGATTACCGGTCGGCTCATCGGCAAACAGGATGCCGGGGTCGCCGGCGAAAGCCCTGGCAATCGCGACGCGCTGCTGTTCACCGCCCGACATCTGCCGCGGATAGTGGTCGAGACGATGGCCCAGACCGACATCCTCGAGCGCCCCGGTCGCCCGGTCTCGAGCCTCGGAGAATCCACCGATCTCGAGGGCCAGCAGAACGTTTTCCAGCGCGGTCAGACTCGGAAGCAGGTGAAAGGACTGGAATACGAAGCCTACGCGCCGTCGCCGCAGTCGGGCTCGCGCATTCTCATCCAGCCGACTCAGGTCTTCTCCGGCCAGTTCAATTCGGCCCTGGGTCGGCAATTCCAGCCCGGCCAGCAATCCGAGCAGGGTGGTTTTTCCCGAACCCGAGGCGCCGACGATCGCCAGCGTTTCGCCTGCGTTCAGGTCGAGGCTGATATCGTTGAGAATATCGAGACGCCCGCTGGGCGCCTGAACCGTGTAACCGACGTGATCACAAAGCAACAATTGATCTGGCGAATGTTGATGACTCATGCGTAGATATCGCTCCAATACCCTGTACTGCCGGCTCAATGCCGGCCTGTTCTGGCTTGTTATTGCCCTGATGATGCCGCTGCAGCTCGCGCAGGCGGCGAACCAGCGACTTCTGATTATCGGCGATAGTCTGTCAGATGCCTACAACATGCCGCGTGAAGCGGGATGGGCGTACCTGCTGTCCCAGCGTCTCGGTGCGGACTGGCAGGTGATCAATGCGGCCATTTCCGGCGAGACGACGGCCGGTGCGGCGTTCAGAGCCGCCTCGCTGATCGACGATCATGCCCCCAGCCACGTCCTGATCATTCTCGGCGGCAACGACGGTCTGCGTGCGCTCAGCCCTGCTCAGGTGCGAGACAATCTCGCATCGATCATCGGGAAATCGGAGGTCGCCGGGGCCGAGGTGGCATTGATGCAGGTGCGTTTGCCGGCCAGCCTCGGGCCGATCTATCTGCGACGCTTCGAGGGCCTCTATCCCGAGCTGGCCGCCGAGCATGCCATCGCATTGCTGCCGTTCTTTCTCGAGGATATCTTCGATGAACCCGGTATGATCATGGAAGACGGTATTCACCCGACCGAGGCGGCCCAGCCGAGAATGCTCGATGCGATCGAGACGCCGCTTCTCGACTGGCTCGGCGCTGGTGCAAAGGGACACTGAACGGTATCCTTGCGGCCCTTCCTCCCACGCCTCGAAGCATCGAGGCCAGAACGAACAGCTCAATCATGTCCGAACGTGAAGTAATGGAATACGATGTGGTGGTCGTCGGTGCAGGTCCGGCCGGCCTGTCCTGCGCGATCCGTCTGAAGCAACTCAACAACGATCTCAACGTCTGCGTGATCGAAAAGGCATCCGAGATCGGTGCCCATATCCTTTCCGGGGCGGTGATCGAGCCCGGGCCCCTCGATCGCCTGATCGAGGGCTGGCGCGATGATCCGCCGCCGATCTGCGTTCCGGCTGGCCGGGATGAATTCATGCTGCTTACGCGCACCGGCAGGAAGAAGATGCCGACCCCGCCGCAGCAGAACAACCACGGCAATTTCATCGTCTCGCTGGGCGCGATGTGCGCCTGGCTTGCGCCGCGGGCCGAGGCCTTGGGGGTCGACCTGTTCCCCGGTTTCGCGGCCGACGACCTGTCCTGGGCCGAGGATGGATCGATTCAGGGCGTGCTGATCGGCGATATGGGCATCGACCGCCAGGGCGAGAAAAAGGACAGCTACGTCCAGGGTATCGAGATTCGCGCGGCGGTGACGGTTCTGGGCGAAGGCTGCCGCGGTCACCTGACCAAGCGAGCGATCAGGAAGTTCGATCTGGCCGCCGACTGTGATCCGCAGACCTTCGGCATCGGCATGAAGGAACTCTGGCAGCTCCCGGAAGGACGCGTCGAGCCGGGTCTGATCCAGCACACGATCGGCTGGCCCCTGCCCAACGAAATCTATGGCGGCAGCTTCGTCTATCACCTTGACAAGAATCGGGTTGCGGTCGGATTTGTCTGCGCCCTGGATTATCAGGATCCGGGGTTCATGCCCTTCGAGGCCTTTCAGCAGTTCAAGCACCACCCGATGATGCACGAGCTCCTCGACGGCGGCGAAATCCTGTCGGCGGGCGCGCGTGCCATTTCCGAGGGCGGCTATCAATCACTGCCCCGCGTCGAGATGCCGGGTGCCCTGCTGATCGGCGATTCCGCCGGCCTGGTCAACGTGCCCAAGATCAAGGGTACCCACCAGGCGATGAAGTCGGGCATGCTGGCCGCCGAGCATCTGGCCGATCGCCTGAGCAGTGAAGGCTTCGACGCCAGGCTGCGGAATTCCGAAGTGGTGGCCGAACTGAAGAAGGTCCGCAATATCCGGCCCGGCTTCAACAAGGGGCTCTGGCGAGGGCTGACGACTGCTGCCATCGAGACAGTGACGGCCGGAAAACTACCACGCACCCTCCGCAACCACGCCGACCATGAGCAATACCGTCGTCTGGACAAGGGCGGCTTCGATTACGACTGGGTAGAGCGCGATCTGGCGCCGCGAGATCGACTGGCTTCGGTCTATTTTGCGGCCACTGCGCACGACGAGGATCAGCCGATCCACCTCAAGATTGTCGAGCCGGATATCTGCTTTACACGCTGCGAAGAGGAATACGGCAACCCCTGCACGAAATTCTGCCCGGCCAATGTCTATGAAGTGGTCGAAGACGAGGCCGGCAAGCGGATCCAGATCAACGCGGCCAATTGTGTTCACTGCAAGACCTGCGATATCGCCGATCCCTATCAGGTCATCAACTGGGTCACGCCGGAAGGCGGCTCGGGCCCGAACTACACCAATCTGTAAGTCCCGGCGAGGTCGATCAAAGCATGAGCGCAGCAACGAATTCATTCGGACGGGTCGTCACCGTGACCACTTTCGGCGAAAGCCATGGGCCTGCGATCGGCTGCGTGATCGATGGTTTTCCCCCGGGGCTGGAGATCACGGCCGAAGAAATCCGCGTCGAGTTGATGCGACGGGCGACCGGCCAGAGCCGCCACACCTCGCAACGCAAGGAAGAAGAGGACGTCCAGATCCTGTCTGGATTGTTCGAAGGCCGCACCACGGGTACTCCGATCGCGCTGTTGATCTACAACACCGATGCCCGTTCAAGGGATTACACGAAGATCGCTTCCCAGTTTCGCCCCGGCCACGCCGATTACACCTACCACCACAAATACGGCATTCGCGATTATCGCGGCGGCGGTCGCTCCTCGGCTCGGGAAACGGCCATGCGGGTTGCGGCAGCGGCGCTCGCCAAGAAGTATCTCAAGCAGAAACTGGGCGTCGAGATCGTTGGCTGGATGGCGCAGATCGGGGACCAGGTCTGCGACGAGAATTTCGATCAGGCGATCATCGATACCAATCCGTTCTTCTGTCCGGACGCTGAAAAAGTGCCGCAGCTGGAAGACTTCATGAAGCGGCTGTGGAAGTCCGGCGACTCGGTCGGTGCCCTGGTCAAGGCGCGTGCGACCGGCGTGCCGGTGGGTCTGGGTGCGCCGGTCTACGGCAAGCTCGATGTCGATCTGGCCGCGGCGATGATGAGCATCAACGCGGTCAAGGGGGTCGAGATCGGCGCCGGCTTCAGATCGGTCGCTCAGAAGGGCACCGAGCATCGCGACGAGATCACGCCGGAGGGCTTCCTGTCCAATCATGCCGGCGGCGTGCTCGGCGGTATTTCGACCGGTCAGCCGGTCGAAGTCGCCGTGGCGTTCAAGCCGACCTCATCGCTGCGCCTGCCGGGCCGCACCGTCGATGCCGACGGCGAGCCGACCGAGATCATCACCACGGGACGGCACGATCCCTGCGTTGGTATCCGTGCCATTCCGATCGTCGAGGCGATGCTGGCCCTGACCCTGCTTGATCACTATCTGCTGCATCGCGCCCAGTGCGGCGATGTGGCAAGCCAGACACCCTTGATTCCGGGATGACCGACCCGTCCAGATCAGTTAGTCTGCAGTTCTTCTTAAACGTGCAGCGGGATGAACTATGAGCTCGAGCGAAAAGACCTGCCGCGTTGCCGTGATTGGCGCCACGGGAATGGTGGGTGAAGCCCTGCTTGAACTGCTGCATGAGCGCGAGTTTCCCTGCGGTGAGGTAGTGGCACTGGCCAGCAAGCGTTCGGTGGGTCGCGAGGTCAGTTTCGGCACGCGCTCACTCGTGGTTGACGATCTCTCCACTTTCGATTTCGAAGGGTTTGATTTTGCTTTTTTTTCTGCGGGCGGGCCGGTGTCGGCCAAGCACGCACCGCGCGCGGCCAAGGCAGGCTGTACCGTGATCGACAACACCTCTCATTTTCGCCTGCAGGCCAAAGTGCCTCTGGTGGTGCCCGAAGTCAATGTCGAGACCCTGGACGGCTGGCCAGGAAAGGGCATCATCGCAAACCCGAATTGTTCGACCATCCAGATGCTCCTGGCGATCGCCCCGATCCACCGGGCGGTCGGCGTGTCGCGGGTCAATGTGGCAACCTATCAATCGGTGTCGGGTGCGGGCAGGCGGGCGATGGAGGAGCTGGGCCGACAGGCCGCAGACCGCTTCAATTTCAGGGCGCCTGAACCCGAAGTCTTCGCCGCACCGATCGCCTTCAATCTCATTCCGGCCATCGACCGGTTCGAGCCCAACGGCTTCACCCGCGAAGAAATGAAGATGCACAACGAAACGCGCCGTATTCTCGGAACCGATTCCATCTCGGTCAATGCGACGGCGGTGAGGGTGCCGGTCTTCGTCGGGCATGGAGAGGCGATACATCTGGAGACCACCAGGCCGATCGAGATTGAAGAAGTCCGTGCCCTGCTGGAGCAGGCACCGGGTGTGAAGCTGCTGGATGAACGATCCCTGGCCACGCCGCTGGAGCATGCCACGGGGTCGGATGAGGTCTGGATCGCTCGTCTGCGCCGCGACTTGAGCCATCCCCAAGGGATTGATTTGTGGGTAGTTTCTGACAATATTCGCAAGGGTGCGGCACTCAATGCCATTCAGATTGCAGAGCATCTGATCGGCAGGCCGGTGAACGGTCATTGAATTCCTGGTCCGGGAATGCGTCAGACCGGGTCGTTACGGGGTGGTTTCTAATTCCCTGAAGAGATTGGTATACTCGCTTGAATTATCGCAAAAAGTTATTAGTCAGAGAGGGTGTCCGGGTCGATGCGATCATCAATGATTAAGATTATTTCGGTGAGCCTGCTGCTCGCTGCCGTGGCTCTCTTCCCCACCGATGGCCTGCGCGCCCTGGGTCTGGGCGAGGCACGCGTCGATTCCTATCTGGGCCAGCCCCTCGATGTGAGTGTCCGACTGGTCGAACCCGAGGGGGATGCCATCGACTCGCTGACGGTCGCTTCGGCTTCGCCGCAGGATTACGATCGTCTGGGTGTTCCAGCGAATGCGCTGGGTCTCGGGCTCGAAGTGAACGTTGATCGTCGCATCGACCCCCCGCTGGTTCGCATTCGCTCGAGCCGGGAAGTGACCGACCCGGTGGTCCAGGTTCTGATCGATGCGCGTTGGTCAAGCGGTCGGGTGCTGCGCGAATACACCTTGTTCCTCGATCCGCCGACGCTGCCCGTGGCGCCGCCGATTCGCCGGATCGACGAATCTGCCCCCGCCTCGACCCGGGCCGAAACTCCGGAACCGAGACAGATCCCGCCGGCTGTCCAGGAGCAGCCAGCGCCGGCCACGTCGCGCCCTGCACCGCGGCAGGCGCCCGAGCCGGCTCCGGCCGAGCCCTCACCACAAGCTGTTCCGGAGCAGGTCGCACCACGGTCCGAACCGGAGCCGATGGCAGCGTCGACACCGTCGAGAACTGCCCGAACGGTCGGCCCGGTCGCGCCAGGGCAGACGCTCTGGAGCATTGCTTCGGCCTGGCGTCCAAGCACCGGCCTGACCATGAATCAGGTCATGCTGGCGATTCTCGACCAGAACCCCCAGGCCTTCATCGATGGCAACGTCAACCAGCTTCGCCGCAATGCGATTCTGAACATGCCCAGCAGCGACGATATCGCCGACATCGACACCAGTGAGGCCGATCGCCGCATGCAGGCGCAGATGATGGCCTGGCAGCCCATGACAGCGACCGAAGCAGTCCCGGTCATCAGTGACGAGGCGGTTCCGGAAGTCATGGACGACATTGAACCCGAGCCGGTCCAGGATATCGACGACGGCAACTACCGTCTCGAAGTCGTTCCGCCGGAGGGCGAGACGGTCGAAGACGTGCCCGCGGTGTCGGATTCGGAAATCGAGGAAGCCAATCGTCGACTGACCGAGCTGGAAGACCAGTTCTATGCCGAGGGACTCGAAAACGACGAACTTTATCGACAGGTCGAGGATATTCGTGATGCGATCGAAGCTCGCGACATGGCAGGTCTGGCAGTCGCCAACGAAGAACTCGCGACGCTCGAATCGCGCCTGAGAGCTGCGCGCGAAGAGCGTGCCATTGCCGAAGAGCTGGCCGCTCAGCAGGAGGCCGCACTGGCCGAGGCGACGACCGATGAACCGGTTGATGGTGCAGGCGATGAAGTCGACGCTTACTTCCGCGACCTCGAAGACGAACTGGGCGTCGCCGAGGAAGACCCGATGGCAGCGACGGCAGACGACGATTCGACTCTGATCGACGACACCCTGGAAGAGTCGGTCGATGGGACCGAGTCAACCGAAACCATGCTCGCCGATGAGGCGACCGGCGAGTCCCGGGACGTGATCGAGCCCGAGGCTACCAGACCGATCACCGTGGTCGGCTCGGATCGGGATGGCGGTCTGTCTTCCTGGCTCTGGGCATTGATTGGCGGTGCCCTGATTCTCGTCGTCGGTATCGGACTGTTCGTCTGGAACATGCTGCGCAGACGCCCGGAAGACAAGCCCCAGCTGGAGCCGACCCTCGGTCTCGACGATCTGCGCAGGCGGGTCGCTGAGGATCCGGGCAATCTTGACGCTCATCTGGCGCTGCTGAATGGTCTGGCCATGACCGATGATGAGGACCGCTTCTCCGAAGCCCTGGACGAGATGTATGCGGAGGTCCAGGATGACGAGGACCCGCGCTGGCAGGACGCACTGAATCTGGCGGTGATGAACGCGCCGGATCATCCACTGTTGACCCCTCGCGAAGCTTCTGATACCGGTGCTGACGACACGATGGACGGCCTGGATGATCGGACTCGCGAGATGCTGGGTATCCTTGACCGGCCGGAAAGCGACTCCGGCGCAGAGTTCGATCCTCCCGACAACGAGGAAATCGAAGCGACCCTCGACCTGGCGGACGGATCAGACGAAACCGACGCGCTTTTCGATGAAGCCAGCGAAGAAACCGAACAGAAGCCAGGCGATCGGGCTGACGCATCGAGAGAGGTCAAGTCTGAATCCCTTGATGACTCGGATTCTGGTTTTGATCTTGCGGCGCTATCCAATCGTCTTGACGAGGGCGAGAGGCCAGCCGATGGCAGTGAGTCCGAGCGCGTCGATCGTGAATTCGACACCTGGGATCTGGATGACGATGAATCGCCAGCGTCGGAAACCGATTCCGAGTCGCCGGTGCCGGACAGTGCCTCGCCTGAGGACCTGGATCTGGATTTCGAGTTCAGCAGTGAAGAGGATCTGGAGAGCGATGATGAGGAGGCAAGCCCGGCCGATACACTCGATCTGTCCGGCGAGTCTGCCTCCAACGATACCGTTCGAATGGATCCGGATGAGCTGGCGGCACTGAGCACTGATGCCGAAGATGACGAAGAGGACGATGACTCGGCCAGCGCGACGATTCGCGCCGACGACACCCTGGATCTGGTCTCGAACAGTGATCTGGACTTCGAGGACGTCGGTGATCGAGAGCTGGAAGCCTTCCTGGCCGATGGGGATGAGGTCGTCGACAGTGATGACGATGAACTGATGGCCGATGATGAGGCCGCATCGATCCTCGATTCCGACGAGCCCGAACAGGGGGATGCGGATGGAGGTGAGCCGGAGCTCAGCGACGATGATGCGGACGTCAAACTGGATCTGGCTCAGGCCTATCTGTCCATGGATGATCCCGAATCGGCCCGGACCCTGCTCGACGAAATCGTCAGCGGTGGATCGAGAGCCAAGCGGGCTCGGGCGCAGGAACTGCTGGGTCGCATCTGAATCGTTGATATGCCATGCGCCTGGCCGCCGGGGTTGAGTACGATGGGACGCAGTTCTATGGCTGGCAGCGCCAGCGCCAGTCGCCGACCGTACAGGAGTGTGTTGAATCCGCGCTGAGTCGGGTCGCTAACCACCCTGTGGTCGTGCACTGCGCCGGCCGAACCGATACCGGCGTCCATGGTCGCTGCCAGGTGATTCATTTTGACAGCCAAGCTGAACGTGGAGAAAGGGATTGGGTGCTCGGCACCAACACCGTGCTGCACCGCTCAGCCACACTGCTCTGGGTGCGGCCGGTTTCAGATGCCTTCCATGCGCGATTCTCTGCCGCTCGCCGGCGCTACCGCTATCGAATCCTGAATCGCTGGGTGCGTCCGGCCATCGACCGGCAGCGTGTCGCCTGGATTCGGCAGCCGCTCGATGCAGAGCAAATGCACGTCGCCGCCCAGGCGCTACTGGGAGAACACGATTTCTCCAGCTTCCGGGCCCGCCATTGCCAGGCGAAGTCCCCGGTCAAGACCGTGCACGAGGTCGGCGTCCATCGTCACGGAAGTGAAATCCGGATCGACATCGAAGCCAATGCCTTCGTCTACCATATGGTCAGAAATATCGCTGGCTCTCTCGTGTCGATCGGTCGGGGTCTCCGTTCGGTCGACTGGATCGACGAGCTGCTCGAGGCTCGAGAACGAAAACTAGCCGGTGTCACCGCGCCTGCACACGGACTGACCTTCATGTATCCCAGTTATCCCGATTTCCCGTCGCTGCCGGTCAGTGCAGAGGTCACCTTCCAGGGACCGCCCGCAACCGGATTGGCCGACGCATCAAGATGATCCGGACCAAGATCTGCGGTGTGACACGCGTCGACGACGCGCTGGCGGTCGCGCGCTACGGTGCAGACGCCATCGGACTGGTGTTTGTCGAACGCAGCTCGCGGCAGGTCACGATCGATCAGGCCCTGGCGCTGGTTCGGGCACTACCGCCCTTCCTCACACGCGTTGCTCTGTTCATGGATCCCGATCCGCAGCAGGTCCGGAGTGTTCTCGATCAGGTCCCGATCGATGTGCTTCAGTTCCATGGATCCGAGCCGGCCGATTTCTGTGCCGGCTTCGACCGGCCCTGGATCAAGGCGCTGGCTCTGAGCAGCAGCAATGCAGATACCTTCGGGCGCTATGCCGGCGCCGATGCCATCCTCCTGGACACCCATGCCGGTCAGGCCATGGGCGGCAGCGGGGAGACCTTCGACTGGTCAGGGATCCCGGAGCTGCCGCGTCCCCTGATCCTTGCCGGTGGCCTGACCCCGGAGAATGTGATCGAGGCCTGCCGCATCGCCCAGCCCGCCGCGGTCGACGTTTCCAGCGGCGTGGAATGCCGCCCGGGGGTCAAGAGTGATAGTCTTGTGCAACGCTTCATCAACTCAGTAAACGAGGTAAACAGAGATGGCTGATCCAGCTTTGAAACTGGCTCCCGAAAATCAGGTTCCCGACCTGAGCGGGCATTTTGGCGTATTTGGCGGGCGTTTCGTTTCGGAGACGCTGATGCCGGCGCTGGAAGAGCTGGATCAGGCCTGGCGAAAGTATCTCTCCGACCCGGCTTTTCTGGCCGAGCTCGATCATGATCTGGCGCACTTCGTCGGTCGACCGTCTCCGCTATATGCTGCTGAGCGTCTGAGCGACAAGGTCGGCGGGGCGCGCATCATTCTCAAGCGCGAAGACCTCAACCACACCGGTGCCCACAAGATCAACAATACTGTCGGCCAGGGCCTGCTGGCACGCGCCATGGGCAAGAAGCGCGTCATTGCCGAAACCGGCGCCGGGCAGCACGGGGTGGCTTCGGCAACCGTTGCAGCTCGCCTGGGCATGGAGTGTGTGGTCTACATGGGCGCAGACGACGTCCGTCGGCAGGCCATCAATGTGTATCGCATGAAGCTGCACGGGGCCGAAGTGGTCAGCGTGACGGCCGGTTCGCGGACGTTGAAGGATGCCCTGAACGAAGCCATGCGTGACTGGGTGACGAACGTTGACGATACCTTCTACATTCTCGGAACTGTCGCAGGCCCGCATCCCTATCCGGCCATGGTGCGAGACTTCAATGCGGTCGTGGGGCGCGAAGCCCGCGCCCAGATGATCGAAGAATACGGCAAGCTCCCTGCTGCCCTGGTCGCCTGCGTTGGCGGTGGCTCGAATGCCATCGGCCTGTTCCACCCCTTTATCAACGATGGCGATGTCGCCATGTACGGCGTGGAGGCAGCGGGCCGGGGTCTGTCGGGCGAAGAACATGCCGCGAGTCTTTGTGCGGGACGCGTGGGTGTCCTGCATGGAAGCCGAACCTATCTTCTGGACGACGACGATGGCCAGATTCGCCATACCCACTCGGTCTCCGCCGGACTGGATTATCCGGGTGTCGGGCCGGAGCACGCCTGGTTGAAGGACATCGGACGCGCCCGCTATGTCGGCATTACCGATGACGAGGCGCTGGAGGCCTTCCATCTTCTGACCCGGACCGAGGGCATCATGCCGGCGCTCGAGACCGCCCATGCCATCGCCTATGGCATGAAGCTGGCGGCAGAATTGCCGAAGGACGAGCTGATCCTGATCAATCTGTCCGGGCGGGGCGACAAGGACATTCACACCGTTGCGGACCTGGAGGGCATCGAGTTTTGAATCGCATCGATCAACGTTTTGCGGAGTTGAAGGCCAGCGGACGATGTGCGCTGGTGCCATACGTGACCGCGGGTCACCCGCGCCCGGATGCCAGCGTCGAGATCCTCCATGCGGCAGTGGCTGCAGGTGCCGATCTGGTTGAACTCGGCATGCCGTTTTCCGACGTCATGGCCGATGGGCCGGTGATCCAGAACGCCTGTGCCAGGGCGCTGGAGCAGGGCACGCATCTCGACGATGTGCTCGAGATGGTGCGCGAATTCCGCCAGACCGACAGCACCACGCCGCTGATTCTCATGGGCTATACCAACCCGATCGAACGTCGCGGTGCCGAGCGCTTTGCATCGGAAGCGGCGCAGGCCGGCGTTGATGCGCTGCTGATCGTCGACTGTCCGGCCGACGAGGCTGACGACCTGCGCGGTCTGCTCGAAAGGCAGGGCCTGCATCAAATCTTCCTGATCGCACCAACGACCAACGAGCAGCGTCTCGATCATGCCGCCCGCCTGGCCGGTGGTTTCGTCTACTACGTATCGATCAAGGGCGTGACCGGTGCGGCCAGCCTGGACATCGCCAGTCTGGCGCCGATGGTCGAGAGAGTTCGTGCCAGAGTCGACCTGCCGGTTGCTGTCGGCTTCGGCATTCGCGAGCCCGCTCAGGCCGCGGCAGTCGCCGAAGTGGCCGATGCGGTGGTGATCGGATCGGCGCTGGTCGACCGTCTTGATCGCTGTGAATCGGTCGAGCAGTCGATCCAGGTGGTGCGCGATTACCTCGGGCCGGTTCGCGCGGCCATGGACGCACGCAGGACCGCGGGTGAAGCCCGGACGGCAGCCGTCTGATGAGCTGGTTCCAGAAATTGATGCCGGTGCGCATTCGCACCGAGGGCGGAAAGACGCGCAAGGTGCCTGACGGCCTCTGGACCAAGTGCAAGTCCTGCGATGCAGTGCTGTATCAGCCAGAGCTCGAGCGCAATCTGCAGGTCTGCCCGAAGTGCGATTTTCACATGAGTCTGTCCGGCAGAGCCCGGCTCAAGGCCTTTCTCGATGAGGGCGAGCAGACCGAGCTTGGCGCAAATCTTCGGCCCGTCGACCCGCTTCGCTTTCGCGACTCCAAACGCTACCGGGACCGGTTGAGCGCGGCCCAGAAAGCAACTCGGGAAAGCGATGCACTGATCGTTCTGAAAGGGCGGTTACTCGGTCTGGATCTGGTCAGCTGCGCCTTCGATTTCCGATTCATGGGCGGCTCGATGGGTTCGGTGGTCGGCGAGCGGTTCATGATTGCGGTCGAAGCCTGCCTCGAAGAGAATCTGCCCCTGGTGTGTTTTTCCGCCTCGGGTGGTGCGCGCATGCAGGAAGGGCTGTACTCCCTGATGCAGATGGCGCGGACATCGGCTGGCCTGGCGCGGATGGCCGAACGCGGTCTGCCCTATATCAGCGTGCTGACCCATCCGACCACGGGGGGGGTGTCGGCCAGCCTGGGCATGCTGGGTGATGTCAATCTCGCCGAGCCCAACGCCCTGATCGGATTCGCCGGTCCCCGGGTCATCGAGCAGACGGTCCGCGAGACGCTTCCCGAGGGCTTCCAGCGCTCCGAATTCCTGCTGGAAAAGGGTGCGATCGATCAGATCGTCGATCGGCGGGAGCTCAGGCAGCGCACCCATGCCCTGCTCAGCATGATGCTCAGCCAGCGCCTGGCGGTTCAGGAAGGTGAACTTCTCGAGCCCGATCCGGAGCCGACACTGTCCGATGCCGATGATTCGGACGCGACTGCAGAAACCTGAGTGACTGACCGCGCTCTCGCTGCCTGGCTGAAACGCCTGGAACAGCGCGCTCCGGAATCGCGTATCGAGCTGGGGCTCGATCGCCTGGGCCAGGTCTACCGGCGACTGCCGATCCCGAACACGCGCCCTCCTGTGATTACCGTAGGCGGGACCAACGGCAAGGGGTCGGTGGTTGCGTATCTGGAAGCGATGGCGCTGTCGGCGGGTCTTTCGACCTTCGCCTATACCTCGCCCCATCTGGTCGATTTCACCGAGCGTTTCAGGATCGACGGTCGGCAGGCCCCGGCACGGGCCGTCGCCGATGCGCTCGAGGTTGTCGAACAGAGTCGCGAAGATGTCTTCCTGACCTATTTCGAACACATCACGCTGGCCGGCTGGGTGCTGGCATCGGATGCCGGACTCGATCTCTGGATTCTCGAGGTGGGGCTGGGCGGGCGACTGGACGCGGTCAACCTGATCGATGCGGACGTGGCCGTGATCACCTCGATCGGTCTCGATCACACCGAATGGCTCGGGCCAACGCGCCTCGATATCGGTCGCGAAAAAGCCGGGATCGCCCGCCCTGGTCGCCCGCTCGTGCTTGCCGAACCCCGGCCGCCCGAGGGGCTGGACGGGATTCTGGAGGCCAGCGGGGCCGAGCTCTGGCGCAGCGGGCGTGAATTCCGATCGCGTCGCCACGAAAACAACTTCTCGTTGTACTGGTCGGATCGGGAGCTGACCCTGCCGTTGCCGACCATGCCCGGTCGATGGCAGCAGTCGAACGCAGCTGCGGCCGCGCTGGCTGCCATCCTGCTGGGCCCGAGAATCCCGATCGATGCCGCTGCCATTGCCCAGGGGCTGATCCGGGCCCGGGTCGCCGGGCGGCTGCAGTTGGTGGACGAGGCGCCGGAGGTGGTGCTCGACGTTGCCCATAATCCGGCTGCGGCGCGTGCGCTTGCCGACTACCTGAATTCGTCGCCCAGATCACCCACGATCGCGGTGTTTGCGGCGCTGGCCGAGAAGGACGTCACCGGGATGGGGAGCGCGCTGCGCGACAGCTTCGATCACTGGCTGCTGGCCCCGGTCAGCAGCGATCGCGCGCTTGCCCCGGCTGAAATCGCGCAGCGTTTGAGCAAAGCGCCTGTCACGGGGAGCGTCGACACGTTAGAATCAGTGGCGCAGGCGGTCGAGAAGGCTCGGCTGATGGCCGGCACGCAGGGTCGAGTCGTTGTGTTCGGTTCGTTCCGTACCGTGGCCGAGGCCTGGCCGCTTTTTGAATCCCACTGAACGTCGGTGTCATGGACAAAGTGCTCAAGCAGCGTCTGATTGGCGCATCGATCCTGATTGCCCTGGCGGTCATTTTTGTCCCCATGCTTTTCGATGGGCCCGAAAATGACCCGGTCAGCCGCGAATTGAACATCGAACTTCCCAGTGCGCCCGGCGATCGAGCGCCGATTCGTCGTCTGCCGCTCGATCCCGACCAGTCACGCCCCACCGCACAGACCGATCGCGAAAGCGCCGTGAATGAGCAGGAATCTCCCATCGAGCCGCCCAGGATCCGTCCGGATATCGGCCGTGGCCCTGCGGCGGATTCGGTCAGCGAGGGTGTGCCGCAGGCGAGCGAAGCGGACGCCGACGATGTCGATCAGGCCTCGACCTCGGCCCCAGGCGAACGCGAAACGCCACCGACAGACCCTGCTCGGGTCGAGCCGGATTCGATCGAGCCCCGTGATCCACCTGCGGCATCACCTGTCACCCCAGCCCCAGTCGATGAGGAGCCGGACGAGGCCTCAACCGAAGCGGTCGAAAGCGACGGTTTCGAAGTGCAGGTCGCCAGCTTCGGCAGTCGGGACAATGCCGAAGGCCTGGTGGATCAGCTGACTCGGCTTGGTCATGTGGCCAGCATCGATATCGTAGTGCGGGGTCCGTCGGAACTGCATCGAGTCCGCACCGGACCCTATCTGCAGCGAGACGATGCAGAGCGGGCATTGAACCAGATCAGTCAGACCGTCTCGGGCGTCAGCCCGGTGATTGTCGGATCGACGGGTGGTGCAGCGCCGATCACGGTGACAGATTCCGGTTTCGCGGTTCAGGTTGGCTCCTTCGCCAGCCGCGACAATGCATTGCGCCTTCTCGATCAGCTTGGAAATCGCGGCTATGAAGCCTTCATCCATCAGGACCGGGCCGGCTCGCGGACGATCTGGCGGGTCAGGGTCGGGCCTTTGGGGTCTCGGGCCGATGCCGTAACGCGTCTCGAGCGCCTGACCCAGGACGATGGTATTGACGGGCTGGTGGTTTCCCATCCATGAACGGGGCCGATGTGGCCATCCTGGCCATTGGACTGATCTCCATGTTGGTCAGCCTGTTCCGCGGCTTCGTGCGCGAGGCTTTTTCCCTGCTGGTCTGGATCGCTGCCGGTTATCTTGCGCTGCGGGCATCAGGACCGCTGGCGCTGGAGATGTCACCCTGGATCGAGATGCCCTCGGTGCGGCTGATCGTCGCTTTCGTCGGTGTCTTCGTGACTGTTCTGGTGGTCGGTGGTCTGTGCAATTTTCTGCTGGGGAAGCTTGTCTCCAGTACCGGATTGAGCGGGACGGATCGACTTCTCGGCGCGCTGTTCGGTCTGCTTCGGGGGGCTGCCATCGTCCTGGCCGCAGTCATCGTGGCGCGATTCACACCGTTCCCGAACGACCCCTGGTGGCAGGGCTCACAGCTGCTTCCCCAATTCGAACGAACGGCGGTCTGGGCCGTCCGCCAGTTTCCGGAATCCCTGCAGTCTCAGATTCCCGAGTCGGCTCCGACCCTCGATGAAGCCGACGCCCCGGCACTCGGGCGTCCTGCCATGACGGATTCCACGTCCGAACTCCCCGAGGAAACCCGGGCCGAACCCTAGAAGAGAGCATCGCTATGTGCGGAATCGTTGGTATTTTCGGAAGAGCGCCCGTCGCCGCTCGCTTGTATGACGCGATGACCATTCTGCAGCATCGAGGTCAGGACGCCGCCGGCATGACCACGCTCGATCATGGTCGAATGCGCTCTGCTCGAGGAATGGGTCTGGTCAGCGATGTGTTCGGGGAAGACTCCATGGCCGGTCTCACCGGCGATGTCGGTATTGCGCATGTTCGCTATCCGACGGCTGGCTGTGATCGACCCGACGAGGCGCAGCCGATGTACGTGAATTCACCACACGGTCTGGCCCTGGGTCACAACGGCAACTTGATCAACTCGGAGGAACTGAGCGCCGAGTTGTTTGCCCAGGACCGCCGTCATATCAACACCGAGTCCGACTCCGAGGTCCTGCTCAATTGTCTGGCCCACGAAATGGTCAACTTCGAGGGCGGGTCGCCGAGGCCCGATCAGATCTTCGCTGCGGTTGATGGCGTTCACCGCCGCTGTCGAGGCGGTTACGCGGCGGTCACTCTGATCGCCGGTGTCGGCCTGCTCGGCTTTCGCGACCCGAACGGGATAAGACCGGCCGTCCTGGGACGGCGAGATACCGCGGATGGGGCTGAATACATCATCGCCTCGGAATCTGTCGTGCTCGATATTCTGGGCTTCAAATTGATTTCCGATCTCGGACCGGGCGAAGCCGTTCTGATTGACCTGGAAGGGCAGCTCCATCGGCATGCCAGCCCCGAAGCGAGATCACTCACACCCTGCCTGTTCGAGTACGTCTACTTTGCCAGGCCCGATTCCATGATCGATGATCTGTCGGTCTACAAGGCGAGACTGCGCATGGGCGAAGCGCTGGCCGAGAAGATTCTTCGGGTCTGGCCAGACCACGACATCGATGTTGTCATTCCGGTGCCCGACACCAGCCGCACGGCCTGTCTGCCCCTGGCCCACATGCTGGGCGTGAAATACCGTGAGGGCCTGATCAAGAATCGCTATATCGGCAGAACCTTCATCATGCCTGGTCAGGAAGCCCGAGCCCGCTCGGTCCGTCGCAAGCTCAATACGATTCCGCTGGAGTTCAAGAGGAAGAATATCCTGCTCGTCGATGACTCCATCGTGCGGGGAACGACCTCACGCCAGATTATCCAGATGGCGCGCGAAGCCGGGGCCCGGCGGGTCTACCTGGCATCAGCCTCACCGCCGGTACGCTATCCGAATGTCTACGGAATCGATATGCCGGCAGCGAGCGAGCTGATCGCTGCCGGTCGAACCGAGGAGGAAGTGTGTGAAGCGATCGGGGCCGATCGCTTGATCTATCAGGATCTCGATGCGCTAGAGCGCGCAGTGCGCGGCAAGAACAAGAAACTCGATGGCTTCGACAGCTCGTGTTTCAGCGGGCGCTATGTGACCGGCATCGAACCAGGTTATCTGGAAGAACTCGAGAGTCGCCGTTCCGATGCGGTCAGGATGCAGCGCCGCGCAAGCGCGGGTTGAAAATCAACCGGAGGCCCACTAGCGCTTGAAAAAGCTGCCGAGCAGGCTGCTGCCGGCCTGCGCGATGCTTCCGAGATCACCACCCTTGCCGCCGAGAAGCTGGCCCAGGACGTTGGCGCCGGCCTGACCACTGTTGCCCTTCAGGAGATCGCCCATCGAGCCCTGCAGCAGATCCCCGATGCTGCCAGCCGTGCTGCCGCTCGAAGCGCGCGCCTGCTGCCCAAGGGCTCCCATGACCACCGGGGCGAGCATGGCCATCATCTTGTGGATCTGATCATTCTGCAGCCCGGTCTGCTCGGCCAGGCCGGCTTCGGCCGGTGCCTGGTTCGATCCGAAGATGTGGCCGAGGATTTTCTCCCCGGTGCCGGTGCTGCCATCGGAAAAGAAGCCGCTGAGCTGATTGAGGATCGAACCGTCATGATCCTTTTCGACCGCCCGGGCCAGGGCCTGGTGCCCCTCGTTGCTCTCATTGTTCTTGGCCAGCATTCCGACGAGAACGGGCAGGGCGGCATTGATTGCGCTGTGGGTCTGGTCCTGGGGCGCGCCGATCTGTTGTCCCAGTTTGCCGATGGCGTCCTGGTCGAAATGAGCGGCGAGGGTCTTCAGAAGGTCAGTGTTCATGATGGCAAGCGTCTCCGTGCGATTGACTTGGGAAAGCGTTCAATGCTACCCGATCGGGCCGCGGATCGATAGGACGCGATCACGTCCTGTTGACGGCCGAAAAACGATGGTTCGGATATGACTAGCACCGCCATCGTATGGCTTCGTCGGGATCTTCGGCTGGCCGATAATCCCGCCCTGGATTACGCCCGCGATCACTATGACCGGGTCGTAGTCGCTTATATTCTGGATCCCGAGTCCGAGGCACCCTGGTCGCCCGGCGCCGCCGCGCGCTGGTGGCTTCATCATTCACTGGCCGAGCTGTCGCAGCGCATTCAAGATCGACGCAGCCGGCTGATCCTGGCGCAGGGCCGCTCAGACGAGCACCTCAAGCGAATGGTCCGGGCCTGTGGTGCAGACGCAGTGCTCTGGAATCGCCTCTACGAACCGCTTGTGATCGAACGCGACCGAGCGATCAAGCAGGCGCTGATCGATGCAGGAATCGAGGCAAAGAGCTTCAACGCCCGTATGCTCTTCGAGCCCTGGGAAATCCTCAAGGACGATGACTCGCCGTATCTGGTCTTCACGCCCTACTGGAAGCAGGTCCAGAAGCGCTGGCGAACGCCGCAGCGCTGCCCGGAGCCGCGCGAGCTGAGTGCGCCCGAGCGCTGGCCGGCAAGTGAAGCCCTCGATGATCTCGGCCTGCTGCCGGACCGGGACTGGGCCGATGGCTTCGCTGAGCGCTGGCAGCCCGGGGAGCTCGCGGCACGACGGCGCCTGGATCATTTCCTCGATGATGCAGTCCGCGACTACAACACGCTCAGGGATCGACCGGATCGGCATGGGACCTCTCGTCTTTCGCCCCATCTGCATTACGGCGAGATCTCACCACGCCAGGTCGCACTGGCTCTGAACGAGGCCGGTGAGCTCCCGGACGGCGAAGGGCGACTGGCTTACCTGCGGGAAATTGTCTGGCGGGAGTTCTCGACCTATCTGCTGTTCCACTTCCCGCATATCCCCGATCAGCCGCTCAAGTCACAGTACGCGGCCTTTCCGTGGCGCTCGCCCGATGACTACAGTGAGGATCTCAAGGCCTGGCAGCGGGGTCGGACCGGCGTGCCGATGGTCGATGCCGGCATGCGCGAGCTGTGGCACAGCGGCTGGATGCATAATCGCGTTCGAATGATCGTTGCCTCCTATCTGACCAAGAATCTCCTGATTCCCTGGCAGGAGGGGGCCCGCTGGTTCTGGGACTGCCTGGTCGACGCGGACCTGGCCAACAATTCCCAGGGCTGGCAATGGACTGCCGGCTGCGGCGCTGATGCCGCTCCATATTTCAGAGTGTTCAACCCCGTCCTCCAGGGCGAGAAATTCGATCCCCGGGGCGACTATGTCAGGCAATGGGTGCCCGAACTGCAAGGAATTTCGGGCGCCCGAGTTCATCAACCCGAGGTTGCCGTCAGGGAGGGCAGGGGGTATGCGGACCCGGGCGTTGACCTGAAGGCTACCCGGGAGCGGGCCCTGGAGGCCTATCAGGCGATCAAGAAGTCCTGATCAGGTCCCCGGGCGGTGGTGATAGCACCAGTGCCAGGGTTCCCATTGGATACCGTGCCGATTGTTGCGCGGATAGCTTTCCTTGAATCCGTAGATTCCTGCGTTCGACTTCAGCCACTCGTAGGCCTTGGATTTCGAAAAGTCCTCATCGAGCGGCTTCTGTCCCGGTGTAGTCACATCGACGGCTCGACCGCTGTGATGCTCGCTGTAGCCCGGTGCCGCTGAGGTGGAGAGGATCCTCTGAACGCTCTGGCCTTCGTCCAGCTTTCGCTGAACCAGATTGGACTGATAGGTCACCGTCCGGAAGGCCGAGACCAGCTGCAGTTCGATCGCCCGCCCGGCAGCAGCCGTCTTCATGCGGTTCCAGGCTGTGGCAGCAGCCGGTGTCAGGCGCTGGTCGCGATCAAAGATGTCGCGCCCGACCGGGATCAGGGTCGATGCTTCGGGAATCAGCCGCATCCGATGCCGCAGCCCATAGTCTTTGGGCAGGCCGAGTGCATCGAGTTGGGCCAGCAGCGTCTTCAGTTCTGGCTTGGCTTTGGCCAACAGGTCCTTGGCCATTCGTCCGGGGCCGGCTTCGGGACCCTCCTCCAGTTGATAGCCCATCGCCGTCATGAAGCCGCTGACCTGCTTCTTGGCGGTGCAGTAAAGCGTTCTTGCGCCAAAGGACATGGCCAGTTTCTCCGCCGCCCGAAACAGCTGTCGCGGCGTTTCAGGCGAGGCGGTTTCGGGGTCGAGATAACAGGCCATCACCTGGCAGCGATCGAGGTCGACCGCAGTCAGCCCTGCCAGCCGGTTTCCTGTCGTGGCAATGATCAGTGATTGGTCAGGAATCAATCGGGCCAGCTGGGACTCGATATTGTCGGGGCGCTTCTTGCCAGCCATCATGTCCGGCAGCTGATTGAGAATCAGCTTGGCCAGCGTGGGGATTTCGGCGTTTCGTGCCGGACGAATCTTGATTGAATCATTCATACACGCATGCTCCAGCGGATAAAGCTCGCCCTTGTTCTTCGTTGTTGAATGTCTGCGCTTCCACATCCCCCGATGTCCGTGCCATGGCCTGGTTCGGCAGTTCGAAGCGACGTGCTATATTCCCGCCATGTCGACCAGCCCTGCAATGTACTGGCTACAACAGATCGTTGTCTCAGCTATCATTTCGTTCGCCATTCTACTACTTTCACTGCTGCCTGCTCGACACGTTCTGTTGCCGCTCTGGCCGCGCCAGGTCAATGAATTCGTGGTTGTCGAGGATGGCCGTCCAACCGCGAGAAGGGAGCTGGTCATGGCAGCGTCACCGGTCGACCCTGCCCGCGTTCTGATCCAGACCCGGCCCCTGAGCGTGGCGGCGGTCGAACACGGCGAGGGTCGGATAGCGCTGGGTTATCCGGTTGGTCTGCGCGGCGCCGAATCCGATCCGACTCAGCTCGACGATCCGCTTCCACCCGAGTTCCGGGACTCGATTTTCCATTCGATGGCCGGTGGTGACGGTTCGCTGTTGCTCATGGACGCCAACGACCAGCTCCAGGTCATACCCCTGCAGGATGTCAGGCGCCTGTACTATCCGAATCAACTCAGTCTTCTGCAACGCGCCTGGTTCGTGGTCCGCCGCATCCAGGCCTCCCTGATCCAGCGTGACCGGGCCGCTGCTGTCAGGCCGGGTCATCAAGCTGTCACCGAACTGGAATAGGGTCCCGATCCATAGGACGTGACTCTCCAGCATGTTCCAGGGCGGGGCATCTGGTACCTGATGAGATGTCCCGCAGCGGCTTCGACCGAACCCGCCTCAGAATGCCCTGACCTGCGCGATATCGCTCTGCCCGAGAGCGACCATGGCAAGGCGATCGACGCCCAGTGCTACGCCTGCGCAATTCGCAAGACCGACCTTGAGCGCATCGATGAAGGCTCGATCGATCGGCATTTCGGGCCGACCGAGCTTGCGGCGTTTCTGATTATCTCTTTCGAATCGAGCAAGCTGCTCTTTCCAGTCGGTCAGTTCCTGATAACCATTGGCGAGTTCGATCGGTCCGGCGAACAGTTCGAAACGCTGAGCTTTTCTCGGGTCTTCCGGATCGAGACTGGCCAGTGCTGCCTGACTGGCCGGATAGCCATGAACCAGGGTCAGCACATGCCTCGGAAAGGTCGCCTGAACCCGGGTCGAGAACAGCCAGTCCAGGCGCATGTCGCGATCACAGTCGGTGGGCAGATCTGCGGTGATGCTTCGAATTTGTTCATCGCTGGCCGTCAAGGGGTCCGGCAGATCCGAATCGAGAAAACACATCGACCAGTCCCGCCAGCGCTCGTCAAGGCCAGGCTGACCCAGTCTGTCGAGGGCAGACTGACACAACTCGAGCGTTTCCCGGGCGAGCGTGCGCCAGTCGCTGCCGCCTCGGTACCATTCCAGTAGTGTGAACTCGACACGATGCATTCGTCCGGCCTCCTCGGCACGAAACACCGGCCCGAGTTCGTAGAGATCGCCGAGCCCCTCGACCAGCAGCCGCTTGTGAGCATACTCAGGAGAGGTTCGCAGCCAGCCCAATCCGTCAGCCAGGCGAAGACTTTCGATGTGCACATCGGTGACGCCAGAAGCGGTGATCAGCGGGGTCTGGACTTCGATCAGACCGCGCCGGTCGAGAAAATCGCGCAGTGCCCGGATCAGCTTGGCGCGATCGGCCAGTCGCTGAGCACGCCCATCTCCCTGCGCCTGCCCTGAATCGCATTCAGTGCTCATGCCGGTGAGTGCGACAGCGATTCGACGTCCAGATCCAGACCGAGCTTCTTCAGTTCCTGCTGCTCGATGTCCAGATCATAGCGGACCAGTGGCCGCGCGGAGAGCCAGCCTGCATCGAGCCCCAGGCTGAGCCGATCACCCTCGGCAGACAGGGAAAAATCGCCGAATTCGGTTTCTGATCTGGCCCGGCAGATGGTCACGGCAAGACGCAGCAAGGCGATGCTCTGACGGGCCACTTGGTGGAGCCGGGTCGGCAGACGATCGATCTCTTCGACGAGAATACGCCGTCTCTGCAGGCCGGCGACGACCGACATGAATTCCTGTTCCTGACGGCTGAAACCGGGCATGTCGGCGTGCTGCAGAATATAGGCCGTGTGGCGCTGATGCCCGTCGTGAGCAATGCCCAGCCCGATTTCGTGCAGCTGGCCGACCCAGTGCAGAAGCTCGCCATGAATCGCCTTCATCGACCAGCAGGCCCGGACCTGTTCAAAGGCTGCCGATGCCCAATCCGTGACCCGCTCGGCCTGCGCCCGATCGACCTGATAGCGAGCCATCATCCCCTGGACCGTGGCATCTCTGGGATCCTGCTGCCCGAGGCGGCCCATGAGATCCTGGAGCACGCCTTCGCGCAGGGCGAAGGGAGAGATTCTCAGGGCATCGATGTCGAGGGCCTCCATCACCGCATCGAGCACGGCCAATCCACCGATGATCACCGGACGACGCCTTGCCGACAGACCAGCCAGATCGAAATCATTGCTGTTGGAGTAGGCGAGCAGGGACTTCCTGAGTGGTTCCAGTGCCGATCGGAATATCTGGCCGTCCTGACCCGGTTCGCGAGCTTCGATCATGTCGGCGATGGCCCGGATGGTTCCCGAAGTGCCGATCGCCTGATCCCAGCCGTGTTTGCGGAACTGCGATCGCCAGGATTCCAGCTCGGCCCGGCAGCGTTCGACAACCCGCTGATAGCGCTGTTCGGACAGTCTGCCGCCCGGAAATCCCCAGCGGGTCATGCTGACACAGCCCAGCGGCAGGCTTTCTGCCAGATTGGGCAGCAATGAATTACCGGCAACGAGTTCTGTCGAGCCGCCGCCGATATCGATGACCAGGCGTGAGCCTTCGGCGGGCGCCACGCCCTGGCTGACGCCCAGCCAGATCAGTCGAGCCTCCTCACGTCCGCTGACGATGTCGATCGGGCAGCCCAGCGCAGTCTCTGCCACGACCAGAAAAGCTGCCGGCTGACTGAGCCTACGGAAGGTCTGCGTGCCGACGGCCCGCACCTGGTGTTCGGGAATATTGCGGATCCGCTCGCCGAAACGGGCCAATGCGGCCACCGCCCGACGTCGCGTGGCCTCGTCGAGACGGCCGTCCTCATTGAGTCCGCCACCCAGACGGACCATGTCCTTGATCCGGTCGATGATTCGAAACTGACCGTGCTCGAGTCGAGCGACGATCATGTGGAAACTGTTCGAGCCCAGATCGATGCCGGCGTAGAGCTCAGGTTCCGCCACGGCTGGCCTGTTCCATCAGGTACTCCTGGGCTGACAGGCGTTGTTCTCCGTCGGCGGGATACCGCAGCCGGTAGCTGCCGTCAGCATGCAGTTCCCAGGCCTGGATGTTGTCTTCGAACGCCAGCGTGACGCTCTCATGCAGAACACGCTCGGCGAAGCGTGGTTCGGCGATGGGAAAGCAGACTTCAACGCGCTGGAACAGATTGCGTTCCATCCAGTCCGCGCTGGAGGCCCAGGTCTCGGTCTCGCCGTTGTTGTGAAAGTGATAAACGCGACTGTGTTCCAGGAATCGGCCGAGGATCGATCGAACCCGGATATTGTCCGACAGGCCGGGTATGCCGGGCCGAAGGCAGCAGGTCCCGCGTACCACGAGCCGGACTTCCACTCCGGCGCGCGAAGCCTCGTAGAGGGCCTCGATGACCGAGCGTTCGGTCAGCGAGTTCATCTTGGCAGACAGCGCGGCCGGTTTCCCGTCGCGGGCGTGCTTGATTTCGCGCCGGATCCTTTTCAGGATGAATTCATGCAGCCCGAAGGGCGACTGCACGACCCGCTCGAGCTTCTGCACGCGACCCAGTCCGGAGAGCTGCTGGAAGATCCGGTGGACATCGTCGGTCAGTGCGGGATCGGCGGTCATCAGGCTCCAGTCGGTGTAGGCCTTGGCGGTGCCCTGATGGTAATTCCCGGTGCCCAGATGGACATAGCGATGGAGACGCCCGCGTTCTCGGCGCACGATCATCATCATCTTGGCGTGAGTCTTGTGGCCGACCACACCGTAGACCACCTGGACACCGGCTTCCTGCAGGCGCGTGGCCAGGGTGATATTGGCTTCTTCGTCGAATCGGGCGCGCAGCTCGACGATCACGGTCACGTCCTTGCCGGCCCGGGCCGCTTCGATCAGCAGGCCGACGAGAGCAGAATCCACACCGGTCCGATACAGGGTCTGCTTGATCGCCAGGACGTCCGGGTCACTGGCTGCCTGCCGCATCAGGTCGACCACCGGCTGAAAGCTGTCGTAGGGATGGTGCAGCAGCCAGTCGCGCCGGCGGATGGCGGCAAACAGATTGGTGGTGGGTTGGAGCGCCTTGGGGGTGTTGGCCTGAAAGCTCGGATACATCAGATCGGGACGATCGACCAGGTCACAGATCGCACTCATCCGGTTGAGGTTGACCGGTCCTTCGCAACGATACATATCGCGATCGTCGATGCCGAACTTGCTGGCCAGATAGCGTGCGATGTCCTCGGGACAGTTGTTGGCCACTTCCAGTCGCATCGCCTCGGCAAAGCCGCGTTCCATCAGCTCGCCTTCCAGGGCATGCGCCAGGTCCTCGATTTCTTCCTCGTCGACGAACAGTTCGCTGTTTCGCGTGACTCGGAACTGATAGCAACCCTGGGCCTTCATCCCGGGGAAGAGTTCGTCGATGAAGGCATGCAGTACGGAGGACAGGAACACGAAATCGTTCGGGCCACGAGAATAGCTTTTCGGGACGCGGATGATGCGCGGCAGCGAGCGCGGCGCGCGCACCAGGGCCATCCCGCTGTCGCGGCCGAAGGCGTCGCGTCCTTCCAGCGCCACGGCAAAGTTGAGACTCTTGTTGAGGATGCGCGGAAAGGGGTGGGCCGGGTCGAGGCCCAGCGGGCTGAGCACCGGCAGGATCTCCTGACTGAAATGCTGCTGCAGCCAGCGCTTCTGCTTCTTGCTCCACTCCGAACGGCGCAGGATGTGAATGCCCTCGCTGGCCAGGGCCGGGGTGAGCTCCTGGTTCAGTACCCGATACTGTTCACTCACCAGTTCGAGGACGGCTTCACGGATCGCATCGAGCGTGGCCGTGGGGCTCATGCCGTCAGGGCCGGGCAGATTGACCCCATGCTGCAGGCGTTGCCGCACCGCTGCGACCCGGACCTCGAAGAATTCGTCGAGGTTGGTGCAGGAAATGCAGAGAAAGCGCAGCCGCTCCAGCAGCGGGACGTTTTCGTCGCGAGCAAGCTCCAGCACCCGGCGGGTAAAGGCCAACAAGCTCAATTCGCGATTCAGAAGGAGTTCCGGCACATCGAGAGTCGGTTCGTTCCACTCCTCGATCGTCACTGCCTGCTGGCGAACCTGGATGTCCCGCTCATCGGTGATCTTTCGGTCGGTGCTTTCCCTGGTCTCTACGCTGCCCACAATCCCCTCCGTCTTTTGGCGTTGGATGGTTCTACTCTACAAGAAAGCCAGGCCGGAAGGCGCTCGCCGGGCGATGGGCAGGATCGGGCGTCAGGGGCTGGAAACCATCCGCAGCTGTTCCGAGCGCAGTTCGCGCAGGCGCGCGCCGATCCTTGCCCGTTCGTAGTAGTCCAGGTCGTCGCGCTCGCGTACGCGCTCGAGCTGATCGATGGCTTCCTGGACGCCGCCGCGCAGGTAGTAGCTGTCGGCGACGGCCTCGGCGGCCCGGATCACGTCTCCGGACCGGTCTGCGGCCTGGGCGTAGAGCTGGGTCATTCTCAGATCGGTCGGATGACGGCGAAGATAGGGCCGGAGAATCGCGCTGGCCTGGGCGGCATGGGCCGAGGTGTCGCCATGCATCAGCGTTTCTGCGTACTGGCTGGTCACCTTGCGCGACCCGGGAAACTGATGATAAAGCGCCTCGAGGATGTCCAGTGAGCGTTCCGTCTGACCCGCTGCCAACAGGATCTCGGCCTCGAGCAAGCGGATGATCTGGCGCTCCGGCGCCTGCTCCATCAGGATGTCCAGGTGCGCCATCGCCTCATCCATGCGCGCCTCCCTGCTCAGGGCCAGGGCCATGCCGTAGTGCATCGCCAGCGGTGGCCGGCTGCCGTTGTCCAGCCGGGCTTCGAACCAGCGGATGGTGTGGTCCATGCGATTGCTCATCAGCACGCGCAGCCGCGACTGGACGAAATGGAATTCTTCCGAGGGATCGAGGCGTGCACGTGGATTGACGACGTCCTGGGCACGACTGCGCGCCTCGGCCACCCGGTTGATCGACAGGGGGTGGGTGCGAAGGTACTCGGGTGGCCCCTGACCCATGGCGCGACTGCGAATATTCATGCGCTCGAAGAACCGGGTCATTCCTTCGGGATCGAAGCCCGCCCGTCCGAGCAATGAAATGCCGATCCGGTCAGCTTCCATTTCAGCCTGACGGGTGTGATTGATCATCATCTGCTGGGACAGGCCCATACCGCCCAGAATCAGCGCCTGCCCTGCGTCGGGATTGCCGGCGGCACTGGCGGCGATGGCCAGACCGAGTGTCGCGATCATGGCCGGCAGCGAGATCTGCTGCTGGTTCTCGACGCCACGCGCCAGGTGGTCCTGGGTGACGTGGGCGATTTCATGGGCGACCACACCGGCCACTTCGTTTTCGTCCTCTGCCAGCAGAATCAGTCCCGAATGCAGGCCGATGACCCCGGCCACGCTGGCGAAGGCATTGATGCTGTTCTCGCGCAGGAGGAAGAAATGAAAGCTGCCGCCCTGGCGATCGGACTGGGCGACGAGGCGGAAACCCATGTCCTCGAAGTAGTCGCGGATCAGGGGGTCTTCGATCAGCATGTTGTTGGCCCGCATGAAACGCTCGAAATCGCGGGCAAAGGTCAATTCCTGCTCGATCGGAACGACACGGGTACTGGTGCCGCCCATATCGGGCAGGCTGGAAGGGTTCTGAGCTGCTAGGATGCCGGTCCAGCAAAGCAGGTTCAGGATCAGGAATTTTTTCGCGATTCGCATGATTGATTCAGACCGATTTTGGCGCACGAGGTTCGCAAATTGACGTTGGACCGCAGAATCACACCATACAACAGCGTCATCATGGTGCGTGCAAAGACGCAGTTAAATGAATGCGGAATCGACGGGGTCGCGGTCGAGGACCTGCGGCGACCGCTGCTGGTGTTTTTCCACGCCGATGCGATCGAGCTGATCGAATCCGACGCCTCTCCCTGGGTCAGACTGGCCGGTCAGTCGGACATTGATCTGGTCTACTGCACGACTGCCTGGCAGCGCCGCAGGCGCAGCGAGCCGGCGGGAGCTGCCAGACCCTCCAGCCTGGTCCAGTTCTGGGCTCACTGGCTGGATTGCTGGCGGACCGGGAACACGGCCGTCTCGGATGATCAGCCGTTGCTGATCCGCCTGACCCGGGCCCAATCTGAATTGGGCTGGCAGGAAAGCCTCGAGGTGATCCTGGCGGCCGCGAGCCTGGAGATGGCCCTTCATGTTCGCTTCGAGGCATCTGCCTGGCACTCGCTGCTGGACTTTCCGGACCAGCGGCGGGCCTGGCAGCAGCTGCTGGATTTTGAACTGGCCGACCTCGAGGTGCTCGGTCTCGACCCCGATCCGGACGAGGCGGCACTGGGCGTGAAATATACTGAAGGCGACGAGGCCGGATCGATCCCCTTGCCCGCGGACAGGCTCGATCTGTCATGACCGAGCGGGCGATCGATCACGACGGGCGGGCCATCGCCCTGGATCAGGACGGGCATCTGCTCGATCCGGACGACTGGAGTCGATCACTGGCCGTCGAGATGGCTCGATCGGACGGCCTGACGCTGACCGATGCGCACTGGTGGGTGATCGATTTCGTTCGCGCCTACCACGCGCGCTACGGCACCCCGCCCCTGATGCGCGTGCTGATGGCCGAATTCAGAACCTTCCGCAATGATCCCGGCCTGTCGAGTCGAGACCTGTATCGCTTGTTCAGTGAGAATCCCGTTCGACAGGCCTGTCGCCTCGGCGGCCATCCGAAGCCCGAATGGTGCATCTGAAGCACGAATTCCTGTCGCCTCGGGCCTGTATTTCCGGGCGCGTCGCCCCTATCTCTTGAACTCGACCGATTCAAACCACCGAGGAGCCGCTCTGATGAGCACACCGGAAATCATGATGTATGTGAAAGGAACCTGCCCCTACTGCGTGGCAGCCCAGCGTCTGTTGAAATCGAAGGGCGTCGACTGGCAGGAAGTCTCGTTGTTGGCCGAGCCGCAGCGGCGTGACGAAATGATCGAGCGCAGTGGCCGCCGCACGGTTCCGCAGATCTTCATCGGCGAGACGCACGTCGGCGGTTTTGATGATCTGCAGGCACTCGACCGGGACGGCCGGCTCGACCGCCTGCTGGGCGCCTGATCCGGGCCTTCATCTGGTGGGCTGTCGACATCCATTGTCCATCGGCCGAAGCTCGGTTGCCGAGCGCTGTTGTCAGTATAATTCGGCTCAGCAGGCACACCATTCATTCAGCAATTCCCAAGGACGTCTGACTTGACTCAGAGAATCACCGTTATTCGGGGCGACGGCATCGGCCCCGAGATCATGGAAGCCACCCTGCGCGTGCTCGATACCCTCGGCGCCGGTCTGGAATACGATTTCCAGCTGGCCGGTCTTGCGGCCCAGGACGAAACCGGCGACCTGCTGCCGCAGGCCACGCTGGACTCGATCGCGACCAACAGGATCGCCCTCAAATCGCCCCTGACCACGCCGGTGGGCGGTGGTTTCAAGTCACTGAACGTCACGCTGCGCAAGCATTTCGATCTGTTCGCCAACGTCCGCCCCGCGATCAGCTTCAAGGGCACGCGCTCACGCTATGAAGATATCGATCTGATCACCGTGCGCGAGAATACCGAGGGTGCCTACCTGGGTGAGGGCGCCTTCACTGCGCCGGACGGTTCGCGCGCCGAGTCGAAGATGGTGGTGACCCGCAAGGGCTGCGAGCGCGTGGTGCGTTTTGCCTTTGAAATGGCGCGCCGTGTCGGGCGCAAGAAAGTGACCGCCGTGCACAAGGCCAATATCCTCAAGGATGTCACCGGCATGTTTCTCGAGGTGGCCCGCGATGTCTCGCGGGAGTATCCGGAGATCGAGTTCAATGATCTGATCGTCGACAACGCCTGTATGCAGCTGGTCATGCGCCCGGAGCAGTTCGATGTCATCGTGACCACGAACCTGTTCGGCGACATTCTCTCGGACCTCTGCGCCGGCCTGGTCGGAGGCCTGGGTCTGGCACCCGGCGCGAATATCGGCACCGATGTGGCGATGTTCGAGGCCGTCCACGGTTCAGCGCCGGACATTGCCGGCAAGGGGATTGCCAATCCCTGCGCCCTGCTGCTGGCCGCGGCCCAGATGCTGGATCATCTCGACCAGTGCGACAAGGCCACGAGGCTGCGGGGTGCCATTGCCGAGACGATCGAGCAGGGCGATCGGACCACGCCCGATCTGGGCGGCGAGGGAACGACCCGGAGCTTTGCCGACGCGCTGTGTGAGCGACTGGCCTGATCGGCCAGTCCGATCTCGCTATTGTTGTAATTCTGCAACAATCAGAGACCTGCATCACGTTATTGCCGCGCAATGACCCGTAGTTTTGTCGATTTTTGCCCACCTTGATGGAAATTCGTTGTATTTCTGCCAACTGGCGCGCTAGAATTCTACGTTATCGATTTCAACCTATTGCGATGCCAGTCATGTTCATTCGTCGTCATCTGATTGCAGCGGTCGCGGCCCTACTGGCCGCTGCTCCTGTGGCGGCGGATAGCCCCGGAGGCAACGCGCGTCCGGCGGCATTCATGTCGGGCCAGTGGGATGCGCTGCTGCTCCACCGCATCACGCCGAGTCTGGATCGGATGAACCTGGCCCCGGACCCGCGATCGGACTGGATGGCGCTTGATGAAGAGTTGATTGCCCCCGATTTTGCCCGCGCCCTGGTGACTCCACCGAGTACGCCTGCGATTCTCGGGCTGGGTACCAGCCAGATGGCACTGTCGCTGACACCGGCACCGCGCGGATTCAGCTCACAGGGGCAGACCTTCCAGCAGTCCCTGTTGATGCCCGGCCTGACCACCCGACTCAATGAATCGAGTGATCTGACGATTGCCGCCGTTCTGGCCAGCCAGAGCTACGGCTCCAGCGTTCTGAACCTGATCGAGGCCGATAACGCCTCGGCGCTCGAATACAGTCCGTTCAACCAGGACTACGGTCTGTTCAACGGCCGGCCGGAAGTCACCCATGGCGCCGGTCTGCGAGTTGGGCTGGCCAGCAGTCTGACGCCCCAATGGACCTTCGAAGCCTCTGCTCAATCGCGTATCGACATGGCAGAGTTTGCAACCATTCGCGGGCTCTACGGCACTGTGGCCGAACTCGACATCCCATCGCGCGTTCAGGTCGGTGCGCAATTCCATGCGACCGAGCGCAGCTCGCTGCGAGTCGGGATCGAGCAGATTTTTTACAGCGAGGTCGGTGCCTTTCCGAGCCGAACCCTGCCGGCCCGCTTTACGGCGTTGCTCGGCGACAGCACCAGTCCTCGCTTTGCCTGGGACGATCTGGTCGTCTACAGCCTTGGCTGGCAGTGGAGCAACGACCACGATCTGGCTTTCTACATCGACTATCAGACCAGGACACAGCCGCTTCCGACCTCGTCGATCCTGGCTGATGCGCTCGAGTCCGAGCTGTCCGATCACGCCTTTCTTGCCGGTGTGATGAAAGCGGTCGGTCCGGTCACAACCCTTCGTCTGAGCGCCTCATACGCGCCGCCCGAGTTCGCTTTCGGCGGCAACGCGCTCGGAATCGTTTCCGATCGCCTGGAGCAGGACGTGGAAGTACAGGCCTTGATCGAGTTCGATTTTTGATCTTCCCCGCGCAGCAACACTCCTAAAGTACAGGGCGTAAGGGCCCGGTGACCTTCCACGGGGAAAGGCTCACCGGGCGGGGGCAGCGATCGCCAGAGCGGTGGCTGACCCGAGGCGTGCGTTTGCGACAGCCTGTCTATACCTGGCGCCACAAGTTCTGTACTCCTCTTTCGAAAAGCTTCGCCGATCGGGTCTGCCTCCGTATAATCCAAAAGCATGTTCTCTCGCATCAATCAGTGGTATCAGCGTCATTTTTCCGACCCGCAGGTCGTGATCCTGGCGCTATCGCTGCTGGCCGGATTGGTGGCGGTAGTGATCTTCGGCCGGATGCTGGCCCCTGTGGTTGCGAGCCTGATCATTGCCTACCTGCTGGAGGGCGCAGTCCAGCGGCTGGAGCGCTTCGGCCTGCCGCGTCTGATTGCGGTCATCACGGTATTCAGCGGATTCATGACCGGCCTGCTGTTCCTCCTGTTCGGCCTGCTGCCGATGCTGACCCGCCAGTTAGCTGCCATTGTTCAGCAGATCCCCAGCTACATCCGGGAGGCCCAGGCCTGGCTGTCGACGCTGCCGGAGCGCTATCCCCAGATCGTCGCTCCCGCAGGTAGCGACCTGCCGGACCCTTCGGTCGCGGCGGTCGATCCTGCTGAGCTCGAAAGCGCGAATCCCGCCGATCGCCTGCCCCCGGACAGCGTCGATCGTGAGTTGTCGCTGATTTCCGAAGAGCAGCTCTCCCAGATGGTCGACAACATGGGCACAGAGCTGGTCAACTACGGCGCGACGCTCGTCTCTTTTTCCGGTGTGATCGGCCTGGCCAGCCTGTTGATCTTCGTGGTTCTGATGCCGGTGCTGGTGTTCTTCTTCCTGAAGGACAAGAAGCCCCTGATTGCCTGGATGTCGGCCTACATGCCCAAGGACCGCGATCTGGTCACCAGCGTCTGGCGGGAAGTCGATGCCCAGATCGGCAACTACGTGCGCGGCAAGGTACTCGAGATCCTGATCGTCTGGTCGGTGACCTATGTCGTTTTCATCTGGCTGGGTCTGCCGTTTGCCATGCTGCTGTCGATGATGGTCGGCTTCTCGGTACTGATTCCCTACATCGGCGCGGCGGTCGCTACGCTGCCGGTGGCCGTGGTCGCACTGATCGCTTTCGGGCTGGAGGCGCAGTTCTGGTACGTGCTGATTGCCTACGCCATCATCCAGGCCCTGGACGGCAACGTGCTCGTGCCGATCCTGTTCTCCGAAGTAGTGAACCTGCATCCGGTGGCGATCATCGTGGCGGTGCTGGTCTTCGGTGGGGTCTGGGGCTTCTGGGGTGTGTTCTTCGCGATTCCCCTGGCCACCCTGATTCATGCCGTCCTGCGGGCCTGGCCGCGGCGCGCCGAACTCGACGCCAAGGCCGAAAGCGCCCATGGCTCGTCCTGAACCCGGCCCGAGCCAACGGCAATCTGCCGCAGCAACCGCCCGGACCTTTCACTTCGTCGATCGCCGACTGGATCGTGAGACCGGGCAGGTCGAACTGGTCTACCGCCTCGACCAACTCGAACTGACCGAGCGCCTGGTCCTGCCCGGCGCCCCCTTTGCCGACCGTCCGGACCGAACCGAAGCGATCGAGGCCGCCCTGGATCTGGTCCACTGGGTCGCCGGCGTCAGCTACTGGAAGGCCGCCTGCCCGAATCGGTTCGATTTCTCCAAGCGCTGTCCGGATGCCTGGCAGGCCGATGCCCTGACCCGGATCTATCGCCGGGGGCTGGCCGAGTTTGCCTTCGAAAACCAGCTCGATCCTGATGCGTTTCCGGCATTTCCGGGCAGGCGGCAGGCCGCCCCGGAGCCGGCTGAATTCGGACTGCAGCGTCGCACCCTGGTGCCGATGGGCGGCGGCAAGGATTCCCTGGTGGCCTGGGAGCGGCTGCGCGATCACGGCGAGTGTCCGGATTCGATCCAGATCGGCTCGGCGCCCTTGATCAGGGCCCTTGGCGACAAGCTGCCCGGTCAGCACTGGATCATCCAGCGCAGCCTGGCGTCCGAGCTGACCGGGCTCAACCGGGCCGGGGCCCTGAATGGCCATGTGCCGGTGACCGCCATCAACGCGGCCATTCTGACTCTGGCGGCCCTGCTGCTGGACTACGATCGGGTGGCGTTCGCCAATGAGCGCTCGGCCAGTCAGGCCAGCCGGACCGACGAGCAGGGCCGCGATGTCAACCATCAGTACTCCAAGTCGTTCGAGTTCGAGGTCCTGCTCGATGACTGGCTGGGACGCTATGTCCACCGCTCGCTGCGCGTGTTTTCCCTGCTGCGGCGTGATCGCGAGCTGGCGATCTGCCGTGACTTTGCCAGCCTCGAGCAGTGGCACGACCGCTTTTCCTCCTGCAACCGGAATTTCCATCTCGACGGACCCCGCGTCGAGCGCTGGTGCGGCCAGTGCCCCAAGTGCACCTTCGTCTACTTGTGCCTGGCGCCGTTCATGGAACCTGCCGCGCTCAGTGCGATCTTCGGTCGAGACCTGCTGGATCAGGTCGATCTGATCGAGCCCTTCGCCGATCTGCTGGCCCTGGACGGCATCAAGCCATTCGAATGCGTGGGTGAGTCTGAGGAGGCGCGCGCGGCCGTTGTTGCCCTGGCCGGGCAGGCGGACTGGAAGGGCCATGCGGTGGTCCGTGCACTCAACGACCGCCTGATCGGTCTGGATGTGCGCTCTCTCGAGGCCCTGTGCCGGCCCGGTGGGCCGCACCGGATTCCGGAGGATCTGCTGGATGCGGCTTGAGGCATTCAGCGGCCAGCGTGTCGGCATTCTCGGCTTCGGTCGCGAGGGACAGAGCGCCTGGCAGGTCCTGAGTCAGCGAGCCGACCCCGCCGATCTCAGCGTCTGGACCGAGGCCGGCGAGCTGCCGCCGGGCGTTCAGGGCCGGGTCGCACCCTTCGATTCGGGCCTGGCCGCCTTCGACATCGCGCTGCGCTCGCCGGGCATCCGCATCGACCATCCGGCGCTGGTGGATTTCCGATCCCGGGGCGGTCGCCTGATCAACCCCGGCTCCATCTTCTTCAGTGAACGGCCCGACCTGCCGGTGGTCGGTGTGACCGGATCCAAGGGCAAGAGCACCACCGCCTCGATACTGGTCCATCTGCTCAGGGCCAGCGGGCAGGATGTGGTGCTGGCCGGCAATATCGGCATCCCCCTGCTTGATCATCTCGACACCGCCGCCGATCGCGTCGTCGCCGAGCTGTCCAGCTATCAGCTGGCCGACCTCGAGGGCCGGCTCGAACTGGGCCTGATCACCCGTCTGTTTCCCGAGCATCTGGACTGGCACGGCAGCGTCGAGACCTATTACCACTGCAAGCTGCGGATGGCCGAGCTGCTCGCCGGTCGCGGACTGCTTATCAACGCCACCGACCCGGTTCTGGAGCAGGCCACGCGCGCGATCCCCGGACGCATCGCAGCCAACCTTCCGCCGGACTATCACCGCCGCGATGACAGCCTGTGGCAAGAGCAGAGCCGGCTTGTCGACCTGTCCGAGCTACAGCTGATCGGTCGACACAACCTGGACAATGCGGCTCTGGCGTTGAGCGCCTGCGAACGTCTGGGCGGCGCGCGGCCGGCCAGTCTTGAGGCGCTCAGGACCTTTTGCCCGCTCACCCACCGGCTGGAGTCCATCGATGCGCGCTGGATCAACGATTCCATCGCGACTTCACCACACGCCACCCGGGCGGCACTGGAAAGCCTGCGTGACCAGGTCGTCGTGCTGATTGCCGGTGGCCAGACCCGGCCGGCCGATTGGTCACCGGTGGTTGACTGGTGCGGTCAGCATCGACTGGCCGGCCTGATCACCCTGCCCGACAACGGGGCGCAGATCGCAGCGGCTCTGGTCGCTGGCGGGGCAGTGGATTCGGACAATGTGATCGAGGCCGCCGATCTCGAACAGGCGGTTCGTGCGGCCGATGCAGGGTTCCGGGCCGGCGAGACCATCCTGCTGTCCCCGGGCGCACCGAGTTTTCCGCGATTCAGGAGTTTCGAGGAGCGCGGCGAGCGCTTCCGGACGGCCGTGGCGGCGCTCGAGCGCGCTGTTGATCAGAGCGATCGGTCGACGGCGTAGTCGCTGATCACTTCCAGTGCCCGGCGTTCCGGTCCTTCGTCGAGCATACCCAGGCAGTCTCTGGCCTTGATGCTCAACTCCCGCGCCTGATCCATCGCTGCATCCAGCGCACCGACCTCGTCCATCAGGGTGCGAACCCGGGCGTAGTCGGCGCTGCCGCCGTTGCGGATCATCTCGACGATTTCGGTCCGGATGGTTTCTTCGACACGCTGCATCGCGATGATCAGCGGCAGGGTGACCTTGCCCTCGGCCAGATCGTCGCCCAGGCTCTTGCCGGGATCGCCGTTGTCGGCGCGGTAGTCCAAAACGTCATCGGTGATCTGGAAGCTCTGGCCGAGCAGGAGACCGAATTCGGCCAGGGCGTCGTTGACCGACTCGCCGCGCCGGGCCAGCACCCCGCCAAGGCGCGCGCTGGCGGCGAACAGGCAGGCGGTCTTGTCGGAGATCACCTGGAAATAGTCGGCCCGATCCAGCTCGGCGTTGCCCATCTGCATCAGCTGCAGCACTTCACCCTCGGCAATGGTGTTGGTGGTGTCGGCCAGAATGCGCATGACCTCGGGTGTGTCCAGCTCGACCATCAGCTGGAAACTTCTCGAGTAGAGAAAGTCCCCGACCAGCACCGAGGCGGCGTTGCCCCAGATGCGATGGGCGGTTTCCTGACCGCGCCGGCGGCTGGACTCGTCGACCACGTCATCGTGGAGCAGGGTGGCGGTATGAATGAACTCGATGATCGCCGCCATCTGGATGTGCTGATCGCCGGTGTAGCCTGCCGCGCGCGCCGCCAGAAGGTGGAGCAGTGGGCGCAGGCGCTTGCCGCCGCTGCCGATGATGTACTGGCTGATCTGATTGACCAGGGCGATGTCCGAGCGCAAACGATGGGTGATCAGCTCGTCCACGGCTGAGCGATCCTCGGCGGTCAGAGCGAGAACATCATCGAGAGAGCAGGGGGGAGCCGGAGCGGAGACGTCGTTCATCTGACATATTATACGAGGCTCGACCCGGGCGAAACGGTGAATATCGCCGCTCTCCCGGGTCATTTTCCTAGGCTCCTGCGGGGTATTTTCGCAGTCAGAGAGTGGGTGGCTCTGTGCTAGACTTTCAGGCCGTTTACAGCAATCTGTGGAAGGCCCGAAAACCATGGCCAGAGGAATCAACAAAGTCATCCTGATCGGCAACCTGGGCGCAGATCCCGACGTTCGCCATACCGCCGGCGGCAGCGCCGTGACCAATCTGTCGCTGGCCACCTCCGAGAGCTGGCGCGACAAGCAGTCCGGTGAAATGAACGAAAAGACCGAGTGGCATCGCGTCGTGATGTTCAGCAAACTCGCTGAAATCGCCGGGGAATACCTGCGCAAGGGCTCCAAGGTCTACGTCGAGGGTCGCCTCCAGACGCGCAAGTGGCAGGACCGCGACGGCAATGACCGCTACACGACCGAAATTGTTGCCAATGAGATGCAGATGCTCGACAGCCGCGGCGGCAGTGAACCCCTGGAAGACGGCGGACGTTCGGATTATCGCAACGATTCCGGCCCCGCACCCGGACCCTCGGGCGGCGGCAATATCGAAGACGACATTCCGTTCTGACCGGCCTGCCGGCCGCTGACTCTCCTCGGCCGGCCGACTCGACCGTCAAGACAACAGGACGCCTGTACTCATGACCACCCTCCTTGTCACCGGCGGTGCCGGTTTCATCGGCAGCAATTTCGTGCGCCAGGTGCTTGATGATCCGAGCATGCGCGTGATCAATCTCGACCTGCTGACCTATGCAGGCAACCGTGAGTCGGTTGACGACCTCGACCCACAGCGACATATCTTCGTCCACGGCGATATCGGCGACCGCGTCCTGGTCGAACGTCTGCTGAGTGAACACCGGCCCGACGGCATCGTCCACTTCGCCGCCGAGAGTCATGTCGACCGCTCGATCGATGACCCGACCGCCTTCATTCGCACCAACGTCCTCGGCACCCAGGTCATGCTCGACTGCGCCCTGGATTACTGGCGCGGCGGTGAGCGCGACGGGTTTCGCTTCGTCCACGTGTCCACCGATGAGGTCTACGGCACCCTGGGTCCCGGCGATCCGGCCTTCGATGAGCGCCATCGCTACGCGCCCAACTCGCCCTATGCCGCCTCGAAGGCCGCTGCCGATCATCTGGCCCGTTCCTGGCAGCGTACCTACGGCCTGCCGGTCATCATCACCAACTGCTCGAACAACTACGGGCCCTATCAGTTTCCGGAGAAGCTCATCCCGCTGATGCTGATCAACGCCCTCGAAGGCGAGCGCCTGCCGGTCTATGGCGACGGCCAGCAGCGGCGAGACTGGCTGTTCGTCGGTGATCACTGCACGGCCATCCAGCGCGTTCTGGTCGACGGCCAGCCCGGCCGGGTCTACAACATCGGCGGCAATGCCGAGATGGCCAATCTCGACGTGGTCCATCTGCTCTGCGATCTCCTCGACGAACGGGTGCCGGGGCCGAAGCCGCGCCGCGAACTCATCGACTTCGTCCAGGACCGGCCCGGGCACGACCGGCGCTATGCGGTCAATGCCGGGCGCATCAGTGAGGAACTGGGCTGGTCGCCGTCGGTGGATTTCGCCGGCGGCCTGGCCCGCACCGTCGACTGGTATCTGGAACAGCGCGACTGGTGGCAGCGCATCCGTGACGGTCGCTACCGCTCCGAGCGCCTCGGCACGGCCCCGGGCCGGGTCGGTGTTGCATGAGCCGGCGCGGCATCATCCTGGCCGGCGGCTCGGGCACGCGCCTCTATCCGCTGACTCAGGTCATCAGCAAGCAGCTCCTGCCAGTCTACGACAAGCCGATGATCTACTATCCCCTCAGCACCCTGATGCAGGCCGGCATCCGCGAGGTACTGATCATCACCACGCCGCATGAGCAGGCCCTGTTCAGGAATCTGCTGGGTGACGGCAGTCAGTGGGGTCTGGATCTGCACTACGCGGTACAGGAACAGCCCAACGGCCTGGCCGAGGCCTTCATCATCGGTCGGGACTTCGTAGGTGACCAGCCCAGCTGCCTGATCCTCGGCGACAACATCTTCCACGGCGGAGGTCTGCGCCAGCAGCTTGCCAGAGCGGCACAGCGCGACACCGGCGCCACGGTCTTCGGCTACTGGGTGAGCGATCCCGAGCGCTACGGCGTGGTTGAAATGGCCCCGGACGGCCAGGTCCTGTCGCTGGAAGAAAAGCCGGAGCAGCCGAAGTCCAACTACGCCGTCACCGGCCTGTATTTCTACGACGCTCGGGCCTGTGATTTCGCCGCCGGCCTGAGCCCTTCAGCGCGCGGCGAGCTGGAAATCACCGATCTGAACCAGTGCTATCTCGACGCCGGTGATCTGACCGTCGAGACCATGGGCAGGGGCTATGCCTGGCTCGATACCGGCACCCATGCCTCGCTGCAGCAGGCCTCGAGCTATATCGAGACGCTCGAGTCCCGTCAGGGCCTGCGCGTTGCCTGTCCGGAGGAAATCGCCTTCCGCCAGGGCTGGATTTCGCGCGATCAGCTGCTGGCCTTGGCCGAGCCCCTGGCCAAGAGCGGATACGGGGACTACCTGCGACTGGTCGCCAGCGCGGGTTTCCAGTCATGAGGGTCGAGGCCACCGGGTTGGACGGTGTGCTCGAGATCTTCCCGCAGGTCTTCGGTGACGATCGTGGGCGCTTCGTCGAGACCTGGCGCCTGGAGCGTTACGCCGAGCACGGCATCGATGCCCAGTTCGTCCAGGCCAACAGCTCGCGCTCGATCAAGGGCGTCCTGCGTGGCCTGCATTACCAGTGGCCACAGTCGCAGGGCAAGCTCGTCTGGGTCTCCACTGGTCGCGTGCTGGATGTCGCCGTCGACATCCGACCGGACTCGCCCAATTTCCGCCGATGGTTCGCCTGCGAGCTCGACGCCGAGCGGATGAACCAGCTCTGGGTGCCGGAGGGTTTCGCCCACGGTTTTCTGACCTTGAGCGATCAGGCCACCTTCAACTATCTGTGCACACGGCCTTATCGGCAGGACTGCGAGCGCTCGATTGCCTGGAACGACCCGGACATCGGCATCGACTGGCCGATCGAGGCCCCTGAACTGTCCGGCAAGGATCAGTGCGCCCCTGGGCTCGCCGATCTGACCGCCGCCGATCTGCCCGCATGCGCGTCCTCCTGACCGGTGCCGAGGGTCAGCTGGGGCAGCATCTTGCACAGCGCTGCCCCGATCACGTCGAACTGATCGTCACCGATCGGGAAACGGAAGAACATCCCTGCGATCTGTCCGATCGAAGCGCGGTCCTGGCGCTTCTCGAGGCCGTTCGCCCCGATGTGATCCTCAATCCGGCGGCCTGGACCGCGGTCGACGCCGCCGAGGATCACGAAGCCCAGGCCACGACTCTGAACCGCGATCTGCCGGGCTGGCTGGCTGGCTGGTGCCGGAGCCACGATGCCGGGCTGATAAGCTATTCCACGGACTATGTGTTCGACGGTCAGCCGGGTCGCGGCTGGGTCGAGACCGATCCCTGTCGGCCGCAGTCGGCCTACGGGCGCAGCAAGCGGGCCGGTGAGGAACTGATCCTGGGCTCCGGCGCGCGGGCCCTGATCGTGCGGACCGCCTGGCTGTACAGCGCCCTGCCTGGCAATTTCCTGACCGCGATCCTCGGTCGAGCGATCCAGGGCCAGGATCTGAGGGTCGTGGCCGACCAGATCGGCTCACCGACCTGGGCCGGCACGCTGGCCGCAGCGACCTGGGCCCTGCTGGAGCCGCTCGCTCGCCTTGATGGTCCAAGGCTGATGCACGTGGCGGGCCAAGGCGCGATGAGCTGGCACGAGTTCGCCGAGCGCGCCGTTGCCGGAGCGAAGGCGCTCGGGCGGGTGCCCGAATCGGTCCGGGTCGAGCCGATCGCATCGGATGCATGGCCACAGAAAGCCCAGCGACCGGCCTGGTCGGTGCTGGATTGTTCATCCTTCGAGCACGTCTCCGGCTTGCAGCTGCCGAGCGTGAACGATGCACTTCAGGAGTGTTTGCAGCAATGGGCGGAAGCGACGACGCAGTAGACGCACCGACGTCCAGGGAGAAGTCGAGTGAGCCCTCGGAGCACGCGCCGAGCGCGACATCGACGCTGATTCCGGTCATTCTTTCCGGCGGCGCAGGGACTCGCCTGTGGCCGGTCTCGCGCCGCGCCCATCCCAAACCCTTCATGCGCCTGGCCGACGGCCAGTCCCTGGCCGAAAGCACGGTGGCGCGGGCCACCCGGGTCGCTACCGACGACCAGACCCTGACCGTCACCGGTCGTGACTACTACTTTCTGACCCGCGATCTCTATCACAAGCGCGAGCCCGATCAAGCCCACCATTTCCTGCTCGAGCCGTCCGGGCGCAACACCGCCCCTGCGATCGCCGCCGCGGCCCTCTGGGTCGAGCAGCGCTTCGGCGATCAGGCCTGCCTGCTGGTGCTGCCCGCCGACCATCTGGTCCGCGATATCCCCGCCTTCGAGGCCGCCGTGGCCGAGGCCCACGCCCTGGCCAGCCAGGGCTGGTTGACCTGCCTCGGTATCCAGCCGACCCATCCTGAAACCGGCTTCGGCTACATCCGCTCGGGCCAGGCCCTGTCGGATCAGGCCCAGGAAATCGAGGCCTTCGTCGAAAAGCCCGACCTCGAGACCGCGCGGCGCTACTACGAGTCCGGCCAGTACCTCTGGAACGGCGGCATGTTCTGCTTCCAGGCGCGCAGCATTATCGATGCGCTTGCAAAGTACGCGCCCGATATCCTGGAGCAGGTCCGTGCCACCTGGACCGCGTCCCGCACCGACGCCGACCCCCTCGAGCTCGATGCCGCGGCCTTTGCCCAGGTCCGCTCCGATTCGATCGACTTCGCTGTGATGGAAAAGCACGACCGCCGCGCCGTCGTGCCGGTGGCCTGCGGCTGGAGCGACATCGGCTCCTGGCAGGCGATCAGCGAACTCTACGAGACCGACGCCCTGGGCAACCGCGTCCAGGGCGAGGGCGTGCTCGTCGACTCGCGCAATACCTTCATCCAGGGCGAAAAGCGCCTGGTCGCTGCGGTCGGTGTCGATAATCTGGTCATCGTCGACACCGGCGATGCGGTCCTGGTCGCCAGCCGCGATCGTGCCCAGGAGGTCAAGGCCGTGGTCGACGAGCTGACCCGCCAGGACCACGACTCGGCCATCTATCACCGCACCGTGCACCGCCCCTGGGGCAGCTTCACCGTGCTAGAGGACGCCGAGGACTGCAAGGTCAAACGCCTGGTCGTACGCCCCGGAGGCGTGCTGTCGCTGCAGAAGCACACGCATCGCAGCGAGCACTGGACCGTTGTTGGCGGTACGGCCAGCGTGCGCCTGAACGACAAGGAATTCGATCTCAAGCCGGGCCAGACCGTCGAGATCCCGGCCGGCAGTCTGCACCGCCTGGAAAATCGGGGGCAGGAGCCGGCTGAAATCATCGAGGTACAAACCGGGTCCTATTTCGGTGAAGACGATATCGAACGCCTGGAGGACATCTATGGACGCGCCTGATCTGTCGACCCGCCGCCGAGGAAACGCAGCGCCGATCCTTGCCGCTGGTCTGGCCCTGAGCCTGAGCGCCTGCACCTTCAACTTCTCGCTGGAGGATCGCCCAGAAGTCGATACTGCCCTGACCACCGAAGAGGCCGTCTGGAAAGCCGAATTCGAGGACTGGAAGGCGCGCCGAATCGCTCGCCTGACCGAACCGCACGGTTGGCTCAGCCTGGTCGCCCTGGCGCCGCTGGAGCAGGGCCGCTGGTCGATCGGCACCGCTGCCGACAGGCACTTCGTCGTCTCCTCCGGCCCCGAGCACTGGGGCGATCTGATGGTCCTCGAAGACCAGGTCTGGTTTGAGCCCGCCGCGCCGACCCGGGTCACCATCGACGGCCAGCCGGCTGTGGCCGAGACCCAGCTTGTCGCCATCAGCGACGACGGCCCGACGGAGGTCGAGGCCGGCACCGTCCAGTTCCATCTGATGCCGCGCGAAGGCCAGCCGTTCCTGAGAATCCGTGACAGCCAGTCCCCGGTCCGCACCGAATTCAGCGGCCTGGACTACTTCCCCTTCGACCCGGACTGGCGCATCACCGCCCGCTGGGTGCCGAACCCGCCGGACCAGACCCTGCTGATCGCCAATGTCCTCGGCGAACTCAATCGCGACCCCAACCCCGGCATGGCCGAGTTCGAGGTCGACGGCCAGACCGTCGGGCTCCAGGCCACCCTCAGCGAGGACGGCGACGAGCTGTTCTTCATCCTCGCCGACCGCACCTCCGGGCGAGAGACCTATGGCCTGGGGCGCTTCCTCTACGCCGATCTGCCGGAGGACGGCGAAGTGGTGCTGGATTTCAACCGCACCTACAACCCGCCCTGTGCGTTTACCGCGTTCTCGACCTGCCCGCTGCCGCCGCCGGAGAATCGGTTGGATTTGAGGGTGGAGGCGGGGGAGTTGG
>CAYTQT010000013.1:0-69044 GCA_964439915.1 uncultured Wenzhouxiangella sp. | reverse complement strand
TACTGGATTCCAACGATCTTGAGTCAGCATTTCGGTGGTAGCGCTGGACACCCAGGATATCAAGCCAGCATCCTCGTCCATCCTGGTTTCTGCTGAAGCCAGTCGGGAGCAAAGCACTTGATCGGTGCTCGATCAGTTCTCGAATCGATCTTCGAACAGCCGGGTGCCCAAGGGGCTCGAGCTGGTCGATACGGCGCCGAAGTATTCGTTTTCGTTCGCCGTGGTGGTTTCGCGGATCTCGAGACGGTTGAACGGCACCGCGGCCCAGACGCCGATGTAGTCCTGGTCCGGCAGTGCGGCCGTCTGGAACTGAAAGCTTGCGACTTCGGTATCGCTGGCAAAGACCGTGATCGTGAAGGTCGATGGCGTGTTGCCGCCAGCGGCATCGTTGAAGTCGATGCCCATGGCCCGGGTAAAGCCCTCGGCCAGGGCGATATCCAGATCTTCCTTGCCGTTGATGGCCAGCTCGATGCTGCCGGGGTCGGGAAAGTCGACCGGGAAGTCGGCGAAGTTCAAGGATGAAGGCGCGATGGCGTCGAACAGGATGTCACCGCTCTGGAAGGGTTCGGGCGGCTGATTGACCGGGGCGTAGGGGGCGGTGACCACGGTTGCCTCGGTGGCGTTGAGAAAGTCCTCGCGGTCGGTGAACAGAAGTGCGCGGGGCGTGGGTCGGGGGCCGAACACGATATAGGTCTCGCCGGCAAACTGCTGCCCGCCGATCTCGGCACCGGGGGCACCGATGATCAGGTCGGCCAGTCCGTCGCCGTTGATATCGCCGCTGCCTGACACGCTGCTGCCCGAGCGATCCTGGATATCCTTGCCCGGGATGCGGACACCGCCGTCGCCCAGGCTGGCCAGATCGACGTTGGCGTGATCGGACTTGCCGAAGACCAGGTAGGACTCACCGGTGTTGTAGCGCCCGTCCGAATCGGCAAAAGGCGAACCGACGATCAGGTCGTCCAGACCATCGCCATTGACATCGCCAGCGCCTGCAACGCTGGCTCCGATTCTGGATGAATCGGTGCCGTCGATTCTGAACCCACCGTTGTCCAGTTCGGCCAGGTCGATGTCGCTGTTACCGGCCCGCCCGAAGACAACAAAACTCGCGCCACCGTCATTCACACCCGGAGCGCCGATGATGATATCGGCCAGGCCATCACCGTTGATGTCGCCGGCCCCGGAAACGCTGCGTCCGGAAAAATCACCGACATCGACCCCATTGATGCGCACGCCGCGAGTGCCCAGGTTGACCAGTCCGACTGAGCTGGTGTCTGTCTTGCCGAAGATGACGTAGGACTCCCCGGCCTCGTTGGCGGCTTCCGCGACGCCGATGATCAGATCATCCAGACCATCGCCATCGAAGTCGCCGGCGCCGGAGACGCTTCGTCCCGCATTGTCGAAAGGGTCGATGCCGAAGATCCTGAAGCCGCCGGGGCCCGAGACCGAACCCAGGTCAGCCAGATCGACCTGCACGTTGTCGGCCTTGCCGAAAACCACGTAAATCTCGCCCGCAGACTGATTCCCGGAGATGTCTGCGCCAGGCGCACCGATGATCACATCTGCCAGCCCATCGCCGTTGACATCACCGGCGCCGGAGACGCTGATTCCGGAGCGATCACCGCCAGCAGCGCCAATGATGCGAAACCCAATGGGATCCTGTGCCGTACCCAGGTCGGATAGATCGATATCTGCGGTGTCGGTCTTGCCAAATACAACGAAGCTCTCTCCGCCGGGATCGGCCTCTGGTGCACCGATGATCAGATCCGCCAGCCCGTCGCCGTTGACATCACCGGCGCCGGACACGCTGAACCCGAATTCATCGGAATCACCGATCCCGGTAATCAGAAAGCCGCGCTCGCCGAGGTCTGACAGGTCGACGCTGGCACTGTCCGGCTTGCCGAATATCACGTAGCTCGTGCCAGAGCTGCCGTAGATGCCACCGGTCTCGACAAACGGTGCACCGAGGATCACATCATCGAAACCGTCGCCGTTGACATCACCCGCGTTCGAGACGCTGTATCCGATGCTGTCGAGCTGGGCCAGGCCGTCGATGCGGAAACCGCCTGCGCCAAGTTCGGCCAGCTCGATGACGTCGGTCGCCAGTGCCTGGCCCGAGCTCAGGCCCAGCGCGCAGAGCACGGCCTGGTAGCTTGCGCGGCGGCGATGCGGCTTCAAAGCCCTGGCATCGCCTTCTCGCCGATCAATCCGAACTGTCCCGGCCATCGCGAATTCTCCGTGATGCAAACCATGAATGCATGGGAATCACCCGCCAGGCCCAGCTGGTTGCTGTCGAAGTCGACGGGCAGCTTGCTGACAATATATCAGTCCCGGAACGCGTAATTTGCGACGGCAGGTGCAGCATTGCCGGTGATCGAGCGCAGCAGTCCAGCAGCGCAGTCGACACCGACCCGGGCCATTTTGATCTGCGTCATACGCCGGGATGGAATCTTTCGAGACAATCTTTTCCATGGGCCGCAGCCGGCGGCCGTATTCGGAGGAATTCGTATCATGGATGTTCTGGCTGAGCTGTTCACGACCTTTATCGGTCTGCTGTCGCTGTCTGTCATTGTCTTCATCATCGGGATGGGCGTGTTCTTTGTCGTCTGGTTCATGAAGTTGTCCAGGCCGCCGGTCGAACAGGTCTCTCGGGATGTTGCGGACAGTAGCGATTCGGCTGGCGACTAGGCTGATCTGATGAGCCGCATGGGCCAATACGGGCTCGTGCAAGGCTCGTGGCGCTCCGAACAGGTCGATTCAGAAGCTTTCTGACCTCAGCGCTTGGCGCCATCGAAGACGTGATTTCGCGACATCAGGAAATTGAAGCTCATGCCGACCAGGCCGCCGATCCAGACGCCGAGCAGCGGTGCCAGTAGCGCGAGCGTGCCGGTCGCAGCATAGCGATCGGCCAGGGTCACGATCAGGGAGAAGACGGCGAAATTCAGCAGGCCGCCGAGCGCATGGACGCTGAAGAATCGAACCAGTTCATCCCAAAGTACGCGTCCACGCTCCAGATGGTGAAAGGTGAAGTAGCGGTTGAGCAGATAGCCGGCGCACATGGCCGCGAAGTACGAGACGACCCGCGCGCTGTAGACGTTGAATACCGGCAGATCCTTCAACAGATACAGCAAGCCGGCATCGATGATCGAGATCGTGCCGCCGACCAGGGCAAAGCGCAGAAACGTTGCCCGTGAACTGCTCGATCTGGCAACGCGCAGGATCAGGTTGGAGTCTTTCTGTCGGGCGATATCGGGTCTCGATCATCAGGAAGGATCCACCTCCAATTGTAATCGACCCAGCCAGTGTTTTGATTTGCCCGCCCCGGGGACGCGCTCAGTCATGTGCTCTGGCGACACGAGGCAGGCAGCCACTCCGGTTTCAGCGGCTGGACATCGCGTGGCCCGCAGGTCCAGCTCGTGTGTCCCGGACCGATGGCGCCCTGCAGGCGGAACTGACTATGGGCACCGCCGCCAATGTTGCGGTAGACCCAGGGGCGCAGCTTGATTTCAAGCCGGGACTGCGAGCAGCCGGCGTTCAGGTTGCATGCGCCCACGCCGTGAACCGCGAGCCGCTGAATGCTGGGGTGGTTGTCGGAGGGCAGAATCTCGAAGGCGGCGCGTTCTTCGGAGGTGGCCGGGAAGCGCCCTTCTGATGCCGCAAAAATTCCCAGGTCACTCCTGACCTTTCCGGCGGCGATGAGCGCTTCGCTGACCTGGGCCCGAATGACGTAGTTCTGAAACGATGGAACGGCGATGGCCATCAGGGTGGACAGCGCGCCGATCGTGATCATCAGTTCGATCAGGGTGAATCCCTTCTGACCTGATCTGGTTCGACTTGATTTGTGCATGACGGCCTCTGTTGAGCGTTTGCTGTTGTCTACGGATGACTATGCAGAATTCATGCCATGAGCCAATCATGCACATAGAGTACTTGCTGATCAACGACTTGCATCAATCGCCTGAGCAGGGCGCTCTGGCCACCTGTTGAAGCCGGGCGGGCCATGATCAATTCGTGACGGTTCTGGGCATCGTCGAGCAACTGATACCCACAGGCGTTGCCTGTGTTTTTGTTCCACAGCCCGTCGGGTGAGGCGCGAACGAGATTATTTTGTTGAAAATGCCAGACAATTTAGCTACTTTGTGCAAAAGCGTAAGGCAATATTGCAGAGCAGATGCAGCCGAATCGCTTTCTATCCGGGTTCTGACCGGTGGTCAGCTCCGGGACATGACCTGCCGGCGAGGAGTGCCCGATGACCATGGAGTCGCCCTACCATCAGCTGCTTGGTTCGATCAAGGCGATCACCGAAGCGCTGGATGCCAGAGATTCACATACTCGATGCCATTGCGACCGGGTAGTCGATCTCGCGACAGAACTCGGAAAGGCCTGCGAAATCGCAGTCGAGGATCTGAATGCCTTGAGGCTTGCAGCTCGCTTTCATGACGTTGGCAAGATCGGGATTCCCGATGCAGTGCTTCTGAAGAATGGTCGACTGAGTGCAGATGAATGGGTGCTCATGCGTGAGCATCCGGCCAAGGGCGAGCGCATTTTCGTCGCAACCGGTCTTCCGAATGCCAGGGCCGTCGGACGGGTGATCCGCCATCATCACGAGGCGTTCAACGGCTCAGGTTACCCGGACAAGCTGACGCGGGGTGACATTCCTTTTCCCAGCCGCGTCCTGCTGATCGCGGATGCTTATGACGCGATGACGAGCACCCGTCCGTACCATGCCGCTCGCAGTCACGACCAGGTGATGGGGATTCTTCGTACAGAGTCGGGACAGAAACTCGACCCTGTCATCTTTTCGCGATTCGAGGGCATGATCGAACACAGCGCTTTGCGCGCGAACTGAGTTGCTGGCCTCGATAGCCAAGTTCGCGTGCAATTAGGCCGCTTGGGATGGCGTGCGGGGGCGTAGAGATCATCGGGCCGGATCGATCTGACCGTTGATCGATGCGTTGAGCCGGAACCAGCCTGCGATGCTGAGGCGATCGGTCCGGGCCGGCCGGACTTCGTGCGGGATTTCCTCGCTCAGAAACATCGCCAGGGTGCCAGCCCGGGGCTCGATTATGGTCAGCTCGCGGGTTTCGTCTTCGGTATAGAGCACCAGCTCGCCGCCGTCGCCGGGCTGCCAGTCCCGGTTCAGATAGAACACCACTGATATCACCCGGTTGGCGGCTCCGCGGAAGCTGTCGAGGTGGCGCTTGTAGAAGCCACCGGGCGGGTAGTGGGCAAAATGGGCTTCGAACTCGAACAGGCCGAGAAAGAGCGTGCGATTCAGGGCCAGGCGCAGCCGCTCCATACTGTCGAGGAAATCGGCCTGGACCGGTCGCTGCCGATTCAGCCAGACGATCCGATCGCGTCGGATATCCCCGTCGATCTGGAAGTCGAGATCGCGGCCGACCCCGGCCCGGTGCAGGCGATCTTTCGCGTGCAGTTCGGCCAGCTCATCGACCAGAGCATCGATCTGCTCGCGGTTCAGCAGGCCGGCGCCGCTCCACCAGCTCTCTCTGCCCAGCGCCAGAGCAGCTTGATCGAGGAGGGTCTCGTCATCGGTGAGCGCTAGTGAATCGAATGGACCACCGTTGTGAACTACCCCAGGGGGTGTCGTCATCAATCATCATCTCGATGCAGGCCTTGCATCATGGCCGGTCGTGTATTCTGCCCGGATTCAGGATCTCCCGCAGCCTGCGTGGCCGAGACCGGTAGTGCCGGTTGATCCGAAACCGGCCCCGCCTCCCAACGGCAGAGTCCCGAGAGTGAAGACAGACTCAATCGAAGAATTGCTCAAGGCCGATGCTGCCAGGATGGCAGCGCTGCACGCCCTCGCCGCGCTGGCGCTGCCCGATGCATGGCTGGCGGCGGGGTTTGTACGCAATCTCGTGTGGGATGCGCTGCATGGCTATCAGCCGACGCCGCTGAATGATATTGATGTGATCTTCTTCGATGCCGAGGATCGCCGGGGTGACCGTGCTCATCGTGCGCAGGCTGAGCTGCTGTACCAACAGCCAGAGCAGCACTGGCAGGTCAGGAATCAGGCGCTCATGCACATTCGCAATGGCGATCGCCCCTACCTGAGCTGTGCGGATGCGATGAGGTTCTGGCCCGAGGTCGAGACGGCCGTGGGCGCGCGCATCGTTCGGGGCGGAAGAATCGAGCTGCTTGCGCCGTTCGGCACGGAGTCGCTCAGAGCCGGCCGGATCACCCCCAATCCGAAGCGTTCCAGGGACATCTTTTTCGATCGCCTGGCTTCGAAACGCTGGCTGTTGCACTGGCCGAAGCTGATCGTCGAGTACGATCAAGCGGGCCGGGTAGCGCTTTGATGCGGTGCTCGAGATATCGTCAGAGCCCGAAATGACCGACACCCGGCTGCTATCCTTCCCCCATGTTGCACGCCCGCACACACCGGAGCTTTTCTGATGATTCTTCGACTTTTCGCCATCACAGCCGCGACGCTGCTGTCAGCCTGGACACTGTCCGTGGCTAGCTATGACCGCGTCACCGGCGCCACCCACGCCTCGCGCCCGGACGTGATTGCCGCCAACGGCATGGTCGCGACCTCGCAGCCTCTGGCCACGCAGGTCGGCCTGCAGGTGCTCAAGGACGGCGGCAACGCCATCGACGCCGCCATTGCCGCCAACGCGGCGATCGGCCTGATGGAGCCGACCGGCAATGGTATCGGTGGCGATTTCTTCGCCATCATCTGGGATGCCGAGAGCGAGCAACTCTACGGCTACAACGGTTCCGGTCGCTCGCCCCAGTCGCTGACGCTCGAATGGTTCATCGACAACGGCTATGAGTCGATTCCGCCGCACGGCCCGTTGCCGGTCTCGGTGCCGGGCACGGTCGACGGCTGGTTTGCCCTGCACGAGCGTTTCGGCGAGATGCCGATGGCGGATGTGCTGCAACCGGCGATCGACTACGCCAACGACGGCTTTCCGGTTTCTGAAGTGATCGCTTACTACTGGAATCGCTCGGTGCCGGTCCTCTCCGAGTACCCGGGTTTTTCCGAACAGTTCACCATCGACGGTCGCGCGCCGCGCGAGGGCGAGATCTGGCGCAATCCGAATCTGGCCAATACCCTGCAGGCTCTGGCCGAAGGCGGCCGCGACGCCTTCTACAGGGGTGATATCGCTCGCACCATCGGTGAATTCATGGCAGAGAACGATGGCTTTCTGAGCTATCAGGACATGGCCGCCCACGAGGGCAACTGGGTCGAGCCGGTCAGCAGCAACTACCGCGGATATGACGTCTGGGAACTGCCGCCGAACGGGCAGGGGATCGCCGCGCTGCAGATCCTGAACATTCTCGAGGGCTATGACATCGCGTCCTACGGCTTCGGCTCGCCGGAGCACGTGCACCTGTTCACCGAAGCCAAGAAGCTGGCCTTCGAGGACCGGGCGCGCTTCTATGCCGATCCGGAATTCGCCGACGTCGACGTCGACTGGCTGATCAGCAAGGAGTACGCCGCCCAGCGCCGCGAGCTGATCGACATGGAGCGCGCTGCCCGCGCCGTCGAGCCGGGGACGCGCGCCCTCGATGACGGCGACACGATCTACCTGACCACGGCAGACAGCGAAGGCAATATGGTCTCCCTGATCCAGTCCAACTATCGCGGCATGGGCTCGGGCATGACCCCGCCCGGTCTGGGCTTCATCCTCCAGGACCGCGGCGAGATGTTCGTCTTGAAGGAAGGTCACCCGAACAGCTTCGAGCCGGGCAAGCGGCCTTTCACGACCATCATCCCGGCCTTCATCACCAAGGACGGCGAGCCCTGGATCAGCTTCGGCCTGATGGGGGGCGGTATGCAGCCCCAGGGTCACGCCCAGATCGTCATGAACCTGGTCGATTTCGGTATGGGCCTTCAGGAAGCCGGGGATGCCCCACGCATTCATCACCGAGGCTCGACCGAGCCGACCGGCCAGAACCTGCAGATGACCGACGGTGGGATTCTGAACCTGGAGTCGGGTTTCAGCTATGACACTGTGCGTGCCCTGATGATGAAGGGACATCGCATCCAGCCGGCCCTCGGCCCCTACGGCGGCTACCAGGCGATCATGCTGGACCCGGAGTTCGGCACCTGGCGCGGTGCGACCGAAGTGCGCAAGGATGGACAGGCGGCCGGATATTGACCCTTTCCGTCGGTCCCGCTATCCCGTACCCACGGCATCGAACTGGCTGCGGGCGTCACGATGCGCCCGGGGGGTGATGCCGCGCACGCGTTTGAAGGCGGCGCTGAAGGCGTAGGGAGAGGCGTAGCCGACCTGATCGGCCACAGTGCTGACGGTCTGGTCGGGCTGGGTCAATAGATCGGCGGCCAGGGCCATGCGCCAGTTTTTTAGAAAGGTCATCGGGGGTTCGCCGACCAGTTCCTGGAAGCGCTTGGCGAAGGCGGCCCGTGAAGCGCCGGCGGCCTGGGCCAGGCGGTCCACCGTCCAGTGCTCTGCGGGCTTTTCATGCATGAGTTTGAGCGCGTGGTCGACGATCCGGTCGCCCTGTTGCCGCCACCATTGGGGCCGACTGCTGTCCTGACGGGCGAACCAGGTCTTGAGCACGGCGGTGACCAGCAGGTCGAGAAGGCGGTCGAGCACGGCGGCCTGTCCTTGCTCGTCCTTGACCACTTCGCTGCACAGCAGAGGGATCAGCGGCGTGTCCCAGGATTCGCCCCTGATCGACAGCACCGGGGGCAGGGCGCGCAGCAGGCGGTCGCTGATGTCGCTCAGGTGCTCGTAGGCACCCACGATGAAGACTGTGCTGCCGTTCGGATCATTGCCCCAGGTTCGAATACCGTGGGTCATTTCCTCGAGCATCGATTCGCCGTTCAGGTCGCAGCAGCGCTGACCGGGGTGAACGACGACCTGCGGCGGGGTATCGGGGGCATCGGCGACGTCATAGTGTTCCGGTGCCCGAGTCAGGGCCACATCTCCCGGGCTCAGAACGATCGGATCACCGTCGTCGGGCCTGATCCAGACCTCGCCTTCGATGGCCGCGATCAGGGTCAGGGGTGATTCGGCGACGATGCGCAGGGACCACGGCGGTCGCATCACGGTGCGCAGGGCAAAGGCACCGCGGGCCCGGGGTGCATCCAGGAGACCAGCCAGATTGTTCATCCACCGATTGTAGACGAACGCGTATGGATCGCATCCGCTCGCGCATGGCTGGACGGCTGGCGCCTGTCTACAGTGGTTTGCAAGGGGGTCGAGTGGCCCCCAGCGATTCCGCAACCCACGAACAGGAGAAATGGCGATGCAACAGCACAACGCAAGCAACTCGAACAGAAGTCAGAAAGTGTTGGTGATCGGCGGTACGGGCAAGACCGGACGGCGTGTGGCCGAACGCCTGATCGACCGCGGCGTCGAGACTCGTGTCGTCTCTCGTTCAACGAGTCCCGCTTTCGACTGGCACGACGAGTCGACCTGGAAGGACGCGTTGAGCGGCATGACGGCGGTCTACATCACCTTTGCCCCGGACCTGGCCGTGCCGGGTGCGACGGAAAGGATCCAGCAGTTCGTTGATGCGGCCGTTGCCGCTGGCGTTGAGCGACTGGTGCTGCTGTCGGGCCGCGGCGAGGAAGAGGCCCAGGCCTGCGAGCAGATCGTTCAGGCACAGGACGTGGAATGGACGATCGTGCGGTCCAGCTGGTTCATGCAGAACTTCTCCGAGGGCGAGTTTGCCGGAATGGTGCATGACGGTGCCCTGACCCTGCCGGCAGCCGATATTCCCGAGCCCTTCATCGACGTCAACGATATTGCCGATGTCGCCGCTGCCGCGCTGACCGAGCCCGGTCACGTCCATGAGATCTATGAGGTGACCGGGCCGCGCATGCTGACCTTCGTCGAGGTCGCCGAGGAACTGTCGCGCCAGCTCGAACGCAAGATCCACTTTCATGGCATTGCGCAGGAAGACTTCGATGTGGCGCTGTCTGAGGCCGGTCTGCCGAAAGACATCCGCTGGCTCCTGAACTACCTCTTCACGACCGTGCTGGACGGCCGCAATGCCTATCTGTGCGACGGTGTGCAGCGCGCCCTGGGCCGTGATCCGGCAGATTTCACGGATTTCGTGAAACGCCAGCTTCAGCAGGGTACCTGGGATGGCACCGAGCCGGGAGTCGCAGCATGAGCGCGCTCACCTCGACGTTGACGATCATTGCACTGCTGGGAGCGGCATTGATCGGCGGAATCTTCTTCGCGTTCTCGAACTTCATCATGCGGGCCCTGGCCTCGGTGCCCGCACCCGCCGGGCTGCAGGCCATGCAGTCGATCAATGTGACCGTGCTCAACCCCGGTTTTCTCGGGCTGTTCATGGGCACGGCGCTGATCTTCGTGGTGCTGGCGATCATCGCCCTGCTGGACTGGAGCGCTGATTACAGCCCCTATCTGCTCGGTGCGGCTGTGGCCTATCTCGGCGGGACCTGGGCGGTGACGGTCAGCGGAAACGTACCGCTCAACAATTCTCTGGCAGAGCAAGCGCCGCAGGGTTCGGGGTCGGAAATGGTCTGGAACGACTATGTCAAACGCTGGACCCGCCTGAACTCCCAGCGTACGGGTGCTTCCATTCTGGCTGCATTTCTCTTGCTACTGCCCCTCTGGCCGTGATGATCAAAACGCTGCCTGGCTTCCAGGCGCATTCGACGCAAGCCGACAGATATCGAAACCTGGCAGAGCGATCAATTGACTGGCATGGTCTTTCCAGCACTAACGCCCCTTGAACACCGCTTCACGTTTCTCCAGAAAGGCGCTGGTGCCCTCCTGCATGTCTTCGGTGGCACAGCACAGGGCGAAGCGGGCGGTTTCCAGGGCCAGGCCGGCTTCCAGGTTGATCTCGCCGCCCTGCAGCGTGGCCCTGAGAATGCCGCGGACGGCTTCGGGCGCGGCTTTGACCAACGGTTCGGCAAAGGCCTTGACGGCCTGTTCGAGCTGATCCTGCGGCACGACCTGATTGACCAGGCCCATGGCCAGGGCCTGATCGGCCTTGATCGGCTCACCGGTGAGGGTCATGGCCAGGGCGCGAGTGCTGCCGACAAGGCGCACCAGACGCTGGGTGCCGCCAAAACCGGGCATGATGCCGAGCTTGACTTCGGGTAGCCCCAGCCGCGCGTTGTCGCTGGCGATGCGCAGGTGACAGGCCAGGGCCAGTTCCATGCCGCCGCCGAGTGCAAAACCGTTGATGGCGGCAATCACCGGCTTGTCCAGACTCTGGATCATGCTCATCAGGTTCTGGCCGAATTCGGAAAAGGTTCGAGCTTCTGTCGGGTTCTGCTCGCGGATTTCACTGATGTCGGCACCGGCCACGAAAGCCTTGTCGCCGGCGCCGGTGATGACGATGACCCGCACCTTGTCCTCACCGCTGGAATCGATGACTGCGCCGTAGAGTTCCTGCAGGGTCTGACGATTCAGCGCATTGAGCTTGCTGGGGCGCTTGATGGTGATGGTGTGAATACCGCCGCGGGTGACGACGGACAGATTGTCGTAGGCCATGGATCCGTCCTGGAGCTTGGGTAGGGTGGGAGCATCAGGATTGTAAACCACGCAGACCCATGATCGCGGCGATGAACAGCAGGAAGGCACCGATGGCCAGGCTGAACAGGCCTTCGAGCCAGGGCTGGAATTCCCCTGTCAGCTGACGTAGATGATCGATGAAGACAGGCAGGCCATCGGAGGCCAGGAGCATTTCGTAGAGCCCGGCTCCGATCCCGGCCAGGCCGGCCGGGATCAACAGTGCGCAGCTCAGAAGATGGCCCGTGGTCATGATGGCTCTTTAGCTCCTTATCCCGTATCAGGCGGTCAGTCGCGGAGTTCGCGATCGATACGGTATTCGCTGGAAGTCAACCAGGCTTCCATCTTCTGCAGCCGGGTGTCGAGCTCGCGGAAGCGGCGGTTGAGCGAGCTGACCGTATCAGTCGGCGATCGGCGCACGCCGCGCCAGAACTCCTCTTCCTTGACGTCGCGGAAGAGGTCCGCCGGGCGCTTGGGCACCAGAATCCAGAGCACCAGATAGCCGATCAGGATCACCGGCGTGAAGGGTAGCGCCAGGATGACGGTGATGACTCGAAGCGCGGTCAGATTCACACCCATCCAGTCGCTGATGCCGGCGCAGACGCCGCCGATCCAGCCACGGTCCTTGTTGCGATAGAGGCGATTGCGATCGCGGGTGTCGTAAGTGTCTCGATAACCAGTCATGAGGTCCGGTTTCTCCATTCAGGGCTGTCGGCATCGAGGATGCGTTCCAGCGTGTGGATGCGTTCTTCAAGGCGTTGGGCGCTTGTATGCAGGTCTTCCATCAAGGCCTCGTCCTTGCCGCTGATGCGGCGATTGGCCGAATTCCGAGCACCGTAGTGCAGAAACAGCCAGATCGGCGCGACGATCACCATGAAGAGGATCAATGGGACAAAGGCGATTTCGCTCATGGCGGATTACTCCGACTTGGGTTGGCGCTTCGACTTCAGCTCGGCAAGCTCGGCTTCGACCCGCTCGTCGCGCTCCAGGTTGCGAAACTCATCGTCCAGGCTGCGTCCATTGCGGCCCATGTCCAGGGCTTCGGCCTCGGACTCCAGGCCCTCGATGCGCTTCTCGGCGCTGTCGAAACGGTCCAGCATCTCGTCGACGCGATCGTTGTAGATGTGCTTGCGCGTCTTGAGCTGATGGGTGGCCGTGCGATGTCGCATGACCAGGGCACGCTGGCGGCCGCGGGCATCATTGAGCTTGGCCTGCAGCTTGCCGATGTCACTGTCGTATTTGGTGAGCTGATCGTCATACTCTTCCAGCTCGGCCTTGAGGTGTCCGATACGATCGCCGAGAGCGGTCTTTTCGGCCAGGGCGCCGCGGGCCAGATCCTCGCGATCCTTCTCCAGTGCGATCTCGGCCTTGCGAGCCCAGTCGATCTGCTGCGCTTCGAGGCGCTTGAGCAGGCGGCTGCGCTCCTTCTTTTCCGCGATGCATTTGGCGGTGGCCGAGCGAACTTCGACCAGCGTGTCTTCCATTTCCTGAATCATCAGGCGGATCATCTTTTCCGGATCCTCGGCCTTCTCGAGGGCCGCATTGAGGTTGGCGTTGATGATGTCGCCCATGCGGGAAAAAATACCCATGTCGTCTTCTCCTTACAGTGGATGCTGAGAATCAGCGGTACGGCTCACATAATGCAATAAACGTACCTAAAAATATAAGTTAATAAAAACAGATAGATATAGATTCAAAATCTCGTTTACATGGGAATAATCCATTAATGTGGTAAAAAAAACCATTGGAAATCACCCTTGGCTGGCGGAACCATGTCCCGGAGCGTGGGTCCATGAGTCAGTCCGTCCTCGCAGGTCCCTGCAGGTGGTCCGCAGCTCAGCGGCTTTTTGAGCAAGTCGATGATGTGGTCTGGCGTAGTGGCCTCGGGTACAATGGCGGGTTGAACAACTCTTCATAAACATCTCCCTCTGGAGGCAGCATGTACAAGAATCTTCCGGCCGCCGGCCTGATTTCCCTGGTGGTCTTCTCGGCCCCGGCAGCGCTGATGGCGCAGGACCTTGAGTCCGAACCCGGCAAACTGGGTTACTCCATCGGCTACGAATTCGGCGCTGAACTGCGCGGATACGATATCGATATCGATCTGGAATCAGTCTTTCAGGCCGTTCGCGATTCCTACAATGAAAACGAACCCCGTCTTGAAGTCACCGAGATGCGGGAATTGATGGTTCAGCTGCAGGAGCGCATCCGAGCGGACCGTCTGGCTGCCTTCGAACAGCTGGCCGAGCAGAATCAGACCCGCGCCGACGAGTTTCTTGCCAGCAATCGCAGCAAGAACGGCATCGTCGCCCTGCCCAGCGGCGTTCAGTACCGCATCATCGAGGAAGGTGATGGTGCCCGTCCCAATATGGATGACACGGTTACCGTGCACTATCGCGGTTCGAAGACCGATGGTCGCGAATTCGACAGTTCTTTCCGCCGTGGCGTACCGGCTGTATTCGAGGTCAGCGATGTGATCGAGGGCTGGCAGGAAGTGCTGCCCCTGATGCGCGAAGGCGCGATGTGGCAGGTGTTTCTGCCGCCTGAACTCGCTTTCGGCGTTCGCGGTGACCCCCCGATGATCGGCCCGAATGAAGCACTGCAGTTCGATCTGCGCCTGGTCCAGATCGGTATCCCGCCGGAGCTTGAAGCTCAGCTGAACGCCGAGCGGGAAGGCAACTGAGTTCATGGTCGAGCCCGTTCAGCCGATACCGCTGATCGAGTCACCCTGCATCGGGACCTGCACGCTGGGTCCCGATGATCTGTGCATCGGCTGCTTCCGCAGTGCCGATGAAATCGCCTCCTGGCTGAGCCTCAGCGCAGGCCAGCGCAGCGCGATCATGCAAGCGCTGCCCGAGCGTGGGCAGCAGCTCTTTGAAGACGACCCGCCCGACGCCGGCTGACCTGCAGCGACTGGTTCGATCGCTGCACCCGCTGGATCGTCCCGATGACGATCTGCCCGTTGGGGGTTATCCCGAATCCCGAATGAGCGATGAGGCCAACCGCGCCGCGGTTCTGGTGCCGATTCTCCAGGGCGAGCATCCGGCCATTCTCCTGACAGTGAGAAACCGTCGTCTGACCAAGCACGCCGGCCAGGTCGCCCTGCCGGGCGGACGCCGTGACCGCGGTGAATCATTTCCTCTGGCAACGGCGCTCAGGGAAGCCTCTGAAGAAGTCGGCATTCCTGTCGACAGCGTCCAGACCCTGGGCCTGCTGGACCGGGTCAATACGATCAGCCAGTTCCGGATCACACCCGTGGTCGGACTGGTGGCGGGGCATGTCGAACCGGTGGCCTGTCCCGACGAAGTCAGTCATCTGTATCGGCTGCCTCTGGACTGGGCGCTCGACCCCGAACGCTACCGCCAGCATGAGATCATCCGCGCCGGCCAGCGATTCCATGTGATGTCGGTGGCCGCTCATCACTGGCCGATCTGGGGCGCTACCGCGTCCATCCTGTATCAGCTTGCTCTGGCCGCCACCGCAACCGAGCGCTGAACTCAGTCCTCTTCCCGAAGGCCGAACATCAACTCCACCGCCCGCTTGTCCTCGGGCATCACCATGACGTGGACGTGGTCATTTGCCTCCAGTACGGTCTCTTCATTCACCGCCAGGGCCTGTCGACCGCGGACCAGCAGCAGCACACTGGCCCCCTCGGGCAGAGGGAGTGCGGCGGCCCTGTAGCCGGTGACCATGGCTGCCGGATCCAGGCGGAAGGAGATGATCTGCACCGGCAAGGCTTCAATGGCATTGATTTCGAGCACCGGTGAGGGGCGTTGCTCGCCTGAGCGCTCGACCTTGAACCAGTCGGCGGCCCAGCGCACGGTCGCTCCCGGAATCAGGGCGTTGACCACGACGATGAAGAAGACCAGGTGGAACAACTCGGAGGCGCCCTCCACGCCGGCCAGGACCGGATAGGTCGCCAGCAGAATAGGCACTGCCCCGCGCAGCCCGACCCAGGCGATGAAGCCCGACTCCTTGAGGCGATAACCGAAAGGGGCCAGGCACAGCAACACCATCAGCGGGCGCGCAACCAGAGCCAGCCCCAGAGCCAGGACCAGACCGCGCCACCCGGCAGCGGCCAGCAGCTCCGGGACGGCGAGCAGGCCGAGAACAAGAAACATCGTGATCTGGGCCAGCCAGGCCATCGCGTCGTGGACGCGCAGGATGCCGGATCGATAGGGCATGCGTTGATTGCCGAGCATCAGCGCTGCAACGTAGACGGCCAGAAACCCGGAACCCATGAAAAGGGTTGGCAGGCCGAAGGCGATCAGCGCCAGGGCAAGGGTCAGGGCCGGATACAGGCCGGCGGCGGGAACCCGGATTCGCTTCAGAAGCTGGGTGCCGCACCAGCCGATCGCCAGGCCTGCAACCAGGCCGATGGCAAGCTGTCCGATGACCTGAATCAGGAATGACCAGATGTCGAAGGGGGTATCGCCGATCAGCTGCGTGGTCAGCGTCAGCGTGAGGATAACGGCCATCGGGTCGTTGAGGCCCGATTCGAGCTCCAGCGTGGCCCCGACTCGACGTCGCAGCTGGACCCCCGACCCCCGCAGCGATGAAAACACCGCGGCGGCATCGGTCGAGGACACGATGGCCCCGATCAGCAGCGCCTCTGTCCAGCCGAGACCAAGCAAATGGGCGAACAGGGCGACGAGAAGAGCGGTGCCGACCACCGTGACCGTGGCCAGAATCGAGGAGGGCAGCAGGTAGGCGCGGACCTGGCGGAAAGGCGTGTTCAGACCGCCATCGAAGAGAATCAGGACCAGACCGACCGTACCGATGCGAAAGGCCAGCTCGAAATCGACAAAATGCTCGGGCAGCTGGGCGCCGACGACCAGGCCGATCAGCAGAAAGACCAGAACCACCGGAATGCCGATCCGCTCTGAAGGGCGCGAGAACATCACGCTGAACATCAGCAGCAGACCGGTGGCTGTCAACAGAAGTGCGGTCGTCGTCGGTTCGGTCTCGAACATTCATCGCCCTGTAGTGCCCAGCCGACCTTCATCCTACCGGAAGGGGGGACGTCTGGATGATGCGGGCGCTCATTCTGACGCCGAAAGGCGCGAGAGGGTGATCTTCGGGCTCAGGGAGAGTCAGTGAATGATCGTAGCCGGGGTCAATTCCTGCGGCGTTCGCGCACCTCCAGCGTCACCGGCCAGCGTTGGCCGACCGAGTCGATCAGATCGAGCTCGAAGCGGTCGCCGAGATCGAAGGCTCCCGACGGCTGCATCAGCATCAGATGCAGCCCGCCCGGGCGCAGCTCGACCCGCTCGCCGGCCGGGACTTCCAGGGAATCGAGTTTGCGCATTCGCATGACACCCTCGTCCATGCGCATGGTGTGAATCTCGACTCGGCCAAAGCGCTGGCTTTCCCCGTGGGTCAGGACGATCGGCTCGCTGCCCTGGTTTTCAAGCTGCATGAAGCCGGCCATCATCCGACCCGGCGGCGCCTGCGGCGACCAGGCATCCGTGACCGACAGTCCGGGCCCCGCCAGGGCGGGAATGGCCGTACCGAGGAGAAAGATCAGGGCAAGCAGTCGATGCATCATGGGTGGGATGGACTCATCTGTTGAGGATGCTTCCATTATCCCAGAAATCCCGCAATCCGATTGTGAGCCAGGGGCCTGGCGCCTGTAGTACCCTGACGCCCGTCCTGACAAATAGTGTCCCCGCAGAGATGATCAAAACGCACCCCCACGACAATGGCATCATCGAGCTGCGCCTGAGCCGCCCACCGGTCAACGCCCTGAATCCGGCGCTGGTCCGGGCCCTCAGTCAGGCCCTTGACGAGGCGCAGGCAGGCGGGGCGACAGGTATCGTGATCTCGGGCCGGGAGGGTCTGTTCTCGGCCGGTCTCGACGTGCCGGAGCTGCTCACCCTGGATGAAGGCGGGATGCGCGCTTTCTGGACCGATTTCTTCGGCCTGCTCGAAAAGCTGGCCCGTTCGGAGGTGCTGGTGGCCGCGGCCTTCACCGGCCACAGCCCGGCGGGCGGCACCGTGGTTGGGATGTTCTGCGACTACCGGGTGCTGGCTCGGGGGCCGTTCCGGCTGGGGCTGAACGAAGTCCAGGTCGGTCTGATCGTCCCGCCGCTCATCCATCGCGGGCTGGTCCGCTTGCTCGGTGCCTATCGCGCAGAGCGCCATCTGGTGGCTGGTCAGATGATCGGTGGCGAGGAGGCCCTGGCGATCGGCCTGGTCGATGAGGTGGTCGAGCCGGGAGCTGTGGTCGATCGCGCGGTCGGCTGGATCGGTCAGCATCTGGCCATGCCTGCACACGCCCTGCAGGGCACGCGGGCTCTGTGCCGGGCTGATCTGGCCGGCCTGTTCGATGGTCCCGACGCGCTCGATATCGACGGCTTTGTCCGCGGCTGGTTCGATCCTGCCACTCAGGCCAGCCTGAAGGACCTGGTCAAGCGCCTGGCCGGGGCCTGATCATTTCGGTATTGGACAGGTGAGCATCGGGGCCTCGATGAGCCAGGCCGGGCCGCTCAGTTGTCGGCCGCAAGGTCTCGGATGGCGGTTGGCAGGGGCACGGATTCGCCCTTGTCCTTGTCGATCCAGACCAGGGTCACCGTGGCGTCGGCATACAGCGCTCCCTTGCCCGGCGTATCGCCCAGCTCACGGATCTCATGTTCGAGCTTGATGCTGGATCGCCCCGGCGAGAGCGGCTTGAGGGTCAGCTCGATCCGGGCGGGCCAGTGAATGGCCTGGCGGTAGTTGATCGAGATATTGGCCACGACCGGCCCGGTCTCCGCGCTTTGCCAGTGGCACGGTACGGAGTTCATCCACTGGACCCGGGCTTCCTCCAGATAGGCAAGATAGGCGCCGCTGTTGACATGGCCGAAGGCGTCCATATCGCCCCACCGGACCTCGACTGGCATGCGAAACTTGGCGCTCATGGGCTTTTGATTCGACATTGATGAAACGGCCGCCATGATAGCGGATGGCAGCAATGTGGATCAAAGCAAGTTGAGCGATCCACGGATAGAACAGGACGAAACACGCATTGAATCCCGAGACCACTGGCATCTCACCGCGCGGCACGCTCTATCGCATGCTCGGCTTCGAAGCGGGGCTGGGCCTATTGGCGCTGATTATCGCCTGGCTGGCGGGGATCTCGCTGGCCTCGGCCTTTTCGGGCGACTGGCTGACGGCGCTGGGCTGGGGCATTCTTGCCACGATGCCACTGCTGCTCATGATGGTGTGGTTCGAAACCAGTCAACTCGCCTGGCTGGTCGAGATCCGTGGCTTCGTCGAGCAGAAGCTGATCCCGATCTTCGAGGGAATTTCTGCCGGCGGCATCTTTCTGATCGCCCTGTTCGCCGGGGTCTTCGAAGAGCTGCTGTTTCGGGGTGTGATCCAGAGTGGCCTGGAAGGCAGCCTCGGGGTGTGGCCCGCGTTGCTCCTGACGTCCCTGCTGTTCGGCCTGGCCCACGCCATGACGCGGGCCTATTTCGTGATCACCACGCTGATGGGTCTGTATCTGGGTGGTCTGTATATCTGGACCGATCACCTGCTGGTTCCGATCCTGGCCCATTTCCTCTACGACTGGGCCGTATTCACCTGGCTGCTGCGCAAGCGCGCGGGTTAGAGCGCTCGGGATACACTAGCTCGCCTTCTTTTTCCGCTTGATGCCGAGGATCGGCGCCAGGTAGTCGCCGGTCCAGGAGCCCTGGGTCTGGGCCACTTTCTCCGGCGTGCCGGTAGCGATGATCCGGCCCCCGCCATTGCCGCCTTCAGGGCCTAAGTCAATGATCCAGTCGGCAGTCTTGATCACATCGAGGTTGTGCTCGATCACGACCACCGTGTTGCCCTCGTCGCGCAGTCGATGAAGGACCGCCAGCAGCTGCTTGATGTCGTGGAAATGAAGTCCGGTCGTGGGCTCGTCCAGAATGTAGAGAGTGTTGCCGGTATCGCGCTTGGACAGCTCGCGGCCCAGCTTGATGCGCTGCGCTTCCCCGCCCGACAGCGTCGTGGCGCTCTGACCCAGCTGGATATAGCTCAGGCCGACGTCCATCAGGGTCTGCAGCTTGCGCGCCACGGCCGGCACGGCCTCGAAGAAGGGCAGCGCGTCTTCGACGGTCATCTCCAGAACTTCGTGGATGGACTTGCCCTTGTAATGGACGGTCAGGGTCTCCCGGTTGTAGCGCTTGCCGTGACAGACATCACAGGGCACGAAGATATCGGGCAGAAAATGCATTTCGACCCGGATCATGCCGTCTCCCTGACAGGCTTCACAGCGCCCGCCCTTGACGTTGAATGAGAAACGGCCGGGCTTGTAGCCCCGGGCCCGCGCTTCCTGGGTGCCGGCGAACAACTCGCGAATCGGCGTGAACAGACCGGTATAGGTCGCCGGGTTGGATCGCGGTGTGCGCCCGATCGGGCTCTGGTCGATATCGACGACCTTGTCGAACAGGTCCAGGCCGGAGGCTCTGGTGAACGGTGCGGGATTGGTCGAGGCGCCGTTGAGCTCCTTCGCCAGCAGCCGGTAAAGGGTGTCGTTGATCAGGGTGGATTTGCCGGAGCCCGAGACCCCGGTCACGCAGACGAAGTGACTGGCCGGAATTTCCAGCTTGACGTTCTGCAGGTTGTTGCCGCTGGCGCCTTCGAGCTTCAGCATCCGCTTGCGATCGACCTTCGCCCGGGTCTTAGGGATCTCGATGGCCTTACGGCCGGACAGATAGTCCCCGGTCAGTGACTGTTTGCAGTCGACCAGTCCCGCCGGGTCGCCGCTGAACACGATCTGGCCACCGTGGACGCCGGGGCCGGGTCCGATGTCGACGACGTGATCGGCGGATCGGATCGCGTCCTCGTCGTGCTCGACCACGATGACCGTGTTGCCGAGGTCGCGCAGGCGAGTCAGGGTCTCGAGCAGGCGGGTGTTGTCGCGCTGGTGCAGGCCGATCGATGGTTCGTCCAGTACGTACATCACGCCGACCAGGCCGGCACCGATCTGGCTGGCCAGCCGGATGCGCTGGGCTTCGCCGCCCGAGAGCGTGTCGGCCTGCCGATCCAGGGTCAGATAGTCGAGCCCGACATTGACCAGAAAAGTCAGGCGTTCGCGCACCTCCTTGAGGATCTTGCCGGCGATTTCGCCGCGCCAGCCCGCCAGCTTCAACTGCTCGAAGAAGCCCAGGCATTCCTCGACCGACCAGCTCGAGATCTCGGGCAGATTGTGATCGTCGATGAAGACGTGGCGCGCGGCCTGGTTCAGGCGCTGTCCCTTGCAGGTCGGGCAGGGCTGGCGGGAGATGTAGCGGGACAGCTCTTCTCTGACGATGCGTGAATCGGTCTCGCGGTAGCGACGCTCGAGGTTCGGGATGATGCCGACAAACGGATGCTTGCGGGTCTGACTGCCGCTGTCGGAAAGATAGCGAAAGGCGATCTTGTCGCTGCCGGAACCGTGCAGAATGATGGTCCGGATCGCTTCCGGCAGATCCTCGAAGGGTGTTTCGACATCGAAGCCGTAGTGGCGGGCCAGCGACTGGATGAGTTGGAAATAGTAAGCATTGCGCCGATCCCAGCCTCGGACCGCACCGCCGGCCAGAGACAGGCTGCGATTGGCGATCACCCGATCCGGATCGAAGAATTCACTGACCCCCAGACCGTCACAGGCCTCGCAGGCGCCGTTCGGATTGTTGAAGGAAAACATCCGCGGCTCCAGCTCGGACAGGCTGTAGTCGCAGACCGGGCAGGCAAAGCGCGAGGAAAACAGCATCTCTGCCGGACCGTCATCTTCATTGCCCGGCATCGGGGCGATTACCGCGACGCCATTGGCCAGGGCCAGTGCGGTTTCGAAACTCTCGGCCAGACGCTGGGCCAGATCGCTGCGCACCCGGAAGCGATCGACCACCGCCTCGATGCTGTGCTTGCGGCGCAGTGCGAGCTTCGGCAACTCGTCATCCAGATCGATCACCTTGCCGTTGACCCGGGCCCGGACAAAGCCCTGGGCTCGCAGATTTTCGAGCAGTTGGATATGCTCGCCCTTGCGGTTGCGGACGACCGGCGCCAGCAACATCAGCTTGCTGCCCTCGGGCAGCGCCAGCACCGAGTCGACCATCTGCGAGACGGTCTGTGCATCCAGCTCCTCGTCGTGATCAGGGCAGCGCGGCGTCCCGACCCGCGCGTACATCAATCTCAGATAATCGTGGATTTCGGTGACCGTGCCGACCGTCGAGCGCGGGTTGTGGCTGGCCGCCTTCTGCTCGATCGAGATGGCCGGGGATAGTCCCTCGATGTGGTCGACGTCGGGTTTTTCCATCATCGACAGGAACTGACGGGCGTAGGCCGACAGGGATTCGACGTAGCGACGCTGGCCCTCGGCGTAGATCGTGTCGAAGGCCAGCGAGGATTTTCCGGATCCGGACAGGCCGGTAAAGACGATTAATCGGTCGCGCGGCAGGTCGAGATCGACGTTGGCCAGATTGTGGGTGCGGGCACCCCGGACGGAGATCGTTTTCATGTGGTCTGGAGCCGCTGCGAACAAGCCGATTACTATAGCGCCCAGCGTGACTACGGCGCAAAAAGATAGCGGATCGAAATCAGTCTGCAGCAGCTCCCTGGCCGGGCAATGGCAGCGCGTCCGATTCTCTCAGGTGTGTGAACGTTGCTGCTTGACCCCCGTGGGGGGCTCCGGTAGAATTCTCGCTCTTAACAGCAGTGTTTTCTGGAGTAACAGACATGTACGCGGTTTTTTCCACCGGCGGAAAGCAGTATCGGGCCAGCGAAGGCGATGTCGTTCGCGTTGAAAAGCTCGAGGCAGAAAAAGGGTCGACGATCGAGCTCGACCAGGTTCTCATGGTCGGCGAGGGCGAAGATGTTCGCATCGGTACTCCGGTTGTCGACGGTGGCAAGGTCACCGCTGAGGTCGTCGAGCACGGTCGAGGCGACAAGATCCGGATCATCAAATTCCGTCGGCGCAAGCATTCCATGAAGCAGATGGGTCACCGCCAGTACTACACTGACATCAAGATCACCGGAATCGAGGGTTAAGACAGATGGCTCATAAGAAAGCAGGCGGCTCGACACGTAACGGTCGCGACTCCAATCCCAAATACCTCGGCGTCAAGCATTTTGGCGGTGAGCATGTTGTCGCCGGCAACATCCTGGTTCGCCAGCGTGGCACTCGCTTCCATGCCGGCTCGAACGTCAAGGTCGGTCGCGACCACACTCTGTTCGCGCTGACCGACGGTCAGGTCGTGTTCGAGGAGCGAGGCAAGCCGAAGCGCAAGTTCGTTTCAGTTCAGCCCAACGACTGAGTTCACGGCTCCAACGCGCTTAGAAAAGCCCCGCCTGACGCGGGGCTTTTTTGTATCCATCAAGGTGGTTCCGATCCCGGGCGGCCCTGAAGAGGTGATTCCATGAAGTTTGTCGATGAAGCAAAGATCCAGGTAGCGGCCGGCAAGGGCGGGCAGGGTGCGGTCAGCTTCAGGCGCGAGAAATATATTCCCAAGGGCGGCCCCGATGGCGGTGATGGCGGCCGAGGAGGCAGCGTCTGGCTGATCGCGGATTCGGGTCTCAACACGCTGGCTGACTTCAGGCATGCCCGGCACTTCAAGGCGCGCAGCGGCGAGCCGGGCGCTGGTCGCGAGCGCAGCGGAAAATCGGCACCGGATATCGAGATTCGCGTACCGCTGGGGACGGTGATCAGGGCCACGGAAACCGATGAGATCATCGGCGAGGTGACAGAGCACGATCAGCGCATCCTGGTTGCTCGCGGCGGTGAGGGGGGGCGCGGGAACACGCATTTCAAATCCTCGGTCAACCGCACGCCCCGGCAGTCCACCCCGGGAACCCCTGGCGAGGAGCGCGAGCTGTCGCTGGAGCTGCGAGTTCTGGCCGATGTCGGCCTGCTGGGCTTTCCCAATGCCGGCAAGTCGACTCTGATCAGTGCCGTGTCGGCGGCCCGGCCGAAAGTTGCTGACTATCCGTTCACGACGCTGCATCCCAACCTGGGCGTGGTCAGCCTGGAGCCGGGTCGCAGCTTCGTCATTGCCGATATCCCCGGCATTATCGAGGGCGCGGCAGGTGGCGCCGGTCTGGGTATCCGCTTTCTCAAGCACCTGCAGCGAACCCGGCTGTTGCTGCATCTGGTCGATATCGCACCGATCGACCAGGCTGATCCGGTCGAACAGATCCGGATTCTGGAACAGGAGCTGGCGGAGTTCGATGCCGAGCTGGCCCAGCGCGAGCGCTGGCTGGTGCTGACCAAGACCGATCAGCTCGCCGAGGAAGAGGTCGAGGAGATGTGTCGGGATATCATCCAGCGCCTGGCCTGGTCCGGCCCCTGGTTCGCGATATCGGCGGTCGCAAGAAGCGGGCTCTCACCGCTGCTGGGCCGTATCATGGAGCACCTCGAAGCGCAGCCGCAGCGCGCAAGAACCGAGGACGACGATAGCGATGAGCACGCCGGGGCGCCCGAGTGATCGACGCCCACTAGCGAGTGAACTCGATGCTGGATTCGACCTTGATCTCCGGCTGGTATCCTTGGGCAGGTGTCTGTGTCCCCATTCAATTTTCCGGGAGTAACTAGAAATGAAAGTCCTTTTATTGCTGCTACTGGCCCTGGCCCTGACGGCCTGCAACGGCGCTGAGGAGAGTGCTCAGGAGTCTGGACCAGACGATGGCGCGCCCAGCACCCTGGCCTACCCGGTCGATGTTGCAACCAATGCCGGCCAGGACGAGGATAGCCGCACCGCCGAGCAGGCCGGGCAGCCGGCGGAGACTCGCGAACCCAATGCCCCGCAGCTCGAGCCGCTGTTCGAGGGCCAGACCCGCGCGCCGAAGCCCGAGTCAAGCGAGGCGTGGGTGCTCGAGACCGTCGCCGAAGGCCTGGATCACCCATGGGCACTGGCGTTTCTGCCCGACGGGCGGATGCTGGTCAGCGAGAAGCCGGGCATGCTGCGCATGGTGTCCACAGACGGTGAGATCTCAGAGCCGATCGCCAATGTGCCTGAAGTCCACGCTCCCGACCGTTCCCAGGGCGGGTTGCTGGACGTGGCCGTCGCACCGGATTTCAGTGAAAGCCGGCAGATATTCATGACCTTTTCCGAGTCCGATGGCGATGCCAGCCGAACGGCCGTCGGCCGGGCACGCCTGAGCGATGATGGCAGCGCTCTGGAGAATGTCGAGGTCATCTTCCGGCAGAGTCCGTCCTATGATTCGCGCGGGCATTACGGGTCGCGCATCGTGTTTCATCCGGATGGGAATCTTTTTGTCGGCCTGGGCGATCGCATGAACGCCGAGATCCGGACCGAGGCCCAGAACCCCATGAACCACATCGGCGCCGTGATCCGGATTGCGCCCGACGGCTCGGTGCCGTCCGACAATCCTTTTGCCGACGGCCAGGCGGGCGCGCCCGAGGTCTGGTCCTACGGCCACCGCAATATCCAGGCTGCGGCCCTGCACCCGGAGAGCAACCAGATCTGGACGGTCGAACACGGACCGCGCGGCGGGGATGAGCTCAACAATCCGCAGGCCGGCGGCAATTATGGCTGGCCTACGATTACCCACGGCATCGAATATCGCGGTGACGAGATCGGTGAAGGCATCGTCGATCAGGAAGACATGCTGCCTTCGGTGTATTACTGGGATCCGGTGCTGGCGCCGTCGGGCATGATCTTCTATACCGGCGATGCCTTCCCGGCCTGGCAGGGTGATGCCTTTATCGGCGGCCTTGCCACCGAGCGGGTGTCACGACTGGTCATGGACGGTGACCAGGTAGTCGCCGAGGAATGGTTGAGCATCGGCGAGCGCGTCCGTGATGTGGCCCAGGGGCCTGATGGTGCGATCTATGTTGCCACCGATGAGGACAACGGCAAGATCATGCGGCTGGTACCCGAGTCGACTTGAGTCGATACAGCGCGTTGATCGGAAAGCCGGCATCCTCAGACGTGCCGGCTTTTTCGTGGCTCATGAAGCGACCTGATCATTCAGCGTTTGGTTTCTGCCCCAATGTCCCTATAATCGACGGCCATACTTCGCCGTACGGTGCCCGCTCTTGAACCCGACCCCATCCGCTTATCCGCATATCTTTCAGCCGCTCGACCTGGGTCATGTGACCCTGCCGAACCGCATTCTGATGGGGTCGATGCACACCGGGCTGGAGGATCGCCTCTGGAACTGGCCGCGCCTGACCCGCTATTTCGTCGAGCGCGCTCAGGGCGGTGTCGGTCTGATGGTCACCGGCGGGATCGCGCCCAACCGCCGCGGGTCACTGGCTCCGCTGGCCTCCAAGCTGACCAATCGTCTGGAGGCCCGCCGTCATCGCCGCATGACCGATGCCGTTCATGAAGCCGACGGCCGAATCTGCATGCAGATCCTGCATGCCGGGCGCTATGGCTATCATCCTTTCACGGTCGCGCCCTCGGCGATCAAGGCGCCGATCAATCCGTTCAAGCCAAAGGCTTTGTCCGCGCGCGGTGTCGAGGCGCAGATCAGGGATTTCGTGCACTGTGCAGCCCTTGCACAGCACGCCGGTTATGACGGTGTCGAGGTGATGGGATCAGAGGGCTATTTCATCAACCAGTTTCTGGTCCCTCGCACCAATCACCGCAAGGACCAATGGGGTGGCGCGTTCGAAAACAGGATGCGACTGCCGGTCGAGATCGTGCGCCGCATCCGCGAGGCCGTCGGACCGGATTTCATCATCATCTATCGCCTCTCCATGCTCGATATGCTGGCTGACGGCAACAGCTGGGACGAGGTCGTTGAACTCGGGAAGGCCATCGAGCAGGCGGGTGCAAGCATCATCAATACCGGCATCGGCTGGCACGAGACACGGATTCCAACGATCGCAACTTCGGTGCCTCGGGCGGCGTTTACCTTTGTCACCCGGAAGCTGCGCGGGACGGTAAAGATCCCGCTGGTCACGACCAACCGGATCAACATGCCACACACGGCAGAGGATGTGCTGGCACGCGGTGATGCCGACATGATTTCGATGGCCAGGCCTTTTCTGGCCGACAGCGACTGGGTTGTCAAGGCCGAGCAGGGCCGCGTCGACGAAATCAATACCTGTATCGGCTGCAACCAGGCCTGTCTGGACCATGTCTTCCAGAACAAGGTGGCCAGCTGTCTGGTCAACCCGCGCGCCGCCCACGAGACCGAACTCAATATCACGCCTGCCGAGACGCGAAAGTCCATTGCGGTGATCGGGGCCGGTCCGGCCGGTCTGGCTGCCGCCACGACCGCGGCCGGGAGAGGGCATTCCGTGACCCTGTTCGACCAGGCCGATCGCATCGGAGGCCAGTTCAACATGGCGTTGCGGGTGCCGGGCAAGGAGGAGTTCGTCGAGACGATTCGCTACTTCAATCGCCAGATCGAACTGCTGGGCATTGATCTTCGTTTGAATACGCGTGCCGATGCCGTGCTGCTCGAGGACCAAGGGTTTGATGAGGTCATTATCGCGACCGGCGTCACCCCGCGCGACCCGAGGATTCCGGGGCAGGAGAACGCCAAGGTCCTGAGCTACGTCGATGTCCTGCGTCATGACAAGCCGGTGGGCAAGCGTGTGGCGGTGATCGGCGCCGGTGGGATCGGCTTCGATGTCAGCGAATACCTGGTCCATGGCCAGGTGACTGGGCGCCCTGATCCCGATCAACCGCGTGCCGAGGACTTCTTTCGCCACTGGGGCGTGGATACCGATCTGGACCGCCGCGGTGGGGTCGAGGGCCTCGAACCCGATTTCCCGGAGCCTGCGCGTCAGATCTACCTGCTGCAGCGCAAGACGACCAAGCCCGGCGCCGGGCTCGGCAAGACCACGGGCTGGATCCATCGGACCTCGCTGAAGAAGTTCGGTGTCGAGATGCTCTCAGGGGTGATCTACGATCGAATCGATGATCGCGGCCTGCACATTCGCAACGGGGATGCCGAACACTGCCTGGAAGTCGACAACATCATTATCTGCGCCGGTCAGGTGCCGAATCGGCAGTTGGCCGACGCGCTGGGCGAGGCTGGTATTCGCACTCATCTGATCGGCGGGGCGGATGTGGCCGCCGAACTTGACGCCAAACGGGCCATCGACCAGGGTACGCGACTGGCGGCAGGACTTTGATCAAGGGAAAAATCATGATCCGACTCGGAAACTCTATCGACATACGCCGGCTGGCCCTTGTCGCGTCCCTCAGCCTGTTGTGGATGGTGCCGTCACTGTCGGCGCAGGTCTGCGCTAATCTGGCCGGGTCTTCGATCTATCTGGTCCGACATGCCGAAAAGCTCGACGGGACCGACCCCGGCCTGACCGACGCCGGTCTGGCACGGGCCGAAGCGCTGCGCGAGAAGTTGTCTGATGTGCCGCTGGACGCGATCTATGTCACCCAGTGGCAGCGAACCCGGATGACGGCGGCGCCGGTCGCCGAAGCCCAGGGACTGCCCCTGACGGTGCACTCGACCGAATCACGCTCGACCAGTGAACATGTGCAGGCCATCGTTTCGGATCTGAATGCAAGGCATTGCGGCGACACCGTTCTGCTGGTCGGCCACAGCAATACCCTCCCTCGAATCATCTACACCCTGACCGGAAAGCAGATCGGGGTGATGAGCGAGCAGACCTACAGCCGTTTGTTTCATATTCGCTTCGAGCCGGGGCGGCCCGTCGAGCTGATCCGCGCCGAGTACGGAGCGCCCGATCCGGTCGGAGGCTCCTGATATGGCGACGGGTTGGGCCAGGGACGGTGCGGTTCAGGAACAGATCGATGCGACAGTAGAAGATGCCGTGCGCCGTGCCAGAGGAAACCTTCGACCCGGCCCATCGCGCGTGGAATGCGAGGAGTGTGGTGCCAGCATACCGGAGGCTCGGCGGCAAGCGATTCAGGGGGTACGCTACTGCGTTGCCTGTCAGTCAGAGCTGGATTCACAGGACCGGGCCACCGGCATCAATCGGCGTGGCAGCAAGGATTCGCAGTTGCGTTGAGTCCTGTGCGAAGCAGAACGGGAAAATCCCTGGAGGAAACGCCTCCGGGGATGAGTGAGGGTGATTCCCGGTCGCCCCTTTAGTTCGTGGCCAGACGCTCGCCGCGGGTCATCGGCACGACATATTCATTGAAGACTGCATCGATCTCACCCTGGTCAGGGGTGTTTTCCTCGCGTGCCTGATCGGCGAGCTCGAACAGTCCGTCGATGATCGGCATGCCATCGACATCGGTGGCCAGGATCACCCCGCCGGAGTTGAAATGCCCCTGCCAGGTCTGTCGAACCCGAGCCCAGTAGTCTTTGGTCTCATCCCAGTAGCCGTAGGCGGCGCTGAAATCGGTTTCATCCGTTCGGATGTAGTTGTTGAAGCCGAACTCGCGCACCAGCACAGCCTCGGTCTGCCCATTGACGCGCAGTACTTTCGAATTGTCCTGCTCGTGGGTCCAGCCCTCAGGTGTGATCGTGTGACGGTTTTCCACATTCAGCGCGGTGTAGTCATCGCGCGTCGTGTATTCCCGGCGGGGCAGGGGGCGCCAGCTCCGATCCGACGTCCATGTCGCGTTTCCATAGCGGTGGTTCCAGCGTCCGGTACCGCAGTAGCGTGGAGCATCTGAGACTTCGAAGACGCACTGGGTCCAGGCGCCCGCGGTCAGCGCCGGGTCCAGATCGACCAGGCGCCAGGTCTGATCATCGAGAAACTCGAGGCGCTGCCCGGCCTGATAGGTCCAGTCCTGCCGCCAGTGCTTGATGACGCGGGCTCCTTCGCCACTCCCCATCAGGAGCAGATGCTGAAGCACGATGTGGTCGGGCTCGCTCTCGATCACGATCACGACTTCCGAGGCGCCGCTGCGCTTGGGCGGTTTGCGCTCGTAGCCCGCCTCGAGCGCCACGGTCTCATCGAAGGCAAAAGTCACGACATACTCCCCGGCCATGGCCAGGATGGCTTCCCGGTCGGCCAGCGGGGGTGCCGACTGGGCTCGCGAATCGGCCGGGTAGTCTGGCGACGGGGACAGTGTCGGCGTGGTCGTGGCACAGGCGGTCAGAAGCAGCGCTGCGGGCAGCGCCAGCAGGGATGAGATGCGTTGAGGTGCAGTCATTTTGAACGGACTCTCGATTGGATAGGTTGGATGATTCTGGCCGAAAGATCATAATGCAAACGCGAACGATTATCAAACACAGGCGCTTTCAGTGATCTGTTTCATAACTGACATATCCGGTTCATCGAACTGTCAGCCTTCGATCCTAGGATTTTCGGTTGATCCTTCACCCGCATCTGGAAACCGATATGTCCAAATCCGTCACTGCTGTTCTATCAGCGCTCGCGCTTACCCTTCTCCAATCGGCATATGCGCTCGACATCGAACACCTCGTGAGTTTCGGCCCGGGAGCGGCCGATACCGCCGAGATTGCCGCTTTCGATCCGATTTCGCAGCGCCTGTTCGTGACCAATCCGAGCGACAATCGCCTCGAACGCTATGATCTCTCCAACCCCGCATCACCGATCGAGCTGAGCCCCGTCGACCTGAGTCCCTACGGTGCCGGACCAAACAGCGTCGATGTTGCCAATGGCCTGCTCGCGGTAGCAGTCGAGGCCGATCCCAAGACCGATCCCGGCCGAGTAGTGTTCCTGGACGCGGACGGCAATCTGATCGACCAGGTGACCGTGGGTGCCTTGCCGGACATGCTGGCTTTTACCCCCGATGGTCGGACCCTGCTGGTGGCCAATGAGGGGGAGCCCAGTGATGACTACACCATTGATCCAGAAGGCTCGGTAGCCATCATCGATCTCAGTTCGCCCACCCGCGGTGGCTTGGCTGTGGCATTCGCCGATTTCACGGCATTCAATGGCGCCACTCTCGATCCATCGATCCGCATCTTTGGACCGGGTGCCACGGTGGCCCAGGATCTCGAGCCCGAATACATCGCGATCAATGAAACCGGGACGACGGCCTGGGTCAGCCTGCAGGAAAACAATGCACTGGCCGTCGTCGACATCGCAACGGCTTCTGTCACCAGCCTGATCGGACTGGGCTTCAAGGACCACAGTCTGCCGCGCAATGCACTCGACGCCAGCGATCGAGACGAGGCAATCAACATCACGAACTGGCCGCTGTTGGGCATGTACCAGCCCGATGCCATCGATGTATTCACCGTAGGTGGTGTTCCCTATGTGCTGACGGCCAACGAAGGTGATGCACGCGATTACGGCGGATTCAGCGAGGAGGCGCGCGCGGACGACCTGACGCTCGACCCGACTGTCTTCCCTGACGCGGCCACCCTCCAGCTCGACGAAAACATCGGTCGCGTCAATGTCACCACCACCCTGGGTGACACGGATGCCGATACCGACTACGACGAGATCTATGTTTATGGTGGCCGCTCGTTCTCGGTCTACAACGGTCTGACCGGAGAGCAGGTCTTCGACAGCGGCTCCGATTTCGAGGACATCACGGCCGGTTTCGGTTTCCCGTTCTTCAACGATGATGATGGCCGCAGCGACAACAAGGGGCCCGAGCCGGAGGGCATCACGCTCGGGACCATCAGTGGTCGCAGCTACGCATTCATCGGCCTGGAGCGGGTCAGCGGATTCTTCGTCTATGACCTGACCGAGCCGAGTGCAGCGATCATCGAGACCTTTGTCCAGGGTGAACCGGGCAACGAGCGTCCTGAGGGCGTGCTGTTCGTTCCCTCGAACCAGAGTCCGAATGGGCAGGATCTGCTCCTGCTGACGCATGAGGACAGCGGAACGGTGGCGATCTACAGCCTGGCAGCTCCCGCCGCCCCGCTCAACCTGCGGCCGGTTCCCACCGTGGGCACCATGGGCCTTCTCTGGATGATCCTGCTGCTGATGCTGCCGGCCCTCCTGCTGATGTCACGCAGTCGCTGAGTCCCGGGGTGTCTCCCAGGAAATGGGCTGCAGACGGGCCGGCAGGTAGAGCGGATGTGCGGGTTCACCGCTCCGGTTCAGGCGAATGACCTGAAGGCGGGGTCCGAAACGCTCGCGGATCAGGCGCGATCTTCCCATCCATGCGCCGTCGTTGCCCCAGGCCGCGACCAGAGTCGGGCAGGCCTGGCTGGTGCGGCGAATCCAGAAATCGTTCCTCGGGCCGACCGGATCGGCGGCTTGTTTCAGGTCAGTGGGGTCGGTGGCACGAAAGGCAAACAGGTTGGTCATGATCAGGCCACCCCCACCCCAGTCGCGGGCAAAGCGGATGCAGCGGCGGATGGTCGGGTCGTCTTTTTCTGCATCGGCGGTCGAGGGATTGAGTCCGATCATCATCACGAGCTGGCGTTTCGCATCCCAGCGTCGCCAAAGCGTGTAGCGATAACGCCCGCAGCGCGAAAAGCGCGCGCCGGTGGATGAAGCGACCATCTCAATCGCTGTCTCGATGTTGCGATAATGCGGTCATTGCTGCCTGGGCGCTATCGTGCAGGGCATCGATCTGCGAGTCTTCGACCTCACTCGAATCGAATCCGCGCAGCGCCTGTTGCCAGTCCTGCTCGGTCTCGATCAGCCAGGTCAGCAGCGCCTGGGTCTGATCGCTCTCGATCCATGCCTTGATCGAGGCGGCAATCCGCTTGATGTCCTCCAGATCACTGTCCGGGGCATGGGGCAGAAGATCGCGCGCTTTCAGGGTCTGCCTGAACGAATCGTGTTCGTCTTCGAGCTGATGAAGGCGCGACCGGATCGTAGCGAGAACCGGACTGGACCGATGGTCTGCCAGGTGCTGCTCGACGTGCTGGTAGCGATCGATGATGGCAAGCAGGGCCCGATCCAGTTCGATCAGATCCTGCTCGAGCGGGGAGAGAAAAACGGAATCGGACATGGGTCAACCTGTGGTTCGGGGGGCCAGAAGCTTCAGGGCGCCGGGGATCACTTCGCATGTCAGGGGTGTATGCGTCAGGAATTCACCATCGGCGGTGACTTCCAGCTCCGGTTGGGTCACAACACTCAGTCTACGGCACTGCCAGTGATCAAGGACCTCCGAATTCTTGACGAAGCCCGTCTTGAACTTGAGCGCATTGGCCAGGAGACGCCATCGGCTGCGGGCTCTGACCAGCAGAACGTCGAGCCTTGCATCATCCAGCCGTGCCTGATCGGATACAGTCATCCCGCCACCGTAGTGAATGCCGTTGGCAATCGTGATCTGGATAAAGCTGCCCTCGCGCACACCCTCGTCGGACTCGATCCGGGCGGAGAACCGCGGAATCTTGCGCATTGCCCTGAGCAGGCCGAGCAAATAGGCCCCTACGCCGAAAGTGGCCTTTTCGTCGCTGTCCATTTCGCGTGTGGTCAGCGGGCCCAGACCCATGCCCAGAGCATTGACAAAGCTGATGCCATTGACTCTGCCAACGTCGACCGGGCGCTGATGTCCGCTGTTGATGATCTCGATGGCTCGGGAAGGATCAGCGGGTATGCCGAGCGAGCGAGCCAGGTCGTTGGCGGTGCCGGTCGGGATCAGGCCTACAGGGAGCCCGCAGTCGACCAGCGCATCCAGCGCCCGATTGATCGTACCGTCGCCGCCACACAGAACGATCTGATCAACGCTTGATCCGGAATTGCGGATTCTGGCCGTGAGATCATCGCACTGGCCCAGGTCGATCTGCTGGATCTCGCCCTGGAGCTGCTTGAGCGGTTCGGCCAGTGAATCGTTGCCGGACCCGCTGAGCGTATTGGCAATCAGAAGTGTTGTTGGCACCGGGAGCAGGCTCTGAGACTCGAACTCAAGGGTATCGCACCGTGGCGCCTAGTGGAGACGGATTGGCATTCCGTTGCCGGGAGCTGCCCGGATTGATTGGAAAGCGCTGCATTTGCTCATGGTGATGTGCGCAGAACGTGCACTTCCAGCCGTTTGAGATACTATGGTCAGTTCAATGGATCATCCGAATCAGAAGCCTGTTTTATGACAGAAATGGCGCAGTATCCGCAGCTGTTGGCTGAACTTCGCGAGGCATTCAATGCCGAACTGACGCGTCCGCTGAAATGGCGCCGCGAACAGCTCGATGCCCTCGAGGCGCTGATGAAGGACAACGAGTCCTTGATCGAGAAAGCGTTGGCCGAGGATCTGAACAAGCCGGCCCATGAAGTGCAGCTCGAGATCGGGCTGCTTTACAGTGAAATCAAACACGCTCGCCATCGCCTGTCACGCTGGACCCGGCGACGCCGTGTCGTCACCCCCCTGATCGGGCAGCCGGGGGTGAGTTGGGTTCAACCAGAACCGCTGGGCGTCGTTCTGATCATGAGTGCCTGGAACTATCCCGTCCAGCTCCTGCTCGGCCCGCTGATTCCGGCACTGGCAGCCGGCAATGCGGTGCTGCTGAAGCCCTCCGAGATCGCAGCGAGCAGTTCTCGCCTGATTGCCGAACTGATTCCAGACTACCTGGACCCTCGGGCAGTGCGCGTGGTTGAAGGCGCTGTCGAAGAGACCACCGCGCTGCTGAAGCTTCGATTCGACCATATCTTCTACACCGGTGGCGCTGCCGTCGGACGCATCATCATGCGGGCAGCCGCCGAACACCTGACACCAGTGACCCTGGAGCTCGGTGGCAAGAGCCCCTGCGTCGTGGATCGAGGCGCCGACCTGAAATCCGCGGCGCGCCGGGTGATCTGGGGCAAGACCCTGAACGCCGGCCAGACCTGCATCGCGCCGGACTACGTGCTGGTCCACCCGGACGACCGTGAGGGTCTGGTCAGGGCCATGAACGATGAACTGGAAAACATGTACGGGTCCGATCGCCTCAACAGCACGGACTACTGCAAGATCATCAATCGTCGCCACTTCGATCGCCTGGCCGGCTTGCTGGACGCAGGAAAAGTGGCCATCGGCGGCAAGGTGGACGCCGATTCGGAGCGTATCGAACCGACGGTGCTTACCGGGGTCGAGGCCAATGACCCGATCATGGAGGAAGAGATCTTCGGGCCGATTCTGCCGATTCTCGATTCCGACAGTATGGAGGCATCCATCGACTTCATCCGCGATCGGGAGAAGCCGCTGGCGGCCTATCTGTTCACTCGCAAGGGCGCGAGTGAAAAGCAGTTCGTCAACCGAGTCAGCGCCGGCAGCATGCTGATCAACGACGTGATCTTTTTCATGTCGGTTCCCGACCTGCCGTTCGGTGGGGTCGGTGAGTCCGGCATGGGTAGTTACCACGGCCAGGCCGGTTTCGATCGTCTCAGTCACCTCAAGGCGGTGATGCGACGCGCTCGCTGGCCGGAGGTCTCGATCCGCTTCGCGCCCTACACGGACTTCAAGACGAGGATACTCAAATGGCTCAGCTAGATCATCAACACCTTTCGACCGATCCCTATCCCCGATTCCACCTGGCCCTTCCGGTGATTGATCTTGACTCGACTCTTGCTTTCTACACCGAGCTGCTCGAGTGTCCGACCGGGCGTCGATCGGAGCATTGGGTGGACCTGGACTTCTTCGGCCATCAGCTCGTGCTGCATCGGATCGAGGCCGATCAGCACCCGGCAAGCCAACTCAATCATGTCGACGGTCACGCGGTGCCTGCCAGTCACTTCGGCCCGATTCTCGAATGGGACCGCTTTGAGCAGCTCGCTGAGAAATTCAGATCGTCCGGATTGAAATTCGTGATCGAGCCGAACGTGCGGTTTCAGGGTCGAAAAGGTGAGCAGGCGACGATGTTCGTCTCCGACCCCAGCGGTAATCATCTGGAATTCAAGGCGTTTCGTCAGCTCGAGGCACTGTTTGCGACCGATCTGGAGGCCTACCAGTGAGCTCGAAGACCGGGCCCGGCCCGGCCAGAAGCATGGAACGGTCGGGCTCGCCGGGCGTCTTACCCTCATCATGGTTCGAGAGCTCTTCATGTTGAAATCCTTCTACCAGACCCGCTGGCCCTACGTCCTGATCATCGTGGCCTGCGCAGGCCTGCTGGCCTTTGCCTATTACGCTCAGTTCGTGCTGGAGCTGGCACCGTGCCCGATGTGCATGCTGCAACGCTTCGGGTTCATGATCATGGCGGTTGCCGCGCTCGGTCTGGCGCTGCACCACCCGAAGGACTGGAAACGCTGGCTTTACGGTGTGCCGTTTCTCGGTGGTGCGATCTGGGGCATCGTGACGGCCACCCAGCATGTACGGCTTCAGAACGCTCCGCCTGATCCGATGGGGGGCTGCGGCGCAGACTGGCCCACGATGATGGCCTTCGACTTCAGCTGGAGCGAGATCCTGACCGAGGCCTTTACCGCCAGCGGTGACTGTGCCCAGGTGTCCTGGACCTTTCTGGGCCTGTCGATGCCGGCCTGGACCCTGATCTGGTATCTTGGCCTGACATTGTTTATCCTGCCTGCCTTGTTCAGGCGAACCAACTGATTTCAATGGTAACTATGCGATTCGAAAGGAAAACCCCAGGACCGAGCCATGACTGATCACCTCAAACCCATCACTCCTGCCAAAGGCTGGAGACCCGATTCATGGCGCCAGAAAACGGCCGGCCAGCAGGCCAGCTACGAAGATCGGAACGAGCTCAATGCAGCGCTGGTCAAGCTGGCAGGGATGCCGCCGCTGGTGACTTCCTGGGAAATCCTCAATCTCAAGCAACAGATCGCTGAAGCACAGGCCGGAAAACGCTTCTTCCTCCAGGGGGGGGACTGCGCTGAAGTCTTCAGCGAATGCGAATCTTCGATCGTCGCCAATCGCCTGAAGGTGCTACTGCAGATGTCGCTGATTCTGCTGCATGGGCTGGAGATGCCCGTGCTGCGCGTCGGTCGCTTTGCCGGTCAGTACGCCAAGCCGCGATCGGCGGACACCGAAACCCGGGATGGGGTGACCCTTCCGAGCTATCGCGGCGATCTTGTCAACTCGCCGGAATTCACTCCCGAGGCGCGCCGGCCCGACCCGGCGCGACTGCTGCAGGGTCATGCCAGCTCGGCGATGACGATGAATTTCGTGCGCGCCCTGGTCGATGGTGGCTTTGCCGACCTTCACCATCCTGAATACTGGGATCTGGGCTGGGTCGAGCACTCGCCGCTGGCCGCTGAGTTCCATCGGATTTCCGACAGCATCGGACAATCGGTGAAGTTCATCGAAACGATCACCGGTCAACAGCCCGGCAGTCTGAAACGAGTCGATTTCTACACCTCGCACGAGGCCCTGCATCTGCCCTACGAGCAGGCCTTGACGCGCCAGGTGCCGCGCCAGTACGGCTGGTTCAATCTGTCGACCCATTTCCCATGGATCGGAATGCGCACCGCCGAGCTGGACGGCGCGCACGTCGAAATGTTCCGCGGCATTCGTAATCCGATGGGCATCAAGGTCGGTCCCGGCATGAGCTCGGACTGGCTCAAGGGTCTGATCCGCACCCTGAACCCCGACAACGAGCGCGGTCGCCTGGTATTGATCCATCGCATGGGCGCAGGCAAGGTCGGCTCGCATCTTCCGGCCCTGATCGAGGCGGTCAGGGCCACCGGCTCGCCCGTGCTCTGGATCTGTGACCCGATGCACGGCAACACGGAAAAGACCAGCAACGGCTTCAAGACCCGCAATTTCGACAACATCCGCGCCGAAGTCGAACAGGCCTTCGAGATTCACGCCGCCTGTGGCTCCAGGCTGGGTGGTGTCCATCTCGAGCTGACCGGAGAAAACGTCACCGAATGCATCGGGGGTGCCCGAGAGCTCAATGAGACCGATCTGGAGACCTGCTACAAGAGCACCGTCGATCCGCGTCTGAACTACGAACAGGCCCTTGAAATGGCCATGCTGGTGGTGCGCAAACACCGCAGTCTGAGCTGATTGGGTAAAAGACTGGCCCTGAAAATGGAAAAGGGCGCTGTCGTCAAGACAGCGCCCTTTTTTCTGTCCGCGGCATTCAGCTCAGCAGCGATTCGACCGCAGCGCGTTCCTCACGAAGTTCGCGGTCGGTGGCATCCATGCGTTCACGGGAGAATTCGTTGATTTCCAGACCCTGGACAATCGACCATTCGCCGTTCTCGCAGCTGCATGGAAAAGAGTAGATGATGCCGGGCTCGATGCCATAGCTGCCGTCCGACGGAACGGCCATCGAGACCCAGTCATCGCCGTTCGTTCCCAGGGCCCAGTCGCGAATATGGTCGATCGCCGCCGAAGCAGCCGAAGCGGCGCTCGAGGCACCACGTGCCTTGATGATTGCGGCGCCGCGCTGCTGCACGGTAGGAATGAAGTCCTCGGCGTACCAGTTCTGGCTGACCCCGTCCATATCGAGGGCGCGGTGCCCGCTGACGGTGGTTTCATGCAGGTCAGGGTACTGGGTGGATGAATGGTTTCCCCAGATCGTCATGCGTCGGATATTGGTGTGGTGGATGCCGGTCTTCTGAGCCAGTTGTGCCAGGGCGCGGTTGTGATCGAGACGTGTCATCGCCGTGAAATTCGCCGCCGGCAGATCCGGGGCATTGGCCTGGGCGATCAGGGCATTGGTGTTGGCCGGATTGCCGACGACCAGAACCTTGACGTTGCGGCCGGCAACGGCGTTCAGGGCGCGGCCCTGGGGGCCGAAGATCTTGCCATTTTCGCTCAGCAGATCGGCGCGTTCCATGCCCGGGCCGCGCGGCCGGGCGCCGACCAGAATGGCGTAATCAGCGTCCTTGAAACCGACTTCCAGCTCAGCAGTCGCCTCGACACCGGCCAGCAGCGGAAATGCCGCATCTTCCAGTTCCATGACTACGCCCTTCAGAGCATCGAGCGCCGGCGCGATTTCGATCAGCTGCAGTATGACCGGCTGATTCGGTCCGAACAGGTCGCCTGAGGCAATGCGAAAGCAGAGCTGGTAGCCAATCTGGCCAGCGGCGCCGGTGATGGCGATACGCTTGGGTTCGATCATTGTGGAAGACTCCGGATAGTGATGAGATTCAGCCCTGCATTTTAACCGCTCGGCATCCTGGTGCGGCCGCTTTGTTCGATATGCAGCCTGCACGGCAGGTCAGTGGTATCTTTCCGGTTCCGAATCGAGTTGAGTACCGTGATGAAACGTATTGTTCTGGCCACCGCTTTCCTGATGACGCCGGCCTTCGCCGATGTGATCCTTGTTGAAGATCCCGTGCATGGCTTCTGGAATCATCTCGAGGGATTGTGCGGGCAGGCTTTCGAGGGCAATTTGATCACTCATCCCGAGGGGGAAACAGACTTCGTCGGCAAGCGGCTGGTCATGCACGTCCGCGATTGCCACCGGGACTGGATTCGAATTCCCTTCAGCGTCGGCGAGGATCGTTCAAGGACCTGGGTCATTACCCGGGACGAAGGCCGGATCAGGCTTCGGCACGTTCACCGGCATGAGGACGGCAGCCCCGATGAGATCAGCATGTACGGGGGGCTGGCGTCGAATCGGGGGCAGGCGACGGTTCAGTACTTTCCGGCCGATGAGCAGACCCGGCAGATGATCGAGGCGGCCTTTTCGAACGTCTGGATGATCGAGATCGAACCCGAGCAGACCTTCACCTACGGGCTCAGACGGCTTGGCACACCGCGCGTGTTTCAGATCGACTTCGATCTGAGTCGACCCATCGATCCACCGCCACCACCCTGGGGCTGGATCGACTGACCGGTCGGGCGTCAGCTGCTCTCCAGCGTCAACCAGTGCATGCTGAACAGCTCGTCCGGATCGGTCCAGACCTGCTCGGATCGCAGACCGGCGGAGACTGCCAGTGCCCTGAATCCATCGATCGAATACTTGTGGCTGTTTTCCGTATGGATGGATTCGCCTTGATCAAGTGCAAAGCGCTGTCCGTCCAGGCCGATGGTGGTTTCACGCCGTGCCACCAGGTGCATCTCGATCCGGCCCTGGTCAGGATTGAATCGCGCCTCGTGCTCGAAGGCATCGACGTCGATATCAGCGTGGAGCTCGCGGACCATGCGATGCAGGAGATTCAGATTGAACTTGGCCGTAACCCCATCGGAATCGTCATAGGCCCGGATCAATTGCTGCTCGGGCTTCAGCAGATCGACCCCGATAAGCACGCCGCCCTCGGGACCGATGATGCGGCCCAGTCGGGCCAGGAAGCCGCGCGCTTCCTGATGCTCGAAATTGCTGATCGTGGAGCCCGGGAAATAGATCACGCGGCGTCGTGCCGGCGGGTCGAGAACCAGCTCCCGATCGTCGATGGGCAGGGTGTAATCGGCCCGAACGGTCCTGATCTCGAGCGCCGGAAAGCGCTGTTTTAGTTCAGTCGCCGAAGCGCGCAGCGCTGCGGCAGAGATTTCGATCGGAGTGTAGGCCCGCGGACTGTCGAGCGCTTCGAGCAGATGTCGGGTCTTGAGGCCCGCGCCCGAGCCGAATTCGATGACGTGGGCGTCGGGACCGATCAAACGACTGATTTCGTCCAGATGGGCATCGTGCAGGGCCAGATCCGCGCGCGTGACGTAGTAGTCGCGGGTTTCACAGATGGCCTCGAACAATTCCGAGCCCCGCGAATCGTAGAGATATTTGCAGGGGAGGCTGCGCGGGCTCTGCGAAAGCCCGGCCAGTGCCTCATGCAGAAAGGCTTCGGTGTCGCTCATCCCAGGTCCCGTGCCAGGCGGATGCCGGAGAACTGCCAGCGATCCGCCGGGTAGAAAAAATTCCGGTAGCTGGCCCGAACATGACCGGCAGGTGTCGCACAGCTTCCGCCTCGCAGCACCATCTGATTGGCCATGAACTTGCCGTTGTATTCGCCCACGGTGCCGCCGGCCGGCCGGAATCCGGGGTATGGGGCATAGCTTGATGCCGTCCATTCCCAGACATCGCCGAACAACTGCACCATTCGAGCCGCATCCCCGACGCCAGACGGATGATAGTGCCCTGAATCGGCGAAATGGCCATGTCGGCCGACCTCGGACGCGGCGTGCTCCCACTCCGCTTCAGTCGGCAGTCGGGCTCCGGACCAGGAGGCAAAGGCCCAGGCCTCGTAGAAGCTGACGTGCGAGACCGGCTGATACGGGTCAACCGTATCGGCGCCGTGGGCGGTGTAGTGCATCCATTGCCCGTCTTCGTTCCACCAATACAGGGGGGCTTCGATCTGCTGATCACGCCGCCAGGCCCATCCGTCTGACAGCCAGAGCTCCGCGCGCTGATAACCGCCATCATCGATGAAGGCAAGGTAGTCGCCGCAGGTGGCGGGTCGGTTGGCCAGCGCAAAGGGCTGAAGCATGACCGGATGGCGCGGTGTTTCATTATCGAAGTGGAAGTTCCCTCCCGCATGCCCCAATGTCTTGAGGCCGCCTTCGAAGTCCGTCCACAGCAATTCGGTTGCAGCGGAGGATGTCTGCAGCGGCTCAGCCCAGGCCGGGAAGGCCGGATTGAACGACAGCCCGTGCTTGAGATCGGTCACCATCAGTTCCTGATGCTGCTGTTCATGGTTCAGACCGAGCAGGATCAGAGGCGTCATTTCGTCGAGAAGGCCCGGGTCGGCTCGAGAGATCAGCGCCGTCATCGCATTGTCCACATGCGAGCGGTAGCGGCCGATCGATTCCGCATCAGGGCGGCTTATCAACCCCCGCTGCGCGCGGGGATACTGCTTCCCGATACCGTTGTAGTAGGAGTTGAACAGATACTCATAGTTTTCGTCCGGACTCTTGTAGTCGGTCGCGAACGGCTTGAGAAGGAAGGTCTCGAAGAACCAGCTGGTGTGAGCACGATGCCATTTCAGCGGACTTGCGTTCGGCATCGACTGAAGGTTCTGATCCTCCGCCGAAAACCGCAGGCTGAAGCGATCGGTGGCTGCTCGCACGGCTTCGAAACTGCCAACAAGGCTGTCGCAGGTGTGCTGGCGGAGGTCGAGCGTATTGAAATCATCCGACGGCCGCAGTTCGGACGTCGCTTGGTCAAGAGCGATGGACATGAGCAAGGGAATGAAGCATTTGCACCTGTCATTACTCTACCACCGACGCTTAGAGATTCCATGAAGCTCTTCTCTCGAGCGAAAAATTTCGTGACCTCCGTCTCGGGTTTACACGGGTCTAACCTGCAGTTTCCGGTTCGGTAACTGAACTCATGCAACGATGCGATCAACTATCCGCTTGAGAATTTCATGCAAAAAATCGCTATTGTCGTCGTTGGATTGTTCTGCCTGGTCGGCAGGAGTGAGGCCGAAGTCGCGCTGATGCTCGACGGACAGTTGCTGGCCGGGGTCGAGAGCGTGGTTTATGATGCAGCCCAGAAGCGTATTGCGGTCACTTTCAGTGCTGGCCCGCAATGCTCGGAGCCGGCGGTGCCACCGATGGCCGATCAGCTCGTTTTCGCGCTTGCGCTGAGGGAATATCCGGTGGTCGGCGATATCGTCTATCAATCAGGGCCTGAGGTCGCGGTCCTGTCGATCAATACGGGATCGGCTCCGGTTGCCTGCGTGCAAGACGGGCTGTTCATCGATCGCTTCGAAGCGTAGGGCCGATGAATCGGCCGCTCAGTCGATGCCGTATTTCTTCAGCTTGTAGCGCAGCGAACGAAAGGTGATCCCGAGCTGGCGAGCGGCCTCGGTCTTGTTGAAGCGCGCCTCTTTCAGGGCGCTTTCAAGGATCCGCTTTTCGATCTCTTCCATATGGTCATCGAGGTTTCGATCCTCCGGGCGATCGGTCGGGTTCATGTCCAGCTCGGACTGATCGCCATCGAGACTGAGATCGTCGGCGGTAATCCTGTCTCCCTCGCACAGGGTCACGGCGCGCTGCAGAATGTTGACCAACTCGCGGACGTTACCCGAGAAAGGATGCTGTTGCAGCGCTTTTCTGGCGCTCTCTTCGAGTTCCCGGGCAGGCTCGCCCCACTGCTCGCCGATCGAGTGCAGAAAGTGCTCGGCCAGCAGACCGATGTCCCCTCGACGCTCGCTCAGCGAGGGCATGTGGAGCTCGATCACGTTCAGGCGGTAGTACAGATCGTTGCGGAAGGAGCCATCCTCGACGAGCGGTTTCAGCGCCTTGTGGCTGGCCGAGAGGATGCGCGTGTCGATCTTGATCTCCTTGCGTCCGCCGATCGGGCGAACAGTCTTTTCCTGAATGACTCGAAGGAGTTTGACCTGCATCGGTAGCGGCAGGTCAGCAACTTCGTCGAGAAACAGCGTGCCTCCCTGGGCGGCCTCGAACAGACCTTCCTTGTCGCTGTCAGCGCCGGTGAAGCTGCCCTTGATGTGACCGAAGAACTCGCTCTCCATCAGTTCACCCGGAATGGCACCGCAGTTGACGGCAATGAAGGGCTGTTCCGCTCGCGGGCCGAGATCATGGATCAGCTTGGCCGCCAGTTCCTTGCCGGTACCGGAGTCGCCGCTGATCAGTACCGGTGCCTGGCTTCTTGCCAGCTTGACGATGGTCTGGCGCACCTTCGCAATTGCCTCGGATTTTCCGATCAGGCGCTGCAGAAGGAGAGAGCGCTCTTCGCTGCCGACGCTGGACCCCGTCTCCGGGACTCCCGGGCTGGAAGCGCTGGCGCTATCGGCTCGGGTCATTGCGGCCTCGCCTGACCCACCTCCAGACTTTTCCTGATCGTCCTGCCGCAGTTTCAGCGCCGTTCGGACCAGATTCCTCAGGACTTCCAGATCGACGGGTTTCGAGACGAAATCGAAGGCCCCGTATTTCAAGGCGGTGACCGCGTCTTCGACCTTGCCGAAGGCAGTGATCATGGCGACAGGAATATGGTCGTTGTCGCGATTGATCTCCTTGATCAGGGTCAGCCCGTTGCCGTCGGGCAGGCGCATATCTGTCAGACACAGAGCGTAGTCATTGTTGGCCGACAACAGCTGCCTGGCTTCCGAAAGATCGGCCGCTGTATCGACATCGATCCCCATCCGGCTGAGCGTGATATCCAGGAGTTCTCTCAGGTCGGGTTCGTCATCGACAACGAGCGCGCGCATATTGGACATTGATTCTCCTAAATAAATGAATACCTTGGCTCGGCACGGGCCCTTCAGCAGGGATCGGGCGAACTCATGAGCTCGACAGAACGGTTGCACTCTGCGGCGAACCGGAGTCTTTGGACTCCTGTGCTTCGGGTCGCCGCAGAAGGATTCTAAAGCACGCACCCGCTTTTGGCACCTGCACGTATTCCAGTGAGGCCTGGTTGGCATCGCAGAGCTGTCTGGCCAGATACAGGCCGAGCCCCGAGCCCTGCTTGTGGGTAGTGAAAAAGGGCTCGAAAACCTGGGATCGTTTCTCCAGCGGAATACCCGGGCCATCGTCGAGAATATCCAGCGCCATCTCACGATGGCCGCGAATCGGGCTGGCTCGCAGGGTCAGAACCGGGATCTGATCATCCGAGTGGCGACCGTGTTTGAGTGCGTTCTCCATCAGGTTCCAGACGGCCTGGGCCAGCTGTCCGGGGTCGACCAGCACCATGATCGCCGCCGAGGGGAGCTCGAGCCTGACCTTGTCCTCCGGCAGGCGATGATAGCGCCTGAATTCATTGGTCAGCTTGCGCGCCCAGCTGACCAGATTGACGGCCTCGACACGGGCTCGTTCGCGGCGGGAGAGCTTGAGTACATTCTCGACGATGTCGTTCATGCGGGAGGCATGGTTGAGCATCATGTTGACGAGCTTCAGATCGGCCGGGTTGAGGTCCTCGGACTCTCTGAGAAGCTGACCGGCATGACTGAGCGCACCCAGGGGATTGCGGATTTCGTGAGCGATCGAGGCCGAGAGTCGGGCCAGCGATGCCTGGGCGAGGTCCCGGGCTCTTCGGCTGACGACCGAGGTGTCCTCGAGAAAGATCAGTGTGGCCTCCGACTTCAGGCCCGGCATGCTCAGCATGCGCGGCACCACGGCGACCTGGGTGGATTGCAGCAGCAGGCCCTCGTCCTGGGACTTTCCGGTCTTGCGCCACCGCTGCATTCGCTCGAACAGCGCCGGGGCGATGACTCGGAGGTTCCGCTCCTTGACCGGCGGATTGCCCAGCAGATACCAGGCGGCCTCGTTGATCTGCCGGATGGTTCCGGCCGAATCGACGACCAGCACCCCGGATCGCATCCGATGGATGATCAGTTCATTGACCTGTTCGAGGTTGGCCATGTCGACGCCGCGCCGCTCGGCCAGCAGCTGGTATTCCCGGCCCCATTGCCCGAGCAGAGCGCTGGCGAGCGCGGTGACGAACGCCGCGATACCGTAGAGCCCGGCCTGGGCGACCTTGGCAGCCACCGCGACTTGCTGGGCTGCGAGCGCAGCGTCGACGACCAGCCCGATCGCGACCAGGCTGGCAAACAGCAGCGCCGTGCGCAGTGACAGCAGCAGTCCGGCGATTCCGATGTAGAAGAGAATCAGAATGACCAGCCCGCTCTCGATGCCGCCGAAGCAGTGCAGGACGATGCTGATGATGATCAGATCGGTGGCCAGCGAAAAGGAGGCCAGTTCATCGGCTGGTGCCGATCTGCGCAGGTGCACGACCAGGAAGATGATCGCCGCGCCGAAGTAGGTGAATGCCGCGGCCTGCAGGAGAAAGGCCTTGTAGGCTGGCGTCAGGTCGAGAGCGAATCGGCTCAGGGCGACGCCCAGCAGGACGGGTGCCAGAAGGAGACGAAAACCGTTGAGGTAATACAGCGCCCGCTGGATGATGTCCTTGTCGGCAACCAGAGAAGTACCTGATTTCATTTGCGCTTCCTGAAGATTCCAGACTTCATGATGCGGATCGATTTCAGTATAGCGCCATTTCCCGCGTTGATAATTGCTCGCTCGTGTACGAAAATACCGGGCTCGCAGATTCGATCGTGGCAAATCGCCGCGCTGTTTTTCAGCGATCCTGACATGGGATTGCGTCGATAAAGTCTTCCTAAGGATTTCATTCAATGAATTTTCACGAGTATCAGGCCAAGGCGCTGTTTGCCGAGTATGGCATTCCAGTGCCGAAAGGAGAGCTGGCGACCACGGCCGATGAGGCCGTCGAGGCGGCGAAGAAAGTGGGCGGGTCCCAGTGGGTTGTCAAGGCCCAGGTGCATGCAGGCGGCCGCGGCAAGGCCGGTGGCGTCAAGCTGGCCGGCTCGCTCGAAGAGGTTCGGGCAGAGGCGGAGCGCATGCTGGGGATGTCGATCGAGACCTACCAGACCGCTGGCCTGGCGCTACCGGTGAACAGCGTGCTGATCGCCGAGGCCACGGATATCAAGCAGGAGCTTTATCTGGGTGCCCTGGTCGATCGCGCGCATCGCGCCGTGGTGTTCATGGGATCGGCTGCCGGTGGCGTGGATATCGAGCAGGTCGCCAGCGAAACGCCAGAGAAGATCATTACTGCCGTCGTCGACAATGCCGCGGGCTTCATGCCTTACCAGGCGCGCGATATCGGCTTCGGAATGGGCCTGAACGCCAAGCAGGTCAGACAGCTGACCGCGATCATGGACGGCTTGTATCGCCTGTTTATCGACAAGGACATCGGCCTGATCGAGGTCAACCCGCTGATCATCGACGCCAATGATGACCTGATCGCACTCGATGCCAAGCTGAATGCCGACGACAACGCACTGTTCCGACATCCAGCGCTGGCCGAAATGCGCGACGAGTCGCAGGAAGATCCGACCGAGCTGGCGGCCAGCAAGCACGAACTCAACTATGTCACCCTGGACGGCAATATCGCCTGCATGGTCAACGGTGCCGGGCTGGCCATGGCAACCATGGATGTGGTCAAGCTGGCTGGAGGTGAGCCGGCGAACTTTCTCGACGTGGGCGGTGGCACCAATGCCGAGCGAGTCAGGGAGGCGTTCAAGCTGATTCTTTCCGACGACAAGGTGCGGGCCATTCTGGTCAATATCTTCGGCGGAATCGTACGCTGTGACCTGATCGCCGAGGGCATCATCAACGCGGTCAAGGAGATCGATGTCCAGGTGCCGGTGGTGGTTCGCCTGGAAGGCACGAACGTCGAAAAGGGCAAGCAGATGCTGGCCGACAGCGGATTCGCCATCATCGCGGCGGATGACCTCAATGACGGTGCACGCAAGGCCGTTGAAGCAGCGGCGGCCTGAACAAGGATTGATGAATCAATGAGCGTATTAATCAACAAACACACCCGAGTCATCGTCCAGGGGTTCACCGGATCCCAGGGCACTTTTCATTCCGAGCAGGCCATTGCCTATGGCACGCAGCTGGTGGGCGGCGTAACGCCAGGCAAGGGCGGACAGTCGCATCTGGATCGACCGGTCTTCGACACCGTGGACCAGGCCGTCGGGCAGACCGGTGCCGATGCCTCGATGATTTTCGTGCCGCCGCCATTTGCCGCGGACGCCATCCTGGAAGCCGCCGATGCCGGCGTTCGGGTCATCGTCTGCATCACCGAGGGCATTCCGGTCCTCGACATGATGCGCGTCAAGGCAGCTCTGGCGAACTACGAGGATGTCACGCTGATCGGACCCAACTGTCCTGGCATCATCACCCCGGGTGAATGCAAGATCGGCATCATGCCGGGCAAGATCCACAAGCCCGGCAAGGTCGGCATCGTCTCCCGTTCCGGCACGCTGACCTACGAGGCGGTTTTCCAGACGACCCAGGCCGGACTCGGCCAGTCGACCTGCATCGGCATCGGCGGTGACCCGATCAACGGGATGAATTTCGTTGACTGTCTGGAACTGTTCCAGGACGATCCCGACACCGAGGGCATGATCATGGTCGGGGAGATTGGCGGATCGGCAGAAGAAGAAGCGGCCGAGTTCATCGCCGATCACGTGACCAAGCCCGTCGTCGGGTACATTGCGGGTGTGACGGCACCCCCGGGCAAACGGATGGGCCATGCAGGTGCCATCATTTCCGGCGGCAAGGGAACGGCAGAGGCCAAGTACGCTGCGCTCGACGAGGCTGGCGTGACCACAGTGCGGTCTCCGGTCGAGCTCGGCGCCGCCATTGCCGAAAAGCTGAAGTAGGCTCTCGGTTCCGAAGAATGCGGGGCCGATGGTCATCGGCCCCGCTGCCTGATCTGCTGCCGAGCGGTGTTTTTTAGAAATTCAAAGGCTTGAGCAGGACCGCATGGAATGCTGAAGATCGCACTCGCCCAGGACGACTTTCTTGTCGGGCATATCACCGGAAATCGGGACCGGATTCTCGAGGCGATCCAGCAGGCGCGCGATCATTACGGCGCCGATCTGATTCTCTTCCCGGAACTGGCTCTGACCGGCTATCCACCGGAGGATCTGCTGCTGCGGCCGGGCTTCATGCGGCGGACCGAAGACCTGCTCGATGAGCTGGCCTCGGAGGTGCACGGCATCGACGTCATCGTCGGGCATCCGCGCTGTGGCCAGGGCGAGACCCGCTACAACTCGGTCTCCTGGCTTCGTGATGGACAGATCCTGGCGACCTACGACAAGTGGGATCTGCCAAATTACGCCGTGTTCGACGAGCGGCGCTATTTCGACCACGGTGACCAGCCGCTGGTAGTCGAAGTCAAGGGGGTTCGGGTCGGTGTGGTGATCTGTGAAGATGCCTGGACACCCGAGCCCTGCAAGGCCGCCCTTGACGCCGGCGCTCAGGTCATCCTGTCGTCCAATGCCTCTCCGTTCTACCGGGGAAAGCAGGCCGATCGCAGCGCAATGCTGGCCCAGCGACATCGGGAAACCGGTCTGCCTCTGATCTATCTCAACTGCGTCGGTGGTCAGGACGAGCTGGTCTTCGACGGGCACTCTCTTTATATCGACGGGCAGGGCCGGATTTCTCCGCCGGCGCCTCTGTGCAGAGAGTCACTCCTCCTGCTGCACCTGAATGCTGACGATGGCTCGATCGAGCCGGCGCAGTGGCCGGTGGGCGACACCGAAGATCTGCCCGTTATCTACCAGGTGCTTCAGCGCGGTCTGCGTGATTACGTGCTGAAGAACAAGTTCGAATCGGTGGTCTTTGGATTGTCGGGAGGAATCGATTCGAGTCTGACCGCGGCGATCGCGGCCGACGCCCTGGGCCCGGACCGGGTCATGGGCGTGATGATGCCGTCTCGCCATACCTCCGAGCTGTCTCTGACTCTGGCCACCGAGCAGGTCGATCTGCTCGGGATCCGATACGACAATATTTCGATCGAGCCGATCTACCAGGCCATGCTCAAGCAGCTGGCAGAAGTCTTTGCCGGTCGAGCCGAGAACTTCACCGAAGAGAACCTGCAGGCCCGCGCGCGCGGCAACATCGTGATGGCGCTGTCGAACAAGTTCGGCTACCTGCCGCTGGCGACCAGCAACAAGAGCGAGCTGGCCACCGGCTATTCCACGATCTATGGCGATATGTGCGGTGGCTTCAGCCCGATCAAGGACTGTCTCAAGTATCTGGTGTTCGAATTATCGAACTGGCGCAACGAACAGTCTCCTGCGATTCCCAAGGGGATCATCGACCGTCCGCCCTCCGCCGAACTCAGGCCGAACCAGACCGATCAGGACAGCCTGCCGGAGTACGAGGTCCTCGATCGCATCATCACGGCCTATGTCGAAGAGGACCTCCCGATTGCCGATATCGTGGCCATGGGCATCGATGAGCGCCAGGTTCGGCGCGTTGCCGGGATGGTGCTCACGGCGGAGTTCAAGCGTCGCCAGGGCGCACCTGGCCCGCGCATCACCCGCAAGGCCTTCGGGCGCGATCGGCGCTATCCGATCACTTCAGGCTGGCGTGACAGCGGCATCGTGGGATGAGGCTGAATCGGCGGATCGACACCGCCCGACCATTCGATCATCGTCCGGGATGAGGCTTACAGTGCTGCGGCAATTCGTCGAACGGCATCCTTGAGGGTATCGAGACTGCAGGCAAATGACAGGCGTAGATGGCCCGGCGCACCGAAAGCCGTGCCCGGCACCGTCGCCACACCGCTTTTTTCCAGCAGCAATTCGGCGAACTCCAGATCGTCAGCAAGACCCAGCGTTTCAATGGCCTCGCGACAGTCGGCAAACACGTAGAATGCGCCCTGGCCGGCGCTGCAGCGAATGCCCGGCAGTTGATCAAGCGCGGGCACCAGCCAGTCGTGACGGCGCTTGAATTCCTGACGCATCTCCTCGACACAGCTCTGGTCCCCGTTCAGCGCGGCGGTGGCTGCCGCCTGCGAGATCGAGCAGGGGTTGGAGGTGCTCTGCCCCTGAATCTTGCGCATTTCCCTGATCAGCTCGGCCGGGCCGGCCGCGTAGCCGATACGCCAGCCCGTCATCGCATAGGCCTTGGAGACCCCGTTGACGACGATCAGGCGCTCTTTCAGCGCTGGTGCGACCTGGGCCAGACTCAGAAAGGGCTCATCTGCCCACCAGATGTGCTCGTAGATGTCGTCCGAGCAGATCAGGACTCTCGGGTGCTCCAGCAGGACTTCGGCCAGTTCGATCAGCTGTTTGCGGGAGTAGGCCCGGCCGGTCGGATTGCTCGGTGAGTTGAAGATCAGCAGTCGGGTCTGGTCGGTGATCGCCGATCGAAGCTGAGCTGCACTGATGCGGTAATCGGTTTTCTCATCGGCGCTGAGGATCACCGGAGCGGCACCGGCCAGTCGCACCATGTCCGGGTAGGACACCCAGTAGGGTGCGGGTATGAGCGCCTCATCGCCCTCGTCCAGCAGGGCCTGGAGCAGATTGTAGATCGATTGCTTGGCACCTGAAGAAACCAGGATCTGATTGGCGCTGTAGTCGAGCTGCTGATCGCGCTGGAGCTTGCCGATGATGGCCTGTTTGAGATCGGGCGTGCCGTCCACTGCGGTGTAGCGGGTCTGGCCATTACGGATCGCGGCGATGGCCGCTTCGCGGATGTGGGCCGGGGTGTCGAAATCGGGCTCTCCCATGCTCAGAGAAAGTACGTCCCGCCCCTGTTCGCGGAGCTCGGCCGCTTTCATGCTCATGGCGATGGTGGCGGAGGGTTTGACTTGGGCGACGCGTGACGAAAACCGGATGCTCACGGAGAAACTCCCTATACAACGTTAGGATTGCACCGTTGTTCAGATGCCAGAACTTATAATTATAGTATGTCGCAGCGATTCCAGATGGCTTCGAGCTACGAACCGGCGGGTGACCAGCCCACCGCCATCAATGCGCTGGTCGGCAGCCTCGAGGCCGGGCATGCCCATCAGACCCTGCTCGGGGTGACCGGATCGGGCAAGACCTTCACCATGGCGAATGTGATCGAGCGCCTGCAGCGCCCGGCAATCGTCATGGCGCCGAACAAGACGCTGGCCGCCCAGCTCTACGGCGAGTTCAAGGCTTTCTTTCCGAACAACGCCGTCGAGTATTTCGTTTCCTACTACGACTACTACCAGCCCGAAGCCTACGTGCCTTCGACCGATACGTTCATCGAAAAGGACGCTTCGATCAATGAGCACATCGAGCAGATGCGCCTGTCGGCGACCAAGTCGCTGCTGCAGCGGCGGGATTCATTGATCATTGCTACCGTCTCGGCCATCTATGGTCTCGGTGATCCCGGCTCTTTCCTGAAAATGACCCTGCCCCTGAAGGTGGGGGATCGCCTCAATCAGCGCGAGATCCTTCGGCGCCTGGCCGAGATGCAGTACTCGCGCAATGATTTCGAGCTGCGCCGGGGCACTTACCGCGTGCGCGGCGAGCTGATCGATCTGTTTCCGGGGGACTCGGAAATGGAGGCGGTGAGGGTCGAGCTGTTCGACGACGAGATCGAACGCATCAGCCATTTCGATCCCCTGACCGGCGAGATTCACGGCAAGGTCGAGGAGCTGACGATCTTCCCCAAGACCCACTATGTAACGCCGCGCCAGGTCGTGCTGGACGCGATCGAGGCGATCAAGGAGGAACTCAAGCAGCGCCTGGCCCAGCTCGAGGGCGCGGGCAAGCTGCTGGAGGCCCAGCGCATCAAGCAGCGCACCCAGTTCGATATCGAAATGATGCTCGAGCTGGGCTACTGTCAGGGCATCGAAAACTACTCGCGACATCTGACCGGGCGCCAGCCGGGCGATCCGCCGCCGACCCTGTTCGATTACCTGCCCAAGGACGCGATTCTGATTGCCGACGAGTCGCATGTGACCATCCCCCAGATCGGCGGCATGTACCGGGGTGATCGCGCCAGAAAGGAGACGCTGGTCGAGTTCGGATTCCGCCTGCCATCGGCCATGGACAATCGCCCGCTGAAGTTCGAGGAGTTCGAGGAGCGCTCACCGCAGATGATTCTGGTTTCCGCGACGCCGCGCGCCTGGGAGCTGGAGCGTTCAGCGGTGGTCGCCGAACAGGTGGTTCGGCCCACCGGCCTGATCGACCCTGAAGTCGAGGTGCGGCCGGTCGACACCCAGGTCGATGACCTGCTATCGGAAATCCGCGAGCGGGTCGGGACCGGTGACCGCGTGCTGGTGACCACCCTGACCAAGCGGATGGCCGAGAGCCTGACCGAGTATCTCGCCGAGCATGATGTTCGGGTCCGCTACCTGCACTCGGATATCGACACGGTGGAGCGCGTCGAGATCATTCGCGATCTCAGATTGGGCGTTTTCGACGTTCTGGTCGGAATCAACCTGCTGCGCGAGGGTCTCGACCTGCCTGAAGTATCGCTGGTGGCCATTCTGGATGCCGACAAGGAGGGCTTTCTTCGATCGGAGGGCTCGCTGATCCAGACAATCGGTCGCGCCGCTCGCAACGTCAACGGAAAGGCCATTCTCTACGCGGCCCGACAGACCGACTCGATGCGCCGAGCACTGGAAGAAACCGACAGACGTCGAAGCAAGCAGATCGAACACAACACAGCCCATGGCATCACGCCACAGTCGATCATCAAGAACATCGCCGACATCATGGCGGACGCCCATCAGATCCCGGGCAAGAAGGGGTCGAAACGCAAGGCGGCCGAAAAGCGCGGCCGCTACGATGCCGAGCCGGTGTCACCGGAGCAGGCGGCAAAATCGATTGCCGAACTCGAGCAGGCCATGTTCAAGGCGGCGGAGAACCTGGAGTTCGAGGAGGCCGCACGACTGCGCGACGAGGTTCACAAGCTGCGTGATCAGAGCCTTGGCGTCGTGAAGGCCTGATTCAGAGCGCAGTACTCAGGTGGCGGGCGTGATGATTCAGGTGGTCATCTATGAAACTGGCAATGAAGAAATAGCTGTGATCGTGGTCGGCCTGGTAGCGCAGCGTCAGACGTCCCCCGGATTCCTGACAGACGGCCTGCAGAGCCTCGGGCTGTAGCTGGCCCTGCTCAAGAAAATCATCCTTTTGGCCCTGGTCGACGAGCAGATCGAAGGGATTGCCGTGGCGGCGAATCAACTCGACGGCATCCCACTCCTGCCAGCCCGTCTCATCCGATCCGAGATAGTGGCGGAAGGCTTTCTGGCCCCAGGCGCACTGAGCCGGATGGCAGATCGGTGCAAAGGCGGAGACCGACCGATAGCGATCCGGCTTTTTCAATGCGCAGACCAGCGCTCCGTGTCCGCCCATGGAATGACCCGAGATCGCTCGTTGGCCGTTGAGCGGCAGTTCGGATTCGAGCAGGGCAGGCAGCTCCTCGGTCACGTAATCGAACATCCGGTAGTGCGCCGCCCACGGGTCCTCGCTTGCGTTGAGATAAAACCCGGCACCTGATCCGAAGTCCCAGTCGTCGTGTTCTCCGGGCAGGTCGGTGCCGCGTGGGCTGGTATCGGGGCAGATCAGTGCCAGCCCGAGCTCGGATGCACGCTTCTGAGCACCGGCTTTCTGCATGAAATTCTCGTCGGTGCAGGTCAGGCCGGAAAGCCACCACAGCGCCGGCACCGCTCGGTGCTCGGCCTGAGGCGGCAGATAGACGGCGAATTCCATTTTGCAGCCGAGGGCCGTTGATTGATGGCGGAGGCGGTGATGCCAGCCGTCGAAACTTCGATTGCTTGTCAGTGATTCCATCGCCTCGTTCCTGAATATCAAGTCGCCGGAAAGTGCAGGACGGTTCGAATGCTTTCGCCGGTGTGGAGCAGGTCGAAAGCCTCGTTGATGCGTCCGAATTCCATGCTGTGGGTGATGAATTCATCGATCTTGAGCTTGCCGTCCATATAGCGCTGGACGTAATCGGGCAGCTCGGTGCGGCCCTTGACGCCGCCAAAGGCCGAGCCCCGCCAGACCCGACCGGTGACCAACTGGAAGGGCCGCGTGCTGATTTCCTCGCCGGCACCGGCCACCCCGATGATGACCGACTCGCCCCATCCCTTGTGGCAGCATTCCAGCGCTGATCGCATGACTTCGACATTGCCGATGCACTCGAAGGAATAATCCACGCCGCCATCGGTCAGATCGACAATGACCTGCTGGATCGGGTCCGAGTGATCCTTCGGGTTGACCGTGTCGGTGGCGCCGAACTGTCTGGCCAGTTGGAATTTTTCCGGATTGATGTCGACAGCGATGATGCGCTCGGCCCCGGCCATGACCGCGCCCTGAATCACGGCCAGACCAATGGCGCCGAGGCCGAACACGGCCACGCTCGAGCCGGCCTCGACCCGTGCGGTATTGAGGACGGCGCCGATGCCCGTGGTGACGCCACAGCCCAGCAGGCAGATCTTGTCCAGCGGCGCACTCCTGGACACGCGAGCCAGTGAAACCTCGGGCAGCACGGTGTACTGGCTGAAGGTCGAGGTGCCCATATAGTGGTGAAGGCGGGTACCGGCGACGGAAAAGCGTGAACTGCCGTCGGGCATGACGCCCTGACCCTGGGTGGCGCGCACGGCCTGGCAGAGATTGGTCTTGCCGGAAGTGCAGAACTTGCAGGTCTTGCACTCGGCCGTGTAGAGCGGGATGACATGGTCGCCTGGGCTGACACTGGTGACGCCCGGTCCGATCTCGCGCACGATCCCGGCACCCTCGTGGCCCAAAACGGCAGGGAACAGGCCTTCAGGATCGGCGCCCGACAGGGTGTAGGCATCGGTATGGCACACGCTGGTGGCCACGATCTCGACCAGAACCTCGCCGGCGCGAGGTCCTTCGACGTCGATTTCGGTCAGTTCGAGGGGGCGTTTGGGTTCGAACGCCACGGCAGCCAGTGATTTCATGGGGACTCCAGATCGGGTTGCTTGCGGGAAGAATGTCCCGGACAGACACTACACTATCCCAGCGGCAGAGGGTATGTTGGTCCAGGTTTCCGATCGCCACGCGGGGGTCGATACAGCGCGGTGGCAGCTGGCCAGAGCCCCTTTCCAGCCCCCTTTTTTCGCGCGTCGCTACGATGGGTGGCAGATTATTGATACCATTTGCGTTGGTAGGGAAGGTTGCCTCAATTCAATTGGATGGGAATGATCATGAAATACAGAAATTATTTTGGAATGGCCGCGATCGCCTGTATGGTATCCGCCAGTGTAATGGCTCAATCCGGCACGCGCGGCGATGGCAGTGAGCCAGCGGCGATCAACGTCATGACTGCCGAAGAAGTCGCCACCCTGTTTGCCGAAGACGGATTGCGTGGTGGTGGCTCCGTTGTCCGGGTTGATGAGACCGCATTTCAGGCCGGTTCGGGCCTGATTACTTTCTCCGAAGTGTCGCTGGGAGCGACAAACCCGGTGTATACACCCGCCGACTATGGCGGCGGTGCCGGTAACCCCGACGTGTCCTTCGGTGGATTCTTTGACGGTCAGTCTCTGGGTGATGCAGCCACCTGCCCGCCGGGTGCGGCAGTCACTGGCTGTGTCATCGGCACACCGTCATCGCCGCTCACGCTGGATCCGGCCTCGCCTCAGACGTTTACCGTCAACGATGGCGCGAATCCGACCTCGCCGGTCCTGAGCGGCTCGCCGACCTTCAATGGACCCGTGGCGATCCTTTTCGATGAAGACATCGCTGGCGTCGGCCTCGAGGGCGGGTTCTTTGATAGTGTCAACAGCACATCGATTACGGCCTTTTCACGCACTGGTCAGGTCCTCGGCTCGGTCCTGAACGAAGAGACGGGCATCGAATTCCTGGGTCTGGTGACGGCCAGCGGCAACAACGAGATTGCTGGCTTGCTGTTCAGCCTTGCCGGTGCCGAGAGTGCCGGTTTCGCGATCGACAACCTGCGTTTCGGTGATGCATCGGTGGTCGGTCCTGGTCCTGGACCGATGGAATTCCGGTCAGTACCGCTGCTGAACAGCTGGAGCATCGCGCTGCTCAGTCTGGTCCTGCTGTCTCTCGGACTGATCGTGGTTCGTCGCATCGGCTGAATCACTGCCCGGCGATCGACGGTCGATCGTAAAAAGCCCGGTTTCTTCGGAAACCGGGCTTTTTTTATGTATCGGCTTCAATAGCCTCTTGTACGGTCGACCAGGCCGATCGGGGGCAGGCCCCGGCATATCCGCCGGTAGCTCTCGAGAATCAAGCCAGCGGTCTCCTGATCCTGACTGACGGCCGCGCAGTGCGGGCTGACCGTCACCGCCGGGTGGCGCCAGAATGGATGGCCTGGAGGCAGCGGTTCTTCGCCAAAGACATCGAGAATGGCCCGGCCGGGGCGGTTTCGGCCAAGGGCGGTGAGCAGATCGTCCTCGACCAGGTGCTGACCGCGGCCAGCGTTGATCAGAACAGCGCCGCGCGGCATGGCGGCGAACAGTGACTTGTCCAGAATGCCCGCGGTGCTGGGGGTCAGCGGGAGCAGGCAGACCAGAAAATCGACGCTGGCAGCCATTCTCATCAGGCCGGGTCGGCCGGAGTGGGCGGCAACCCCGTCGATGCGCATCCCGCCTCGGTTCCAGGCATGAACCGAAAAGCCCAGCGCCGTTGACGCCTCGATCAGTGGCTGGGCGACGGCTCCGGTGCCCATCAATCCGACGCGGGGGCTTCGCTTCGGTGACCAGGCTTGCCATCTGCCCTGGCGTTGCTGTCGGTTAAATCGCTCGAGATCGAACCAGAGACCGGTGATATGCGCCAGCAGCCAGCCGGCCATGTCCTGGCCCAGGCGGGGGCCGCTCAGTCTGCCCAGAGGAAGTGCCTTCGGGAGCTCCGGGTCGCTGAGGATTCCGTCAACGCCGGCGCCGAGCGAGGTGGCTGCCTTGAGGGAGGGCAGGCCGGCCAGTGCTCCGGAAGGAGGATTCCAGCAGACCGCAAAATCGACTCGATCGGGATGTTTCAGGTCCGGCCAGCGTTCGACATCGACGTCCGGTGCCTGCGCCCGGAGTTCGGCGACCAGTCCGCTCAGGTCACGACCTGGAGCAATCAGTGCAATGGACACGGATCGCTCAGAAGATGACGATGGCGCTGCAGGTCAGCGGATTCAGGAGCTGCCCTGCACTCAGCGCGACTGAACCTCTGCGTTTCGCTCGCGGTAGCGTGGGTAGAGACTGCGGCCGTGGTCTCGGCTCAGATCGTATTCTTCACCGTCGATCCAGACCCGCTCGATGCGGCTCATGGGTTCCAGGGCGTCTCCGGTGGCGGCAAACAGGCTCGCTCGCTTGCCGACCTCGATCGAACCGAGCTGGTCGCCGACACCGAGAATCTGGGCTGGCCACAGCGTCACCGACTTCAGGGCATCGGTCTTGTCCAGACCGTGCGCGGCTGCCGTGCCGGCCTGGAAAGGCAGGTTGCGGGCATTGGCGACATCCATGCCGCTGCCGGTATCCGCGATGGCAAAGCGAACGCCGGCCTCGGCCAGGCGTGTCGCTGCGACAAAGGCCATGTCGTAGGCTTCCCAGCGGCGTGTCGGCATGGCGTAGACGTTGCGCAGGATGACCGGAATGCCGTCGCTGGCCAGGCGCTCGGCCAGATACTGCACGTCCGGATTGGCCATCAGGACGACATTCTCGAATCCCTGATCAGCAGCCCAATCCAGCGCGGCCTCCATCACATCGTAGCGGTTGGCCCGGAGGTACAGGGCCTGCTCGCCGTTCAGCAGCGGTGCCAGCGCCTCGAGCTGACTGTTGCGGGCAGGGGCGGGCGCGTCACCTCGCGCGGCCGCCTGCATCGCCTGATCGTGGTGTCGGGCCAGATCGAGGACGTTTTCGATCGTCTTCAGGTCCTCGTTGTTCTCATCATCGACGGCGGCGGCAGGAAATTCGATATGCATGCCTACCGGCGAGTGGATGACCATTTCCTCCCAGCTCCAGCCGTCAAGGTTCACGACCGCGGAGGTGCCCTGGATCAGTCCGCCGTTGGGCATGACGTGGGCGGTCAGTACACCGCCGGCAATGGTTGTCGGCAGGATATAGGAATCGTGATTGATGGCCACCTCGGCACGCAGCGCGGCATTGATCGAACCCATCTCGTTGGTGTCGACGGTTCCGGCGACGCTGCTGATCTCGGTCAGGCCCAGCTGGGTGGCAGGATGGACGAAGCCCGGGTACAGATGGAGACCATCGAGCTCGACGACATCAGCATCCGAAGGCCATTGCAGTTCGGTGCCGACGGCGGTGATCCGGCCATCTTCGATGACAACGGTTGCGTTTTCGAGCGGTTCACTGCTGACGGGGTGCACGGTTGCCCCCGTCAGAACAAGCATGTCGGCCCGGGCGCTCGGCACAGCGAGTGCCGTCAGCGCAAGAAACAGGACCGCGAGCGTGAGTGTATTCACCTTGGACATATTCATTGTGTTCTCACTCGAAATGGAAGAGGCAGAAGTCGTCGTGCGAAAGTTCCGATTTGCGGTAGCCCACAAGATGGGCGGCAAAGCCGTGCAAATGACTGTGCTGCGGCATGCCGCTGGTCAGGTGCGCAGCGAAGCTGCGCAAGCCGGGGACGAAGTCTTCCTCGGCCGGGGCTTCCGACTCCCCGCCGTCGGAGTCTTCGCCCTCGGCCAGAATCAGCGTCATCAGTTCGGTTCGTTCGGTCTCGAGTGCTTCGCGCATGCGCTGATCTGCCTCACGATCGAAGTATCGGCGACCGTCCACCCAGGTCTGTTCGACCCGCGAGTAGACGGAAAGCGGGTGCCCGTTCCAGACCACCAGATCGGCATCCTTGCCTTCTGCCAGGCTGCCGGTGCGATCAGCGATGCGCAGCTGCGCGGCCGGATAGAGGGTGATCATCTTGAGGGCTTCGTGTTCTTCGACCTGGCCATAGCGCACGGCCTTGGCAGCTTCGAGGTTCATCCGTCGAGCCAGCTCCGGGTTGTCCGAATGAAGGCCGGTGAGAACCCCGGATTCGTGCATCAGGGCCGGGTTGAAGGCAATCGCATCACGCGCTTCGTATTTGAAGGCATACCAGTCGATGAAGGCCGAGCCGCCCACGCCATGTTCAGCCATCCGCGGCGCGATCTTGTAGCCTTCAAGGACGTGCTGGAAAGTACCGATCTTGACGCCGAATTTCTCGACCAGCTCCATCAGTGCCAGCATTTCATCGGCCCGGTAGGCGTGCGAGTGGATATCGCGCTCACCGCTCAGGATCTCGGCAATGGCCGCCAATTCATGATCCGGACGCGGCGGCACGACATCACGCGCCGACCGGCCGCTCGGAGCCGAATCGACTGCCTGTTGGTAATCCGCCGCCTGCTGGAATTTTTCCATGATGATCTGGGCGACGCCCTGGCGGGTGCGCGGGTAGCGCGGATTGTCGTTGCTCCAGTTGCTCTGTTTCGGGTTTTCGCCCAGGGCAAACTTGATGCCGGGCCTGGCGCTGTCGATGACCAGCTCGTCCGGTGCATCACCCCAGCGCAGCTTGATGACCGACATCTGTCCGCCAATCGCATTGGCTGAACCGTGGAGCAGATTGATCGTTGTGACGCCACCGGCCAGCTGGCGGTAGATATTGATCGACTCCGGGTCGATCACGTCGCGGATGCGGACATCGGCGGTGCTTATCCGGGATGACTCGTTAACGCCTCCCAGGATCGCTGCATGGGAGTGGGCATCGATGATTCCAGGCGTGATGTGCATCCCGCTGGCGTCGATCTCGATGGCATCACGCGGGGCTCGCAGTGATTCACCGATCGCCTCGATGCGACCGTCCCGAACCAGGATATCGGTATCCTCGAGAATCCCGGCCTCATCGGCGGTCCAGACGGTGGCATTACGAAACAGTACGGTGTCGGGTTGCTCGGGTTTCGGGCTGTTCCAGGCTTCGATATCCGGAGTCCACTGGGCATGGCTCGTGGCGCTGGTCAGTGCCAGTGCGGCGACCAGGCCTGCAACTGCAATCTGTCTGATCATCACAGGATCTCCTCATCGGGGGTGGTGCTTCGCTGGCCGCGAATATCGAATGAGCCGAACGGCCCTGTGCCGGTGCCGCGCGCCCGGTCGCCGTCGATGGTCAGTCGGACCGTGATGCTGCCGCTGCCACCGAAGCGGGTTGCGTCCAGCGTTGCGATCACTTCGTCTCCGCTGACCCGGACGTCGGAAAAGGGTGAATCATTGCCCATGACGTTGAGGGAACCGGTCATTCCCGTCGGCGGTCCGCTCAGCGTCATCTCGGCGGCCATGTCGCCCATGCTTGCGACAACCAGGGTCAGTGCCCAGGTGCCCGCCGGATCCACGGTCGGTGGTTCGACGGCGGCCAGCACGTGTTGGACGCCATCGATCCAGACCTGAGTGATGCTGGGGCTTTCAACCAGCAGGTCGCCTTCGACGATGAGCAGATTGGCCATGTAGCCCTCGGCAATCCGACCGGCATAATCCGAGATACCCAACCATTCGGCTGGTTCGGTGGTCAGGGCGGCCAGGGCCTGTTCTTCGGACAATCCTGCTTCGACGGCCGAGGCCAGCGCCTTGAACTGCTCCTTGGGCGTGCTCAGACCGTGGCTGCTGAAATGCACCGGCAGGCCGGCCTGGATCAGGCGCGCCGGATTGCCGGGCGCGTTGTGCCAGTGCCGGAGTTCTTCCAGCGCGACATTGCGATCGTTTTCGTCGCGCACATCCGGAGCCTCCGGGAAGCTCAGCGGCAGGATATGGCGAATGCTGCGTTCGGTCAGCGCGGCCAGGCGCTTGTACTCGTGTCCATGACCGACGAGCGTCAGATCGAGATCCCGGCCTTCGGTAAACTCAAGGATACGCAGGCTGTCCGGCATGTCCGAAGAGACAAAGATCGTGCTCATCTCACCGGAAAGGGACGGCGCCAGGGCATCCAGACCCTCCAGCCATTCCGGCCGTGGTTGAGCTGGATTGCGCTGCCAGGCGGCTCGGGCCTGCATCTGCCAACGGGCCTCATCGATTGTCTGACGAACCAGTGCAACCGAACCCATCAGTGAATTGGGAAAATCACGACCGCTCTGTCGAGCGGAAAAGCTCATGAACTGACCGAATTCAGGAACGAGCAGGTTCTGGCTGAGCTCCCCGTCACCGAGGTTGGCGACCACGCCGGAGCCCTGGATCAGCCCGCCTTCGGGGGCGAGAAGGGCGGTGGTGAAACCGGCCTCGCGCAGCGCAGCCAGGCGATCGGCCGGCCATTCGGAGGCCGAGATCCTTCGATCGGGTTGGACCAGCGGATGGCGGCCGGCCGGAATCGTGGACTCCTCGCCCTCGGCGCGCTCCTCGCTCGCCGGAATGGCCAGATACGATTCGATCAGGCCCGGATAGACCGTCACCTGCGGCTGATCGGACTCACGTTCGAACTCATGAATCCGGGCGCCTGCGGGCGGAGCGAGATCGGCGCCGACCGCAGTGATCGTCCCGTCCCGGATCACGATGGTGGCATTGTCGATGACCTGACCCGGCTGGATGACAGCCCTCACGCCAACCAGGGCATGGCTTGCGGGCGCAGGCTGGCGGAGGTCCTGAGCCAGCGCGGTGCTGCCGATCAGCACCAGAACAAGGAACAGTCGCAAGAGAATTCTCCCTCAAAAAAGGACGGAACGACGGAAGATACCCGAGCGAGCGTGAGCGCCCATGGGCCAGAAGTCATGGATGGGCCAGGCTCCCCGGGGAGCAGGCATCAATCGGAGCTGGTGTTCATTTCCGGCTGGGCGAAGAAATAGCCCTGGAAAAGACGCAGACCTGCTCCCTGTAGCCAGCGGAATTCTTCGGCGGTTTCTACGCCGCTGGCCACCGGTTCGATGTCCAGCGCCCGGCAGAATTCGATCAGTCCTAGCACAATGGCCTGTGCCTCCTCCTTTTCATTGATCCCACCAACCAGACGATGGTCGATCTTGACCAGATGGGGTCTGAACAGCGCAAGTGGGCGCAGGTCGGCATCGCGCTGGCCAAAATTGTCGGCGAGCGTGCGGAAACCGGCCTCTCCGAGCTTTTCCCTGATCTTCTTGAGCGGCTTTTCGCCGCCCAGCGACCCCAGATTGTTGAGCTCGAGCACGATTCGCTCGGGCTCGATCTTGTGACGCTTGGCCAGGTGCCGGGTCACCGCCACCACTACATCCACGTTGCCCAGCTTGATATCGGTCGCGTTCAGGTGCAGGTCGGCGTCGATCTCGAATTCTGCAGCCGCCTCGATCGCGCGAATCCGACAGGCCTGGTCGAAGTCGAAGCGCTGATCATGGTTGATGCGGCTCATGACCTGCGATGCGGGTTCGTTGCGGATGCCGCGGACCAGGGCTTCGAATCCGACGACCTCGAACTCCGAGGCATCCATGATGGTTTGAAAGGCAAAGCTGATGTCGGTGCCGACCAGTCGGTTGTACTGGCGGATATGCTCGTAGACGTCAAAGCTGGCGGTGAAGTCTGCAGCGGTGTTCATCATGGATCCCCAGGGTCGGACATAGCGCCGATGTTCCTGCGCGCAACACTGCATGGTACCCCGAAGACGCAATCGATAAAAGGCGCCCGAAGCACGAAGCTCCGGGCGGTTTCCCCGGGCCTGGGATCAGTTGTCGGTCGCGCGTCGCCGGAACCAGATCGCGCCGGCAATGAAAACTGCAGCAATGGCCAGTCCGATCCCCATCGCCGGATCAAGTAGCACGTCGAGCAGATTGCCGAAGCTCATGAACAGGTCTTCGTTGAAGTCGATGTCGTTGGTGTTCCCGAATTCGATGTCGATATTGCTCGGCAGGACACCGCTACCCAGGCGCTGCAGAATGATCCAGCCGATATTGGTGCCGGGCAGGCTGAAGCTGGTCGCCAGACTCCAGCTGTGCTGAACCAGGGCAATGCCGGCCGGGATGCCGAAGGCGATCAGGATCGGCAGGCGAGGGGCCCAGGACGAGCAGAAGGTGATCCAGGCGTAAACCGGCAGCAGCCAGAGGGCCTGGACGATCAGGCCCAGGGCCATCACCGTCCACAGGCGCGGCAGGCTGGCGGGCAGCCAGAAGGTGGTGATCGGATTAAGCCCCGCCAGCAGGCTCAGGACAGTCGCAAACAGGAGTAGAACCAGGTGAGTCAATACGATCGCGAAGAGAAACATCCCGGGTACCAGCAGGCAGGCGGTCAGTAGCTTCGAGGCCACCGTCATGCTGTCGGAGACCGGTAGCGATTTCCAGAACAGGATCGAGCGGTCCTTGCGGTCATCGTAGAGGCTGCCAGACAGATAGAACAGGATGATCAGCAGCATCAGCTGGAAGAATATCGTGGCGACCGAAAACAGCCCGGCGGTCACCGCCAGGCTGCGCTCCTCGACGGAACGTTCAGCCAGCATTCGAAGCCCGTCAAAGAGGCTGCTCAGGCTCGCATCGAACTGGGTGTAGATGATCAAGGTGATGACCGAAAGGAAGATCAGAAAGATTCCGATCCCGATCGGCGTCCATTTGAAGGCGACGGGGCTTTCCCAGAGTTCACGGCGCATCAGCGCCCACAGCGTCTTGATCCAGTGTGCGTTCATGCGGCGTTCTCCCCGATGCCGGATTGTTCTTCGTCATCACCCATGAGGGCGACGAAAAGATCGGCCACGCTGGGTTTGTGGACTTCACCCAGTTCACGTAAACGGGCGGATTCGACCTGATCGAAGAGCAGGATATGACGCCCGAACAGCACCCGTTCGTGGAGCGGTTTGAGCGCTCTGGCCTGTTCGACCTGGTCGGGTTTGACCATGCATTCGGTATAGCGCTCATGGATGTCGTCCATCGTGCTGTTCAGGATCAGCTTTCCGTCCTTGATGAAGATCAGGTCGGTCAGGATATGTTCGACCTCCTCGACCTGATGAGTCGTGATGACGATGGTTCGCTCCTCGTCGAAATACTCATTGAGAAGATTCGAATAGAAGCGTTTGCGGAAGATGATGTCGAGACCCAGCGTCGGTTCATCGAGCACCAGCAGCTTGGCGTCGATGGCCATGACCAGGGCCAGATGGAGCTGGACAACCATTCCCTTGGACAGGCTCTTGACCTTGGAATCCATCTTGATCTTGGTGTTCTTCAGATAGAACATGCACTGCTCTCGCGAAAATCGCGGGTGCAGCTCTTCGGTCAGCTGAATAATGTGTTTGACCCGCGCCCATCGCGGCAGCACGGCGACATCGGCAATGAAGCAGACATCCTCCATCAGGCGATCGCGGGAGCTGGACGGATCGAGACCCAGAACTTCGAGATCGCCATCATAGCGGCCGAGCCCGAGAATCGCCTTGAGAGCCGTGGTCTTGCCGGCTCCGTTCGGTCCGATCAGGCCGACGATACGGCCCGAGGGAATGTCGAGATCGACGCCGTCCAGGGCTCGGGTCTGGCCAAAGCGCCGGCTGAGGTTTCTTGCTCGGATGGTTGCATTCATGATCGCTCAATCGTCCCTCTTCATTCGGGTCTGGACGAGTTCTTCCAGGTTCAGGCCCAGTTGTTCGATTCGCGCCGCGAGACGCGGCCATTCGTCCTGCAGGAATTTATCGCGCTCGCTGGCCAGCAATTGTTCGCGGGCACCGTCCCGGACGAACATGCCGACCCCGCGTCGCTTGTCGACCAGCTCGTCGTCGACCAGCGACTGGTAGGCTTTGGAAACGGTCAGCGGATTGATCTGGAAATCCACGGCAACCTGGCGAACCGAAGGCAGCGGCTCGCCCTCGGCCAGGGTACCGTCCAGGATGGCTGCGACCGTCTTTTCACGGAGCTGCCAGTAGATCGGCTGATTGTCGTCCCAGTGAGCAGTCATGATCGGACTGTCAACGACGCAGCCCAAACCAGTTGATGAGTGCGTTGGTGCCCGCTCGGGCCGAGGCGGTTTCACCCCCCGGACGCCGCGAGGCTTCAGTTGTCGCCGCCTGCTCCTCGCTGCCCGAAGTCGCGTGCTTGGCAACGAATTCGACGGGCGCGGGTTTTTCAAGCGCGGCCGTGGCTGACCCGTCGCGGTCGGAAAAATCGGTGGCAAAGGCCAGAACGAGGCAGATCGCAGCAGCTACTGCAGCCAGTCCGTGCGGCACTTCCAGCGTCTTGCGTTTCACAATGGGCAACATGATTTGCCTCCTGTTCTAGTCGTGTTGGTGTATTAGTCTAGTAAAACACCACCACAGAGTCAAGTCCCGCGTGCAGAAGATCAGGAACATGGACTGAATGCCTCAGGCCGATCTGATACCATGCCGGGGTTTGAACCATTGCCAGGATGCGATGGTCGTAATCGGACGTTCCCCTTTTAATACACTGATCCATCAGGAGAAGAATCTTCATGTCTAACAATCGCTTGCTTGCAGTTGCCATGGCTGCGACTGTCGCCGCCGCACCTGCTTTTGCACAGGAACTCGAATCCGATGTAGATCGACTCAGCTACACCGTCGGGATGGATATCGGAAATTCTCTCGCCGAGCAGGGTCTGGAACTGGATCTGGATCTTCTGGTGGAAGCATTGCGCGCCTCCTACAGCGGAGAAGAAACTCTCATGACCCGCGAGGAAGCTCTGGCCGAACGCGACAAGTTCATGCAGCGTCGTCAGCAGGAACTGGCAGAACAGCGCACCCTCGACGCGCAGCGCAATCTTGAAGAAGGGCAGGCCTTCCTTGCACAGAACGCTGAGCGTGAAGACGTGATGGTGACCGATTCCGGTCTTCAGTATCGTGTCATGACCGAAGGCGACGGGGCCAGTCCGGAAGCGACTGACCAGGTCACGGTGCATTACCGTGGAACCCTGCTCAACGGCACCGAATTCGACAGTTCCTATGCTCGCGGCGAACCGGCGACCTTCGCTCTGAACCAGGTCATTCCCGGTTGGACCGAAGGTGTGCAGCTGATGCAGGAAGGCGACAAGTACGAATTCTTCATTCCCGCAGATCTGGCCTATGGCGAGCAGGGCCGCCCCGGCCCGATCGGCCCGAACGCCACTCTGATCTTCGAAGTCGAATTGATCGAAGTCGCAGGCTCCGAAGGCTAAGGGTTCCAGACAGCATGGGTTCGCTTCAGGATGCCTTGTTGAACGCCGGCCTGGCGGATGAATCCCAGGCCAAAAAGCCTCGCCGGGGACGCCCCGGCGAGGCACGTTCGAAGCCCGGTCCCACAAAAAAGGCGAAGCCGGTCAAGCAGGGCGCTGGGGGCAGGCGCGGCGGGCGGCAGCCCGAGTCCGATCTGGAACGAGCCTACAAGGCGCGTGCTCAGGCGGAGAAAGCCGAACGCGAGGAGAAGAAGCGCGCTCGGGTCGAGGCCCAGGAGGCTCGCAGGAAGCGCAATCAGGCGCTCGATGCGCTGGTCAAGGACAAGACGCTCAATCGAAAGGACGGCGACGTCCCTCGCTATTTCGAGCACATCGGCCGAATTCGACGCGTGATGTGCACACCCGAGCAGCGCGAGCAGCTCAATCGGTCGGAGATCGGGGTCGTTAATCTGCGTGGCTCCTACCTGCTGATCGATCTGGAAACGCTCGCGGCCTATCGCGAGCTGGCGCCCGATCTGGTGCCCGATCTCAGCCCGAAAGAACCGGCTGATGATGGATCACACTATCCGGACGTCCCGGATGACCTGATCTGGTAACCCACTGAATCATCTTCGCAGAAGAGCGCGAGGAGTACACGAGGGTTCCGAAGAATGGATCCCGCGGTCCGGGATATTCGGGTCTGCGGCCCGCTCAGCCGGCCAGATTGGGTCGCAGAAATCGCTCCGCGTCTTCCATCGATATCTCCTTCCGACGCGCATAGTCCTCAAGCTGATCCTGGTCGACGCTGCCGACCACGAAATACTTCGATGAGGGATGGGCAAAGTAGTAACCGCTGACCGCGGCTGCCGGGTGCATGGCAAATGACTCGGTCAGACTCATCCCGATGCTGTTCGGCACGTCCATCAGATCGAAGATCTTCTGCTTTTCACTATGATCCGGGCAGGCGGGATAGCCCGGCGCCGGGCGAATGCCACGATAGCGTTCACGAATCAGGTCATCGCCATCCAGGTCCTCGTCGGCCTGATAGCCCCAGTATTCGCGTCGAACCCTGGCATGGAGCGCTTCGGCAAGCGCCTCGGCCAGCCGATCGGCCAGGGCCTGGAGCAGGATCGAGGCATAGTCGTCGTTTTCCGGCAGCCGTTTCTGTGCCTCGCTCAGGCCATGCCCCGTGGTGACCGCAAACAGTCCGATATGATCTGCATGGTCGCTGTCGGCCGGGGCGATGTAATCGGACAGACACAGGTTAGCCGAGGGTTTGTCGGCCTGCTGTCGCAGAAAGACCAGACGCTCGCGCACCTGATCGCGGGATTCATCCGTGAAAACGAGCACATCGTCGCCATCCCTAGCAGCCGGGAGGAGCGCAAACACTGCCTTGGCCTGTAGCCACTCCTCGTCGACGATTCTCTCCAGCATGTCCCGGGCATCCTGATACAGGCTGCTGGCTGCCTCGCCGACCACCTCATCATCGAGAATGTCGGGGAACCGCCCGGCCAGTTCCCAGGTCTGGAAAAACGGCGTCCAGTCGATGTAATCGACCAGATCGGCCAGCGGCCAGTCGTCGATCACGGTCTGCCCCGGTTGCTCGGGAGCCTCCGGCGTCCATCCTTCGCTTGACAGGTCGAGTGCGTTTCGGCGCGCCTGTTCGAGCGAGATCAGCTTCTTGCGTGACCCCTTCTGGGCGTGGCGCTCACGGATCGCCTGGTAATCGTCGCCCAATGTCTCGGAATAATCGCCGCGGTGTTTCGTGCTGGCGAGCTTGCGCACGACATCGACCGAACGCGAGGCGTCCTTGACCCAGCACACCGGGCCCGAATAGGCGGGGTCGATCTTGAGCGCCGTATGGGCCCGCGAGGTGGTCGCACCTCCGATCAGCAGCGGCAATTCCATGCCGCGCTTCTCCATCGCGGATGCCACATTGACCATCTCATCGAGGGAGGGCGTGATCAATCCTGACAGGCCGATCAAGTCGACATCTTCCTTGATTGCCTCGTCCAGAATCCTGTCGGTCGGCACCATGACGCCAAGATCGTGCACATCGAAGCCGTTGCAGGCCAGAACGACGCCAACGATGTTCTTGCCGATGTCGTGTACGTCGCCCTTGACGGTCGCCATCAGAACCTTGCCTTTCTTTTCGCCGACCTTCTTTTCCTTTTCCAGATAGGGCACCAGGTGGGCGACGGCCTTTTTCATCACCCGTGCCGACTTCACGACCTGGGGCAGGAACATTCGCCCATCCCCGAACAGATCGCCGACGTAGTTCATGCCATCCATCAGCGGACCCTCGATCACCTCCAGGGAGCTTGCGTGCTGCTGACGGGCCTCCTCGGTGTCCTCGATGACGTACTTGTCGATTCCCTTGACCAGGGAGTATTTCAGTCGCTCGGCGACCGACCGTTCGCGCCAGGCTTCGTCCTTTTCCTGCTTGCGGCCATCGCCCTTGAAGCGCTCGGCTGCATCGAGCAATCGCTCGGTGGCGTCCGAACGACGGTTCAGGACCACATCCTCGACCAGCTCTCGAAGCTCGGGGTCGATGTCGTCATAGACCTCGAGCTGGCCGGCATTGACGATACCCATGTCCATCCCCGCCTTCGTGGCGTGATAGAGAAACACCGAGTGCATGGCTTCTCGCACCACGTTGTTGCCGCGAAAGGAAAAGGACATGTTCGATACGCCGCCCGAGATGTGACAGTCGGGGAAGCGCGATTTCAGAATGCGCGTGGCTTCGATGAACTCCATCGAGTAGTTGTCGTGTTCGTCCATCCCGGTGGCAACGGGAAAGATGTTCGGATCGAAGATGATGTCTTCCGGCGGAAACCCCACCTGCTCGGTGAGCAGGGCATGGGCGCGCGACAGGCATTCGACCATCCGTTCGGCTGAATCGGCCTGGCCGGTCTCGTCGAACGCCATCACAACCACTGCGGCACCGTAGCGGCGAATGGTTCTGGCGTGCTCGAGAAATTCATCCTCGCCTTCCTTCAGACTGATGGAATTGACCACGCCCTTGCCCTGCAGGCAGCGAAGTCCGGCCTCTATCACGCTGAACTTGCTCGAATCGACCATGACCGGAACTCGCGCGATATCGGGTTCGGCGGCGATCAGATTGAGAAATTTCACCATCGCTTCTTCGGAGTCGAGCAGGCCCTCATCCATGTTGACGTCGATGATCTGAGCGCCATTTTCGACCTGCTGCAGCGCGACCTCGACCGCCTCGTCGAAGCGATCCTCGAGGATCAGGCGCTTGAACTTTGCCGAGCCGGTAACGTTGGTGCGCTCACCGATATTGACGAAATTCAGCTCGGGCGTGATGACCAGCGGCTCCAGGCCGCTCAGACGCGTGTAGCGCCGTGTGCTTTGATTGGACATGAATCCTTGAACTTGACTGATAGCTGATAAATGGGTTCAGGCAGCAACTGCCTGAGAGATCCGACGCGGTTGATACCCGCTGACGGCTTCGCTGATCGCCTTGAGGTGGGCAGGCGTGGTGCCGCAACAGCCGCCGATGATGTTGATCACGCCATCGCGAGCAAACTCCCGAATCACGGCCGCCATGTCTTCCGGCGATTCGTCGTACTCACCGAACTCGTTGGGAAGCCCGGCATTCGGGTGGGCACTGATCAGGCATTCGGCGACCCGATCGATGGCGTCGACGTGAGGCTTGAGCTGTTCGGCACCCAGCGCGCAGTTGAATCCCACGGTCAGGGGATCGGCATGCGCGACCGAGAAATAGAAGGCTTCAGGCGTCTGGCCGGACAGGGTGCGACCGCTGGCGTC